>JBNMKK010000068.1:0-3602 GCA_050874325.1 Coprococcus sp. | reverse complement strand
CGCGGGGTGGAGCAGTCTGGAAGCTCGTCGGGCTCATAACCCGAAGGTCATAGGTTCAAATCCTGTCCCCGCTACTTTTATGTAAGCCCAGATAGCTCAGTTGGTAGAGCAGAGGACTGAAAATCCTCGTGTCGCTGGTTCGATTCCAGCTTTGGGCACTATATTATGAAAGCTGAAACTGTTAAAGGTTTCAGCTTTTTGTGTAATAAGGAGTTATGTTTGTTATGGTATTCAATGTGGGGCAGGTTATAAAAATGAAAAAACCGCATCCGTGTGGAACTAATTCCTGGGAGATCCTTCGAGTTGGGATGGACTTCAGACTTAGATGTACAGGGTGTGATCACCAGGTGATGGTACCCAGAAAATTGGTTGAGAAGAACTTTAAAGGTTTTATTGAAGAACAGAAATAGGACATATAAAAAATAGATACAAAAGAGTAAGTAGAAAAGAGTAGTAAAAAAAGAGTGGGTATATAAAAAGAAACAGGATCATGACTAGGCAATCATGATCCTGTTTCTTTTTATATAAGTTTTTTTGTGAGCTGATATGGGAAATATGTCTCATAAACTAGCTTTACTCGCCTGAATACCCTTTTATCATTGTATTTGCTATATTCCTTAGGGAGGAGCGCAGCCGTTTGGCGGCTGCGCCAATTAAGGGATTGGGGGTGTAGTCATTTCTGACTACAAAAGGGAGTAAATAACAAAAAATAGTAAATTGTCAAATTTATAAAATTGTGCCAGCAAGTGAATGCTAAGTTTTCTTTAACTTGTGTATCTCTTGCTTACAAGCTGATAATATGATAAATAAAAAAATATTGCAATAGCTTTTGAGACATTCAAGCCATATTTCCATATAAGTTGGCGATTATGACTGCTTTTGACTATATTTGACACCTAAAATGAGCAAAAAATGATTGTATCCCGATTAATATGCTCATATAAGCTTAAAACGTCAAAAAACAAGACAACCTGCGTAAGTTGCGCATAAAGCAGTTGCGCAAATCTGATTTTGAAAATTCAGATTGGCTATCAAAGTAAAAAAGAAACAGGATCATGATTGCCTAGTCATGATCCTGTTTCTTTTTATATAAATTTTTTGTGAGCTGATATGGGAAGTATGTCTCATAAACTAGCTTTTACTCTCTTGAATACCCTTTTATCATTGTATTGCTATATTCCTTAGGGAGGGGCACAGCCGTTTGACGGCTGTGCCAATTAAGGGATTGGGGGTGTAGTCATTTCTGACTACAAAAGGGAGTAAATAACAAAAAATAGTAAATTGTCAAATTATTAAATGTAACTTCAAGTGACTGCCAAGCTTTATTAAACTTGCTTATCTCTTGCTTACAAACAGATAATATGACAAAAAGAGTTTTAGTGCAATAGCATTTGACTGTTTTCCGTCATATTCACATATTCATTATAAATTTTGACTGTTTTTGATTGAAAAAACTTAATTTGTGATGGTAATGGCAGAATAAAAGTATAAAACACATATTTCCACTATCCAAAGAGCATGTTTGTATGATATAACTTTAATTATATGACGTGATGACGCATTATCCCACAAATGAGTTATCACATACATTTATGATACGAAAAGAAAAAGATCAGGGAGGATCACAGATGAAGAGCAGTAGGAAAAATCTAATAGCCATTGCCGTGGTAATTCTCATTATTGCGGTTCTTGGAATTGTGTCCATATATGTGGATAAGATTCCATCGCCATCAACCTATGCAACATTCTGGGCGCTTGTACCGTCTGTTGTGGCAATTACTCTGGCGCTTATAACAAAAGAGGTGTATAGTTCACTTTTTATAGGAATTGTAATAGGTGGAGTATTTGCATCAGGGTTCAGTTTTACAGGAAGTATATCAAACGTATTGCAGGACGGTCTCATAGCCCAGCTTTCAGACTCTTATAATGTGGGTATACTTATATTCCTTGTAATACTGGGAACTATAGTTGCCCTCATGAACAAGGCTGGTGGGTCCAAAGCATTTGGAGACTGGGCAGCAACACATATAAAGACAAGACAGGGCGCTCAGCTCTGTACGGTACTTTTGGGAGTGCTGATATTCATCGATGATTATTTCAACTGCCTTACGGTTGGAAGTGTCATGAAACCGGTTACAGACAAGCATAGGATATCAAGAGCAAAATTTGCATATGTTATAGATGCAACTGCAGCGCCTATATGTATCATAGCTCCGGTATCATCGTGGGCTGCGGCTGTAAGTGGATTTGTAAAGGGCGAGGATGGATTTGGTCTGTTTATAAAGGCTATACCATACAACTATTATTCGTTTATGACTCTGGCCATGATGATCGCAATGATAGTGATGAAGGTCGAATTTGGTCCTATGGAAAAGCATGAGCTTAATGCGTTAAAGGGTGATCTGCTTTCACTTGGAGACGGAAAGAAGACAGTTACCGCAGAAGAGACAGATGCCGTGAACAGCAATGGAAAGGTGATCGACCTTATAATTCCAATCATTTGTCTTGTTATATGCTGTGTAATAGGAATGATCTACACAGGTGGATTTTTCAGTGGAACAGGTTTTGTTGAGGCATTTTCAAACAGTGATGCATCAGTTGGACTTGCGATAGGAAGTTTGTTTGGACTGCTCATAACAATTTTGTTATATGTGATAAGAGGCGTCCTTGATTTCAGCAAATGTATGGAGGCTATACCTGAGGGATTCAAGGCGATGGTGCCTGCGATACTGATTCTGACATTTGCATGGACTCTTAAGGGAACCACGGATATGATGGGAGCAAAGGATTTCGTACAGAATGCTATGGAATCGGCATCTGGAAGTCTGTTCAGCCTTTTGCCAGCAGTTATATTCATAGTTGGATGTCTTATGGCATTTGCAACTGGAACATCATGGGGTACATTTGGAATACTCATTCCAATAGTTTGCGCTGTATTTGAGGGAAAGAACAACGAGCTTATGATCGTGGCAATATCAGCATGTATGGCGGGAGCTGTATGTGGAGATCATTGCTCACCTATATCTGATACAACAATAATGGCATCTGCAGGAGCTGAATGTAACCATGTAAATCATGTATCAACACAGTTACCATATGCGATAACAGCAGCTATAATGTCATTTATCGCATATGCAATAGTGGGACCACTCACATACAGACTCCATGTAAAGTGGTTTGTGATGCTGCCTATATTTATAGTGCTTATGGTTCTTCTTGTGTTTGGACTTAAGGTTGTGAAAAAGAAAAATCCGGCAAGTTATGCAAACGCCAATACAAAGGTGGCTGACACTGAGTAATAGGCAGTGGATAAAAAACACTTAAGATGCAAGAATTTATTATAAAACACAAAAAACTGTTGACTTATGATAGAGTATAAGTTAATATGTGAGAGTAGAGTTTTCATTTATTTGAATCCTCTCTCCCCTCATTATGGTGACCAGGTAGCCCCTGGTCACTTTTTTTTATGGGCTTTAGCCTGTTGAACACGCAAGGCTTAGAAAAATCTTAATATATAAATAAACAGCGTGTGAAACAATAAACCACCTGCTATGCGGGTGGTGTCAATAAGTTATACAAAGAAACACCTTTCCTTGTACAAT
>JBNMKK010000067.1:0-4474 GCA_050874325.1 Coprococcus sp. | reverse complement strand
GAGAAGGGGCTATATACCCTTCCATTGGTCGCAAAAATAAGTATAAGCGGTATCCCGACTATATGAAGCAGAATGTCATAGCAGATGCTAAGTATAAGCGACTAATGACTTTGACGGAAGACTTTGGCCGGATTAATGACAATATACAGCGAGAAGATTTGAACCAGATGATCTCATACATGCACATTACATCCTCTAAAGTTGGGATCTTCATATGTCCGAACGAGATTGTGTTGGTCAATCCGGACACCGGTGACTTTTATAATGATAGGATTGGTATAAGTGCGAAAGAACTTAACGTGATTAAAGTCGGCGATTTAATGGGTGACGGTGGAAAGATTATGATTATTGGGATGACTATCCCGAAGATGATGTCGTCATACTCAGAATTTGAGAGCGCAATGGTTAGGGCGGAAAGTATCCTACTTAAGGAATTATCGCAGATAGTGTAATTCTTTATTGATTTAGTCAGACGGGGCGATGTCATTCTCTTTGTCGGAGCGGGATGTTCATACGCTTCTAGGATACCATCTGTTTCCGAATTGAAAAATCAATTCAAGTCATTACATTACTCGATAAAAAGTTCAACCAGCTGTCTGACACTCTACAGGAAGATTCTGAGACATTGATTCTGAATGATAATGACTGATGTCGTTTGAATGAAATTTTGACGAAGTCTTTCTCATCATTTGAGTCGACGCATTTTCCTAAATCTTAGGCATCCATAGTCTTATACTAGATATCTTCACTATAAATTATGAGACGCTAATAGAATCTTCGTATAACAAGGAAAAAGTTCAAATCTTCGCTGAAGACAAAGAGTTAAAGTGAAATATAGAGTTATCTGACTATGGAAGTAAAGAACCATCTAAAACATATTTCGGTTACATTAGCAACACTTTTGGAGCAACTGAATGTGGAACCGATCTTGAAATCGGAGTTGGAGCCAACTGAGATTTCCGAGGCGCTCAAAAAACGAGTGTCCTGGATAAAGACTTCTGACTTGGCTGTCCCTGAAGTGACAACAGAGAAGATGGTGCTTCTCCACCTTCTCTGGCTACAACATATAGGACGTATAGTTGTCGAAGACATTGATCCGCAATGTGGCGCCATCAGGGTTAGAATAAGCATTGATGACGTCTTTAGACATAAGAATATGGAAAATAGTAAATGCTGAATAACATGACAAAACACGACAGAATCACGCCGCAGTATATCACTTCTCTTAGAGAGGGTGAAATCTTCGTGTTCGGCAGCGTATGTAAACGTTGACATAAGGCAGTATTAAAGAGGGCAGGCACGGTGGTGGAGCAGCACGCATCGCCCATGAAGAGTTCGGCGCAGAATGGGGCATCGGTGTCGGTATGACCGGTCAATGCTATGCGATTCCGACAATGGACGGAAGCATTGATATTATCCGCAAGCACGTTGACGATTTTACGGCTTAAGCAAAAGCGCACCCGGAATTGACATTCCTTGTAACGCGTATCGGCTGCGGCATTGCCGGATGGCGCGATAGTGAAATCGCTCCTCTTTTTAAACAAGCATCTGCTCTTGACAATGTCACACTCCCGGAAGAGTTCTGGGACGCACTAGGTGCAAAATAATTCAGAGAAGTGTGTCACATCCCGGCAGAATTGTAATCCATCAGGTGGTATCTGTATATATGTCTCATGATTTCCACTTCCGTACCAACTGTACCAGTTGTACCACACATACCATTCATACCATTCGTACTGAAAATACCAGCCGTACTATCCGTATCATTTGTCTCAGACGTATCGTAAGCATCCGACGAAATGCATATTGTAGCCTGGCGAGAGTCGGGCTACCTTTGCAAAAAATCGAAGCTTATGATGACAAGGGAAGAGATAGCTGCAATTGATCGGGGATGCGAGGAGCATCACATCAGTCAACAGGAGTATTTGGAAAAACACGGAATAGCGAAGCACCAGTACTACAGGTGGAAACGCAGGTACCGTGAAGAGGATGAACAGTCATTGGCTCCAGCCGGGTTCGTTCCGATGATGCCCGGACAGGCTCCTGCTGTTCCTGTACAAAAGTCCAAAGGCAAACAACAGAAGCTACAACAGGATCAGGAGAGTTTCCTGACGGTGGAGATCCGTACATCCTGCGGTTCTGCTATGCGTATCCAGGGAAACATGACTGCGGCGCACCTGCGGGAGATAATATCGGCGAGCAATGTTTAGTCTGGATGGCACGGTGAAGTACTGGCTGTACAACAAGCCAGTGGACATGCGCAAGAGCTTCAACGGTCTGAGCGGCATCGTGACCAACGGGATGTGCGCCAACCTCAAAGGAGGAGATGTGTACATCTTCATGAATGCAAGCCGAAACATGATGAAGATGCTGCGCCAGGAGGAAGGAGGGCTCGTTCTGTATTCCATCCGGCTGGACATAGGACGCATGAAGTCGGCTGTCCGGTCCTCCGATGACGAAGTGGTATCTTCCGGAATCTCCTACGAAGAGATGCTCGGGATGGTGCGATCCGCCCTTGATAGTCCGTATGTCCGGAGGATGAGAATTCTCTCGAAAAGTCTCCAAAAATAATCATCTTTCTTTGAAGAAAAAGTGCCGTAGACTTGCGTATATGGTACTTTTTTCGTACCTTTAAATTATGGAAATCAAGGATATACGGACTCTGATTGAGGAGAACAAAAGGCTTTCTTTGCAGGTCGAAAAGCTCACCGCCGAGAAAGTTGAGCTTGAAAATGCCGTCTCATCCCTGAAGTCCATGATGGAGTGGTATCGCAAGAAACTGTTCGGCAAGATGAGTGAGAAGAACCTGCCTCTCGATCCCTCTGCCCTTGAGCCGACATTGTTCGATGAACAGCTGAGCGAAGAGGAGCAGGCTGGTCTTGACGCCGAAGTGAAGTCCATGGAAGAACAGAACGCCAAGGTCATAGAGGTCAAGACCCACAAGCGCGAAGTCCGTAAGCCGGTATACTCCAACCTTCCTGTTATCGTCACTGATATCTATCCGGAAGGGATTCTGGGCAATCCCGACTATGTGGAGATAGGTGTGGAAACCACAGACAGGCTTGCCATCAAACCTGCACAGATGTACATAGACAGAACAGCCCGCCACAAGTTCGCCCTCAGGAGCAGTCTTCAGATAGAGGATCCTGACAGACAGGCGTTCGTGA
The DNA here is from genome assembly GCA_050874325.1 of Coprococcus sp. Taxonomy (GTDB): domain Bacteria; phylum Bacillota; class Clostridia; order Lachnospirales; family Lachnospiraceae; genus Coprococcus. The sequence continues at coordinate 1,307 of JBNMKK010000067.1, read as the reverse complement.
CAGCTCCTCTGCCGGACATGATAATCCCGAAGGGGATGGCTTCCGAGAGTCTGCTGGCCGATATCCTGATAAACAAGTTCTTCTATCACCTTCCGTTCTACCGCCAGATACAAAAATATAAGGAGTTGGGCGTAGTTCTGAGCGACGCGACGATAAATGACTGGTTCGCGGCCGTCTGTTCGAAACTCCATCCGTTGTATGAGAAGCAGCGGGAAGTGATAATGGAGAAAGACTATATACAGGTCGATGAGAGTACGTTGCCGGTGATAGACAACGAGAAGCACCGTGCCGTGAAGGGATATATGTGGGCAGTGAGGGATGCCGTTGGCGGGAGCGTATACTTCCATTATGACATGGGCTCCAGGAGCGGCGATACAGCGCGCAAACTGATCGGCGGATATAGAGGAGCGGTGCAGACGGACGGATATGAGGTGTACAACTCTTTTGAAAACACCCCCGGCAAACGTATGATAGGCTGCTGGGCGCACGTAAGGCGCAAGTTTGTGGAAGCTCTTGACGAGGACCGCAAGTATGCCAGCGAGGCGATAGTCTATATCAGCAAGCTCTACAAGTTGGAAGCCGATATGAAAGATGCCGGACTCGAGCCGGATGCAATCAGAGAACGAAGAGAGAAGGAAGCCTATCCCATCATCCGGGACTTTGAGAAATGGATGGACTCCGTTGCCGGCCGCTTTACACTAAAGTCCAGAATGGGAAGGGCCATAAATTACACTTACACCCTCCTTCCGAGACTGAGCCGCTATGTCCTTGATGGCAGATACAACATCGACAACAACGGCGTGGAGAATGCCATCAGACCTCTGGCCTTGGGGCGGAAGAACTACCTCTTCTGCGGAAATCACGATGCCGCAGTGCGTACAGCTATCGTATACTCACTCTTCGCCAGCTGCAAGGCTCACAATGTCGAGATCAGGGCATGGCTGGAAGATACGCTCAGGCGTCTTCCTATAGAGAAGGACATCAAGGTGCTACTCCCAGAGAACTGGCAGCCAGTAACTGCAAAGTAACGGTAAATGACTGTCAGTGACATGTCACTTGACGAAAGTGGCGGCAACTTCGCAATAGTTGCTGCCACTTCGCTGTTATTGGATGTCACACGTGGTTCGTCGGATGCTTACTTAGAATGGTCTATCCGTCTATTACTTTGTATCCATAAGCTGCTATATTATTCGTCAATACAAATATAAGAAAATGTGCCTAACCCTGTCCAAGTTAAGCACTTTTCTATGTGATTGCAAATCATTTATGGCCAAAGAAAAAAGAACCCTCCAGCACTCTTTTTATGG
>JBNMKK010000066.1:0-4709 GCA_050874325.1 Coprococcus sp. | reverse complement strand
TGAATCTGGAATATAAACAAGAGAAAAAAATAATTTTTAAACTCCATTTGCACTCCATTTGGTCTTTTCGACACCCCGCAAAGCCTTTATTTATGGGCTTTTCCGCGATTTTTCAAGCTACTCGAACTCAATCGTTCCAGGTGGTTTACTGGTCAGATCATACATTACTCTGTTAACACCCTTGACCTCATTGATAATCCTGTTCATTACCTTCTGAAGAACTTCAAATGGTATCTCTGAACAATCTGCTGTCATGAAGTCTGTTGTGTTTACAGCACGGAGTGCTACGGCATAATCGTAGGTTCTGAAATCTCCCATACAGCCGACGGAACGCATGTTGGTCAGGGCTGCGAAGTACTGACCGAGGTTTCTGTCGAGGCCTGCCTTTGCGATCTCCTCGCGGTAGATGGCGTCGGCGTCCTGAACGATCTTGACCTTCTCGGCTGTGACCTCTCCGATGATCCTGATTCCGAGACCTGGACCTGGGAATGGCTGACGGAATACCAGATATTCTGGGATTCCAAGCTCAAGACCTGCCTTGCGGACCTCGTCCTTGAAGAGGAGGCGGAGTGGCTCTACGATCTCCTTGAAATCTACATAGTCAGGAAGTCCGCCTACGTTGTGGTGGGACTTGATGACTGCTGACTTGTCAAGGCCTGACTCGATGACGTCAGGATATATGGTTCCCTGTACGAGGAAGTCCACAGCACCGATCTTCTTAGCCTCTTCCTCAAATACACGAATGAACTCCTCGCCAATGATCTTTCTCTTTGACTCAGGCTCGGTTACTCCGGCAAGCTTGCTGTAGAATCTGTCCTGAGCATTTACTCTGATGAAATTCAGGTCGTATGGACCGTCCGGGCCAAATACTGCCTCAACCTCGTCGCCTTCGTTCTTACGAAGAAGACCGTGATCTACGAACACACATGTGAGCTGCTTTCCTATTGCCTTGGACAGGAGAACTGCAGCCACTGATGAGTCTACACCGCCTGACAGAGCGCACAGCACCTTGCCATCGCCTATCTTGGCACGCAGACTCTCTATTGTATCTTTTACAAATGAATCCATCTTCCAGTCTCCTGCACACTGGCACACGTCCATGACAAATGCTCTGAGCATCTTCATACCTTCCTCGGTGTGCATAACCTCTGGGTGGAACTGAGTCGCATAAAGTTTCTTCTCAGCGTTCTCCATGGCTGCCACAGGGCAGACTGGAGTCCAGGCTGTCTTTTTGAAACCTTCCGGCACTTCTGCAATATAGTCCGTGTGGCTCATCCAGCAGATAGTCTTATCACTTACATCTGCGAACAACTTGGATGTCTTGTCAACCTCAACCTCTGTTCTTCCATACTCACTGACAGGGGCTGTGCTGACCTTGCCGCCCAGCAAATGAGCCATAAGCTGTGAACCGTAGCATATTCCAAGAATAGGAATACCCAGTTCAAATATCTCCTTGCTGCAGCTAGGTGAATCGTCCTTGTATACGCTGTTTGGTCCGCCGGTGAAAATGATTCCCTTAGGGTTCATCTCCTTGATCTTCTCCAGCGGCAATGTGTACGGATGTACTTCGGCATATACATTACACTCTCTTACACGTCTGGCGATCAGCTGGTTATACTGTCCGCCAAAGTCCAATACGATAATCAGTTCCTTATCCATGTATATCTCCTTTGTTGCCTTTTATTTACCTATAACAGATTTCTGAACATTTCCTAGTATAACACAATATGCAGCACTTTTGTGCTGCATATTATCTAAAAATTATGTTGTTTTGATTATTTATGCAAATTACATATACAATCCCATATTTATCATGGGGCAGTTACCTATTATACATAATATATCAGACGTTCCTACTCCCCAAGTTTTTCCTTGAGCACCTCAATGCCCTTCTGATACTGGCTGTCTTTCGCTCCCTGGAAATCCTTATATGTGTAATCATCCGGAAGTTCAATCTCGATATCTGGGGCAACGCCCTTCTTATGGATATCATTTCCATCGTGGGTGAAATACTTCTGCGTTGTGAGCTTTATAGCTGTACCATCACCAAGAGGTATGACGCTCTGAACGATACCCTTGCCGTATGTGTTGGTTCCGACAACCGTTGCAACCTTGAACTCCTTCAGTGCTGATGTCAGGATTTCTGATGCGCTGGCGCTGTATTCATTTGTCAGGACAACCATTGGCATATCCAGAGACTGCTCATCTGTTGATTTGTATTCCTCCTCGACCTTGCCATCCTTATTCTTGATGGAAACTATCGTGCCCTCAGGAAGAAGGTAATCACATATATTTACTACAGATGTGAGCATTCCGCCCGGATCACTTCTGACATCGATCATAAGAGCCTGCATACCCTCTTTCTTGAGGTTCTCCACAGCCTTCTCAAACAGCTCGTCTGTGTTGTCTATAAACTGCGTGATCCTTACATAACCAATCTTGTCATCTATCATAAATGATGAGACTGTACTGTACTCCACGATCTCCCTGGTGATGGTCACATCATGGTATGATTTATCACTCTCTCTGTATATTTTAAGAGTCACATCCGTGCCTGCCTCACCTCTTATAAGGGAGACAAGATAATCAAGATCATCGTCAGTGAGTATCTCATAATCATCGATCTGAACAATTATATCATTTGGCTGTATATCAACTTTCTCTGCGGGTGCTCCTTCAAGAATGTTGACGGCTCTCACATATCCTGTGTCCTCGTCTTTGCTGACAGTAACTCCAATTCCTGCGTATTCTCCGGAATCGTCCTCCTGTAGTTTTGCAAATTCTTCCTTGGTATAATACTCTGCATACGGATCATCCAAAGATTCCATAATTCCCTTGTAGATACCCTCTCTGATCTGATCATCATCAATATCATTGTAATAATAGCTGTCAATGATACTCTCAATCTTGGAAGTCTTTTCTATTACGTCCGCATCCAAAATATTTCCGTCATAGTTTACCTTACTGGACTTTTGGTTACTATTGATCGAACTGCTAAATACACCTGATGAACCACAGCCCGTAAGTCCTATCACCGTACTCGCAAGTACTACCGTCACCACTGCCTTTTTGATCGTCTTTCTCATCACTTATATCTCCATTCTGGTATTATTATCATTTCCTGAATTCCTTATTTGATTCTCGCCCTCATATTGTGATCTTTATCACTGTCCCAGGAAATCATGTGGATTCACGTAAGTTCCATCTATGGACACGCCAAAATGGCAGTGCGGTCCGGTTGAAACTCCTGTACTTCCCGCTTTAGCAATTACCTGTCCCTTGACAACCTTCTCACCTACATTTACACATAGCTGAGAGTTATGCATATATACAGTGCATATGCCGTCACCGTGACTTATCATGACCATGTTGCCAGCTCCGCCATTGTAGCCCGACATGACAACTGTTCCATCATCAGCTGCAACTATATCAGTTCCATAGTCACAACCTATATCAAGTCCCTGATGATATGTACTTGCACCGGCTGTCGGTGCATCTCTGTATCCAAACTCATCCGTTATGACTCCGCCCGTTGATACCGGCCACATAAATCTTCCCGCATACTTCGATGTGTCATAAACCTTGCCATCAGGGGTATACACTCCACCGCCATTTGCTCTGGCACGATCCATCTCCTGCCTTGCGATCTCTGCGATTCGCCTTTCAGCCTCCTCCCTCTGGGCTGTGAACTTTGCCATAAGGGACTTCTGAGCATCTATATCATCTGCGTATCTGTTTATATCTTCCTGCTTTTTCTCTATGAGTTCCTGCAGTTTTTCATTGTCTGTCTCAAGATCAGTCTTTATCGACTCCACCTGCCTGAGATCCGACTCCAAGTCCTTCTCATACTGTGCTATATCATCTTTGTTTTTTATCAGTCTGGTCAACTGTTTCTGGTCATACTCTGATATCTGATCTATATACTCTGATTTGTTGAGAAGATCTGTAAATGATATAGATGTGACAAGAGCGTCAACATACTCCTCATCACCCTCCTCATACAGATACTGTATTCTCTGTTTCATAGCCTCATACTGGGTATCCTGAGCCTTCTGAGCCTCCTTGAGCTGTTTCTTGGTCTCTTTTATATTCGCCTCCAGCTCGTCAGCCTCATCCTGTTTCTTAGTGATCTCTGTCTGTATTGTAGTGGCCTGCGCATCAAGATCCGCAACTTCCTGAACGATCTTATTCTGCTGTTCCTCCATGGAGTTCAGTATATCTTTGGCGCTATCCTCGTTCTCCTTTGCCTCTTCCTTCTGCTTTTCAGCCTCATCCTTAGTCATCGCCTGAACAGTCGTATCTCCGGTCTGGAAAAGCATGGCACACCCCATTGCCAGGCATCCCGCCATCACCAATACAGACCTTTTTAAGTTGCGACATTTCTGAACTTTCTTTTTCATAATTCTACTACTCCTTGTTAACCCCCAACTAACAAACAATTAGTATCATTTAATAATTACGGTTACACCCTGAGATGCTTTCTCGTCGTGAGCAAACTTCCCACAAGTCCAACTCCTATGCCGAGGACAAGTCCAACCGGCACCATCGTGCTGAACAATTCCTTCTGACTCACAAACGCGAACAGCGTGGTAACTACCTGGAATCTTCCTGCCACATATGTCAGTATCTTATCATACATATAATATAGAAGAACCAGCGGTATCGCCGATCCAACGGCTCCTATGATGACACCCTCTATGATGAACGGT
>JBNMKK010000065.1:0-5324 GCA_050874325.1 Coprococcus sp. | reverse complement strand
GTCAAGAGTTGTTGGATGAAAAATAATTTTAGGAAAGGAGAACGTAGTAGACAGTATTTTATGTAAAGGAAGTGATAAATGTTTATTTTACAATACTTTCATACATACGATACAGTCTGCTACTAAAAATAAAAAATGGGAAAGAAGTATATTTTATATAATTCACTGGCGGGTAACGGCAAATGTCTATATGACGTGCAGGAGCTTGCGGATGTCTATCCGGACGCGATACTAAAGAAGATGACTGAGATCAGTTCGTATGCGGAATTTATGGGAGCACTTGCCGAGGATGACGAGGTTATCCTGTGTGGCGGTGACGGAACCCTCAACAGATTTGTAAATGACATAAAGGATATGGACATTAAAAATACTATTTACTATTATGCGTCCGGTAGCGGCAACGATTTTGCCAAGGATATAGGACATGACAGCCATGACACCCCGGATTACCCGATAAATCAGTATATACAGCACCTTCCGGAAGTTACGATAAATGGCAAAAAGTGGTTGTTTATGAATAATGTGGGATTCGGAATAGACGGCTACTGCTGTGAGGAGGGTGATCGCCAGAGGGCAAAAAATGAGAAGACACATAAGAATAGGCCTGTAAACTATACGGCAATAGCTATCAAAGGGCTGCTATATGCGTTTAAGCCGAGGAATGCAGTGGTTACGATTGATGGCGTCCGGCATGAATACAAAAATGCATGGCTGGTGCCAACGATGAATGGAAGATATTACGGAGGAGGAATGATGGCAACTCCGGGGCAGGACAGGCTTAACAGTGAACATACAGTTTCGGTTATGGTGTTCCGCGGCAAGGGGAAGATTGGAACCCTTATGATATTCCCTTCAATATTCAAGGGAGAACATGTGAAACATGAAAAGCATGTGGAGATATTTGAGGCTAAAGAGGTGGAGGTTGTATTTGACCGTCCGACACCACTTCAGATAGACGGTGAGACGATACTTGGAGTCACATCATACAAAGTAAAGGCGTGGAGTTGAAAGAATGGAGGTATTGTATGCGAGAGATGCGGAGAAATGACAGGATGATAACAGATCGCAAGGAGATAGTTGATGTACTCAATTCATGCAAGGTGTTCAGGATGGCGGTTCACGATGAAGATGGACTGTACATAGTTCCGCTGAATTTCGGTTATACCTACGAAGAGGATGTTCTGAAACTATACTTCCACTCTGCTGGAGAGGGCAGAAAGGTGGATGCTTTATCGGCGGATCCAAAGGTAGCCATAGAGATGGACACGGATCACTATCTGGTGGAAGGACCAAATGCATGCAGTTTCGGCTATCTCTACAGCAGCATCATGGGAAATGGTACAGCCAGAAAGCTCACAGATCCGGAGGAGAAATGTGAGGCTCTCAACTGTCTTATGAATCATCAGCTTGCGAGAAATACTGAGAACATGAGATCATTTGACAAGATAGAGAAGAGAAAATACAGTTACTCAGAGCAGGCGCTTGCAGCGGTGAATGTGTATGAGATAATCGTAGACAACTTTACATGCAAATCAAGGCGATAAGCAAGAAAAGCGCCAGTGATAATGAAGATATATTTTCACGACATGCCAAGACATCTTATTTGGGGATAAATTTTCTCTGGCGCTTTAAAGAATTGACGAGGATCATATTACAACTTATAATCAGACAGGATATAATGAAACTATCATCAAGTCGAAACTTGATGATATATGATATAGCAGAAAGGTGAAATAGGAGATGGATTACAACAAATTAGCGGATTTGATATTTGCAGATATAACAGATACAGTGGATGATCTTGAGAAGAGATTCCCAGAGAGAGACCTTCCGGAGGGGGCAAGAGTTACAAGATTTGCGCCAAGTCCTACGGGATATATGCATATCGGTGGACTTTATGCTGCCATGATCTCAAGAAAGCTTGCAAAACAGAGCGGCGGTGTGTTCTACCTTAGAATAGAGGACACGGACAGAAAGAGAGAGCTTGAGGACGGCGTAAATGAAATCATCAATTCACTGAAGAAGTTTGATCTTGGATTTGACGAGGGACCATTTGAGGGCGGCGAGACCATATATGGTCCATACAAGCAGAGCGAGAGAAAAGAGATATATCAGACCTGTGTCAAGAAACTTATGCAGGAAGGATATGCATATCCTGATTTCACAACGGCTGAGGAGCTTGACGAGATCAGGGCAAAGCAGGAGGCTGCAAAGGTTGATATAGGATATTATGGAGAGTATGCAGTCGGAAGAAATCTGACATACGAGCAGATAGAGGAGAAACTTGCAGCGGGCGAGCCATACGTTGTGAGACTTAAGAGTCCGGGTGAGCCGGGAAAGACAGTTATCTACAGCGATCCGATCAGAGGTAAGATCGAGATGCCAGAGAATATAATGGATGTGGTACTTCTGAAGTCAGACGGAATACCTACATATCATTTTGCACATGCAGTTGACGATCACTTCATGAGGACAAATCTTGTCATCAGAGGAGACGAGTGGCTTGCATCATATCCACTTCACAAGCAGCTCTTTGACCTGTGTGGATTTGCTCTTCCAAAGTATGCACACATCGCCCCTATCATGAAACTTGAGGTCACAGTGGACGAGGAGGGTGAGCATCAGAGAAAGAGAAAGCTCAGCAAGAGAAAGGATCCGGAGGCTGCGGTTGGTTTCTATGCAGAGCAGGGATTTCCTTCAGTCAGCGTGCTTGAGTATCTCATGACAATAGCCAATTCCAATTACGAGGAGTGGCATGCAGCCCATGCGGACAAGACAATAGACGACTTTACATTATCGCTCAAGAAGATGCCAGTCAGCGGTGCACTTTTCGATATGGTCAAGCTCAACGATGTAAGCAAGGAGATGATCTCAAAGCTCACGGCGGAGGAGTGCTACGATCTCATCATGGAGTGGGCAAAGGAGCATGATGAGAACATATATACATTTGGCACACAGGATAAGGATGGATTCATGAAGACTATCAACCTGTGGAAGATGTCTGGCAAAAAGGTCCGCAAGGATGTCGGTAAATGGTCAGACCTGCGCGCTATGTTCGGATATCTGTACACACCAGAGAACGAGCTGGATCTCCAGTATGAGATAGATGAGAAGTACACACCGGAGATGATCACAGAGGTTATAGAGGAGTACAAGAAGGATCTGTTCCTTGATTCAGAGGACTGGTTCTCAAGTATGAAGGCGATGGGAGAGAAGATCGGCTACTGTCCAAACGTTAAGGAGTACAAGCAGAATCCTGACGGATACAAGGGAAGCATCACAGACGTGTGTACCATAGTCAGAGTAGCCATCACAGGCAAGCAGAACTCACCTGATCTGTTCACAATCATGAACGTGATCGGAAAAGACAAGACGATGGGCAGACTTGACAAGTTCCTTGCGTGGGTGAATAAGTAGGATGGCTGCAGCGGCGCTAGTGCTCGCAGGTTCGCTGAGGAATATAAGATAATTTAGAAGGGACTGGAAGATTATGAATAAGAAGATATATGACGGCTATACATATGTAGATGGCGGCGTGTGTGCTGCCAAGGGCTTTAAGGCAAATGGCCTTAACTGTGGTCTGAATCCGGATAAGAACAAGAACGATCTCGGTATGGTGTTCTCAGAGATACCTTGTAATGCAGCTGGCGTGTATACACAGAACAAGGTGAAGGGCGCACCGATCACCGTTACCAAGGAACATCTCAAGGCATCAGGAGGTAAGGCACAGGCAGTCATCGTAAACTCCAAGAATGCAAACACATGCAACGCAGATGGAATAGAGAAGGCTGAGAAGATATCACAGCTTGCAGCAGATGCTCTTGGTATCGATGTTAACCTTGTCATCAATGCGTCCACAGGTGTCATCGGACAGATCATCCCTATCGAGCCATTTGAGGAGCACATGAAAGAACTTGCAGACGGACTCTCAGCAGACGGTAACGACAAGGCGGCAAATGCGATCATGACCACAGATACAGTGGACAAGCAGGTTGCTGTTCAGTTCGACATAGATGGTGTGACATGTACCCTGGGCGGTATGGCAAAGGGAAGTGGAATGATCCATCCAAACATGGCGACAACGCTTAACTTCATTACATCAGATATAGCGATCACATCAGAGCTTATTCAGAAAGCCCTCTCAGAAATCGTAAAGGTTACTTACAACTGTCTCTCTGTAGACGGAGACCAGTCCACAAATGACACTCTTACAGTCATGGCAAATGGTCTTGCAGGAAACAAGCTCATTGACACAGAAAACGAAGCATATGAGAAGTTCAAGAAAGCCCTCTACATCGTCATGGAGTGTATGACCATGATGCTTGCCTCAGACGGCGAGGGAGCAACCAAGATGATCGAGTGTACAGTTGCCGGAGCACCTGACCTTGACACAGCCATCATCGTTGCCAAGAGTGTTATCCGTTCCCCACTTACAAAGTGCGCTATGTTCGGCGAGGACGCCAACTGGGGACGTATTCTCTGTGCCATCGGATATGCTGAGGCTGATTTTGATATAGATAAGGTTGCAGTTGACCTTGAGTCAGAATTTGGTGTGGTCCCTGTATGCAGAAATGGTTCAGGAATACCATTCTCAGAAGAAAAGGCATCCAAGGTGTTAAGCTCAGACGAGATCCACATCAACATAGATCTTGGAATCGGCAATGTGACAGCCAAGGCATGGGGCTGTGACCTGACCTATGATTACGTGAAGATCAATGGGGATTATCGTTCGTAGAAATTGAATACATGAATTAATCAGGGGGATTTATATTTCATATGTATAATATTAATTAATGGGAATTTTGTATAATAATTATTATTTTAAACTATTTGTGAAATATCCTGGGGGAGGAAAATAAATGAAACTCATAGATTTAAAGTGTCCAAGATGTGGGGCAACTTAAAAAAACATTAGGGATAGAAATAATATTGTTTGTCAGTACTGTGGTAATTCATTTGTTCTTGATGATGAAACTAAGGTTGTAAGGTATGATAGTGAAAGTGCAGAAGAAACCGGTTATCAATTTGAAAAAGGCAGGCTACGTGCACAAAATGAATCAAATAATGCAACAACAATAAATGGATATGTCAAACAACAAAAAAGGGAAAAGAATACATGGTTGTGGGTATTAGGGTGGATATGTATTTTCCCTGTTCCGTTAACTGTAATTTTGGTGAAAAATTGTTGTGGTCAAGCTTTTTTGTAACACTACGACCTAATTTCTGCCACAGGGTTTATGCAACCCCGTAGCGTGCCTCGTAAGGCGTTTTGTAATTATTATAAGAATGCGGACGTACATGATTATATTGTACATACGCAAATT
>JBNMKK010000064.1:0-6063 GCA_050874325.1 Coprococcus sp. | reverse complement strand
CTGGCACAGTAAAGATATCTGGCGGCAGCAATAAGATAGAGGCGGTGTCTGAGGCTGTTGCAGCTAAGGATATTGAGATGACGGGCGGCTTGCTTGACGCCACATCCACAGCTCTCGGTGATGATGAGTCGGTTATCTCGGCTGATGATTCGATAAAGATCATAGGCGGAACTATCACGGCTGATGTATCTGGTTCAAGTACAGGCGGATCATTTGGTGTCAAATCAGACGATGGAAAGATCATAGTTGACGGAGACGCCGTTATAGGTGGTGATCCTACATACTCAAAGGACCCTGTAGACAGCAAGGGAGAGAGCATTGTTATGGTCAAGGTGACATTTGTCGGTGAAAATGATGAGCAGATCTGTGTATCATCATTCAACAAGGGTTCAATACTTGACATTTCAAAGCTTAATATAACTACAGCAGACGGTGTAGCTTACTCAGCGTCAAAGCCTGGATACAGCCTGACATGGATCGACAGTGAAGGTAAGAAATATGCGGCTGATGCGTTGTATGGAGCCGTGGACGGCGATGTTACACTGAAGGCTGTGTGGACATGGATAACAGTAGACATATCTAAGAGCGCAAAGGTAACTTACAAGGCAACACAGACAACATCATACAAGACTACATATACAGGAGCAAAGATATTACCTGCAGTTGTAGTTAGTGTCGGAAATACCACGCTTGTATATGGTACAGATTATACAGTTGCATATTCATCTAATATAAATGCCGGAACAGCTAAGGCTGTTGTAAGTGGTAAAGGAAAGTACAAGGGAACAGTCACATTGACATTTACCATTGTAAAGAGAGATATCAAAAAGGCTAAGGTGGCTGTATCCGCAAAGGTTCTGTATACAGGCAAGACAGTAAAGCCAAATACCAAGGTGGTGTACGGCAAGACCACGCTTACATTGAATAAGAATTACAAGATAACATGCTATTCCAACAAGAACTTTGGCAGGGCAAAAGTTGTGATCACAGGAATTGGAAATTATGGAGGAAGTGTGGTTCGGTACTTTGATATAGTCACAAAGGCTGGCAAGGTATACACGTATGGAAACTATAGATATAAGATAACAAATGCATCCACAAGCGGAAAGGGAACAGTCACTCTTGTTTCTGCTATAAAGAGACCAACTTCAGTGACAGTGCCGGATGCGATAAAGCTTGGAGGAAAGACATTCAAAGTTACAGCTATAGGAAACGGAGCATTCAAGGGCAATACAAAGCTTGCTAAGGTTGTTATAAGTAAGAATGTAAAGACCATAGGTTCAAAGGCATTTTACGGATGTAAGAACCTCAAGGCACTTGTGGTGAGAAACACATCCATGACCACAAAGACAGTAGGAACTGCTGCCTTCACCGGAACATACGCAAAGATGACCGTAAAGGTGCCGGCATCAAAGCTTGCTTACTATAAGAAACTTCTGGTCGCAAGGGGCGTGTCGAAGAAGGCAGTTATCAAGAAGTAATAAATATATCAGACAAAATACTTTGTTTGACAGACATTTTATAAAGATCCAGATATGACATATAAGTTGTGTCTGGATCTTTTTTATATAATCTGAGACGAAGATGGTGGACGGAGGTGCCTGATTCCAAATTCAATCACAGGGTTTGACATGAGAGAAAAAGAAGAGTATTATGTTTAGCACTCTAATAATTAGAATTATAACTATTTATTAGAGCATGCCCTATATTGGGCAATTTATGCGGAGGAAAAATAAATAACATGGATGAGAGAGAAAAGAAAGGAAAGTCGATCCATTATCTGTTGATGGCGGATCATTTTATGGTACAGAAGGCGTTGCTTTCACAGATAAAGGATACGGAACTGACGATGGGACAGCCGAAGGTGCTGGATTATCTCAAGGATCATGACGGTGCGTGCCAGAAGGATATTGCGGCAGGGTGTCATATAGAGCCGGCATCGATCACATCCGTACTTTCAGGCATGGAGGCAAAGAACTATATAGAACGCCGGATGAATGCGGGGGACAGACGCTCACTGTATGTTTATCTCACCGATAAAGGCAGGAAATATGTCGCTATGCTTGACGGAAAGTTTGAGAAAGTGGAGTCTGTGGCATTGGCGGGATTTACCGATGAGGAGATAGGGGAACTGCAGTCACTACTTTGCAGGGTGTACGACAATATGAAGGGCGATATAAAAGGCAGCGAAAAAGACAACATGAAAAGAGGAGTAAAGTGATGAAGAACATGAAGATTAGGATTCCAATGTATTTTGTTGGACTGTTTATTATGACTATAGGTATAGCATTGTCGGTCAAATCAAATCTGGGGGTGTCACCGGTTAGCTCTATACCATATACGATGACATGCGTATGGGGGATCGAGATGGGAAAGGCGACAATTATATTCCATGCGGTATTGGTGCTTATACAGGTAATTATACTTCGGAAGAATTTTAAACCGATAAATCTTCTCCAGATAGTGGTAGGAGTAGTATTTGGATACTTTACGACATTCTGCAATTATCTTGCGACATTTTTGCCATCAACAGACAATATAGTTGTCAGAGTTGTTTTGATGCTTGTAAGCACTATATTCATAGCAGGTGGAATATTCTTCTATCTGCCGGCAGATCTTATACCACTTGCAGGCGAGGGCGTTATGCAGGCTGTGTCAGAGGTCACTCATATAGAATTTTCAAAGGTAAAGATCGGATTTGACTGTTCTATGGTGGTTGTGTCTGTAATAACATGTCTGATCTGCATACACAGCCTTGGAAGTGTGGGAGCAGGAACTGTTATCGCGGCATTTCTTGTTGGATTCAATCTTGGAAGGATAAATAAAGCATTTGGCGGAAAGCGTGATAAACTTCTTGGAAAGCATACATACACTGAGGAGGAAGTGCTCAGGGAGAGAATGGATGCTTGACTGTGCATCTATAGGTGATTATTCTATGTGTGTATTATGTGACAATGAAACAATAGCGAAGATGAATATAAGGAGCAGCGATATAGAATGGAAGAAAGAAGGATAGATCTCAGACAGAAAAATGATGCAAGATCGGCGGAGTCGATAAGGACGGCCAAGGCTGTATATAAGTTCAACAACACTGAACCGTATACAGAGGAGAGTATGAAGGCGATGCACGAGATATTTACAGGAGGAGTGGGCGAGAGAAGTTTTGTGAATGCGCCAGTGTTCCTGAACATTGGCGAGAATATTCACATAGGCAGCAATGTGGTCATCATGCCTTATTTCAGATGTATGTCCGCCGGGGATGTGTTCATAGATGACGATGTGAGAATCGCCATGAATGTGTCGATCATAACAAACAATCATGACTTCTACGAGAGGGATGTCCTCACGGTGAAGGATGTTCATATAGGACGAAATGCCTGGATAGGCGCTGGAGCAACCATACTTCCGGGTGTGACCATCGGTGAGAATGCTATAGTCGGAGCCGCCAGCGTGGTGACAAAGGACGTTGCGCCAAATACCGTTGTTGTGGGTAATCCGGCAAAGGTCATCAAGGTGCTTGATGTGGAGAAGTTCAAGAAGAATAACGAGATATAAGATTGACATGGCAGACAGGAGGTTAAAATTGTAATCTGCCCGCATTGTATTTGAAGTCGTCAAATTCATCTGGAATCCTGGTGAGCTCGTCTATGTATGCTTGACTGTCATATGGCTCATTTGCATTTATATGATGTTCCATATCTGATATTTTTCCCTCATAAATGGCGAGCTTGGATAGGACAGCACTGCAATATTCTTCTTCATTTACAAGTGTGTTTACACCGTGTTTGATCCGGTAATTCTTTGAGAAGTTACAATCCGTATTGATGATGTACAAGCGGATATATCGTACAATTCGTATAAGCATGTATATAATAAATATATATGTGAAAACACCCATAAATAATCCTAATCCCAGCGCAGAGTGTGATGACATATAGAAAAACAGCGCAGATAATACTATCATGATAACTATATTTATTATAATGTTGGAAACGATATTTTGACGCTTTCGAGGCACACTGGCAAGCTCTGCGCTGAATATATTTCTGTTGTATTCTATGCGTTTTTTCTTTCCGTCGATCAGAGACAATATCTGTCCTAAATTCGTATCGGAAGTCTGCTTTGATCTTTCACTATCAGGTGATATGGAAACATCTGAGTTTTCTGGTTCTGCAAGTTTTAAATTCATTTTGAAATCCCCTTATGTGTTTGTTTATATGTGACGATATAACATTTGGGTTTGGTTGGCAAGGTTTTTTGAGTGAATACGTGTGCTGGAATGAGCGGTGAGAGTTTTATATGTTTGCTTTTGATATTCCGTGGTGTATAATTTATCCATACAAATTTTGGTTTGTTGTACGTGTAAAGGAGAATGCAAATGATAACAGGGGATTTGAAGAATAAAATAGATAGTTTATGGGACATATTTGCCGCGGGCGGACTTGTCAATCCGCTTGAGGTTATAGAACAGATAACATATCTTATGTTTATCCATGATCTTGACGATGTGGACAACAAAAAAGCTAAGGAATGCGAGATGCTAGGACTTCCATTTAGCAGTATATTTGCTGATGAGGTGAAGATAGGCGATAGGAACATTGACGGAAAGCAGCTCAAATGGTCTGTATTTAGAGATTTCCCTGCTGAGAAAATGTACAGTGTCATGCAGGAATGGGTTTTCCCATTTATAAAAAATCTTCACAGCGACAAGAATAGTGCATATTCAAAATATATGGATGATGCCATATTCAAGCTTCCAACACCGATTCTTCTCTCGAAGGTCGTTGATTCGCTGGATGAGATATATAAATTGATGAATGAAATCCAGTCAGTTGACGTGAGAGGCGATGTGTATGAATATCTGCTTTCAAAGATAGCACAGTCTGGAAGAAACGGGCAGTTTAGGACACCAAGACACATCATCCGTATGATGGTTGAGATGATGGATCCGGCAGCAGACGAGATGATATGTGATCCTGCGTGTGGAACATCCGGTTTCCTTGTTGCATCCGGAGAATACCTCAGAGAAAAGAAGAAAGAAGACATCTTTTATAACAAAGCAAATAGAGATCACTATATGAATCATATGTTCTATGGATATGATATGGATAGAACGATGCTTCGTATAGGTGCCATGAATATGATGACACATGGTATAGACAATCCATGTATTGAATATAGAGACAGTTTATCAGATCAGAATAGTGATAAGAATAAATATACTTTGGTTCTTGCAAATCCGCCATTCAAGGGAAGTCTAGATGCCGAATCAGTATCAGCAGATCTTCTCAAGATGTGCAAGACAAAGAAGACAGAATTACTGTTCCTGACATTGTTCATAAGGATATTGCAGGTAGGCGGTAGGTGTGCATGTATAGTTCCAGATGGAGTGCTATTTGGCTCATCTGCAGCACATAAGGCAATCCGCAAAGAAATAGTGGAAAATCAGAAACTTCAGTCGGTCATATCCATGCCATCAGGAGTGTTTAAGCCATATGCGGGAGTGTCAACTGCGATACTGATATTTACAAAGACAGATCACGGCGGAACAGACAAGG
The DNA here is from genome assembly GCA_050874325.1 of Coprococcus sp. Taxonomy (GTDB): domain Bacteria; phylum Bacillota; class Clostridia; order Lachnospirales; family Lachnospiraceae; genus Coprococcus. The sequence continues at coordinate 505 of JBNMKK010000064.1, read as the reverse complement.
TATGGTTCTATGATATGACGGCAGACGGATACAGTCTGGACGATAAGAGAACACCGGTAAATGATAACGATATACCTGACATAATAGAGAGATTTGCACATCTTGACAAAGAAAATGACAGAAAGCGAACGGATAAGTCATTCTTTGTGCCAAAGGAAGAGATAGTGGACAATGCTTACGATCTCAGCATAAATAAATACAAGGAAGTGGAGTATACTCCGGTAGAGTATCCACCTACATCTGAGATAATGGCAAATATAAGAGATCTGGAGAGACAGATAAGTCAGGAAATGGATGAACTTGAGAAATTGCTGGCTGATGATAACCAGTAATTGATTGAAAATATTAGGAAAGGGGAAAACAAACTCGACTTTAGCAAATTCGTATTTGTATGAATAGACGATAATCGAATATATGTTTGACATGAAAGCGGTTGGATGTTAATATAATATCAAAAGGTGCTACCGATAGACGGTTAGCCCTGATATGATGATTACCAAAAAGT
>JBNMKK010000063.1:0-8049 GCA_050874325.1 Coprococcus sp. | reverse complement strand
TTAGCGAAAATAAAGAGCGGGTGATGGGAATCGAACCCACGTATCTAGCTTGGAAGGCTAGTGTTCTACCATTGAACTACACCCGCATAATGCTTAACAGTGTTTTGGTTTGAAAGTCGGGGTGACAGGATTCGAACCTGCGACCTCTTGATCCCAAATCAAGCGCTCTAGCCAAGCTGAGCCACACCCCGTTAGTCCTTTGCGACCAACGCAAAACCTATTATATACAAGTCGGTGTTGTTTGTCAACAACTTTTTTAATTTTTTTTTGAAAATCAGTTGCTGATGTGTTATATTGAATCAGGTGTTATTGCCTGTTCATCAAACCGACTTTTGCATTATATGCATTATAGGGAAAAATGTCAATAGGTATTTTGAAAAAAATTTAAATTGTGAGGAAAGATGATAATGAGTAACTTTATTTTTAGCATAAATGCGACGATTCCAATATTCCTGGTTATACTTCTGGGGTGGTTTCTTATGAAGATACATTTAATAACTGAGGAGTTTGCGAATGTTGCAAACAAATATGTATTTAAAGTTGCCCTTCCGGTTTTGCTGTTCCGTGATATAGCCACAACTTCCATATTGGATGATCTCAACATAAAGTTTGTTCTTTTCTGTTTCTTTGGAACTATAATAATGTTTGGACTTGTATGGTTGTTCGCACTTGTGTACTGCAGAGACAGGACGATGATCGGTGCATTTGTTCAGGGGGCAGCCAGGGGAAGTGCTGCGGTGCTGGGAGTTGCATTTGTCGAGAACATATGTGGTAACTCAGGTATGGCGCCCCTCATGATAGTGGCTGCAGTACCGATGTACAATGTAATATCGGTCATAGCGCTCACATTTGGAGGAAATGACAGACAGAGGGGAACAGCGGGGATAAAGAAGGCATTCATCAATATATTGAAGAATCCGATCATAATCGGAATTGTTCTCGGCGTTCCGTTTTCCATATTTGACATACCGATCCCGGCGATACCGCTCAGGACGATAGGATACATAGCACAGACCGCAACGCCGATAGCCCTCATAGCTATAGGGGCAGGTTTTGACTCCCAGCAGGCGATAACAAGACTTAAGCCTTCGTTGGTTGCAACTATGATAAAACTTGTGATACTGCCTATCATATTCCTGCCTGTAGCGATCTGGATGGGATTTGATCCTAGTGAGATCGTAGCGATACTCATAATGGTTGGGGCGCCAGCGACAGTCTCAGGCTATATAATGGCGAAGAACATGGACAACGATTATGTGCTGTCTTCAAATATAATAGTCATATCCACATTATTGTCGTCTGTAACGTTGACTATGTGGGTGTTTGTGTTAAAATGTGTGGGAGCGATCTAATAGAGATAAAGAGGATTATATATCCTCATAAATTATTTGCAGAGGTTGGATGAATGGATAATATTGATTACAAGATACTGAGGTGCCTGAAGAAAAATGCCAGGCTTACAGCATCATCTATCAGCGAAGAGATCAATCTCTCTGTCTCGGCCGTGATAGAGAGGATAAGGAAGATGGAGAGCAGCGGAGTCATAAAGGGTTATACCATAGAGGTTGACCAGAAAAAGCTTGGCAATGAGATGGTTGCCATCATGGAGGTCAGATTAAAGCATCCCAAGTACTATGATGAATTTGCCCAGCTTATACAGACAAATGACAGCATTGTCGCGTGTTTTTATATGACAGGGGATTTTGATTTTATACTTAAGATAGTGACAGATTCTGCGGCGGGACTTGACGAGGTGTACAGATTTGTAAAGGGATACGAGGGCGTATCCGCAACGGAGACACATTTTGTATTAAAGACGCTGAAGGATGAAGTGTCAGTTATACCGGAGGTAAAGAAACAATGAACAATATAGTACTGACAGGCATGCCGGGGGCGGGAAAAAGCACGATAGGCGTGCTGCTTGCAAAGGTTTTAGGCTACAAATTCATCGATGCGGATATACTTATCCAGGACAGCCAGGGTATGTTGCTTAGGGAGATAATAGCGAAGTATGGTGATGATGGATTTCTCAAGATAGAGAATGACATAAACAAGGGAATAACGGATCAGCACATAGTCATAGCTACAGGCGGCAGTGCAGTGTACTGCAGGGAGGCTATGGAAAAGTATATGGCAGAAGATACTGTCATATACATCAACCTTCCATATGAGGAGATCGCAAACAGGCTTGGAAATATAAAGAGAAGGGGCGTTGTGCTCAAGGATGGACAGACATTGAAGGATCTGTATGACGAGAGGACAAAGCTTTATGAAAAGTACTGCCATATCAATATCAAGGCGGATGGTCTTGGAATCGAGGAATTGCTCGACAGTGTAGCGGGAATGATAATGGTAAGAAGAGAACTTTAATTTGTTCTGCTATATATAAGAACTGCAGAATATAATCATTTGTAAGGGGATAATGTATGGAGATATTAAAAATGTTTGGGCAGATACTGCTGCTCGTGCTGGGATTTGTGTTCATGATAAAGGGTGCGGATATTTTTGTGGATGGTGCATCAAAGATAGCGGTAAAGTGCAATATTCCGGAGATGATAGTGGGACTTACCATAGTTGCCATGGGAACAAGTGCGCCTGAGGCGGCAGTCAGTATAAAAGCGGCACTGTCACCAGAGGGTGCGGGAATAACCGTCGGCAACGTACTCGGAAGTAATATAATGAACATACTGGTCATCCTCGGAGTCACAGCGCTCATCGCGGCACTTCCTATAAAGAAAAATACACTCAGGATAGATATTCCATTTGTCATTGCAGCCTCGATCATGATACTCTGCATGGGATATTTTGACGGCGTACTCAGCAGACTTGAAGGTGTTATATTTTATGTGGTATTTATAGGTTTTCTTGTGTATTTGATCATCAGCGCAAAAAAAGGAAACAGCGAGAGTGATTCCATAGAACTTACGGAAAAGGATAAGACACCGAGACTCATACTTTTCATAATAATAGGAATAGCTCTTGTTGTAGTTGGAAGTAACTTTACTGTAAATGCGGCATCGTATATAGCCGGTAAGCTTGGAATGACGGAGAGACTTATCGGACTTACCATCGTGGCATTTGGCACATCCCTTCCTGAACTTGTGACATCGTGCACGGCGGCAAAGAAGGGGCAGACAGATATCGCCATAGGTAACATAGTGGGAAGTAATATATTCAACATACTGTTCGTTGCGGGAACTACGATGCTCATCACTCCGGTACAGTTTGAAAAGAATTTCCTGGTGGATGGCATCATGGCCATTGTGGCGGCTGTTCTCCTCTGGGTATGCAGCGTGAGAAAGAAGAAACTCACAAAGACAGGCGGAATTGTTATGCTTGTGGTTTATGCGGTGTATTTTGCATATATAATGTACAAGAATTATGTGTAGAAGATGCCTGGCTCATGGTGCCATAGTGACGATGTTAGGCAATCCGTGTGTGGATAAGAATATAATAAATACAGCGTGTGGCTCTGCTTACTGTGGCAGATGTCATATGCTGTATTTTTTTGCTTATATTTCTTGACTATGACAGGGCTATAATTTATAATCAAACGTAGCAATTTAAACCGCAAAACTTTAAAGTTGACACACTTCAACGCAATAAAGTAAAACGCGGATAAAAAATGTATTGGGAGGATACTATGGTACTCAAAGTTATTATGCTTGTTGTTTTCTTTGCGATCATGCTTGGAGTTGGCTTTTACTCAAGAAAACACACAAAGGATGTGAATGGATTTGTTCTTGGAGGCAGAAGTGTTGGCCCGTGGCTCACAGCATTTGCCTACGGAACATCCTATTTTTCGGCGGTTATATTCATAGGATATGCCGGACAGTTTGGATGGAAGTATGGAATTGCATCCACATGGATAGGAATTGGAAATGCGCTGCTTGGTTCGTTGGTTGCATGGGTGGTTCTTGGAAGACGTACGAGACTGCTCACTCAGGAACTTGACACGAGGACTATGCCTGAGTTTTTCGAGAAGAGATATTCTAGCAAATCACTGAAATTGTTTTCGTCGGTTATCATCTTTATATTCCTGATCCCATACACAGCATCTCTGTACAACGGACTTTCCAGACTGTTTGGAATGGCGTTCAATGTTGATTATAAGATTTGTGTTATAGTTATGGCGGCACTTACAGGTATATATGTAATTGTCGGAGGATACATGGCGACAGCTATCAATGACTTTATACAGGGACTTATCATGCTGGTGGGCATAGTTGCAGTTATATATGCCGTGTTGAACAATTACGGCGGACTCACAGGGGCGCTTGACAGCCTTGCAAGGATAAATGACCCTGCTGTGTCAGATACTCCGGGCGTGTTCGCATCATTCCTTGGACCTGATGTGTTCAATCTGTTCTGTGTTGTCGTTCTGACTTCACTTGGAACATGGGGACTTCCGCAGATGGTACAGAAGTTTTACGCCATCAAGGATGAGAAATCCATAAAGACAGGTACAGTTGTGTCAACACTTTTTGCAACTATAGTTGCCGGTGGATGTTATTTCCTCGGCGGATTCGGAAGACTGACAGGTACAGATGTTGCCACTGAAGGTTTTGATGCTATCATCCCTCACCTTCTTGAGAAACTTCCTGTAGCCCTTATGGGACTTGTGGTGATCTTGGTGCTCTCGGCATCAATGTCTACACTCTCATCGCTGGTACTTACATCAAGTTCAACGCTTACCATCGACTTTATCAAGCCGGTCATTGCTCCGAAGATGGACGAAAAGAAACAGATACTTATAATGAGGATCATGCTCGTAATGTTCGTTGCGATATCGGCAGTGATAGCCATCGTGCAGTATTCAAGCAGGATTACGTTCATAGCTCAGCTCATGGGAGTTTCATGGGGAGCCATAGCCGGTGCGTTCCTTGCGCCATTCCTGTATGGTCTGTACTGGAAGAAGACAACAGTTGCAGCATGTTGGACATGTTTCATATGGGGAACAGGAATCATGACACTGAACTTCATAAGCAATACATGGGGATTATTCAAATTCCCTTCAGTTATGCAGTCACCTATAAACTGTGGTGCGGTTGCCATGGTGGGAGGTCTGATCATCGTTCCGATAGTCAGCCTATTTACAAAGAAACCAGATCAGAAGAAAGTAGAGGATGCCTTCTCATGTTACGAGGAGACAGTTACAGTAGCCCACAGAAAGGCACTTGATTAATACAGATATTACACGGTCTTTACACAAAACTTTGTTGAAAGGCCGTGTTTTTTATGTTAATATTATCAAGCGGTAATGTGCATTTGAGGCATGCTGTAATCTATGTGGCAGGAGGCGCAGGAAATGATCACACTGTACAGAACAGATGACAGAATTTTGAGTGAAATACAGGAATATGGTCCTGGAGCCTGGATAGTGATGACAAAGCCGACCATAGATGAGAGTAAGAGCATAGCCGAGAGATTTGAGATAGATCTTGCGGATGTGAGAGCCGCCCTGGATGACGAGGAGAGTTCGCGTGTTCAGGTGGAGGACAATTATACACTGATAATAGTGGATATTCCTTCTATAGAGATAAGAAATGAACGAGAGGCATATACCACAATCCCTCTTGGTATCATACTTGTAGCAGATTGTATCATTACTATATGTGCAGAGGAGACTCCTGTGCTTGAGGCGTTCATGGAAGGCAAGGTGAGGGAGTTCAGTACCAAGAAGAGGATGAGGTTCATGTATCAGATCCTCTACAGAAACTGCACAACATACCAGTATTATCTGAGAGTCATGGATAGAAGAAGAACACTTATAGAGCAGCGTATCCAGGAGGAGACCGAGGATGCGGATCTCATAGATCTCCATGAGCTGGAGTCCAACCTTGTATACTTTGCGACATCGCTGAGAGCGAATGGAGTAGTCCTCGATAAGCTTACAAGATATGGAAGAATCAAGCAGTACCCGGAGGATAAGGAGCTGCTTGATGATGTTCTGGTGGAGAACAAGCAGGCTATAGAGATGACACAGATATACAGAGATATCATAAGCGGTACAAGAGAGCTCATGACAACGATCATCAACAACAGATTGAACAACGCCATGAAGTTTCTTGCAGCTATAACCATAGTAATGGCTGTTCCTACGGTCATATCCGGTGTGTACGGAATGAATGTGGACACGAAGTGGATGCCGTTTGCGAATGTGCCGTATGGGTTTGAGATAGTGTGCGGTATAATCCTTGTGATAAGTATCGTGATAGCTATAATATTGAAGAAAAAGAAGATGCTTAAGCAGTAGTAAGCAGGATAATTGGAAGATAAAAACAGGAGCTGTTCTCGCAGCTCCTGTTTTTATTATAGTCTGGATATTATGTATGTCACAGCCGTCCGTTACTTATTGCTGATCGGTATTCCGTTTACCTCAACCTGGTCGGATATCTGGATGACGATACACTTTCGGCCATCGATCTCCATAGTCTCCACCAGATCGGTGCGTTCAGGGTTTACCTTGATGACAACATCCGGTGTCTTTACCTCAAAGACCTTTGTGTTGGCAACATTTGCAGCATACATTACCGTCGATTTCTCGCGCGGTACAACAATGGCGGGCTCGTCGTCAGTGCTCTCAGATGGCTGCTCGGCTGGCATGGCAGTTGATGTAACCTTCTCGTAATGGGCGTCAAAGTCTGCCATCTTGTCATCGGAAACGCCGCTTTCTGTCAGCAGATTCTTTATGGTGTTTTTGGAGAGTGTCAGAGGCTCCGGATTGTCCTTTTGCTGCTCTATCATCTCGTTGAGGTTGTCGTGGATGGTTTTTACCATCTCGTAGTTGCAGTCATCGCCGAGCGTCTCGGTGACGATCTCCTGAAATACATCCTTCTGTTCGCCTGCAGTTATAGGCAGTGAGGTGCCGAGCAGATTGCTGATAAAGCTGTCGTGCAGCTGCTCAGGTTTCTTGGTGTAATAGAGAACGTTGTGTATGTCGGTTCCTCTGTCGATGAAAGCTGGGAACAGGAAACCGATATCAGGCATATCCACAACCCAGTCACGCACTCTGTTGTGGAATGTGCTGTCCATGTCGAAGTAGCTCAGTCCTGCCTTGGAACGGTTGACGTGGCATATGGAGCACATGATATATTCATATACTTCGTCGGAGGCATCATCCATCATGATGCCATCGGTGGTTTTGCCGGGAACGTCGTATGTATCATGGATCAAGAGAATGAGGTAGTTGCCTGTGTAGTCATAATTTTCGATGACCTTATCATAGAATTCGTCTATAAGGGCATCATCCTCAAGCTTGCTTTTCCTCAGTCTGTTGAGAAATTCCTGGGTGCCACCATTAAACTCCTGTGAGGTTGGAAATGGCATTGTCACCAGATTCTTTCCGATACTTCCCGAAAGAGTCTTTTTGAATATCTCAAAATATTTGAATGTCTCTTCCTCAGGCATGGTGAGGAACTGTTCTTTTATAGTTGCAACCTTTTTGTTGTCACCGTCCACATAGCATCCGCAGATCTTGCTTATAGAGCACTCTGATGGAGCAAACTGGTGTCTGATCTCAAGTACGTCTTTTTTTGTCATAAATAAAACTCCATTTCTGTATATATTGATATCTTTACCCAGTATACCACAAATTTGTGAAAGCCTTAAAGATATCTTAAACTTTCGGTCGGTTGTTTCTTAATGGCAATATGACGATAATTGAGAACAGGAGGTGATTGTGGTAAGCTTAGGATAAATATGAAAAAGGTGAGGTTATGAAAAATGTACAATATATTAATATGTGACGACGAGAAAGACATAGTATCAGCTATAGAGATATATCTTAAGACTGCCGGATATTCGGTGTATAAGGCTTACAACGGTATGGAGGCGGTAGACATTGTAAATGACAATGACATACAGCTGGTACTCATGGATGTCATGATGCCGCAGATGGACGGTATAACAGCAATGGCAAAGATAAGAGAGACCAGCAATGTACCGGTTATCATGCTGACGGCAAAGAGTGAGGATACTGACAAGATACTGGGGCTTGAGGTCGGCGCGGATGACTATGTGACAAAGCCGTTCAATCCAGTGGAACTT
>JBNMKK010000062.1:0-8437 GCA_050874325.1 Coprococcus sp. | reverse complement strand
GTCTTGAAGTTTGTAAGCATACCTCCAAGCCATCTCTCATTTACATAATACATACCGCAACGCTCTGCCTCGCTCTTGATTGAGTCCTGAGCCTGTTTCTTTGTACCAACAAAAAGGATTGTTCCGCCGTTTGCAACACAATCACCGATTGCATTGTAAGCATCGTCAACCATTCCTACTGACTTCTGAAGATCGATGATGTAGATACCATTACGCTCTGTGTAGATGTATGGTTTCATCTTAGGGTTCCATCTTCTTGTCTGGTGTCCGAAATGTACACCTGCCTCTAATAACTGTTTCATTGAAATAACGCTCATTTTTTCTACCTCCATGGTTAAAATCTTCTGCCGGCATCAACTCTTTGGACCACCCGAGCACAGGCACCACGCCAACTATCAACCAGCATGTATATTTGTTCTGCGCACTCACGCAATCGACATTGTAACACAAAAAAAAAGTGCATTCAAGCACTTTTTTTCTGTATGTCCAATATATTGATCGCTCATCAGATTTTTCACTTATTTCGCTCTTGTCTTTATACTGTTTATTACATAAGAAACACTGGCAATAACGAACAATAAATATCCTATAGCAAGATCTCCCCAGAACGCGCTTTTCTGATCTACCACATCAAGGATATCGAACATTCCCTTGTAGCAATCTGAAAATGCCATATCGTAGCCATAGTCACTAAACTCTTTATAGAGCTGCAAGCTGACGCTGAGTCTCTGAGAAATATATATCATACCGATACACAGCACTACGCATATTATTATTCCCTTGAGATCCAGACATTTGCCAAATTTCTTATATCCCATCATAGCACATATTACCATGACCGCGCCTGACAATCCTGCGATATATCCCAATTTGTATACAATAACCCACATAGCAACACCCACGAGCGATCCCAGGAACGCTCCGACAATTCCAGTCACAACATTTGAACTGACAGTCTCTTTCCCGAATGTCTGTGTGTTCATTGCGGGCTGTGCATATCCCTGATTCTGGTTATACGAAGTATCTACACCAAAGCTCTGCTGATCAATGCCATTTCCATAAGATCCCTGGAACTGACCATTCTGATTGGTATTATATCCATACTGCTGTCCACTATAATTCTGATCATAGCCATACTGCTGTCCGCCATAATTTTGATCATAGCCATACTGCTGTCCCACCTGTGACTGCTGTCCTGTAAATCCATTTGTCTGCTGTTCTTCGTTGTTCATTTTATCCCCCTTTTATTTCCTCTACTGGTGTCCGAGCAGAATCCATACAATTCCGCCATTTGTTTCATTTCCAGTAAATGTATATGTTCCTGACACAAGGCTGTTCGAATATCCTGATCTGAGCAGCCAGTCATAATACTCATCCGCATCGCGAAGTCCTATCTGTTCAAGCAGCTGACAGATCTCATACGCTGACATACCATCCACTATAGTGATCTGTCCGCCACCATCATCATACTTTATAGCACTTGGCTTTTGTGCCTCCGTGGTTGCCTCTGTCGTCTTTCCTGTGCCGTTGCCAGACCCTGACTGTGAATTCTTGTCTTCAGTATAACCATTATCCTTTGCGGATGGAACCTTCTGAGTCTTGTCACTCAGGCCGCTGCTGTCAGTGCTGTTTCCATTAGATGCTCCACTTTCATCTGCGGAAGATGCATTTGTGCCATCTGAAGATGAACCGGAGTTTGCATCATTACCTGCTGCGTTTCCGTTACTGCCACCCGAATTTCCATTGCTGCTGCCATCTGAATACACATCACCTTTTCCATTGACACTATTAGAATTACCATCTGTGTCCTTTGACGCTTTCTCTGTGGTCTTATCTCCGCCAGCCTTTTCTGTGGTACTTTTTTCTGTTGTGTTTTTCTCTGTCTTAGCCTTTTCCGTAGTCTTTTTTTCTGTTGTACTGTTGTCTGCCTTGTCAGAACTTTCCTCTGTCCCTTCAGTAGTGGTCTGCTGAATAACATTTGACGTATTGCCCTGTCCCGAACCGTCTTTTCCGGCATTGCCGTAGTTAAATGCAACCGTAACGGTAAGAGCACCCACGATCAGTCCTGTTCCAAGTCCTCTGAAAAAACTCTTTTTATACATTTCCTACCTCCCTGACCATCTACTGATCGCCAGTCTCCTTTGTCTCTTTTGCCTCATTCATCTGGTCTATCATCACTTTTGCTTCGCCAACACCTATTCCAAGCTTATTGGCTATCTCCATTATACTGAGACCTTTTTTGTGAAGTTCTGCCACCTGTGTCTCGGTGTCAACGCCTTCATCCCAGATATCAAGCGGCTTATTCTGTGCTGATTTTTTCTTCTTTTTCTTTCTGGATCTGTTGTTTCTATTCTTCTGCGGTGCAGGAACAACACTTCCCTCCTCTATATCCGCAGCCATTTTCTCAGGATTCTCAGCCTCAACGACTGTAAATGCACTGTCAGTTACCTGACTTTCTTCTATAGAAACTACTGTCTCCTCTTTTGCCTGATCGTTCTGGGTATCCTCTGTCTTCTCTACCGTATCAGACTCAATCTGTACATTCTCCTCCTGAGTGGCATCTGTTTCTTCTACTGCCGCCTCATCGGAATCTTCCTTCTTGACCTCTGCCTCTGCACTTTCCTCTTCATAGGTTATAGGCTCTTTCTCACTTTTATCCTCAGGATCATATGACTCATACGCCTCTGTAAGGCTCTGGTTGATATAGTCTATCATCTGTTTTTTTGCCTTCTCAGAGAGCTGCGATGAACATTTTTCAAGCTCAGCCTTCATCTTATCCTTGGCATCTGTGATGCTGCTCTCATAATCAGCCATAGCTTTATCTATTTTCTGTTTGGTGTCATCTGCCATATCATGAACACTCTTATCTGTAGCTGATTTAAAGTCCTCAATCTCTTTTTTTGCATTCTCTCTGTATTCATCGATCTCTTTCTTTGAAGATTCACGGATCTCTGCAAGTTCTTTCTTCGATGAGTTCTTGACCTCGTCAAGCCCCTTCTTCATGTTGTTCTTGACTTCATCGCCCTGTTTCTTCAGATCATTCTTTTTCTTTTCCACAAGAAGATCACAGTATTCATCAAGCTGTTTCTCAATCTTTTCTCTGCTCTCCGCGAGAGTTCCATCAGTCTCATCCTCTTTCTTTCCATCTCCGATGAAAAAGCTGATTATCACTATTGCTAAACCTACTACCAATGTCACTATTGCCGGTATCATATTTCTTCTCCTTTTATGTTATCTAATCTGCATCTTTTTTCTTCTGCAGCAAATGTCACGCATCTTTAAGTTCATCAAACACAACATCATTCAAGACCTTGATGTATGTTCCCTTCATTCCTGACGATCTTGCCTCTATAACTCCCGCACTCTCAAATTTTCTGAGCGCATTCACTATAACAGATCTGGTTATTCCAACTCTGTCAGCCACCTTGCTTGCAACGAGTATTCCCTCCTCGCCATCCAACTCCGAGAAAATATGCTTTATGGCCTGAAGTTCCGAGAATGAAAGAGTGCTTATTGCAGATCTCACTATCGCTATCTTTCGATTCTCCTCGGCATTCTCCTCGTTGAGTGCCCGCATCATCTCCAGTCCCACAACCGTAGTTCCGTACTCTCCGAGAATGATATCATCAATATCATACTCTATACCCAATCTGTACAGAAATAATGTTCCAAGTCTTTCCCCAGCAATATCGATCGGGAGCAACAGACCGTGGTACTTGTCTATATCCTGACCATCAAATCCCAAAGTTGTGAGATTAACATTCTCTTTGGTAGAAAGTACAAGCAGAAGTCTCTCATTGAGCATATTGTCGATCAAACTTCCCACCTTGCCCTCTATCAGCTCATGGATCTCAGGAATATCATCTCGGTTCTTAAGACCTAATATCTTTCCTTTCTTGCTTATAACCATCACATTTGACGACAATATATCACTTAATACGTCACAAATATCATTAAACACGACCTTATGCGAATTGTTATTGTGTAATAACTTGTTTATCTTTCGTGTTTTATCTAACAATTGTACACTCATAAGTTATCCTCCGAATTTTTTATGTAATAAAAAGTATCTTTTGCACGAAATTTTATGACTATTTGAAATTCTATCACAATGAATTACTCATAACAAGCCCATTTTATGTAAAGTAAGCCTATTTTTAAAAATTTAAGAAAGTGTTGATTTTACTAGCTTTTCAAGCCACTATATCTTGTGGTCAGGTTATTTTTCGACACAATTTTCAATATTATGACAACTTACAATACTTGCCAATTTTTATACAATTTCACAAAATGACAGACAACAATCATTAAAAAAGCAAAAATCTGCATCCGATACATTGATTATATCAAATGCAGATTTTTGCCATCTATGATCTATTTTATATTTTATACAGCTTTACTTCTCTGTCTTTTCTGCTGCTTTATTGTTGCATGTATATCCACATTCCTGATCAGAACATACAAGTTTATTGCCCTTTACAACCATGTATTTGCCACACTCAGGGCACTTTTCATTGCTTGGCATAGCCCATGACATAAAGTCACACTCAGGAGCCTTTATACATCCGTAATAACGTCTTCCCTTCCTTGTAGCTTTTATGACGACATCTGCGCCACACTTTGGACATGCCACGCCTATCTTCTCATAGAACGGTTTTGTAGATCTACACTCAGGGAAACCAGGACATGCTAAGAACTTTCCATGAGGTCCGTATTTTACTACCATGTTACGTCCACATACATCACATACTTCATCCGATACCTCATCCTCTATCTTTATGGATTCCAGTTCTGCCTCAGCTTTCTTTACAGCCTCATCAAGATCCGGATAGAAGTTTCTGACCACAACCTTCCAATCAACTGTACCCTCACCTATATTGTCGAGGAGTGATTCCATGTTGGCAGTAAAATTCACATCTATTATGACGGGGAATGCCTGCTCCATGCTCTGATTGACCGCATCACCGAGGGCTGTCACATAGAGTTTCTTCTGTTCCTTTGTTATATATCTTCTCGCAAGTATCGTTGAGATGGTTGGTGCGTAGGTACTTGGTCGTCCTATGCCCAGTTCCTCAAGAGTCTTTACAAGCAGAGCCTCTGTGTATCTTGCCGGAGGCTGTGTAAAATGCTGTTTCTCATCAAGACTGTCAAGTTTCAACACATCTCCCTCTGACAGATTGTTGATTCCAACAACATTCTCTCCTCTGTCATTGTCAAGATTGTACACGGCAAGGAATCCGTCAAATGCTATCTTGGACGCTGATGTCTGGAATACCGCATCTCCACAGCTTACCTTTACGCTTTTAACAGAATACACCGCACCTGCCATCTGGCTTGCAAGAAATCTGTTATATATGAGCTGGTAAAGTCTGAACTGATCTCTCGATATCTGATCCTTGACCATGACCGGTGACAGAGTCACATCTGTAGGACGTATAGCCTCATGGGCATCCTGTATCTTCTTGTCTGTCTTTGCACGTCCATTTGAATCGCCTATATACTTCTCGCCAAAATTATCCGATATATATGCATCAGCTGCTGCAACAGCCTCCTCTGATATTCTTGTCGAGTCAGTTCTCAGATATGTTATGAGACCGATTGTTCCTCGTCCCTTTATATCCACGCCCTCATATAACTGCTGAGCAATCCTCATAGTCTTTGATGTTGCAAAATTCAGCTTTGATGACGCCTCCTGCTGAAGTGTACTTGTTGTGAACGGAAGTGGTGCCTTCTTGTTTCTCTCACTTTCCTTGATAGACTTTACAACATACTCTCCACCGTCAAGATTCTTCAATATATCATCGAGTGCTGCCCTTCCGGATATCTCTTCCTTATTAGTACCGTCACCAGTGAATTTGAATGCGATAGGTTTTTTCATCTTGCCGGCTATCAGATTAGCATCCAGTGTCCAATACTCCTGTGGTATAAAGTCATTTATCTCCTTCTCTCTGTCACACACAAGCTTGAGAGCAACCGACTGAACTCGCCCAGCGGAGAGTCCTCTCTTTATCTTTGCCCAGAGAACAGGACTTATCTTATAACCAACCAGTCTGTCAAGAACTCTTCTCGCCTGCTGTGCATCCACAAGATTCATGTCTATATCACGAGCCTGCTTTATGGAATTCTTAACCGCGTTCTTTGTGATCTCATTAAATGTAATACGCTTATAATCCTTATCCTCAAGCTTGAGAGCTTTCATAAGATGATAGGATATCGCTTCTCCCTCACGATCCGGGTCAGTTGCAAGATATATCTTATCTGCTTTCTTCACCGCTTTTCTGAGTGCCGCAAGAATATCACCTTTTCCTCTTATAGTGATATACTTTGGCTCAAAATCATTATCAACATCTATTCCCATCTGACTTTTGGGAAGATCTCTCACATGTCCATTTGATGCTATGACCTCATAGTTTGACCCCAAAAACTTTTTGATGGTCTTAGCTTTGGCTGGAGACTCAACAATAACAAGATTCTTTGCCATAGGTATCTATCCTTTCCGTAATATTCTGTATATAGTCAGGAAACTGTGTATGCATCTCTCCCCAGGTTCAGACTCTGCTATAATAATTCCTCACCAGCTGCTTTACCAGTTTCTTCTGCTCTAACTCAAAGAGTATCTGAGCCGCCTCAGACACCTCTATCCCGGCATCAAGACATATATCATCTATGTGTCTTGATTCCAAACGTACACAACTATACACTTTTTTCTCTGCCGGTGCAAGTAATTTTTTGCTTAAGGAGCTCTCAATGTTTTTTTCCACCCCCAGCTCACTCAGTATATCTGCAGATGATGTTACACACATTGCGCCCATCTTTATGAGGTTATTACACCCTGTACTGCCGGGATCAGTAACCCTCCCAGGAACAGCATAAACATCCCGTCCCTGCTCAAGTGCCTGATCTGCCGTTATGAGCGAGCCACTCTTTTCCTGTGCCTCAACCACTAACACCCCATCCGATATACCACTTATTATTCGGTTTCTATATGGGAAACGAAAAGCATCTGGTCTCACATCAAGTCCGCTCTCTGATAAAACGATCCCACCGCCCTCTTTGATCTTTCGGTATATGTCATAGTTTTCTCTCGGATACGGAACATTTATACCACTTCCAAGTACTGCTACAGTTTTTCCACCGACTGTCAAAGCCGCACGGTGTGACGCCCCATCTATCCCAAGCGCCATACCACTGACAATAGTTACACCTGCAGCCGCAGCGTCCGACGCTATCCTGTCCGCCATGTTTCTTCCATACACCGATGCCTTCCTGGCACCCACCACAGCAAGCGCCGGTGTCATTTTCTTCAGCAAACTGATATCCCCACACGCAAAGAGTAAAAGCGGTGGATCTGGTATTTCGTAGAGTTTATCCGGATAAAACTCACTCCCCGGATAAACATATGACACATTTGCATCAGCCAATCTTTTTCTATAATCAAGCACCGCCTGTTCAGATCTATTTTCCATAACTGCAGCCAACTGGATACTTGTAAGGCACTCACTCAACGCCCGCTCCGATGCGTTCCACAATCCCCTGAGGCCACCAAATCTCATTGCTATCTCAATCTTCTGTGTATGAACCATACGGCTTATAGTGCCATACCAGAGGCAGAGGAGTTCATCATCCACCATCAGACTGCACCTCCCTCATCTGTATTTCTGAAAAACACGGCCTCCTTCATATGACTTACACAAACATCCGCATCTCCATCAAGGTCCGCTATAGTCCTCGCTATCTTCAGTATCCTACAGCCGCCCCTCGCCGTCAGTCCAAGATTTTCAAAACAATACTTCATAAATTCCAGTTCTTCACATCCAAGCTGAATATATTTTTCGCACAATCTGGAATCCAGCTGTGAGTTAAATCGTATATTCTCCTCTTTATATCTGGCAAGCTGCATCCTGTGCGCTGCCAAAACTCTGTCCCTCATCTCCGCAGATGTGGCACCATGTTTTTCTTCAAAAAGTTCTCCGTATCTGATCCTTCTCACTTCCACATTTATATCTATGCGATCAAGCAATGGCTTGCTTATCCTGGCATTGTAGTTTCTTATCTGGTTCACCGTACATGTACATTTGCTCATATCCGGGTACTGACCACATGGGCATGGATTCGTTTGGACACTGATGTTGATACAATTTAACCATATTTTCTTAGGGGGGTGTTCAAAAGGGGTTCATTTGAACACCCCCTAAGAAATGCACTGTTTATAGGCATAAAAAGTGGCAGGCAGCTAAGGATTTAGCCACCTGCCAGTTGATGAATCTTATACTGTTTTTCTGTATTTGCCAGTGCGACAAACTTGAATTTATTAAAATCCACCATAATGAGACAGAGTCTCTGTTGCTAATTCTGTCCCAACTCTCATAGCCTCATAAATATTCCCATTTATCAAATGTGAACATACAAATCCTGCATGGTAGCTATCTCCACAACC
>JBNMKK010000061.1:0-9109 GCA_050874325.1 Coprococcus sp. | reverse complement strand
TGTACAAGGAAAGGTGTTTCTTTGTATAACTTATTGACACCACCCGCATAGCAGGTGGTTTATTGTTTCACACGCTGTTTATTTATATATTAAGATTTTTCTAAGCCTTGCGTGTTCAACAGGCTAAAGCCCATAAACAAAGAAGTCCCCTATACGGCAGTCATGTGATCGCCGTATAGGGGACTTTTATTGTTTACGCTAAATCTAAATCTCTATATCAAATTCCGATATAATGTTGCTGTGGTCTTTGGTGGTATGAAATAATTCCCGTATTCGCTGCTATACTCAGCCTCGTACATAGGCAGATCATGACCATTTGCATCTCTTATTTGCAACATCGGGTAAAAATACTCTCTCGTCATATTGTTGGTAATACGCATAACGACTAGATAATAGCTTTTACCATGAACAAGATGTTGCCATATGAGTAGAACAAACTCGAATCCAGATAATTCTCTTATGCAAAATTATCAATATCCTGATCCGTATTTATCATCTCTTCCATATCAAATGTATAAAGTGGACGAACAATAATACCAGTTTTTGTCCGCATACGCGCATCTATATATGTATGCTCATTATTTCGCCTTACTCCCGCTGGGGTGAGATCATCCACATTGTAATCATCGTAATCGTATTTTATGGAACCCCCATTGATAACCACCACCGTTCCAATGACCAGAAAACTGACCACTATAGCTAAAAGCACAGCCGCCCATTTAGAGTTCCTTTTTGGTACATTTATATCTATATCCCGTTCCTGGCTTTCTTGCTGTTTCTGGCTTTCTTGCTGTTTCTGGCTTTCTTGCTGTTCCTGGTGTTCATCTCTACTTTCATGGATATCGTGTATCAAGTCAGCAGTGTTTTCTTGCGCATTGCCCTGTCCGTCCACTGGATCGCTGTCATGAGTGTCTTCCTGGTTCCAACTCCACTGATCATTCTTGTAATCAACATTTTGAATATCAAACTGATCTACCGAAATATACCAGGTTCCACAATTAGGACACAGACATGAATACGTCTCAGCATCAAATATCTTGCCGCATTTTTTACACTTTACATTCACTTATTTACCTCAAATATATCGGATTAGTCATTCTTGCTCACATTGTTGTACTGAAAAAAATCAATCCTGTGATTCTTGAAGTAGTACTTTGCATCATGTTCATTTACTTCACGGAGAACCTTGCATGGATTTCCTACAGCTACTACATTTGACGGAATATCTGTCGCAACAAGACTTCCTGCTCCTATAACTGTGTTATCTCCTATAGTAACCCCTGGAAGTACCGTAACCCCTGCACCTATCCAGCAGTTCTTGCCTATTGTTATCGGGGCATTGTACTGGTAACCCTGTTTTCTGAGTTCCGCATCTATAGGATGTCCCGCTGTCGCCAGTGTAACATTTGGTCCAAACATGGTATAGTCACCTACATATATATGTGTATCGTCCACCATTGTCAGGTTAAAATTGGCATATATGTTATTTCCAAAATGCACAAACTTTCCGCCCCAGTTGGCATGGAGAGGTGGCTCTATATAGCAATTATCTCCGATCTCCTCAAACATTTCCTTCAGCATCTGCTGACGCTTGACCATCTCAGTCGGTCTGGTCATATTGAAGTCGTACAATCTGTCCAGACACTTTATCTGCTCTCTGGCGATATCCTCATCACCAGGAAGATATAGTTCACATGTATGCATCTTTTCCATCTCTGATTTACTCATTTTAAATACCTCCTGTAATTTATTTGTGTCTTCATAGAAACTACACGATGCAAATCCGTTTCGTTTCCGCCATCATGGATCATCGTTTCAGGATCACACACAGGCTATATAAATGAAATCAGGCACCACCAAGCCGCACAAAAGCGCCCATGATGATGCCTGTTATCTCATCGTATATACATTATCTGCAAATGTACATACATGGCGCACACGGCACCATATATATCATTTAGTTGTACTTGTAGTAATTGATAAGGCAGCCATCTGTGATGATCTGTCTCTCATCGTCTGTAAGTTCTCCAAGTCTGAGCTCTATCTCAGCAAAATCCTTGTTCACAACATATGCCTTGATGACCTCTGTCTTGTTCTTCACTGCATCCTTGATTCCTGGAATGAATACATAGTCGTCATTGTCAAAATCAAAATCCTTGTCGATGACAAATGGAAACATTCCCCAGTTGATAAGGTTTGATCTGTATCTCTTGGTAGCGTACTCCTTTGCGATATTTGCCCATCCGCCGAGTACCTTCTGGCATGATGCAGCCTGCTCACGGGCTGAACCGTCACCAGGCTTTACCGCATATATGGTACTTCCAACTCCTGTATTGCTGCCGCATACATCCTCAAACTTCTCCTTGATAGCATGCATAACTTCCTTTACCTCTGGGAATGTCTTTCCCATACACTCTCCAGCCTCACGAACCTTCTCAACTGCCTGAATAGCTTTTGCCCTTCCGACATACTCTGGATCCTTTCTTGAGAGGGTGAACTCTGCAAGGCCAAGAGGATTTGATCTGTATGATGAAGTCTCACCTGATGGAATGAGCTCATCTGTTGTGGTTACAGGATCATGTATAACTGATGCAACCTTGAGGAGAAGGTTATCTGTAAGAGGAACCATCTCCGGCCAGTCCTTGATGTTAGGACCAAACTTGATCTCAACTGATGGATCAGCCTTGCCTACACCATTGTAAACTCTTCTGTCGTATATAGCCTTGTCAAAGAAGTACTTTGGATGTGTGTACTCTATATCTGCAAGGTCTGTTGCCGATGTCAGGTATCCCTTGTTGGCTGCCGTTGCTGCGATTGAACGTGCATCCATAAGCGCAACAGATGAGATCTGACCATTCTGTATCTTTGATCCCTCTCTGTTAGGGAAGTTTCTCGTTGAATGTCTGATGGAGAATGCGTTGTTGGCAGGTGTGTCACCGGCGCCAAAGCAAGGTCCGCAGAACGCCGTCTTGACGATGGAACCTGTCTCAATGAGATCTGCCAGAACACCATTCTTTGCCAGCTGCATATATATAGGTGTACTTGCAGGATATACTGAGAGTGTGAACTCATCAGCTCCTATGCTCTTACCTCTGAGGATGTCGGCAGCATCGCAGATGTTCTCATATCCACCACCGGCACATCCGGCTATGATTCCCTGCTCTACATAAAGCTTGCCATCTCTCACCTTATCCTTGAGTGTGAAATCTACCTTGCCGTCAAGACTTACAAGGGCACGTTTCTCAACATCATCGAGGATATCCATAAGGTTTGCGTTCAGTTCATCTATAGTGTATGTGTTGCTTGGGTGGAATGGCATAGCTATCATAGGCTTAACCGTTGAGAGATCCACATATACAACTCCATCATAGTAAGCAACATCTCCAGGATTCATCTCCTTGTATGCCTCACTTCTGCCGTGGATGTCGTACCAATCCTTTATCTTGTCATCTGTCTTCCAGATTGATGAAAGACAGGTTGTCTCTGTTGTCATAACATCTATACCGATACGGAAGTCTGCTGAGAGCTTGTCAACGCCAGGGCCAACGAACTCCATGACCTTATTCTTGACATATCCGCATCCAAATGTTGCTCCGATGATGGCAAGTGCCACATCCTGAGGACCAACACCCTTCTGCACATCTCCGTCGAGATAGATCGCGATAACGCCCGGCTTTGCAACATCATATGTCTTGCACAGGAGCTGCTTTGCAAGCTCACCGCCTCCCTCTCCTATAGCCATGGTACCAAGAGCACCGTAACGTGTATGTGAATCTGAACCAAGTATCATTGCTCCACACTCTGCCAGCATCTCTCTTGCAAACTGGTGAATAACAGCCTGATGAGGTGGCACATACACACCGCCATACTTCTTTGCACATGAAAGTCCAAACATATGGTCATCCTCGTTGATGGTTCCACCTACTGCACACAGTGAATTGTGACAGTTTGTGAGTACATAAGGTATAGGGAATTCCTTAAGACCTGATGCTCTTGCTGTCTGGATGATACCGACAAATGTAATATCATGGGATGTCATCTTGTCGAATTTGATCTTAAGATTGTCCATATTGTCAGATGTGTTATGCTGCTCCAATATTCCATAGGCAAGTGTGTTCTTTGATGCCTCTTCCTTTGATGGAACGCTGCCAAGCTTTGATGCGAGCACCGCACTTGCATCCGCATTGTCCTCAACAAGCTCTGTGCCATGTAACAGATAAGCACCGTTATCAAATAATTTAATCATACTCTTCCTCCTGGTAATAGCTATTTGTCTTTATAATTAGGGTATTGTCCTTCGTGTGTACAAAAACCCATATTTCTTTACATGATACCATATTCTACTCACTTTTTAAATAGTATCCACGTAAAAAAGCCACCACAGATATCCGTTATCTGCAGTGACTTCTCAAAAACACCGTGTATCAGATCATATTTGCTGTACCGCCGGCTCTATACATGATACCGACTGCACCTCGCACATATTCACTGACACTATATAATCAATCTCCCCTCAGAGTCAATTATCTTGTGTCTATATATTATCCGATTTGTATACTTTTTCCAATAGTTCAGACATAATTCGACACGAACGACGTGTCAATCGACACAAACGGCATCCATTCTTGTGTATTAACTACATATACATGCCTTATTCCTATTGTAGTTATCCTATGATTTATGGTAGAATAGCAATGTTGCATGTTAAAAGCATGTATGTATATTAATTTTTATAGTCAACTATATGATTATTTGTATTTTTCAAATTTTGAAATAGGGGTACTGCACAATGAACTTGCTTATTGTTGAGGATGATCATATCCAGATAAACGGATTGACACATATAATAAAGGATCAATATCCTGAAGTCATCGTATACACTGCTGCCAACTACAGCGACGCTGCACATATCATAGACTCTTCACGCATTGATCTTTTTATGCTTGACATAAATCTTGGCGGTGATAAAACCGGTCTTGACGTGTGTGCCTATCTGAGAGAAAAACCTGAACACGAAAATACCCCTGTCATATTTATCACAGATATAACGAACCCCAGCCTTGATGTCATAAACAGATATCATTGCAGTTACTATTTTTCTAAACCATACAGCAGAGATGACGTTGTCAATGCCATAAATGCTGTGTTTTCAGTTACAGAGACTACGCCGCCCAGATTGCAGATGAGGGATATACAGGGAATCCTTTTCCATGTGGTTCCACAAGATATTATCTTTGTAAGATCCGATGGGCATCACAAGCACATTTTCACTTCAAACGGTGATTTTATTGTGACAAACTCAACATTTGAAACATCAGTCAAAGATAACGACCTGCCTATTGTCAGATGCCATAAAAGTTACTATTTTAATCCCAGCTATATTCACAGTTATGACAGGGCAAATTCCTTGTTAACTCTCAAAGGGATTCAGGATTTCATCCCCATAGGCAGGAAATATAAAACAGAAACAGAAAAATATTTGGAGAACAGATAATGGCTGCATATTTTGATTTTCTTTCTAAGATACTACTTGATACCATCGTTTTTTTAGTATTCATGATGGCGATATATAACGTAAAGTTTTCCCAGATAGCAAAAAGACTTCCACTTTTGCTCCTGCTGACTCTACCAGTTGCTCTGATTGCCACGGTTACAGATTCCAGGTTCATATTCACACTGATAACATACATATACTGCTTTGTATTCTACTCCCTGGTATTCCGTTATCCGCCGATGAAGATCATAACAGGCTATGCTCTAGCTCTTATAATCATGACTTTTATGAACCTTATCCAGATGGTTATCATCATGCAGTTTACAGACGACCCGTTCACCAATACCTCAACATATGTAACTGAAGCTATGGCTTTTGTTATAGCAATTTTACTGTACAGATTCGGACACATGGATAAGCTTTATGAATCCCTCATCGTAAAAAATCAGGTATCCAGAAATATAATACTCGCTGTATTTGTCCTCATGGTCTCTATGGTTTTATACCAGCGTGTATCACCTAAAGATTTCATGAATGTGTTTATGACTTTCCTGTTTATAGTCATTCTTATCCTCATTCTGTACGCCGGGATGTACAAGAACTACATGAGTCTCAGGGAGTCCCAGAAACAGCTGCAGTCATATGAACAGTATCTTCCTATTATAGAGGATCTTATCGATCAGGTTAGAATGAGGCAGCACGATTACAACAACGAACTACAGGCCATAAGTATGCTGCCGATCAGCTGCACTGATTATGAATCACTCTCTGCCGCTCTTGCAAAGGAACTTGATACCTCATGCAACGATCACGTTATAAAGAATTCATACCTTCTGAGGATCAACATGAAACTGATCGCAGGTTTCCTTTTTAGCAAGATGAACCTTGCCCAGGAACGAAACATAGACCTTATTATAAATGTCAAAAATTCAACACTCACATCAAAGGCTGCCGAATTTGAACTTCTGGACGTTATGAGTATTCTGGTTGACAATGCATTTGATGCCACCGAGGATGGTGGACATATCGGCATCGTAATAGAGTCAGATGGAAAAATGACATCCGTAGAGACTTTCAACGCAGGTCCTACTCTCACCGCCACCATGCGAAAGGATTTCTTCACCAGAGGTTACTCCACAAAATCGCTTAAGGACGGCAAATATTCAAGGGGAATCGGTCTTTATAAACTAAAACAGATTACCCAAAAATATGACGGTGAGATCCTTCTTGACAATCAGACAGTAGGTGGACAGATTTGTATTCATTTTCTGGTCAGACTGTAAGCGTCACTTTTTATGACAGTTTAAGACAGATATGGGACAGTCCCCGTATCTGTCTTTTTTGTTGATGATAATCATTTTCATGTATCCCTTCCGCATCACCATCTAACATTTTCAAGCATATTCTGCAATATCCGTTAATTTTTTCTGTATTTCCCTATATATCCTTAATTTTATTCTTTACTTATTATTTATAAATGGTATAATCAAAAGGATTATTTTTCCTATTAAATGGAACTTAATGAGAAATTTTTGACAGGAGATGTGAAAGTGAAAGATACTATCGAAATCAGATGGCACGGACGTGGTGGTCAGGGTGCCAAGACTGCTGCCCTGCTCCTCGCAGATGTGGCATTCAAAACAGGTAAATATGTTCAGGGATTCCCTGAGTATGGTCCAGAGAGAATGGGCGCACCTATCACTGCTTACAACAGGATCAGCAGTGAACCTATCAGAGTACATTCCAACATTTACGAGCCACAGTATGTGGTTGTAGTTGACGAATCTCTGATCGAACCTGTACATGTGACTGCAGGTCTCGCCGAGGACGGCGCCATCATTATAAATACACCTAAGACTCCGGACGAGGTTCGTCCACTGCTCAAGGGTTACAAGGGTAAGGTATACACACTTGATGCCAAGGAGATCTCCATGAAGACTCTCGGCAAGAATTTCCCTAACTCTCCTATGCTTGCAGCCATCGTTGCTGTCAGTGGAATCATGGAGGAAGGACCTTTCCTCGAAGATATGAGACAGTCATATCAGCACAAATTTGCCAAGAAACCAGAGGTTATCGAGGGCAACATGGAAGCATTAAAGCTCGCCTTCAGGGAGGTAATGAAGTAATGAGAACAGATATAAGCAAGATACATGACAACAGCAAATGGACAGAGCTCACACCTGGAAACCACGTATACGGCGGTGGTACTTCCAAGGCTTTTAACACAGGTGAGTGGAGAACTTCAACCCCTGTCCTTGACGAGAGCAAATGTGTACACTGTCTTCTGTGCGCACCTGTCTGCCCGGACTCATGCATTCCGGTCGTATCAGGCAAGCGTCTCGCATTTGACCTGGATCACTGCAAGGGCTGCGGTATATGCGCATACCAGTGTAAATTTGGTGCTATAACTATGAAGGAGGGCAAATAAATGGCTATAAGAGAACGTCTTTCGGGAAATGAGGCTGTGGCACACGCTATTAAGCAGATCAATCCGGATGTTATGCCTGCATTCCCTATAACACCTTCAACTGAGATACCTCAGTTCGTTTCAACATTTATCTCCAACGGTGAGATTGATACAGAATTTATTCCTGTAGAGAGTGAGCACAGTGCCATGAGTGCAGCCATCGGTGCAGAGGCTGCCGGCTGCCGTACACTCACAGCCACATCATCATGTGGTATGGCTCTCATGTGGGAGGAGCTCTATGTGGCAGCATCCAACCGTCTTCCACTCGCCCTCGCACTTGTAAACAGAGCACTCTCCGGCCCTATCAATATCAACTGCGACCACTCAGACAGTATGGGTGCCCGTGATACAGGATGGCTGCAGATATACGCAGAAAACAATCAGGAGGCATATGACAACTTTGTCCAGGCATATAGAATATCTGAGCACAAGGATGTCAGACTTCCTATCATGATATGTCAGGATGGTTTTATCACAAGCCACGCCGTTGAGAATATCACTCTCATCGAGGATGACCTTGTAAAGAAGTTTGTAGGTGAGTACAACCCTGAGCAGTATCTGTTAAATCCCGAGATGCCTATGGCTGTCGGTCCTTACGCCACATCTCCTTACTATATGGAGACTAAGATGGCTCAGAACACTGCCATGAAGAATGCAAAGCAGGTTATCCTGGACGTTGCAAAAGAATTCGAGGAGATGACTGGTCGTCACTACGGTTTCTTTGAGGAGTACAGACTTGACGATGCTGACTATGCCATCGTTATGATCGGTTCTGCTGCCGGAACAACCAAGGAAGCTATAGATGAACTGAGAAACGAGGGCAAAAAGGTCGGACTTCTCAAGATCAGAGTGTTCAGACCATTCCCTGGTGATGAGATCGCAAAGGCTCTCGCCCACACCAAGGCTGTGGCAATCCTTGACAGATCAGAGGGATTCAGAGCAGGCGGCGGTCCTCTCTCAGCAGAGGTTAAGGAGCACCTGTATGACATTCAGGCAACAACAAAGGCTGTCAGCTACATCTACGGTCTCGGCGGACGTGACTACACTGTGGAGAGCGCAATGGGCGTATTTGCACAGCTTGAGGACATGATCGAGAACGGCGCTGAGATTCCTCAGTATCAGTACATAGGACTTAGACAGTAGGAGGT
>JBNMKK010000060.1:0-9227 GCA_050874325.1 Coprococcus sp. | reverse complement strand
CTTCCCTCTTCAAGATGAAGACGAACAATCTTCTTCTTGAATTCTGGTTCATAATGTTGATTCATCTGTAACATACCTCGTTTCCTCCTAAGATTATATCTTATTAGGTCGAGCTGTTACAACTATGTTATATCACAACAATGTTGGGCTGCTTGGTGCATTAAGTGAGTTGCCGGCGACATCTATATTGGAAGGAAATGATATTTTTATAGAATTCAAAGGTGCTCTCACAGAGCAATATGTATTGCAGCAGCTGATTTCAGATACACCGTACACACCGTATTACTATGGGACAGAAAAAGCTACGTTTGAACAGGATTTTTTGATCCAAAAAGAGACTGCAATCATACCTATTGAAGTAAAAGCAGAAACGAATATAAGGTCGCAGAGTTTAAAAGCATATTGTGATAAATTTCATCCCGAGAAAGCTGTACGTTTTTCAACTTTAAAGTATATGGATCAGGAATGGATGGTAAATATACCACTATATGCGGTATGTAATTTATAAATCGGAATTTTACGGAGTATTGTAGCAATATATATTTGTGGAACGGGAGGTGCATTCATGAAGAACATTGATATACATGGTATGACAAATATGGAACTTATTCGTGGAGGAATCGCCGAATGGTACTGGGCAACGGACTATATTCACGGCGATCTCTATGAGGCAGAAGAACTATTCCGACAGGGACACCTTGTGCGGAGCAACCGTTTGTATCTTATCCATTATCCAGACGGCATAGTTTATGAGCCTGTGCATTCTGCGGACGGACAATATCTTGGCACACCGGTGTATGATGGCAGTTCAGTTGTGCTATTGGTAGTGAGCTTTACAGAGAATGTTATCCGCATCATGCGGTTCTTGCATCAACAAGTGGAAGTACAGGAAGTAGCGCGGCTACCGTTATCTGCAGTGAAGGACTGCTACAATCTGATGCTTCATACATCGCCGTTATCACTGACTCGACAGCCAAATGACGGTACATTTGAGATTATCTGGCCTGAACATGTGCGATTCGCACTCAATGATAGAGAAACGCTTAATTTCCGTGATGGAGACAAACTTTACTTCAATGTTTGGTATGAAGACCCAGACTATCGTGAAGAAACGGTGGTGCGTTCTCTGCATGGCGGCACGATTTTGGAAAGGTTTCCGGGGGATATTCGTATTATGCCGAACGGGGAAAGATGGCTTATAAAATAGTTTTTGACATGAAATATACGAATAAGCATATAAAAGAAGAATACAAATTAAATCAAATAGGGCGAACAATCGGAATGGTCCTCTTGTTGATAGGAATCTCTCTGGTTAAATGATTTTAGGATTTATTTGACAAAGAGCTTTCTTGTATCTGTATATGGTGGAAAGTTAACTGCACTGGATCTGGCAAAGGTACAAATGACAAGACTGTTTGAAACGGAAAACATTTTAATCTGATTTTAATCAGACGTTAAACAATCTATGGTATACTCGGCATAGACATCAGAAAGAAAGCGAGGAACAGCACATGGATATGATACAGTTGATGAAGGAGAGACACAGTGTGCGGCAGTATAAGGATAAACCTATCGAGCAGGAGAAACGTGCGGAGATCAACAGGCTTATCGCCGGGATAAATTCTGAGAGCGGACTGGGCATGCAGGCTGTCTACGATGAGCCGAACTGTTTTGATTCATTTGTGGCCCATTATGGCAAATTCACAAATGTATCTAATTATATAGCGATAGTTGGCGCGAAAAACGACCAGGAAAAAGCCGGTTACTACGGTGAAAAGCTTGTGCTCAGGTGTCAGGAGCTTGGACTTAATACATGCTGGGTTGCCATGACACATGGAAAGACCAAGGCAGTCATAGGCAAAGGTCAGAAACTGCTGATAGTTATTTCCCTTGGGTACGGAGAGAATCAGGGAGTGGCGCACAAGAGCAAAGCAATATCAGAGGTCAGCAGGGCAGATGTGGAGACGGACTGGTTCAAAAAGGGAATGGAGGCGGTGTGTCTGGCGCCGACAGCAGTGAATCAGCAGAAGTTCATGTTTGAGCTGAAAGATGGAGTGGTGACAGCGGAAGCTCCGAGGGGAATATGTACGAAGATAGACCTTGGAATCGCCAAGTACCATTTTGAGGCTGTGACCGGGTGTGTGGTGAAGTGATAAAGAATAGTTGTAAATCGAAATTTAAGGAGGAAACAATATGGTAAGCAAAAGCTGGAAAACTTTTCAAATCATTCAATTCGTGTTTTTCTTATGTGTTAGTGTTTTCTTGTTCACAAGAACAGTAGACGGACATGGTGCTGTACAAACGTTAGAAGTAAAGTTGATTAGTTTTGCTGTATGGGGAATTTTTTATCTTGGTGTATTAGCAATAGAGTGGTTGATTTACTTTATTGCTCGACGTTTTAAACATTAAATTCCCATTTGTCAAATTGACAAGATACATAAAGCTATATAAGAATAATCAACAGGCAGACAGTCTTGTAATGAGACGGTCTGCTATTTTAATGCACATGTTGGTATATGAAATAGCTTGTGATATTATATTATTTATAAGACTCGGCAGACACCATGGAATAGAGGTAAATGAATAAAATGCAGTCAAAGAAATTCGAAAAAGTCATGATTATTGCCTCAACAGCAATTTGTATGATCGGTGTATTTATGATTATATGGACCGCCGTGCAGAGAAAGCAGCGTGAGAACTCAAAAGCTCAGGTACAGGCTGAGATCGCGGAATATAGTAGACAGCAGAACGCAGAAGGACTTGTAACAGAGACACCGGATCCATATTTTATAAAGAAACAAAAGGGATATCGCTACAGGCAGCCGGATGTGATCAAGTACTATTCAGAGGTGACAGATACCACACGACATGCAATGGTTTTTCTTCCTGCTGATTACAGTGCAAAAAAGCAGTATCCTGTTTTGTATCTGTTACATGGATATGGAGGCAGCCATAAGACCTGGAGAAATAAAAAGGCGGATATCATTCTGCAGAACTTGTATTATTTTGAGGATGTCCCGGAGATGATAGTTGTCTGCCAAAACTGTAACGTGAATAAAGATGAGAGTGTAGACGATCTTGGGATGGAAGATAGCACAGCTGCGTTTGACGGATCTGCAGACGACCTTGTTACCAGCCTTATGCCATACATAGAATCGCATTACCCGGTTAAAACCGGGGCGGAAAATACAGCGATAGCCGGGAACTCTATGGGTGGCAGAAATTCGATCTATGCTGCATATAAATACCCGAAACGGTTTGGGTATGTCGGTGCATTTTCGTCTGGACCTGTTGTTGAAGCTGCAAATGGTTCGGACTGGATGCCATGTCTTATGCAGGAACTGTCGGCGGATACAAAACCATTTGACCTTCTTATGATCGTAACAGGGAAGACAGATGGGATCTGTGGAAAATATTCGTATCAGCTGGATGAGTATATGACTAAGCTTGGGATAGAACATATTTTTTATGATACTACAGGTGGACATCAGAATGTGGTATGGCAGAATGCGTTATACAATTTTGCAAGGAAACTGTTTACTCAATAATTCGACAAATGGGGGAACATATATGCACTTGATAAAGGTAAAAATTCAAAAAGACAATAATACAATAAAATACATAAAAATGATCCGTGAGTATGACAGTTCTGTATCTATAGGAGATTTAAAAAAGAGAATTGATGCAAATGACGCTGTTATTGTATTTGATTTGGATAACAGGGACTGGATTCATATGGAAAATATGACTGAATATAAGATGCATCGAGCATTTTATAGTTTTATGCAAAAATTAATAGAAAATGGTGCTAAGATTGAGTTAACATACGAGTATGAAGTCAGTGGTTACGGACTTTGTACAGAGAAACTTGATATGGAAGCTTTAGATCGATTAATAAAGTTTAATAAAGAAATTTGGGATGAAGTTGAAAATAATCCAGACTAATGGTGACAGCAGAGATACCGTTGAAAGGGATAAAAGAACTATGGTCGATAAAAAATATTATGAAAAACTTGGCGGTTTCACTTATGTCTTGGGAGAACTGAGGGAAAAGATTGGCGAGAAGCAGACGGATGCGTTGATTGATGATGCAGTGACACTTTGCAACGAGTTATGTGATAAATATAAAGACCTGCCCAAAAAGGAGAAGATACATACAGAACGGATGATCTTTCCGCGGGCTGCTATTTATCTGCAGATGATCAAATATATCCCACAGGAAGAAACCATAAGTCTGATAGAAGAATCTGTAAGAATAGGTGTAGAGCCTGACCGAAAACGCCTGAATATCGTGACAAGGGTTCCTTTTATCAGGCCTCTTTTCTTTAAGATCTTCCCGAAGATGATCGATACCATGTTCACTGAGGAGGCAGGCTTCAAAACTAAGGAATTTGAACACGACAACAAACATTACAAGGTCGATGTTATAAGGTGCCCATATATGAAGTATTGTGAATTGCTGGGGTGCAAAGAACTGACAGGTACTTTCTGCCTGAGCGATGACCTTATCTATGGAAATATGTGCGGCATCACATTCGAGCGAAAAGGCACGCTTGGACGAGGCAGTGACAGATGTGATTTTAATTTTTACAGGGATTAGAAGAAACGGAGAAAGAAAAACAGATAAGATCTGAGAGAACACAAAATCTTCACAAAATAATTAGCACTCACCTATTGACAGTGCTAACAACTGGGTGTATAACATAGTCAAAGATAAGGAAAGGGATTAGAAAGAAGAGAAAGAAAATCCCCGGAAGTTATCTTGGTGACAACAGTAAACAAAAAAGTCTAAGTGCCTTGGGGTTTCATAAGAAACCACAATTTCCGACACTTGTTTGAGATTGAAAGGAGAATGACTTATGTTACCTAGTATTTTTGGAGAAGATTTATTTGATGATTGGATGAATGACTATTTCCCATTTGGAAAGGATTTTGATAAGGAGTTCAGTAAAGCATTAGCACCTACCGAGCATGCGTTGTATGGTAAGCATGCCAAGAACATGATGAAGACTGATGTCCGTGAGACAGATGATTCATATGAAGTAGATATTGATCTCCCTGGATTCAAGAAGGATGAAGTAAAGGTTCAGCTTGCTGATGGTTACCTGACAATTGAGGCTGCAAAGGGTCTGGATAAGGATGAGAAGGACAAGAAGAGCGGCAAATACATCAGACGTGAGCGTTATGCGGGCAGCATGAGCAGGAGTTTCTATGTAGGTGAGGAAGTTACTCAGGAAGACATTCATGCAAAGTATGAACATGGTGTACTGAAACTGTCGATTCCTAAGAAGGAAGAGCAGAAGAAAGTAGAGAAAGGTAATTACATCGCAATCGAATAATGTAAGATCTGCGTAATTACTCAAATAACAGATGACTAATATTCGTAGAGCTCTCCGTGTATCTGCAAGGTGCAGGTATGCGGGGGGCTCTTTTGTGTTTTTTATGGTATAATGACAATAAAAGTGCGTAAAAGGGGGAACCTCATATGTTCGATTTTCGGCAAATGTATAGAGAAAAACTGCGTACACCGGAGGCTGCGGTGGAGTGTGTCAAGGATGGAGATTGGGTCGACTACACATCGTCTCTTGGAAAACCTGTACTTTTGGACAGGGCGCTGGCAAAGCGGAGAGACGAGTTACACGACGTGAAGATCAGGGGCAATCTGATGGCTGGACCTATAGAGGTTGCAGAGTGTGACGAGAGTCAGGAGCATTTTGTGTATCACAGTTGGCACTGCTCCCAGTATGAGAGAAAGCTGTGTGATGCGGGCAAATGTTATTATATACCGATGGTATTTCATAATAATGCAGCTTACTATGAGTATTTTCTCCACGTAAATGTTGTCATGGTGTCGGTGGGACCTATGGATAAGCACGGTTATTTTAATTTTTCGGTAAATACCGGTGTGGCAGCCCCGATTGCCAGGAAGGCGGACATCGTGATAGTTGAGGTAAATGAGCATATGCCTAAGATACGAGGTGGATATGACGAGTGTATTCATATATCGGACGTGGATATGATCGTGGAGGGGGAGCATGAGCCATTTGCCGATGTGAAACCGCAGGCACCGAGGGAGGTTGACCGGAAGATCGCAGAGCTGCTCATTCCGTATATCGTGGACGGCTCCACACTGCAGCTCGGTATCGGAGGAATGCCAAATGCGGTGGGTGAGATGCTGGCTCAGTCGGATCTCAAGGATCTCGCAATGCATACGGAGTTATGCTCGGACGCATATCTTGCCCTGTACAAGGCGGGCAAGCTGACAAATAAATACAAGAACATAGACCGAGGAAAGGGTGTATTTGGCTGTGCCATTGGCTCAAATGAATTGTATGAGTGGCTGGACGACAATCCGGGAATCGCAGCATATCCACTTGAGTATGTGAACAGGCCGTATGTTATATCGCAGATAGACAATATGGTATCCATAAACAGCTGTGTGGCGGTAGATCTGTACGGACAGGTTGCGGCGGAGAGCAGTGGTTCACGCCAGATCAGCGGAACCGGCGGACAGCTTGATTTCCTGATCGGTGCATCGGGTTCCCGTGGCGGCAAGGCATTTATCTGTATGAGTTCCACCCACACCGACAGGAATGGAGTGAAACACTCCAGGGTAAAGCCACAGTTCAACGGAGATATCATCACCTCTCCGAGAAGTCAGGTGTACTTCCTGGCGACAGAGTACGGTGTGATAAATCTTGAGGGACGTTCCACATGGGAGAGGGCGGAGGCGCTGATATCCATAGCTCATCCGGATTTCCGGGACATGCTGATAAAGGAGGCTCAGGAGAGAAAGATTTGGAGGAGGTCGAATAAGAGATGAAAAGGTTATTTCATTAAAAGATATGAGGAATAGGCTTCCTTGACGGCGGCACGATAGGTTCGGCCAATAGGGAGCCTATTTACACCATTTATGTTGTATGTGAGTGTTACATAGTTATTGTCAACACACTTGATATATGCAAGATTAACTAAAAAAGATCTATGAATGCGTATAATATTTGTACCTGCAAGTAAATTTTGGGCGGATTTTATACCCATAGTGAAAAGATGTGATTCGGAGGAAACTGTTGTCACATTTATATAATGTCCTTCTGCTGATATATGCATTATATCAATTTCGTAAATTTTTGATTCAGGCGAATTACTGAAAATAATGGGAGCTTTATTGTAGGATATTATTGCTGTTTCAAGCATAGGAAACAGACGTTCACAAACAATTGGTTTAGGGCAAAAACCAATTGTTTTTGGACTAAAAGAATCAAACACATAATCAGTATAATTTGATATAAAAATTATGGAGTTGATGAAAGAGTTGTGGCTGATAATATGCATAATATCGATGCCAGTAAGCGAGGTATGGGTTTCAATATCAAGTAAAATAACTGAGAGAGTATGCGCTGAATAGCCCAAAACGTCATTAGTAGAGTTAAAGAAAACGTACTCATGATCTATTTTATTCTTTGAAAAAAACAATTCACAGCATGATTTAGCTTTATTTCTATGATATTCTTCGTCATCACAAATTCCAATGTATATCATTATTCTCACCTCTATATATAAAAATTATATGATTATATCAACACAAAACAAGTCAGATGTTTGTGAATATTTAAGTATGCCATGGTAATTATTTACAATGGATTGAATGTTTTTGCTCCCTAATCCATGCATAGATTTATCACTTTTTGTGGTTTTGGGAAGTCCATTATCTCCAATATTTACAAAATGTGAAATAGGGTTTGTTTGGTGAATATGCCAGTGATTGTTAATTATTGTTATATTAACTTTTATGACTGGTATATTGAAAGCATTATCTGCTATATCTTCGCAGACATGTAGTGCATTTGACAGCAGATTGTCAAAAATTGTACATAATTCAAACGAACTTGCCAAACATGATGTAACTTGTTCTGAGTTGTTCCATTCAAATTTTATATTGTTATTTTCCATCTGTTGATAATAATGGGATATAACTGCATCAACAGAAACAACACCAGTAAAAGTACGGTAACTAGTTGCCTCAAAAGTTGTTTCGATGTTTGAAAGATATTCATGTGCCTCCTTATACTTCTTTTCAATAAGTAGATCATTGAGTATAGATAGATGATTACGTACATCATGTCTAAATTGCCTCATAGAGGTATCCTTGTCTCTGATCATGGAAAAACGTTTTTCTTGATCAGTGATCCGTTGTTTGATAAGTTCATCTTCGTGTTGATAAAACAGTTGCCTCTGGTATGTAAGAGAAAGTAAAAAATATAAGAAAAAGAGTGATAACATCAGTATAATTATAAAAAGTGACAGTATATTCATTATAAAATAATCCATATCATGAAATAGTGGTAATACCTGAAGCAGTCCAACTATTCCTCTAGTAATAACCAGTAATATTGTAAACAAAAGATATTTAGGAGTCGAATTTAGTTTTATTATAGTTTCATTTGCAAAACTAGACAAATGTTTGCGCATTATAATTATTATAATTGTTAATGTTAAGCAGGTGTTGGCAATAAAAGAATACATAGTATTGGATGCAATTGCATCGTATGTCTGATTAGAAAAAACAGCCATAGTATATAAAAAAAATAGTTTAAGAATATCACTTATAGCAAATATGCTTATAAAGAACACAAAATAAAGTGCATTGAACCCCTTCAACAAGAACAGAGTCAGGCAAGTCTCCAGAACGAAAAAGATAATAGTATAATGGTCTTTGGATACAGGAACAAATACAGAGATTATTATAAAAATTGAGGATATAGAATATTTTAACATGGACCTTGTTGGTAAAATGTTAAATACAAGATAAAAAAGTAATATATAATTTAATATATCCATAATAGTATAAAGTACGTGTAACATAATTATTCCCTATCTCTATAATTTGTCTATATTATATATATTAATATACAAATAATTCAACAGAATTTGACATAAAATTGCTGTTCATGAAAAAAATATGCTGTTCATGAATGGTTGCTTGATATTAAGGTACAATCAATACTATGATTAACTAAATGAAAAAGGAGGTAAAATATGGGCTCAACGGGGTAAAAAATATAAATTTAATATGAAGTGATTTTGTATCACCTATAGTTATGAGTTTAGAAAGACTAACTATTAAAAGTCAAGACTAAAATGAAAATTTTTGAATGAATTGCAGAAATGCATTTCAGATATATTTGTACTTTGAAAACTGCATGACAAAAAGAGCATCGTTATAG
>JBNMKK010000059.1:0-9444 GCA_050874325.1 Coprococcus sp. | reverse complement strand
GTAGAAAGATACTGTGTGCCACCTTCTCCATTTATGTATTCTAGAACTAATTTTTTCTTGAATTCAAAAGAATATTTAGCCATAAAAATACCGACCTCCAATCATTATATTTTTAGGTCTAACTTTTGGGGGTCGGTACAGTTTACTCGTAACCGGAAAGCCTTTTTTGTCCAAAATCGGCACGATCATGTCGTTTCATGCATTAAGCATTGAAGAGGTAATATAACAAAGTGTATAATATCCAAATATTTTACTTAATGGGGTGAGCATATGGATCAGAGAAGTAAGCTTAATATAGCGATATGTGATGATGATAGATTCGTAACTAAACAGCTGAGTGAATGGATAAAGGAATATTTTGTTTCCAGTCATTTGACAGAGCCGGATATATATGAGTTTGACAATGGTGAGAGTCTGATAAAAAGCGAAGTAAAATATGATTTTGTATTCCTGGATATAGTAATTCCGGGGATGGATGGGATAAATATTGGCAGACGGCTATTGGCGCAGAATGAGGAGTGCCTGATATATATAATAACGGCATACGACAGCTATCTTGATGCTGCTATGAGCTTGAGGGTGTTCCGGTATATTTCAAAGCCACTTGACAAATCTCGTATATACCGAAATATACAGGATGGACTTAAGATATACACAACATCAAATACCAAGATATTGATTGAGACAAAGAATGAAAATATAATCCTCAGAGCTCCGGAGATTATTTATCTGGAGGCACAGGGACATACTCTATTTGTGAACACTAGTGAGGGGAAATACATCTCTGTGAAAAAGATGGGTTACTGGGAGAAGACATTAAATACGAGGTGTTTTTTTAGAACACACCGAAGTTTTATTGTGAATATGGAACACGTAGTGAGATTTGATCATTCGTTGGTGTATTTAGATACTGGGGAAACAGCATATCTAACGAAACGCAATTATCAAAATTTTAAGCATGCATTTATGATGTATTTGGAGGGGGCAAGGACATGACAATGGCTATGATTTATGGAATCGTTTTTCTGATAGAAGCGTT
This sequence comes from Coprococcus sp., assembly GCA_050874325.1. GTDB lineage: Bacteria > Bacillota > Clostridia > Lachnospirales > Lachnospiraceae > Coprococcus. The sequence goes on along the minus strand of JBNMKK010000059.1, from coordinate 8,405 downwards.
GATAGCATTTCAATACTTCGAGTGGATGTTTGTAAAACCAAGATATACGGTGATAAAGAGATTTGTTTTGGTGTTAGCGTGTTATGCTGTTTTATTTGGTTTGTTTGAACTAAATATATTGATATTGAATTTTATTTCATTTCCAGTATTCAACTGGATAATAATAAAATTCATATATGAACAAAAAACTTTAAGCGCAGTTTTTCACAGTGTGGCAATGTCAGTAATTATGACATTGTCAGAGATGGTGGTCGTGGCGATATTTTCTGGAATCAGTCAAAAAGCCTGGGATCCATCTGGTGGTGTTTTGATTGTATTATTTCTTGCAATATTAAGCAAGTTTGTGTATTTCCTTGTGATGTTTGCAATCAGCCGTTACGGGATGAGACACAGGGTAGATGTACATATGGGAGCACAGGGCTGGGTAATTCTTGTCATACCAGTGTGCGTGATAGTTGTTGTGTGTCTTCTCAATTACATGTGTTATTTTTCTGATATCAGCAAAATGCAGGAATCCATAATATTGTATTGTTCAATAATCTGTTTGGTGATAATTATTATTTCATTTGTGATCTACGGATATTTGCAGAGTGCCTACAAGGAGAATTTGGATAAAACATTACAGATCCAGAGAGAAAAATATGACATTGAGTATTATAAAAAAATGATCAGTCAGGACGAAGAGCAGAAAATAATGATACATGACATAAAAAAGCATATCAGCGGGATACATGATCTGCTCGAACATAATGATTACGATAAGGCAGTCGAATATATTGAAAGGATATATGAATCCGGCGAGTTGAAAGAAACGATAAGGTTCTCGGATGATCATATGGTAAATGTTATTCTTAATCGATATGCCAGCAGGTTTATTGATACTGGGATTCATTATGATTTTGATGTGAGAAGGGCAAGGATGGATTACATGCAGGTAGATGACTTAACTGTCCTTCTGTGTAATATGCTGGACAATGCCAGTGAGGCAATGAGTGAAATAGACGGTGCCAGTGTGGAACTTAGAATGAATTCACAGGGGAAAGATGGTGGAACGATCATAGCAATGACAAATGATTGTACATACAGATCTGATTCACGAAAGTCCAGTAAGTCGGATCAAAAATTCCATGGATTTGGAATAAAGAGTATGAAAAGGGTTGCAGAAAAGTATGGTGGCAGTGTCGATGCATATTATTCAGAGGATGATCAAAGATTCCATACGGTCATATATCTGTCAAATGTTACCCGGTAAAGATGTTAGGTATTTCTGTAAAATAAAACGGAGGTGTACGATGAACAAGAAAAAAATATGTGTGCAGCACTTATTTCTGTTATGGCATTAAGTCTTGCCGCGTGTGGAAATAAAAAAGTTGATTATGGCATGAATGGGGGAAGTGATGATGCAGATAATGCAGGAGATCTTGAGGGGCAGCTTGACATCCCCGATAACTGTGATGTTACTTTTGAGACAGGAGAATCAAAACTCTCATCGATAACATTGAAGGATGATGATATAGAGGTTCCTGATGCTGACAGAGTATATAAGGTTGGTTTTGATACGGTAAATGCACCATGTTCAGATGATGAGCTTAAAACTATAATATCCAGACTTTTTGACGAGACATCGGAAATAAGGTGGCAGAGTGGTGATGCTGCTGATTCAAAGGAGATCCTTGACAACACTATAGAGATGTATGAGTCTGAGATAGAAAAGGCTTTGGCAAGTGATGATCCTGGTTATGCAGAACTTTTAGAGGAGGCAATGACCCCGTATGTAGAAGAGAGAAAGAATATGGATGATGAGTTGCCATTAGCTACAGAATACAAGTTAAATGAACATTATGTTGCTGAAACGGATGGTGTACAGAGAATATTTATGGCGGCATCGGATAATGAAGATGAAGATGGATATAACAATTACTATTTTACATATGGTATGACACCTGAGGGTGAGGATAAGGCTCTTGTATCAGAGGTCCCAGGAACTGAAAGTACGTATGAGATCAATGTTGTCGGAGAAGACACATATGATGGGGACGAGAAGAATCCGATCACAGAAGATGAAGGACTCAGTTCTGCAATGAAGTTACTAGACAATCTGGGGATAAGCGGTTTTGCATGTACAGAGACAGAGGAGGCGGTAAGAGCCTGGACTGGAGGTTCATATGGTGAAGATATCTGTAAAAAGCCGGATGGATACAGATTTCAGTTTGGACGGAAGATAGATGGTATAGACGTGGTATACTCAACAGATATCGACACCGTGGATAGTATTGATACCGATAACCTTACCTATAAAGGTGGAGTTGACAAGGCGGTAATAGGTGTTGATAAGTTTGGGGTTGTCTCATCTACAGTGTATGTATATGCCGATGAGGATACGTTTGATAAAGAGGAGGTCAAGCTTTTAAGCTGGGATGAGATGATTAAAGCTGCGGGCGAGAGTATAGCCAAATATTATAAGGATCACCCGACAAATTATGGAACGGTGGAATTTAATGATGTGGAACTTGCCTATGTACCATGTGCTGATGAGTCGGGAAATAAGTATTTTGTTCCGACATGGATATTTTCTCAGAATGAATATAATGAAGACTACCGATGCGATATGCCGATACAGAGGGTATATATAAATGCGATAGACGGAAAGTACATAGACATAGTGGATAACATGAAGAAGATAGGAATGTATGAGGAGATGGATAGAAAATAACCATGAATAAGATAGCAAAGTATGTTGTGATCATAGCTGGCATATTGGTAATGGTGGTGTTGCTGCCATTAGGTTATGTTAGATATAAGACGCGTTACGAAGCTGAGCAGATAAGTGAGTCAACGTCCCCAGACGGTGATTATGAGCTTGTGATCTATTCGGTGGGTGAGCCGGACTTTCCGTTTGGAGCTGCCCATGGAAGACTGGTTCTAAAGGGCAAAGAGAAGACTGTTGCATATATGCCATTTGAAGTAGCAAATGACGGTGCAAGATTTTACGGCGGCGATCTTGAGACGACATGGTATGGTGATCGTGTTGAGGTGGTAGTGTCAGGTTCTGAACAGCATGACGAACTTGTGACTATGTATTTCGATGGACAAACGAGTAGCAGACGTCTCACGACCAGATATGGCAGAGAAGATACGATTATAGAAAAAGGCAGCGAACAAGACTCTGCGACAACGAAAAAAGCTTCGGGTGACAGCAGGGAGAATGCAGAGAGCTCCACTGATTCCTCTGTTGATCCTGATGTAAATGATCATCCAGAAAATAAGGAAATTACAGCGGGGTATCAGGCGATCTTTGAGAAATATTCAGATGCCACAGCTGGGAAATTTGAAGTGCGTTACGGCGCGTCAGAGTCATCGTCAAGATGTATATTGTCGGAAAGTGATACTATAGTGGAATACATTGTATATGATGGCAAGTCAGAAAATGGGAAGTGCGGACTGTATGTAAGATATTGCACTGAAAAAGGCAGGGATGGAACATATGATTATGGCAGCGCTGAAATAGAAGATATCTATGCATATGTATTTTCCAGTGGAGAAGTGATAAGCAGTGGGAAAACAAGCTGGGAAGATACGGGAACGGATGAGTTTGAGAGTGCAACAGAGTAAGTTGTTGTGAATTGTTTGTAAACCGTGGTAAAATATAAATCTATGATATATTATTGTAAATGATTAACAGTATGAGGTGGTGTTCGTATGAAAACTGTGAGTGCTAAAAATGGTAAGATAATAAATGTTGTATCCAGAGAAGAAGAAAGTAAAACGTTAACGTTGTCGGATCGGGAGATGGATGCCAGAGCTGTTGAGGCGGTTAAAGCTGCAATAAATAAAGCTAGAGTATGTAAAAAACCAATAGCGGGATATGATAAAGAGAATAAAAAAGCATATATTGAATACGCAAATGGAGATATAAAATATGCAAAATAGAAAACCGATGGTTCTTGTATTTGCTGGTCCAAATGGTTCTGGTAAAAGTACGATAACGTCTTTTTTTGAAAAAGTCGGAAGATACACAAATGCAGACGATATAGTTATGTCGACAGGAATGGCTAATATTGATGCAGCAATTCTTGTGGATAAAATGAGATATGAATCCATAGAAAAAAATGAAGATTTTACATTCGAGACAGTTTTATCATCAGAATATAAAATGGATATACTTAGGAAGGCTAAGGATGAAGGATATTTTATTAAGTGTGTATTTGTGTTGACAATTGATCCTGCAATAAATATTCTGCGAATAGAATCAAGGGTAGCATCGGGGGGGCATGATGTAGAACACATAAAGGTTATAGATAGATATTATAAGTCATTGGGACATATAAAAGAGTTGATAGATATATGCGATATTTTACATGTCTATGATAACACCGAGAGTCCGAAGAGAATTATTCGTAAACATAAAGATGATTTGTCTATATATCCCAATGAATATTGGACAGAGCAGGATATCATTAAATTATTAGGATAAAAAGTAACACAAATAAAGGCGACACAGCTGTCTGGTAGGATGCAAAGCATCACAGACTGTAGTGTCGCCTTTATTTGTGCTAAAAATAATCTATATATCTTTAACGTTCCAGTCCTGCCAGATCATCGTAAAATCCCGGATATGAGATATTCACACACTCGGCCCCTGTTATATCGGTGTCGCCGTCGGCGTTCAGTCCGGCGATTGCAAAGCTCATGGCAATCCTGTGGTCTAAGTGGCTCTCGATCACAGCTCCATGTAAAGGCTTTCCGCCTCGAATGATCATTCCGTCATCGGTTGCGGTTATGTCCGCACCCATGGATGATAGTGCGTTTACCATGACATCTATTCGGTTGGATTCCTTGACCTTGAGTTCCTGGGCATCTCTGATGATCGTCTCACCGTTTGCAAAACAGGCAAGGACAGCGATGGCAGGAATCTCGTCTATGAGCTTTGGTATGATGGCACCTTCTATGACACAGCCTTTGAGACTTGATGACTTGACTGTGATGTCAGCAGTTGGCTCACCGCATCCGCTAACTACATTGGAATATACCATATCACCGCCCATTGCTTTGATGACATCCAGTATTCCATCTCTGGTAGGGTTGATGCCAACATTTTTGATGGTGATACATGAGTTTGGTGTGATAAGTCCTGCGACAAGGAAGTAAGCTGCGGAGGATATGTCACCTGGTACTAGGATCTTCTGTCCCACAAGCTTATCAACGGGCTTTACGGTAGCAGTAGTTCCCTCTGTTCTTATATCACCACCAAAAGATTCGAGCATGAGCTCAGTGTGGTTTCTTGACACATATGGTTCGGTGACACTTGTCTCGCCGTCTGCGTAGAGTCCGGCAAGGAGTACACATGATTTGACCTGGGCAGATGCAACTGGTGAGTCATAGTGGATCCCATGCAGTTCCTTTCCATGGATTATGAGCGGTGCGCAGTCGTTGCCGAGCTCAGATGTGATGTCTGCTCCCATCATGGATAGCGGTGTCATGATCCTCTTCATAGGCCTCTTGCAGATGGATGCGTCGCCTATGAGTCTGCTAGCAAATGGCTGAGCGGCAAGGATACCCGATATAAGCCTTGTGGTTGTTCCACTGTTGCCGACATCGAGAGTGTCATCTGGCTTTGACAGCCCATGCAGTCCTTTGCCGTGTACAGTAACTACATTGCCGTCATAATCAATATCTATACCCATCTGTCTGAAACAGTTCATGGATGATATACAGTCTGCTCCATTTAAAAATCCATGTACCTCGGTTATCCCATCTGCAATTGAACCAAACATGATGGATCGATGTGAGATGGATTTGTCTCCTGGTATGGTTATTTCTCCGTTTAGTGATTTTACTCTGTTGATCTTCATAAATTCTCAGTATTCCTTTGTTTCTCTAATTTAGCGGTTGTAGATTCTGTAGCCCGCAGCTTTCAGCACATCCTGGGCGCTATTTCGGGCATCGGCATCGTAGAATGAAAGTCTGAGGACACCCTCCTCGTCCTCTCTGTTATGGGAGACCCCGATGTTCTTGAGACTTACCTGTGCTTCTGCGATAAGAGCCGTTACCTTCGCAATTGCACCGGATTCATCCGGTATGTCAACGAACAGCTCATGGTGCATCCTGATGACACCACTGCTGTTGTTCGGGATGGAATCTCTGTAGTCTCTGGCTGATGCAAAAAAGGCATTTATTCCAGCCGCATCACGCTGTTTAATATGATAAATCATTTTGTCTATAAGCTCAACATATTCCTGTAGACCGTTCACGATATTGTCTGGATTTGCCAGGAGGATGTGTTCCCATACAACCGGATTTGATGAGGCAATCCTGGTTATATCCTTGAATCCTCCGGCCGCAAGTGATTTAAATATATTGTCCGGGCTGTCGGCATCCGCCACAAGATTGACAAGTGAGGCAGCGATGACGTGAGGAACATGGCTTATATATGAAGTTATCCTGTCGTGCTCCACCGGAGAATATGTGATAGGGATCGCTCCGAGATCTCCGATAAATGTTGAGAACTCTTCGGTTTTGCCGGGAAGTACGCCGTCAGCAGGGGTTATGAAGTAGTATGCATTCTCAATGAGTCTGTCAGTGGCTGCATCGTAGCCGGATCTCTCGGAACCGACCATAGGGTGGCCGCCTACAAAGTATTTTGAAAGCCCAAGTTCCTGCACAGCCTCGTAGATATCCAATTTCACACTTCCCACGTCGGTGAGGATCGTGTTTTCGTTAAGGTAAGGTTTTAGTCTTTTGAGATATTCTATATTGTAGTGAACAGGGGCACAGAGAAAGATGTAGTTGCAGCCGGCGATAGTCTGCAGATCATCAGTATATTCTGTGAGAGTTCCGTCAGCTGTGGCAATCTTAAGTGTCTCAGTATTGTTGTCATAGCCAATTATTTTGTAATCAGGGAAAATACGGTGGATGGATTTGGCAATAGATCCGCCGATAAGTCCCAGTCCGATAAATCCTATTGAAAAATCATTCATGATATATTCTCCTTTAACAGTTTGACGCATAAAAGCGTTAAAGTATCTAAAGGCGATTATACAGCCTTTTATGAAGGAGGGCAAGCTGTTTGATGTAATATTTGTATCAAAAAATATTTTGTGTAGAAACAGGGATGAATTTTTACCACAAATAATAGGACAGGGAATTGTATAAGACGCACATTTGTACTAAAATCTTGGAGAGACAAGCTTATATATAATGAAGAAATGAAAGTTAGACAGGAGGAAGAATAGATGATAGACACACTTTGCAGACTGCTGGATGCTGGTGTAACACAGTTTCATGTGGTGAAAGAATGTGAAGATATACTGACGGCAAATGATTACAGAAAACTCGATATGGGAGAGTGCTGGGAACTTACAGCCGGTGGAAGATATTATGTAAAACCATATCCATCCATGCTGGTGGCATTTGTCACAGGGGATATGCCTGAGTATGGCAGACTGAACATTGGACTGGCCCACACGGATTTTCCGATGCTCAAGATAAAGACAAATCCAGATATGAACAGATGCGGATATCAGACGATCAATGTTGAACCATATGGCGGTCTTATCAAGGAGACCTGGTTTGACAGACCTTTGGGGATAGCCGGAAAGGTTATGGTTCAGACCAGTGATCCATTTAAACCGGAGATGTATTTGTATGATTCGGAGAGAGCTATGTGCATAATCCCAAGCCTTGCTCCGCATTTGAAAAAGGATTCAACAGGGGATAAGATGAATGTGCAGAAGGAACTGATACCGGTCTATGGATTAAATGGACACGAAGTAAAAAACGGTGATATCCTGAAGTATGTGGCTGGTGATCTGGGATTGCTTGAAGATGACATACTAGATTACGATCTGTATTTGTACAATATGGATGGTATGGAGATAGTCGGAGCTGAGAAAGATATGATAGCATCACCGAGACTGGACAATGTAACATCAGTGGCAGCGCTTGTCGATACAATGTGCAAAGCAGAAAAGGGCAACAATATAAATGTGATTTCGCTGTTTGACAATGAGGAGATAGGCAGCAGATCAAAGCAGGGGGCAGATTCTGTACTTCTATCAGAGATAATAGACAGGATTTTTGATGGACTTGATATGGAGGAGCGCGACAAAAGACGTATAAAGAGGGATGCATTTATGTTGTCGTTGGATGTGGCACATGCAACACATCCGAATTATTCGGAAAAGAGTGATCCGACAAATCAGATTGTCATGGGACATGGAGTGGCATTGAAGTCAAGTGCCAGCCAGAGATATGTGTCGGACAGTGAGGCGTCGGCAGTGATAATGGCACTCGCAAGAAAATATGATCTGGAAGTACAACGTCAGGTGAACAGATCAGGTATGGCGGGCGGACAGACACTTGGCCCTATAGCGTCTTCATATATTCCTGTGAGGGCTGTTGACATG
>JBNMKK010000058.1:0-9534 GCA_050874325.1 Coprococcus sp. | reverse complement strand
TCAACTCCCTTACCCTCGGACTTTATCTGTATACCTGATATCTCCAAATTACCTTCAGACTTTATAGCAGCAGCATCCGGTGCTGATGAAGATATCTTTGCAGATGAACCATTTCCGGTTATCTTCACATCTGCGCTATCTGTACTACTCTTTACGCATGTAATTCCGTCTGAGACAATGTTGTCTCCGTTTACCTTTATTTCAAATGTTCCCGAATTGCCAGGGCGAACTGTGATCTTTTTCACAGTGGTTTTATCTACTGTTATTCCACTTGCATTTCCAGTGTCCACTATCACGTCCGCACCGTTTCCGGTGATAGTATAATCTCTGTTCTCTGTAAATGACACCGATATGATCCCGCCTGACTCTGACACCTTAACCGTTGGATTGCCATTGCCATCCACCAAAGCTCCGACATATTCACTATCACCAAGTCGTCCAACATCTATTGTGTATGGATCAGACACGAGTGTCACGACCTCAAGAACTTTGCTCATTGCTCCGGAATTCAGATTTGAAGTTGCCTTCATTCGTCCATATACATAATACTTTGTAAATTCCTTACGACCGGCAAAATATGAGCTATCCTGCCATGTTAGGCTGTCCGCGTCATCGACAAGAACTTCTGATATTGCATATTCAACTCCTGTATTTGTACCTGATACATTGCTCTCAACTGTTACAGATGATGATGAGACTGCCTTTTTTACCAATGACACAACGGCTGTATTTTCTGCCTTTGCAACTTTTGCAGTAAGGGATATATTTGCCGTTCCATTTGCTGTTGTTATCATAAGTGTATCGCTGTAATTTCCTGCAGCAAGACCTGTGACAGGTCTCACCTCAACAGCTGTATCCTGTCCGGCCGCTATCTGACTCGCTGGGTACACTGTGATCTGGAAATTGCTGCCTTCCCTAAGACTTGCCTTCACATCGCTCAGTTCAGTCTCGCCGCAATTGCTCAAGCTTATGCGCGCTGAAGATGCATCCCCATATCCATAGACAAGAGCGTTCCATGACTTTCCATCAGTCTTACATGACAGTTTTCCCGGTTCAAGAACCTTCACTGTACACTCAGCCTTAACTCCTGAACCATCCTTTGCCTTCGCGGTGATCGTTACCGTTCCGGCTGCAAGTGCCGTTATCTTGCCATTCTGTACTGATACTTTTGTCCTGTCAGAGCTTGTCCATACAAGTGAACTGTCTGTCGCATCTGCCGGTGTGACAGTGGCATTTATCTGTCCGCTCTCACCCACCTTCAATGTGAATGATGTCCTGTCAAATGTGATGCCTGTAACCGTTATAACCGGAGTTTCCGTTGGAGCCTCCGTAGTCTTCTCTGTTGTCGATCCTGTTGTAGTTACATTTCCACCGGACTCTCCGCTTATCGTCCTGAGCTCCGATGACACCTCACTCTTTGAGACCACCTTCTGTACCGCTTTCTCCTCATCTGTTCCACTATTTTTCACATACAGATATAGTCCGGCTGCTGCGCCGACAAGACCTGCATTGTAGTCAAGTGCGACCTCATTCTGGTTATAATCCTCTGAATTGTCAACATAAGCTGTACTTGAACTAGCCGGACCTCCAACCAAAGCTCCGACAAGTACATGTGCCTGCTTTGTATAAGCATTTCCTGATACAGATCCCTGATATCCACTTGAGGCTCTGTGATGAGGAAATTTTGATGAATACTTATTGTAGCCGACAACGAAACACTTTGAACCTGCATTGTTGCCAAGTATGTATTTCATCTGACCATTCGCCCATGATGAATAATCATTCTTTCCATATATCTTGTCATACATGAGACCTGTCAGCTGGTGCGCAGTGTTATATCTTGCCGATCCCCAGCTGTCTATCAGACAGAAGTTGTTATCTCCTGACTGTGTCTTACTTGCTATAAGTCCTGACTGGTTCTCCACGAACACACTCTTCTTTGATGAGTTAGGGCTGTAAAGCAGAGCAGCCTGAGCCACGTTATTCCAGCAAAGAGCCCAGTTAGGATTAGTTCTGCCACCATATACATTGTTGTATTTTGTTGCATATGCTGATTTACCTGTTGCCTTATACAAAAGAGCCGCCGCGAGGGCATAATCATCTTCCCACGAATCTGAGTTATAGAAACCTGATGCCGGACCTGAGCTATTCTTCTTAGTCTTTGTATCCGCATATGTAAAAAGCTTCTCTGCGTATGAAAGTGCCGTCTTGTCATTATAGTTTATATAATATGCCGCAAGAGCAGCCGCTGTCTCTGAGACAATATCTGTGCATGTGTCTGAATCAGATGTAAATGTTGCCTGACCACTTCTGGAAGGCTGTTTTTCCGGAGCTCCCCAGTATCCATGATCGACATTTCCATCACCGACCTGATAGCAGAAGGCCTGAACCGAGCCATCACTTCCAAGAACAGTACATCGCTCAAAATAATCTACAAATCTGTCCATGATCCTCTTATAGTGGGCCTCCGTAGCAGTATCTGCAAATGCTTCAGCAAACTCCATATGTGCTATACCGAGAACTGTAGCCGAATATGCCTGTGGCAGACCAAACTTGGCATGGTCCCCCGCATCATGGTATCCACCGCTGACGTCCACAGTCTTTCCATTGTATGTTGCTGTGGCATCCTCTGTATGGCAGTTAGCCCTCCATGAGAACTCACTCTTGGCGCTAACGTCCTTACCACACATATTCGCATCATAAAGATACAGTGACTCCTGAAGGAGCTTTGCATAATTGTACTCAACATCTGTGTTTATCTCACCTGTGTTGTCACCAGCTCCTCCTGATGAGGATGACAGTGAACCGATAAATGAATCAAATGCGCCAGACTGTGAGCTGTAGTACACCTTGACCCCTGTTATCGACACGCCATTTGCCGCTCCTGTGTAGCCGAGCTTTGAATAGCTTACGCTCGAACCTGCATTTACTGAGCCTGACTTCTTGGATGTGTTTGGATACATGTACAGCTTTCCATCGCTAAATACACCCTTGAGGTCTGACCAGCTGCTGTAGTCCTTAACCGCAGTTATCGATCCACTCACATCAGCTACCGCTATCCAATCCGCTATATATGAGTTGCTCTTATTGTTGATCGTTATCTCTGTCTCATAGTAACCATCACCCTTCGCTGTTCCGTCTCCATCGGCAAGGCTTGCCGTTACATTTGAACTTGTACTTCCTATAGAATCAAGATCCGCACTGCCTGAGCCACTGTCTCCTGAACCGCCAGACTCCCCAGATGATCCGCCCGAGGTATTCTTTGTTCCCGATAGCACAGCTGACACGATCCTGAACTTGATCGTACTTCCTGCCTGAAGATTGGCAGCCTGTATTCCAAATGCCACCTTCTCCGTGCTGGTTGTGCTGATAGATGCCAGATCAAGTACAGCCTCAAACTGACCGGTCTTGGACAGATCGATCCACTTGTCATTGTTTGACCATTCAGAACCATATGATGCAAATGGCATAACTCCCGCATTTTGTCCAGTTGCAACGGTGAATGTGTCAACCGCATATGTGATCTTGAGTGTCTTGTATCCTGCATCTGAGATAGCCTTCATAGATGCCAGATCTGATGATGGTGAAAATCTGATCTCCGCCTTGCCATAATCACTCCACTCATCCGTCGCTGCCGTCACCGACTTCCAGCTGGTGTCCGGTTTCAGATCCAGCGTGATAGTCTCTGCCTTAGCTGTGATAGTCGGCCATGATATACTGCCGATGATCATACATATGGCAAGAACGTACGCCAGGATTCTGCTTGCTGTTCCCTTTTTCATTCCACTTTTTCCTCCTTGTACTTCCTTTTTCACCAGATTTTCCATCTGGTTTTTCCTCCAGAAAAATTACCCTATTATAGAAATATAGCACAGAAAACCTGTACATGAGAACAAATAACCCGTCATTATTTATCCGCATTTTTACTAATGTTTTCTGTGCTATTTTACCAATTGACTGTCTTCAATTATTTTTCTGGCTGAATCTATGTCTTTTGACATCTGATTTTTTAATTCATCAATACTTGCAAATTTCTTTTCCCCGCGAATCTTCTCTATAAGCTCAACTTTTATGATATTCCCATATATATCCCTGTCAAAATCAAATATATTAGTCTCTATGGTTATATTGCCATTATCATTCACCGTAGGATTATCACCTATGTTGGTGATTCCCATATACATCCTGAATGGATCCTCGTGGCCTGCATGTTCACCTTTCACGATCTTTATCCTGGATGCGTACACCCCCGCTGGCGGATAAAGCTTATGATCCTGCGGCAGCATATTTGCAGTTGGTATTCCTATAGTCCTTCCAAGCTGTTTTCCTGATACGACCTCACCAGTCATGCTGTACGGTCTGCCCAGCATCGGTATTATCGCTCTCACGTCACCTTCAGATATATTCTTTCTGATGATCGTGGAACTCACAACCTCATCATCCTGCTCCAGCTTATCTATGACTATGACCTTATAACCATACTCATCGGCATAACTCTTCAAGGTCTCCACATCGCCTTTTCTGTCTATGCCAAATCTATAGTCACTTCCAACCACTACATATCCGGCCCTCATCATATCCACCAGTATATCCCTGATGAAAGCCTCCGGCTCTGTGGCAGCAAATGTATCGTCAAACGGATATTCCACAAGCACATCAACACCTGTGTCTGATACCACCTGCTCTTTTTCTTCAGATGTATATATAGTCTTCATATTACTCACATCAAACACATGATTTTCCCTCATATCAAATGTGAACACGACACCCATATATCCTTTTTTCTGCAGTTTAAGCACCTGCTCTATCAATAGCATGTGTCCCTGATGTATGCCATCAAACTTTCCCAGGGCAACCGCCGTACGCTCTGTGCTATTTAGTTGTATCTTCTTTGTATCCCTTATATGAATCATAACTGTCAGTCCCAAACTATAATAGTAAAAGCATTGTCTCTAATTGCTCACCGGAAACATCTTGAACGGCACATACTGTCTCTTCTCATCACTGTACTCATACAGTGCCGCAAATCTGCCATTTTCATCGTACACTTTCACATATGTGTCCCTGTATATCTGATTTTCCACAAATGAATCCGCAGAGAGTTTATTGCCATTTGCAAGAAGTCTCTCACCCTTTGCCGATATATGAAGCTCCGGTATATCCGGCATAAGCTTGTCTGTTGAGAGCACATGCTGCATGAGAGTTCCGTCATCCCTTGCCCTCTCCACATCATCGAGAGTCAGGCTTTCTTCTATAGTGAAACCCTTCACCTCTGTTCTTATAAGTCTCTCCATCACAGCTCCGCAGCCAAGTTTTTCTCCGATATCACGACAAAGACTTCTTATATAGGTACCCTTGGAACAACTCACATCAAATGTTACCCTTGGAAGATCTATCGAACGAATCTTAATACTGTGTATTGTCACTGGTCTCGGCTGACGTTCTATGACCTGTCCGGCTCTTGCAAGCTCATAGAGTTTCTTGCCATTTACCTTGATGGCGGAATACATCGGTGGGATCTGCATATGATCTCCTACAAAACTCATCACCGTATCAATGACTGTCTGCTCGTCCGGATAAATGTCTGTCACATCTGTGAGTTTGCCTGTGACATCCTCCGTATCACTGGTCTTGCCAAGCAGCATCGTACATGTATACGTCTTATTTTTCTCCGTCAGCAGATCACACATTTTTGTTGCACTACCAAGACACACAAGAAGAACTCCCTCCGCCATGGGATCGAGAGTTCCGGTATGACCTATCTTTTTCTGTTTTAATATACCACGGAGCTTTGCAACCACATCAAATGATGTGTAGCCCTGCTCCTTATATATATTGATAAAACCGTCTATCATAATTACTATTTATTCCAATCAATGTATTTATATCAGCTGTTTTTCTATATCAGCCACTATCTCCGCAATAATCTTCTCGGGATCCCCCGTCATATTGCATCCAGATGCCTTAACATGACCGCCGCCGCCATGGCTGCAAGCAATCTCGCTCACATTCACGATGTCATTGGATCTGAGTGATATCTTATATTCGTTCTCTCCAGACTGATACATGAAGAACGCAACCTCTGTTCCAGATGTAAGCCTAAGCTGGTCGACTATTCCGTCGGTGTCCATCTTGCTGGCTCCAAACTTTGCAAAATCATCCCAGGTGAGCAGCGTGTGGGTTATCTTTCCATCTGCAAACTGTCTCATATTGAGAAGTGCATATCCCAAAAGTTTATTCTGTGTAAGCGTCTTCTTGTAAAAAGTCTCATCGATAACAAAACTAGGTCTCGCACCTTTCTCTATCAATATACCAGCTATAGTCATGGATTCCCTTGTGGTATTGCTGTGCTTGAATACTCCGGTATCGTGAACTATTCCCATATATAAAGCCTCGGCGCAAGGCTGATTTATCCTATCCTCATCGAGAAGTTTGAATATAGCCTCAGCAGCCGAACATGCATCCGGCTCAACATAACACACATCGCCAAATCCCTCATTTGAAATATGGTGATCTATACAAAGTCTTCTCTTGGCTGTGTCATAATATCTCATAAACGGAACAAATCTGTCAGTGTCACCACAGTCTAGTGCCATAAAAAGATCATAGGTTTCGTCATCTGCCTCATGCTTTACTTTAGCAGCTCCATTTAAGAACATAAATACATCAGGAAATTCCTGAAGATATACCTGAACTTTCTTACCAGGGTAATTGCTTGTTATATAGTTGTACATTCCAAGTGTAGAACCTATACAGTCACCATCCGGATTTATATGTCCTGTTATGGCTATACTGTCTGCATTTTCTATCTCTCTTATAAGATCGTTCATATATACCTCCTGTCGGCCCAATGTGTGAATTTGCATTGTGACAATTTGCACCTGCGCAACTGCCACAATGCTCATGATACATTAATTTTCACTGTCATCTGAACCATCTGCTATATCTTCAGTATCGTCCCCGTGCTTTCCAAGAGCCTCGTCTATCTTGTGGGACATGTTGACACCATACTCAATGGACTGATCCATGATAAATGTTATCTCAGGAGTGTTCCTAAGATTTACAGAATGAGCAAGCTCTCTTCTGATATATCCCATCGCACTGTTCAGCCCTGCAAATGTGGAATCAACAGCATCCTGGTCTCCCAGGACACTGATATATGCCTTACAGAATTTGAGGTCAGGTGTGACAACAACATCAACAACTGATGTCATAGGTGATATCCTTGGATCCTTGATCTCACGGCTTATGATCCTGCTGAGTTCCCTCTGGACCTCTCCGTTTATTCTGTTATTCTTTACACTGTTTTTTCTCATATTTCTTACTACTTTCTAGGCACCTCTACCATCTCGTATGCCTCTATCTGATCTTCCTCTGCAACATCCTGGAAGTTCTCGAATACCATACCACACTCGAATCCTGACTTAACTTCCTTGACATCGTCCTTGAATCTCTTGAGTGATGCAAGCTTTCCTTCAAATATAAGATTGCCCTCTCTTGTGATCCTTACGCTGCAGTTTCTGTTGATTGTTCCATCGAGAACATATGAACCGGCAATGACACCGATACCAGATGCCTTGTATGTCTGTCTGATCTCTGCGTGTCCGATCACCTTCTCCTCATATATAGGATCAAGCATACCCTTCATTGCTGAATCAATATCCTCTATTGCATTGTAGATGACTCTGTACAGACGAACATCTACGCCCTCGCTGTCCGCCATATCCTTTGCTCTCGCATCCGGTCTGATATTGAAACCGATAACGATTGCATTTGATGCTGATGCAAGGATTATATCTGACTCATTGATCGCACCTACACCGGCATGTATACACTTGATGACTACCTCATCATTTGAGAGCTTTAAGAGACTCTGCTTGACAGCTTCTACAGAACCCTGTACATCAGCCTTGATGATGATCTTGAGTTCCTTGAGATTACCGGCCTGTATCTGGCTGTACAGATCGTCAAGTGACATTCTCTGCTTTGTATCTGCCAAAAGTTTCTCCTTGCCCTGTGATATATAGGTCTCTGATATGCTTCTTGCCTCTTTCTCATTGTCAACTGCCATGAATATCTCACCTGCATCAGGTACTGTGTTAAGTCCCTGGATCTGTACAGGTGTTGAAGGAAGGGCCTCATTAACCCTCTCTCCTCTTGAGTTGGTCATAGCACGCACCTTACCGTGTGATGCCCCTACCGCAATATAATCGCCGACATGAAGTGTTCCCTTCTGTACGAGCATTGTCGCAACAGGTCCACGTCCCTTGTCAAGCTCAGCCTCGATGACTATACCTCTTGCCTTTCTGTTAGGATTTGCCTTGAGTTCAAGCACATCCGCTGTGAGAAGTATCATCTCAAGGAGATTGTCGATACCTTCCTTAGTATGTGCAGATACAGGACAGAATATTGTAGAACCGCCCCAATCCTCAGGGATAAGTTCATACTCTGTAAGCTCCTGCTTAACTCTCTCTATGTTCGCACTTTCCTTATCTATCTTATTGATCGCTACGATGATCTCTATTCCAGCAGCCTTTGCATGGTTTATAGCCTCAACTGTCTGTGGCATTACACCGTCATCAGCAGCTACAACCAGAATAGCGATATCTGTACTCTGGGCACCACGCATACGCATTGCTGTGAATGCCTCATGTCCTGGAGTATCAAGGAATGTGATCGTCTGACCATTTACATCTACAACTGATGCACCGATCGCCTGTGTGATTCCACCAGCCTCACCTGATGTAACCTTTGTCTGTCTGATGGCATCGAGGAGTGATGTCTTACCATGGTCAACGTGACCCATTACACAGACAACAGGTGGTCTTGAAACCATATCCTTCTCGTCCTCTTCATCCTCCTTGAGGAGTTCCTCGATCACATCTACCTTTTCCTCTTCCTCTGCGATGCAATTGTACTCAAGTGCTATCTCTGCAGCCTCGTCAAATGGGAACTCTGAATTCACATTGACCATCTTGCCTGCAAGGAAAAGTTTCTTTATAAGTGCTGTGACAGGTGTCTTAACAGCATCAGCCAGCTCCTTCAGAGTAACTACATCTGGGAGAGTGATAGTTCTGATTGCATCAGGATCTTCCTGTGGTGCCTGCTGTTTCTTCTGTGGCTTGCTCTTGACGTTCTTTGCAAGTCTGCTGATATCTGCCTCAACCTCCTCAGGAGATCTTCTGTTGCCCTTTCTTGGCTTATTCTTGTCTCTATTGTAATTGTCTCTGTTCTGACTCTTCAGATCCTTACCTGGCATCTCCTTGGCATCGAAGTCCTTGCGGTCTCTTCTGAATGGTACTCTCTTCTGTGCCGGGCTGTCATCCTCATCATCCTTGCCAAATGGCATATTGATACGGTTGCTGAAACGATTGCCGCCATCTCTTCCAAAGCCTCTTCCGCCCTGGTTTCTGTCGCCGCCATCTCTTCCAAAGCGTCCGCCGCCCTGATTACCGCCATCTCTGTTAAATCTTGGTCTGTCACCCTGATTGCCGCCATCTCTGTTAAATCTTGGTCTGTCGCCCTGATTTCTGT
>JBNMKK010000057.1:0-11652 GCA_050874325.1 Coprococcus sp. | reverse complement strand
GTACATATGCGTATTGAGGACATGAACTACGAGAATGAGTTTGATGCTGTGTGGGCATGTGCTTCGTTGCTGCATGTTCCAAAGAGGGATATGCATAAGATATTAGAGAAGGTAATGAAAGCTCTTAAGGTTGATGGCGTGTTGTATGCCTCGTGGAAGTATGGCAAAAGTGAACAGACGCGGGATGATGGAAGGACATTTGCCAATTATAGCGAGCCAAGGGTTTGTGATATGGTGGATTCGGTTTCAGGCGCGGCTCTTGAGGATGTATGGACAAGTCAGGATGTGAGACCTGACAGGACAGGTCAGGGACATTTGTGGGTAAATGTTCTGGTGAAGAAGACCAGAGTGGTCATAACTGAGAAGGAGTTTCTGAATATTTTCTGGAAACAATACCAGATCATTGAGAAGGATGTCAGGATTAGTTCGGAGTATGTGGACATCCACAAGAGCAACTTTTCGACATTTTCAAGCAGATACATAAATATGTTCCTGAATATCTGCAGCAATATAGACTCTCTGATAGAGATATATTGCAAGATGGTCGAGGAGGATGACTACAGGAAGAAGTATAGCATACATGACAGACTCAATCCTGTGCTTAGAAAATTCCCGGCTATCAGGCTGGATGCTGTGAGGACGGTAGATACATTTGAAGACATTGAGTTGAAACCGTTCAGTGTATTTGCAGATGGAAGGATAGCGGACTGGTGGAGGGATTACAATCTTGTAAAACATGCCAGAAGTGAAAAGAATGAGAAGACAGGAAAGTATAATTTCCAGAGTGCAAATCAGAAAAATGTGCTGACTGCCCTGGCGGCATATTTTATTATATGCAACCGCATATATGAGGAGATATGCGAGATTTCGGCGACACCAAAAAAACTGCTAAAGTCAAAAATATTCCTGTATGTGAAGAATGAAGTGTAGATGAAGAAAGGTAATAGACTATGGTAAAACAGATAGTTAGAGACCAGATGTTCCTCAGTCAGAAGTCATCACCTATGACCCCGATGGATGCGGGGATCATAGCGGATATGCAGGATACTTTGGCTGCAAATCAGGCGAGATGTGTCGGTATGGCTGGCAACATGATCGGATATAAGAAGAGGATAATCATTGTCAGCATGGGATTTGCAAATGTGGTGATGCTGAATCCGGTACTTCTCTCAAAGTCAGATCCATATGAGATGGAGGAGGGATGTCTGTCTCTGGACGGCATGAGAAAGGTGACAAGGTATAGGGATATAGAAGTAGAGTTTCAGGATGCATCATTTGCGAAAAAGCGTATGAAGTTCAATGGATATATCGCGCAGATAGTACTACATGAGATGGATCATTTGGAAGGCCGTATCATATAGAAATAGGAGAGTTTATGGAATCAAAAGATGGAACATGGATCATGTATGGCGTTTCGGAGGATGATCCGGAGTGTCTGCATACAGTGGATGACCTTATCAGATATATAGAAGAAGTGGGTTTTCTGCCTCTCTTCCGCAATGAGATACCTGGATTTTCAGTGGAGGAGAGAACCACGGAGAAGTATTGGTGGAGTGAGGATGCACAGAGGGATCCGTGGATGTGGCGTGAGATCATAGCAAGAAGAGGAGACATTGCATACGGCAAATTTTTTCACAATAAGGCGGGATTTATCTCAAAGAAATGGTTCCCATATTTTGCTAATTACAGGAGATCCGGGTATGACTTTGATGCCAGATGGGATGATGAGCTTGCATCATTTAGACAGAAAAAGATCATGGATCTGTTCATGGATGATCGGATAGATGAGGAAAGCGATACTGAATTTGCTGCAGAAAAGATGGAGAGTATGTATAATGCAGAATTGTTTTCATTTGATATCAAGAAACTTGCCGGATTTGGCAAGGGCGGTGAGAAGGGCTTTGAGGGTACGATGACGCAGCTTCAGATGCAGACCTATCTGTGTGCCTGCGATTTCAGAAAGCGGGTGAACAAGAAGGGGGCGGAATACGGATGGAATGTGGCTGTGTATTCCATGCCTGAGAGACTGTGGGGATACGACTATGTGTCGTCGGCATATGGTGAGTCCCCGGAAGAGTCGTGGGGGAGGATAGTGAAACATATGGATGATATCTATCCGATCGCTACAGAGAAACAGATAAAGAAAGTTCTGAGATAAACATTTACTTTCTAGAATGTAGCATACGACATTTTTGCATTTACTTATAGAGATAAAAAATATAACCTAAACACAGGGTGTAACAACGTGGATGGGCAGATGTCCAACTTATATAATATTTCGAGGTATGTATGTCATCATGATCATATTGTGATGGCAGAAAGGAGTTACTTATGTGGTTAGGTGTGGATTATTATCCGGAGCAGTGGGATATTTCCATGATCGATGAGGATATGGATAATATTGTGGAACTTGGATGTAATGTTATCCGTATTGCTGAATTTGCATGGCATATCATGGAGAAGACGGAGGGACAGTATGACTTCTCATTCTTTGATCATGTTATCAGCAGAGCAAAGGAGAAAGGACTTCATGTGATACTTGGAACTCCGACGGCTACGATCCCGGCATGGCTGGCTAAGAAGGAGCCATCTATCTTGTCGGAGTTTGAGAATGGTCAGAAGAGAGTGTTCGGCGGAAGACATGTGTATTGTTTCAATTCCCCTGTGATGTACGAGTATTCAGAGAAGATCATCAGAAAGATGGTAGAGCATTATAAAGATGAGCCTGCTGTCGTGGCATGGCAGATCGATAATGAACTCGGGCACGAGGGAAGTGATGTGTGTTATTGCAGTCAGTGTCAGAGCGCTTTCCAGAAGTTCCTCAAGGACAAATTTGCAGGCGATATAGACAGACTCAACGAGACTTATGGAACGACATTCTGGTCACAGGAGTACAATGAGTTTGATGAGATACCGACGCCATCGGCTACCATCACGACGCATAATCCTGCACTTCGTCTTGACTGGGAGAGATTCAGGAGCAAGTCCATAGTGGATTTTGCAGATTTCCAGATAAAGCTGATAAAGGAGATAGCGCCGGATGCAGTCATCATACATGACTTCCCGGGCGGAGGCCTTGGAAAGCATGTGGATTACTCAAAGGTTGCGAAGAACCTTGATATAGCTGCGTATAACAACTATCCGGTATGGGGCGGACAGAAAGAGCCTATAGCACCACATGAGATAGCATTCAGTCTGGATCATATTAGAGGTCTCAAGGGACAGAATTTCTGGATAACCGAGGCTATCATGGGCGCACAGGGACATGACGTTACCGGATATTCACCTAGACCGAATCAGGCAAAGATGTGGTCGTATCAGGGATTTGCACATGGCTGTGATTCCATGATGTATTTCAGATATAGAGGTGCCACAAAGGGAGCAGAGCAGTTCTGTTACGGTGTGCTCGACGCCGACAATGTGAAGAGAAGAAAGTACTACGAGGTACAGAGCGCATTTAAGGACGTGGCGAAGTATAGCGATGAGCTGGAAAAGCCGGTGGAGAGCGATGTTGCGATCATGTATGATTACGACAGCCTGGCAGCTTTCAGGATACAGAAACAGAGCATACTTCTTGATACTCAAAAGGAGATGGAGAAGTTCTATAAGGCATTTTATGATGTAAATGTATCTGTGGACGTCATTCCGGAGGATGCTGATATATCCAAGTATAAAGTGCTTATCCTTCCTCAGATGATCATAGAGAAAACGGAGTTCACAGAGAAAGTCCAGAGCTTTGTCAGGGCTGGCGGTACAGCTATCCTCACATACAGGACCGCTGTTAAGGATGCTGACAACAATCTTTCATTTGGCAGGGTTATCCCTGTTGGATACAGTGAATTTGCGGGTGTGTCGGTTGTGGAGACGGAAAGCCTTCAGGATGGTCAGGAATTCCCTATAGTTGGACATGGAGCGTTTGCCGGACAGACAGGTGAGGGCGGTGTGTTCAGAGATATGATTGAGGTGAGCGATGCCGAGGTACTCTATGCATATGGCGATACTTTCTATGACAAATTTGCTGCAGTCACCAGAAAAGCACAGGGAGATGGCGTGGTATATTATGTTGCATGCAGCCTGGATGAGGCGACCATGAACCTTGTGATGGGAAAGATCATGAAGGACAATTCCATAAGCGGCGAGATCACAGAGGACGGAGTTGAGGTATGCTATAGAGGAGATAAGTCTTCCAAAATTCGTGTGGTTATGAATCATACTGGCGAGGAAAGACACTATGGCGGTACAGTGCTTGCACCTTATGAGAGCAGGATAGACAGGATTTAGCAAGAAAATAACAGGGTAGATATAAATAATATAAATTATGGAAAGAGACTGCATTTGCGGTCTCTTTTTTTGCATGGATTTGGATATTTTGCCTCTGCAAAAAATAAATTATACTACTTGACATGTAATACTATGCGGCGTATAGTATACCGTGTTAGGAGGTATAGCAATGGATATACAATTAAAAAGAGGAATGCTTGATGTATGTGTGCTGGCGGCCATAAAGGACGAGGATTCCTATGGATATCAGATAATCAAAGACATGAAACCGTATGTGACGATATCTGAGTCCACACTCTATCCGATCCTAAGGCGTCTTGAGGCTGGATCATTGCTCACAGTTCACTCTGTTGAGCACAATGGAAGGCTCAGAAAGTATTATCATATAACGGATGCCGGGAGATCAAGGATAGAAGAATTTAAGGATGAATGGAAGGAACTGGAGTCCATATACAGATTTATTGTGAAGGAGGAAGTCAGAGATGAATAAACAGGAATATCTTGAGGCAATAAAAAGTAAAATAAATGCGATGCCGACAGATGATGTGAACAGATTCTTGGATTACTACAGTGAGATGATAGATGACCGTGTGGAGGATGGGCTGTCCGAGGAAGATGCTGTGGCGGATATGGTTTCACCGGATGATGCTGTTGAGCAGATACTCGCGGAGATGCCACTTACAAAGATCGTGAAGGAGAAGATCAAACCGAAACATGAACTAAAAGCATGGGAGGTTGTGCTCATAGTTTTGGGATCGCCTGTATGGATACCACTTCTCATGACGGCGGCAGTGTTGTTACTCACATTATGGATAGTTGCATTTGCACTTCTTGTTTCATTCTATGCGATCGTGCTCAGTTTTGTGGTTGCTGGTATAGGCGGATTGGTGTGTACCATACCATTATTTATAGCGCACAGTCCATACACAGCTTGCCTGATGCTTGGTGCGGCACTCATTGGAATAGGCATTGCGATACTCTTTGTTATATCGGTAAAGCCGGTCACAGTAGGTATATTCAAGGTGTGTAAGGCAAGTGTTAATGGTATAAAGAGAATGTTTGTAAAGGAGAAGTAGGATATGAGCAGAACAAAGAAAGCTGTTATAGCTGCATCAGTCATGATAGTGGCAGGAGTTATCACCGTTATCTCAGCATTTGCTGTAAATGGATTCAGATGGCCAAATGTGACGGTCAATCTGGCACATATGACATCCGAACCAGTGAAATACGTAAAAAAGACAGCAGATATAAAGGACGATTTTACGACTGTAGATATAGAAAGTGCATCGGATGTGGACATTGCAGTGAAAAAGGCAGCTGGTGACACAAGTTATGTTGAGTACTATGACTGTACCGGACTGACACATCACGTCGATGTATCAGATGGTGTACTCAGGATCACAGCGGATGATAGCAGAAATGCATCGTACAACATTTCCATCGGTGTGTATACAGGAAACTGGCCTTCTGTGACTGTATATCTGGCGGGAACAGAGTATGAAACTTTGAAGATCAGGACCAGCAGCGGTGATGTGGCCATGGAATATTACCTTGGCATCAAGGATATTGATATAGAGACATCCAGTGGCGATGTGAAGGTAGATGGTGCAAATTCCGATGCCTTGACTGTGTCAACCAGCAGCGGTGATATAGTGTTTGACAGCATATCGGCAAAGAATATCAGTATATCAGCCAAAAGCGGTGATGTCAGACTCGGTGATGTGGTACTCACAGACAGTATAGATCTGAAGACTTCCAGTGGCGATATAGATTCTGATGGAATAAAGGCAAAGCGTATGAGTTGTCAGGCATCCAGTGGAGATATAACACTGAATAACAGTGATGTTTCTGAGTTTGATATTGTGACGACAAGTGGTGATGTGTCAATTGGTATTGATACGGATATGAAGTATGAATATAACACAAAGACATCCAGTGGAGATGTAAATGTACCAGATTCGGTTGATGGAGCGGATGGAAAGTGCAATATCAAAACAAACAGCGGTGACATAGATGTAACTGAGTAGATTTAAAACGTGGATGAAGATTTTATTATAGGGCGGATCTTTTGGATACAAAAGGTCCGCTTTTTATAGTTAAGACTTTATTAATGAAATATAATATCATGAAGGCTCTCTGCTTATTGTGAATTTACTCCAAAAATGGTATCTTTAATGTGTATGTTTATTTTCAAAAGAGAAAATCATAGGGAGAGATTATATGAGTTCATTTACATTGAAACTGGCAATATTGCCGTCTTTACTACTTTTGATGTTTGTCGTGGGGAGAAATAAGAAAAGAAGAAATCCGACAAGTCTGCTTGTGTGGCTGGCAGTACTCGGTGCTGTGAGTGCGATACCAGCGGTGATAGTCGAGCTCCTCGGTGAGGGGATACTGTATGTCATGGGCTTGGAATCGGGATCTTCACTATATGTATTCATAGAGTGTTTCTGCATCATAGCAATGATCGAAGAACTTGGAAAGTTTCTGGGGATGCTCTTGCTCACATGGAAAAATAAGAACTTTGATCACAGCTATGACGGTGTGATATATGGCGTGTGTTCATCCCTTGGATTTGCCACGCTGGAGAATATATTGTATGTATTTAATGGCGGTATAGGAATAGGGGTAATGCGAGCATTTTCGGCTGTTCCACTCCACTGTGCGTGCGGCGTGATAATGGGATTTTTCTATGCAAAAGCCAGAGAGAAGGCAAATAACAAAGATGGATCGGGAGTATTTGCAAACCTGGTACTGGCATATATATGCCCACTGGGGCTTCACGGATTATATGACTTTGTCCTGTCGCTTGAGGATTCCAGCCTGCTCGTAAGTCTGGCGGTGATAGCGCTTTCTATAGCATTGTTGTTCCTCATGATATCCCATGCGGCAAAAGAAGATCATATCATTACGGTACAGCCGATATGGACAGATCCGTATAGTTTTAGATACATGCCTATGAGAGGATATGGAAGACCAAATAATTATGGACAGCAGGGAGGCTACAGTCAGCCGAACAGTTATTATGGTCAGCCAAATGGCTATAACCAGCAGGTAAACTACAGTCAGCCAAACAATTATTATGGACAGGCAAACTACGGTCAGCAAAACGGCTATAGCCAGCAGGTAAACTATAGCCAGCCAAACGGCTACAATCGGCAGGCAAACTATGGTCAGCCAAACGGCTACAACCAGCAGGCAAACTACAGTCAGCCAAACGGCTACAACCAGTCATACGGCTACGTTCAGCAAAACATTTATGATCCGAGGACGGCTGCCAGACCGAATGATTATAATCGGCCAAGGTAGGCACAGTTAAAGTAAAATAGAAATTGGTAAACTATATCATATTATGAGGTGAATAACATGTTATTGATTAAAAATGGACGAGTGGTGGATGCTGTAACAGGTACAGATGATATTATGGATGTGCTTGTTGATGGCAACCGAATAGTAAAGACCGGAACAGATTTGGAGGCGGAAGGTGCGGATGTGATAAACGCAGAGGGGCTTGTGGTTGCGCCGGGGCTTGTGGATACACATGTACATTTCCGTGATCCTGGTTTCACATATAAGGAAGATATAAATACAGGAGCTGCTGCAGCAGCAAGGGGTGGTTTCACGATGGTTGTGTGTATGGCAAATACAAAGCCAGCTGTGGACAACCTCGAAACACTGAAGTACATACAGGATAAGGGCGCAAAGACAGGTATACATGTGGTTCAGACTGCTACAGTCACGAGAGGGCTTGCCGGAAAAGAACTTGTGGATATGCACAGTCTTGCAGCTGCCGGCGCAGCAGGTTTCACTGACGATGGAATACCGATCATGGATGAGAAACTTTTGCTGAAGGCTATGGAAAAGGCAAGAGAGCTTGATCTTCCGATAAGTCTGCACGAGGAGGATCCTTTGTTTATAGCTCAGCCTGGAGTGAATCAGGGAAAAGTATCTGAAAAACTCGGGTATGGCGGTGCATCGAGAACAGCGGAGGATATCATGGTTGCGAGAGACTGTGTGCTTGCCCTGCATACAGGGGCATCTGTGTGTATACAGCATATAAGTTCTGGAAATTCCGTTGATATAGTGCGAACAGCAAAGAGACTTGGAGCAGATGTACATGCAGAGGCGACTCCACATCATTTTACATTGATAGAGGACGCGGTGTTGAAATATGGCACCATGGCGAGGATGAACCCTCCTCTCAGAACTGAGAAAGACAGAAGACAGATCATAGAGGGAATACAGGATGGAACTATCGACATGATAGTGACGGATCACGCACCTCACAGCAGTGAGGAGAAGGCGAGACCACTGGACAAGGCACCGAGTGGCATAACAGGGCTTGAGACGTCACTGGCACTTGGAATATATTCCCTTGTTCAGCCGGGATATATTTCCCTCATGAAACTTATGGAACTCATGAGTAAGAATCCGGCAGAATTTTATCGTATGGAACCGGGCAGGATAGAAGAAGGAGCTGCGGCGGATATAGTTATCTTTGGCGAGAATGAGCAGTGGACAGTGGATAGATTTGCATCAAAGGCTGTGAACAGCCCATTTGCCGGTTGGACACTCCCTGGCAGAGTGCATTATACGATATGCGGCGGAAAAGTAGTATATGATGCGGAAAAGTATGATGCGCTTTGCAAGTGATAGTAGTTGGACGTTTATGTGTAATTTATCATTGATAGAAGGACAGATATGGATAAGATAAGAAGACATTATGTGTTCAAGGGCAGTGTACAGGGCGTTGGATTCAGGTATAAAGCTACGCATGCTGCGTCGATGTTTGGTGTCACAGGCTGGGTGTGCAACAGATATGACGGTTCAGTGGAGATGGAGGCTGAGGGCGATCCGGAGGCAGTGGACAGGATGGTTGCGGTTCTCAGACAGGATAGATATATATTTATAGAGGATATGGATGTGAAGAATATTCCACTGGAAGATGACAGGAGCTTTCACATCAGGTCAGGATGGTAGCTAAAGATGTCAACATTATGATGAAAGAGAGGCACAGGCGATGGTCAAGATAGATTTGATAACAGGTTTTCTAGGCTCGGGTAAGACCACATTTATCAAGAAGTATGTGAATTATCTCGTGGGAAAAGGATACAATGTGGGAATACTTGAAAATGATTATGGCGCTGTAAATGTAGATATGATGTTGCTGCAGGATGTCATGGGCCCAAATTGTCATGCAGAGATGGTAGCAGGGGGATGCGGCGAGGATTGCCATAAAAGAAGGTTCAAGACGAAACTTATCGCGATGGGAATGAGCGGCTATGACAGAGTGATAGTTGAGCCGTCAGGAATATTTGACATAGATGAATTTTTTGATACTCTTCAC
Organism: Coprococcus sp.; assembly: GCA_050874325.1. Lineage (GTDB taxonomy): Bacteria > Bacillota > Clostridia > Lachnospirales > Lachnospiraceae > Coprococcus. Next base: position 2,024 of record JBNMKK010000057.1, on the reverse strand, counting down.
GAGGATCCGCTGGATAGATGGTATGAAGTAGGCAGTATAATAGCCATAATTGATTCGGAGCTGGATACAGTTATGTCCAGGCAGTCCAGGTATGTGCTTGCATCTGAGATCGCAAACTGTGGAACACTTGTGATGAGCAAGACATCAGGTATTTCCGGTGACAAGATGAAGAAGACGGTGGATTTTGTAAATGAAACCCTGAAGGAATTTCAGTGCAAGAGGCAGTTTGACGGTGATGTAGTCACAAAGGAATGGGATTTATTTACCGATGATGATTTTGAAAGATTTATGTCAACTGGATATAAACTGAATGATTTTACAAAACTTTGGTTCAAGCAAAGTGATGTGTACAACTCGGTGTATATAATGAACAAAAACTTTACAAGAGAGCAGATAACGAAGATTGTGGAGCGTGTATTTGCAGATAGCGAATGTGGAGATGTGTTCAGGATAAAGGGATTTTTCAGTGTGGGTGAGGATGAATGGATGGAGATCAACGCCACATCCAATAAGACAGAGATCCGGAGCATTGACAAGGGTCAGGAGATCGTAATTGTGATCGGTTCAAATCTGGTGGAAGACAGGATAAAGAAACATTTTGAAGATTAAAGACAGAAAAAAAACGAAATTAAATAAAGAACAAAAACTGAAACAACAGGTTGACGAATTAAAGGAACAGGCACAGATAGATCTGGAGGGGTACGTTACATGCAGGTCTGCACTTCGGTCTGTAAGGCAGGAGCTGGTGGATGAGGAGCATCACCTTGAGCATGTAAAAGCTGACTACATTAAGATGAAAGAGAGACACGCCCCGATAAAGCTGTTGAGTGCTCAGTACAGGAGGGTACGAAGGACAAAGAAACATGTAAAGGAACTTGGAAAGGCAAAGAAGAGACTACGCCGGGATATGAAGGAGCACAGAGAGGGCGTCAGAAGAAAAACGGTTACCAATATATTTGCTTTTGTATCATTTTTGGCGATGGTCGTCATGATAATGTGGAGACTCAGACAGTTATCTCTGGGGGTATATTATCTGGCAATGTATGCCACGGGAGAACCGATTGAGGCGATAGTTGTGGCTGTGCTCAGACAGATGCTGCGTATTTCATGTATCGTTTATGGTCTGTGCGTTATATGGCAGTCTATCCAGGTTTGGTTTATGAAGAAGAAGGGCTGGCTTGGGATCCTTAGGATAGAGGTTAAGAAAAAGGCATACTGGCTCATGGTGATAGGAATTCCACTAGAACTGCTCAGTTCCGGGGATGTTCTTACAAATGCACTGATGCTGATCACTATCATTTGTCATATGGGAATGGCGATACTTTTGTCCACAAAGGAGTATCAGAGAAAACTCATAAAGACATTTGCAGTTTTATACATTGGATGTATAAGTGCAGTGGCTTTGTACAGCGTCGTATTTTGCCGAAATTATGAGCTGCCTACTGATATGGAAGGCACGAGCACTCATGCTGTGAGCAACAGCTCATTTCTGGCTCAGATGTGGGAGATGTCAACGGAATCAGAATTTTATAATATGGGAATGTATGCAACAGATATGAGTAAGGCGTATGACATGATGCTCATACCAGGACTTGACTATGCAGAGACCCTAAATTGTGAGACAAGGGAGATAGACAGCTGTACTTCCATGACTCCTCAGGGAATAGCGATCACTGACAAATATACGTTTATAAGTGCATACTGCAGGACAAAGGAACACAGATCTGTTATTTTTATGATCGATACAAACACGGGGGCATATATAAAAACTATAGTCTTAAAGGATACCACCCATGCCGGAGGACTTGCATATGATGAAAAGAATGATGTGTTATGGTTCTCATCGTATCTGTCTGTGGAGGAGGAAGACACCAGAACAAGGTACGCGTCAATTTCTTGTCTTACCCTGGCAGAAATGGAGTCCTATGATCTGGACAGCAGGAGTGCGGCTATAACATACAGAAATACATGCCCTGTAATGTTCCCGGCGACATCGTTTATCACATACTATGATGGTCATATAT
>JBNMKK010000056.1:0-13011 GCA_050874325.1 Coprococcus sp. | reverse complement strand
GTGTCGTCTTTCCCGAACCACTGCTGCCCACTATGAACACGAACTCGCCTTTTTCTATATTGATATTGACATTCTTAAGAGCCTCTATACCACCCGGGTATGTCATGCTCACGTTCTCCAATTCTATCATCTTACGTCTCCCTGATCGAAATTGTATTTTCCCTCATCAAATATTCAACGAAATTGTAACAATTCTGTAACAATATGTCAAGTATTTCCATATCTTACATATTTGCCTTAAATGTTCGCCATATCCGTCATATGGTTTTCCAACATTATCCAGTCACATGGCAAAAGTCCTGGATTTATTATTTTTTTTACTACGCACTAAATCAGAATTTTGACATATTTTTTACAAAAAGTCCACTAATGAAATTGACCTTACCCCTAAAAAAACCTATAATTAGAAGAAAAACAACAGGGAGGATTATTACTTATGGATAATCAAAAAGATGCCATTCGCGACGCGCGTCAGCTCGGAATTCCCAAGATGCTTTTGCTCGGATTCCAGCACATGTTCGCCATGTTTGGCGCAACAATTCTCGTTCCACTTCTCGTAAACGGAAAAGGCTATTTTGAAGGACATGGACTTTCCGTTCAGGTAACGCTTGTATGTGCAGGTCTTGGAACACTCTTCTTCCACTTATGCACCAAACTCAAAGTACCTGCATTCCTCGGTTCATCATTTGCTTTTCTCGGAGGTTTCTCAACAGTAGCAAATCTTGATACTGGAATCTACAAAAATATGCCAATGGGCGAAAAGCTTTCCTACGCCTGCGGCGGTATCGTGGTTGCCGGTCTCCTTTATCTGGTTCTGGCTCTCATCGTCAAACTTGTAGGTGTTAAGCGTGTCATGAGATTCCTTCCACCAGTAGTTACCGGACCTATAATCATCTGTATCGGTCTGAGCCTTGCACCTTCAGCCATATCAAACGCATCCAACAACTGGCTGCTCGCATTTATCGCACTGGCTGTCGTAATCGTGTTCAACATATGGGGCAAGGGAATGTTCAAGATCATCCCTATCCTCATGGGCGTGCTCATCTCATACGGTGTTGCACTTATCCTTCACCTTTGTGGTGTGACTAATCCTGGCGGAACAGCTATTTTGGACTTTTCGACAGTTTCCGATGCAAAATTTCTCGGACTGCCGCCTTTCCAGATCTGCAAGTTTGACATAACAGCCATCCTTGTAATGGCTCCTATCGCCATAGCATCCATGATGGAACATATCGGTGACATCTGTGCTATATCAGCTACAGTCGACCAGAATTTCCTTGAGGATCCGGGACTTCACAGAACACTTATCGGTGACGGTCTTGCAACCTCACTGTCAGCCTTCTTCGGCGGTCCTGCAAATACAACCTATGGAGAGAACACAGGAGTTCTCGAGCTCAGCCGTGTACACGATCCAAGGGTCATCAGACTTGCTGCTTTATTTGCAGTAATCCTCGGATTCATACCTAAGGTTGCTGCAGTCATCAGTTCCATGCCTCTTGCCATCATCGGTGGTATAAGTTTCATCCTCTACGGAATGATCTCTGCCATCGGTGTAAGAAATGTTGTTGAGAACCATGTTGACTTCACAAAGTCAAGAAACCTGATCATCGCAGCCGTTATCATGGTATGTGGTCTCGGATTTACAAACGGGCTCACATTTACAATCGGAGGAACAACCATCACCCTCACAGGTCTTGCCCTTGCAGCTATATTCGGCATCCTGCTGAATGCTATTCTGCCTGGCAACGACTATACATTTGGAGAGGACACCAAGGGCGACGTAAGCCGTGGACTTGGAATGAATCCACAGAATTCTGATATTGAGTCATAATTGAAGAATATTATTTAGGAGGTTACACAATATGACAGATTACACAGTAATGACACATCCACTTATCCAGCACAAGATATCAAAGCTCAGAGACAAGAACACCGGAACTGCCGAGTTCCGTGCACTCGTTGAAGAGATCGCAATGCTCATGGGATATGAAGCTTTAAAGGATCTTCCTACTGAGGAAGTATGCATTGAGACTCCTATCGAGGAGTGCATGACACCGGTCATCGCAGGAAGAAACCTTGCGATAGTTCCTATTCTCCGTGCAGGTCTCGGAATGGTCAGCGGACTTCAGGCTCTTGTTCCTACCGCCAAGATCGGACACATCGGACTGTACAGAGATGAGGAGACACATGAGCCTCATGAGTACTACTGCAAACTCCCTGATCCTATCGATGAGAGGCTCATCGTTGTAACAGATCCTATGCTTGCAACAGGCGGATCAGCAGTTGCAGCTGTCGACTTCATCAAACAGCACGGCGGCAAGCATATCAAGTTCATGTCTATCATCGCTGCACCGGAGGGAATCGAGAGACTTCTCAAGGCTCATCCGGACATCCAGCTCTACGTTGGACATGTCGACCGCGAGCTGAACGAGAACGCATACATCTGCCCAGGACTTGGCGATGCCGGCGACAGGATATTTGGTACGAAGTAAACTTATACTAATATTTGAACATCATAAGACATAACAAGAGGCAGGAACTACTATTGCTCCTGCCTCTCTAAATTTACCAAACTACTCCATTCACCGAATAGTTCCACAAAATAATCCCAATCAAATTTTTACACTTCTAACATTTTTATTAAGAATTGTTTTTCGATATCCATTTGTCTCGCTTTCATGTTATCATGTAAAAGATGTGTCAGATTTTTATAGAAAACTGACATTCAAAGCTGGAGGTCTTTTTATGGAATCACAGAAGAGATATACGAAAAAACAGAGAACACTGGACATTATCGAGAGACTTAAGAAGGAATACCCTGATACGGTATGCACTCTCGACACATCACATGCATGGCAATTGCTTGTCAGTGTCCGCCTGGCGGCGCAGTGCACTGACGCAAGGGTAAATGTTGTCGTGCAGGATCTTTTCGCAAAATATCCGGGAGTAAAAGAACTGGCCGCTGCAGATGTCAGTGACATTGAGGCCATTGTCAGACCTTGCGGACTGGGGAAAAGCAAGGCCAGAGATATAAGCGCATGTATGAACATGCTTGTTGATTCCTACAACTGTCAGGTTCCTGACAGCTTAGACGAGCTGCTAAAGCTCCCTGGCGTTGGCAGAAAAAGTGCCAACCTCATAATGGGTGATATTTATGGCAAACCTGCCATAGTGACAGACACCCATTGTATCCGACTTGTCAACCGTATGGGATTGGTTGATGGGATCAAAGACCCGAAAAAAGTTGAGATGGAACTATGGAAACTTGTACCTCCAGAAGAGAGCAATGATTTTTGTCACAGGCTTGTAGATCATGGAAGGGCCGTGTGTTCAGCCAGAACAAAACCTCATTGCGATGCATGTTGTCTAACCGACATATGCAAAAAGATTTTATAAATTTCATAAGGAGGAACTATATGGAGTATATGGAGAATCTTACAGACTACGTTGAGAAACAGGCATCTCTTTGCCAGCAGCATGACACCATTGACAAAGAGCTATACGGCAAATACGGAGTAAAACGTGGTCTTCGTGACGAGAACGGTCAGGGCGTGCTGACTGGACTTACCAACATTTCACAGATCATAGCATTTAAAGATGTGGACGGCAAAAAGGTTCCATGTGATGGACAGCTGCTGTACCGCGGCTACGATGTGCAGGATCTGGTAAGAGGCGGCAAGGGAAAGCGTCATATATTTGAAGAGGCCGCTTATCTGCTGCTCTTTGGAGAGCTTCCAACAGAGGCTCAGCTCACAGAATTCAGCGGAGTTATATCTGAGTCTATGAATCTGCCGACCAACTTCACCCGTGACGTTATCATGAAGGCGCCGAGCGTGGACATTATGAATTCCATGACAAGAAGTGTCCTTACTCTGGCATCATACGATAATCAGGCAACAAACCTCGACATTGACAATGTCCTTAGACAGTGTATAGGACTCATAGGAACATTCCCTATGATGGCAGTTTACGGCTACCATGCATACAACCACTATGAGAATGATGGCAGTATGTACATACACCGCCCTGACAAGGATGCATCCGTGGCTGAGAACTTCCTTAGGATGCTCCGGCCTGACATGAAGTACACTGAACTTGAGGCTAGAGTTCTGGATATCGCCCTCCTGCTGCACATGGAGCACGGCGGCGGCAACAACTCAACATTCACAACCAGAGTTGTAACATCCTCCGGCTCTGATACCTACTCAGCTATCGCTGCTGCCCTCTCATCTCTGAAGGGAAGAAAGCACGGCGGCGCAAATCTTCAGGTTATGAACATGATGGATGATATAAAGGAACATATCAAGGATTACCACGATGAGGAGGCCATTGAGGCTTACCTTGACAAACTGCTGAATAAGCAGGCGTATGACCACAAGGGACTTATATACGGTATGGGACACGCTGTATATTCCCTGTCTGATCCAAGAGAAAAGGTATTCAAGGCATTTGTGGAACAGCTGGCCGCAGCCAAGGGAAGAGATGAAGATATGACTCTCTATAACAACATTGAAAAGATCGCGCCTAAGCTCATCGCCAAGGAGCGTAAGATCTACAAAGGCGTAAGTCCAAATGTCGATTTCTATAGCGGATTTGTATACGAGATGCTGGGAATTCCAAGAGAACTCTACACTCCTCTCTTTGCGGTTGCCCGTATCGTCGGATGGAGTGCCCACAGGATCGAGGAGCTTGTAACCACAGACAAGATTATCAGACCTGCATACAAGAGTCTTGTGACTTACCGAGACTATGTTGACAGGGATGCAAGATAATATAAATAAAAACTCCCACTCAGTAGTATGTACATACATGATGTGTGTACCACCACCGAGTGGGAGTTTTAATATTACTTATTTTTGTCAATAAAATCGATCAGATCATACTTGGATATCGCACCAACACTTCTGGAAACTTCCACGCCATCCTTGTACAATATCAGTGTAGGCACGCTGAATACCTTATTCGATGCTGCAAGACCGGAATTCTCATCCACGTCAACGCTGAAGAAACTGACCTCGTCCTTCATATCCTCTGCAACGGCATGAAATACCGGAGCCATCATCTTGCAAGGTCCGCACCATGTCGCCGAGAAATCTGCCACAGCAATCTTACATGCCTTTATCTCATCAAAATTATCTCCAATTACATTCTTTACCATAATGTATCCCTCCTGACAATATTATCTGTAGATCAGTTCATTTTTATGTGATATAGCTAACCTGTCCTTTAATCGTATAATGTCATATTCTGACACATCAGGTCAATACATTTTAATGATAAAAATTAATCAAGCAACTTCTTCATACTGTCCATGCTTATAAGCAATGTCGATGAATTGTGGAGCAGCGCTGATGTAGTCGGCTGGATCACTCCCATCACACCAAGTATGATGAGCCCCGTGTTAAATGTAACTATCTTTCGATAGTTTCTGTTTATCCTGCTCATCAGCTTATTGCTGAGCTCCTTAAGTGTGACAAGCTCATACAGATTGTCTGCACTGACCGTTATATCGGCGATCTCTCTGGCGATCTCAGCGCCATCGCTCACTGCTATGCCAGCATCTGATGCCGACAGCGCTGGAGAATCGTTGATTCCATCACCGACCATGATAACCTTGCGTCCCGCTGCCTTTTCAGACTCCACGAACTTTGCCTTGTCCTCAGGAAGTACCTCTGAGTAATACTCGTCCACGCCTACCTGTTCAGCTATAGCCTGGGCGGTTCTCTCACTGTCTCCGGTCATCATGACTACTTTGCTTATACCAAGCTCCTTGAGCTTTTTCACGACCTCTGCAGATTCAGGTCTCACTGGATCCTTGATGGATATCACTGCCGCAAGCTTGCCGTCTATTCCCATAAACAGATGAGAATGAGCCTTTGAAAGCGACTCATACAGCTCTATCTTATCCTCCGGTATCACACAGCCTTCATCCTCAAATACGAAGTGATAACTTCCTATGATGACCTTCTTACCATCTATACTTGATGAAATTCCATGCGCAACAACATACTCAACCTTGGAGTGCATCTCCTCATGAACTATTCCCTTAGCCGCAGCTCCTGCCACAACAGCCCTCGCCATCGAATGAGGGAAATGTTCCTCAAGACATGCCGCTATCTTGAGCAGCTCATCAGGGTCTCTTCCGTCAAATGAAACGACACGTACGAGTGTCGGTGACGCCTTTGTAAGCGTTCCTGTCTTGTCAAATACTATGGTATCCGCCTCTGCCACAGCCTCAAGGAATTTGCCTCCCTTGACTGTGAGATGATGTTTATTCGCCTCCTGGATAGCTGAGAGAACTGCTATAGGCATGGACATCTTAAGCGCACATGAATAGTCAACCATAAGTACCGCCAATGTCTTTGTTATATTTCTTGTAAGCAGGTATGTGAGGATTGTTCCGCCGAGAGTCCATGGAACCAGACCGTCTGCAAGATGCTCTGCCTTGCTCTCAAGTCCGGACTTGAGTTTCTCCGACTCCTCGATCATAGCCACTACTTTATCGTATCTGCTCGTCCTGCCAGTCTTTGTGACTCTGACAACAAGCTCTCCTTCCTCTACAACTGTGCCTGCATATACAACATCTCCAACTCCCTTATGAACTGGAACAGACTCTCCTGTAAGGGATGACTGATTGACCATACCCTCGCTCTCTGCCACAACTCCGTCAAATGGGATGACGTTGCTCATATGAACTACAACCAGATCATCCCTTGCGATCTTCGCGCTGTCCATGAGCACATCACAATCATCCACTCTGACCCATACCTTGTTGATGTTGAGTGACATACTTCTGGCAAGCCCTCCGACAGACTTCTTGTGTGTCCACTCCTCAAGGATCTCACCGATCTCAAGAAGGAACATGACAGATCCAGCCGTTGCAAAATCATTTGTGAGTATGGATGCAGTGATGGCTGTAGCATCGAGAACCGGTACCTCAAGCTTTCTGTTTGCAAGACACTTCAGTCCCTTGCCTATATACTTAAGTGCCTTCACCGATGTAAAGCAATATCTGAGCGGCATCGGCATGATCCACTTCTTGGTCATGTACCACGCGGTCTTCCAGAACAATTTATCCTCATACTGTCTGTTCATCACTCTTCCGGATGTCTCCGTGAGATCTGCCGGAACTTCAACTCTGTCATAACCAAACTGTCTGAGCGCATCTATGATGCCAGCTCTGTCACCATCATAGATAATAATCGCATCGCATGTTCTGTCATGCACGTTGACCTCGACAACTCCGTCACAGTTCTCAAGATAATACTGCAATATGTCAGCCTGTGCCATAGTCATACGGCTCTGTGCCATGTGTATACGCAGACGATTCTTTGTTTCATTCAAAATTGAAAACTTCAAGATCTTCGCCTCTTTCTACAATATTTAATGTATTTTTTGCTTTGTGTCAGGATTACTCCTCTGCACCTGCCTCTTCCTCTGCAGTCTCTGTGCTCTCAACATCCTCGAACTCAGCCTCTGCTGCCTTCTGTGCTCTTGCCTCGTTGATATCCTTTGCGCCTGCATAGATATCACCACAGTTTTCCTGGATAGTATTTGCTGTCTTCATAACGCAGTCCTTTGCTCTGAGAACACCGGCTGTACAATGTGTATATACGTTCTTTGCATCCTTGCTTGAGAGAACTTTGATACCAGCTGTTCCGAATAATACGCCGCCTGCAAATATTCCAAGTTTCTTCCAGTTTACCTTCTTTAATGCTTTCATCATTTTTTTGTCCTCCTTAAACATGTTTGTTTATATTATTGTTGCCACTGATCGCCGTAGGATTCAACATCGTCTGTTATAGCCGAATTTACTCAGATAATCCTTATCTAATCTATGTTCGACCTTTCAAACTCTCCTTAACGTAAAAAATGCATTCCCTTCATAGTTATCCCTACAAAAAGTCTGCATCTGTTCTGTGACCTTATTTTCTGTCAGTATAGCACCATTCCCCCACGTTAGTCCAATATAACAATCACTTTGATGGCGACTTTTTTTCTCAATAAGTTTCAATAAGGAATGATTTTATTTACATTTATATAATTATGTAAGGTTGCTTTTTTTCAGACTGTATACTATCTTATTAGTATTGTTTTATTATTAATATCAATTTATATCTGCATTTTCAAATGTACAAAGGAGTTAAACATAATGGACAATTTTAATATCAAGAGCATCCTTGTAATACTGTTTCTGTTCTTTATCGGCTGTATCATGGGCTGGTGTATAGAAGTTGTATTCAGGAAATTCTTTTCCAACAGCAACCCAAGCCACAAATGGATAAATCCGGGATTTCTGATCGGGCCATACCTGCCGCTCTACGGTTCAGGTCTTGTCGTTCTCTATCTGTTATCCCTTATTCACATCGATGCGGTCGATTCGCACCCTGTTTTACAGAAAATTCTGATCATACTGATAATGACCATAGCAATGACCGTTGTTGAGTATATCGCCGGTCGCATCTTTATAATAGGTATGAACATCAAGCTCTGGGACTATTCAGATGAATGGGGAAACATTCAGGGTATCATCTGCCCTCTGTTCTCTTTCTTCTGGGGACTGATCGCAGCGCTCTACTACTTTTTCCTGCACCCACACATATTAAATGCTGTTTACTGGCTTTCCGGTCATCTGACATTCTCATTCTTCATAGGATTTTTCTATGGAGTGTTCGTGATCGACTGTGTTGTATCGTTCAACCTCATGAATAAGGTCAAAAAATTTGCAAAAGAGAACAATCTTATCGTACGAGTGGAGGAACTCAAATCAAAAATTGCACTGGATAGAGAAAAGAGAAAGGAAAAGCCAAGTTTTCTTCTCATTCTCCACGACACAGCCTCCATCAAGCGTGCATTTGAAGATCACCCTGAAAACTTTTCCATAACAAAAAAGATCAAGGAAAAGGCTGAGCAGCTTACCGAAAACATAAAGGAAAAGAGTGAGGTCATCAGTGAAACCATCAGAGAAAAAAGCGAAGGAGCAAAAGACAGACTGGCTGAGACTCTCTCCCGAAACGACTCATCTGATGTGGCTGACACCGACCTGTTTGACAATTCTCACCGCAATATCACTGACAAGTCAGGCAATAACAATAAATGATCCACTCATATATATTAGAAAAGCGCTACCCGGTATGACCAGTACCGGATAGCGCTCTTTTTATCTTTTTATCTCTTTTGCAGCAGCAGAGGCACTTGAATATGTTCCTCTTGAGGCTATTACTGTGTATTGATATCTCTGTCCTTTTGCAGCACTCTTATCTGTCCAATTGAGTGATTTTGGCTTTTTGAGTGTAGCCATCTTTTTCCAATTTCCGGATGAAGTCTTCCTGTACACATAGTATTTGTCCGCTCCAACAGATTTTGTCCAGCTCACAGCCACTCCCTGTTTTGCCTTCTTAAGTCCCACTGATGGTGCCTTCAGATACACTATCGTTGCAGGAGTATAGGATCCTCCGGTTGTCTTTTTATATGGCATGACCGCATATGTGTACTCCTTGCACTCACTGACTCTATTGTCGATCCAGGATGTAGTACCTGAATTCACAGTTTTCATCAACCTGTATGATCCGGTCTTTGTCTTCCTGTATATCTTGTACGAATCGGCTCCTTTCACTCTGTTCCAGACTACCTTCACCCCACCGGCCTTATTTCCAGCTTTCACATTTGCACTGCCGAGGAAGAATCTTGACACCTGAGTTGCCTTGCCTGTCGTATACTTATTATATGCCGCTACCTTATATGTATAAGTTGTGCCACTTGATACCTTGCCGTCCAGAATTGATGATGTGTTGACACTCTTTAACAGCTGGAAACTGCCATTCTTTGTCTTTCTGTATACTCTGTATCCTGTTGCACCTGAGACTTTGCCCCATGTGAGCTTTATTCCCTTTTTAGTAGGCGCAGTCTTCACTGACACCTTTCCAAGCTGTAATTTCGGAGTTGATACAGATTTTTTATAGCTGCACTTTTTGCATGTATACTGCTTTGTACCAGTTGATGCATATGTTGCTTTCTTTATTACTGTTCCCTTGTTCCAACTATGCTTAAGACATGGATCCAAAAGATATGCATCCCTTGTCTTACACATAGGTGTGTCCGATACCCACACAACGATCTGCTTGTTGTGCCATCCCATGGCATAGATATTGACTCCATCTGAATAACTTCCTCTTATATCATAAAGCAGTGTATACTCATTCTTTGGTGAATCCAGATCTATCCTGCCTATGTATCTCGCTGTGTTAAAGTACAGAGACTCCTGGGCAAGGAATATTGAGCCGAACTGTCCGTTATAGTAACTTCCATCGGATTTATACCAAACCGAAGTTCCGGACAGTATCACCTTCTCGCCACCAGTTGAAAATCTGTGTTTTACTATCTCGAACTCTATAGGCGTATTTCCCTGTCTGATGCTGTACCAGTATCCATTACGATAATACATTACCTTCTCGACACCGCTCCACATCTGACCACTCTCATATCTCTTATCAGTAGCACCTGTGTATCCGCCATTCCACGCGCCACTGATCTTCATATCATATCGTCCCAATGAATACGATGAGCTTACGCTTTTCGTGCGCCTGTTGAGTGTGTCAGTACTGATAAGAAAATATTCGTGTCTTGACTGCCCCGGAAGATCATCTGTCGGATCATCCCAAGTTGCATCAACGTGATACCATCTGCCGTTTAATCTCACAACATTCCATGCATGATTTATGTACTTGCTGGTTGCAAGAGCACACGGGATTCCAGCCTTCCTGAGAAGATAATTCATAGTCTCAGCATATCCCTGACATACCGCCTTCTTATCTACAAGGGTTCCATACATATCGTATTTGTGATCTCTTCCATTTACAGTATTGTATCCACGTATTCCGCTGGCATCATACTCCACTGTAGATGTGAGGTACTCATGATACGCAAGAACAATCTCCGCAGGTTTCATATTTTTTATGTTCACCTGTCGGTTTACTTCCTTCACCGCCTTTGTGAGGGAATCCTTAACGCTCTTAGCATTTGGAATATATCCTATTATAAGCGCATTTACCGCTCCTGTGCTGCCGCTGTAGGAATATGATGCATTCGCCACATACACGATCTCCGGATGCAATGCCATGATATTTGCAAATACTGATTCCACATTGCTCCTTGTTATTCCCATTCCGCGCACATTTATGTTGGTCTTAAAAGACTTTATGGCATTTGCAACTTTCACCTCATACTTAAAATTGCCTGCAGATGCAATTGATGCAATGTCATCCTGACCAGTCTCCTCCGCATAGCCTCCGATCTCATATATACCATTGAGATCAATATCCGCTGTATCCTCCGCAAAAGCAGTTATTCTTCCTGCCGTCATGTACGCCAATACTGCCACACACATAACTATACTTGCAAGTATAAATCTGCCAAGCTCTGTCTTCATTTTTTCTCCCTTATTCATCAAAGCTCCTTTCTATATGCTACATTCCTTCCTCGGTATTATACCTTCTTCCTTACACGATTTTCAATCACTATCGTTTTGCTTTGACAACCGATGATGCTGAGCTGTAATAATTTCCCTTGAATGCACGCACATAGTAATAATATGTCTTTCCCTTCACAGTATTCGTATCATTAAACCTAACAGTGTTTACCCCCTTAAGTCTCTTTACAAGTGCATACTTGCCACCAGCTACTTTCCTGTACACACGGTACTCCGTCGCTCCAGTCGATTTAGTCCAACTTACTGTTATACCAGATTTTGTCGCACCCACCTTCACTGTAACAGGTTTGATGTAGACGCGCACGGACTTTGTGTATGTACCCGCTGTACTTCCTACATATGGTTTTACAAGATATGTGTATGAAGTTCCTGCTTTCACTGTTTTGTCAAGATATACCAATGCAGACGATGGCACTGTTTTTATACAGCTATAACTTCCGGTTCCCATTCTTCTATATATCTTGTATGAGCCGGCACCGCCAACCTTGTTCCATGTAAGTTTGACTCCGTTTGAGGCATTTGCCGTATTTATCTTTGCAGTTCCAACAAAATAGCTGCTGACCACTGCACCTTCACCGACTGCAGTTCCCCTATACGCCTGAATCTTGTATGTATATAAGGTTCCACTTGTAACCTTTGTGTCCGTTATTGTAAGGATACCTGACCCTGTAATCTTCTTTAACAGTGCATACTGTCCCTTTCCTGTCTTTCTGTATATGTAGTAGCCGGACGCATTTTTCTCCGATGACCATGTAAGCTTTATTCCAGTGAAGACAACCGCTGATTTTGCTGTAACTTTGCCAAGTTTCAACATAGCGATCGAACTAGTCTTTGTAATGCCACAGTTTGTACAGGTGTATGTTCTTATTCCCATGCTGGTATAAGTTGGCGCCTTTGTCACCACTCCGGCATCCCATGCGTGATTTGTACACTCAAGCTTTGGTATATCTTCTGTTCTGGTTATATCACACTTTGTACATGTATATTTTACTGTTCCTGTCGTCTTGTAGGTCGGCTCAATTATCACCTCGCCAGCATTCCAATTGTGCTCTGTGCATTCAAGCTTTGCTATATCTTCTGTCTTGGTCTCACCGCAGTTTTTGCAGGTATACTTTCTCGTACCTTTATTGATGTAGGTCGGCTCTGTGACCACTTCTCCCTCATCCCATACGTGACTTGTACATCCTAGCTTGCCTATCGTCTCTGTCTTGGTCTCGCCGCAGTTTGTACAGGTGTACTTCTTCTCGCCGGTACTTGTGTATGTCGGCGCCTTGGTCACTACTCCGGCATCCCATGCATGTTCTGTACATACTAGCTTGGCTATCGTCTCCGTCTTGGTCTCTCCGCAATTTGTACAGGTGTACTTCTTCTCGCCGGTACTTGTGTAGGTAGGTGCCTTGGTCACTACTCCCGCATCCCATGCGTGTTCTGTACATACAAGCTTATCCACTGTCTCCGTCTTTGTCTCGCCGCAGTTTGTACAGGTGTACTTCTTCTCGCCGGTACTTGTGTATGTCGGCGCC
>JBNMKK010000055.1:0-13092 GCA_050874325.1 Coprococcus sp. | reverse complement strand
TTCCATTTTCATCCGTAGCCTCCAGTGCGTTGTCGATCAAGATTCCCACTACTTTGATGAGTTCATACTCTGGCATCTGGCTGTTCAATACATAGCTGCTGATCTTGATATCCAGATCTTTTTTCTCTGCCAAAGCATTTGCCTTCTTGCTGTGCAAAAATCCCGCAAGAACCTTCATGTTGAGGTGTACCAGATCAGTGCTGTGAAAGTCACGGCTCAAGTGCTCTGCATGTTCGTTCAGGGCATGGGACAGAGATTCGTAGTTATTGTAGGTGCAGGAGATCATGTTGATGGCGTTTAATTCATTTGAAAAGTCGTGCTGCCTGCGCCGGATATCTTCTATAAGACTGTCCATCATAGGTTCGTAAGTCTGGTAGTTCTCAAGACTCTCCTTTTGCCTGGTAATGGTTCGCTGCTGTTTGATCAGGAGGTAGTCGGTGATGATTATTATAAAAGAAAATATTATTATCAAAGGCGTTATTAGTGTTACATCAAAATTAGTATATTTGTATAAGAATACCACTATTAGATATAACATTGTAAGATTCACAAGAGAGAATCGTATAAATGCGCTTTTTTTAGTACCCTTATTCAAAATACAAAATAGTTTGTGCATAGGAATAAAACGGAACAGAATTACCCCTGTGAGGAATGATGATGTGGATCCAATTAGAGCTTGTGCGTATGGATCTTCTATATTTATTTTCTTGAATGCAAGTATAAAAATCTCTTCAAAAATAACAAAGTATAAATATACAAAGATATATCCCAGTAATGTCTCCTCATTCTTTTTCTGGAACATATATTTATATATAAGGTAACTTAATGGGAAGATGAGCACCCATGCAAAAGAAATTGGAAAAATATATGAAAATAAAGTTCCTAGTCCAAGATATACAATAATGCTCAATATGGGGTGATGGGTATTTTTCAGTTTCATAGAATAAAGAGCACAAAGACATAGTATTTCGCCCATTGTTTCAATGGCAAATGTATATAAATCTATAATGGCATCCATTGTATATTCTCCTCTCGCTATCTCATGTAATATATTATAAATAAAATTATTGTCAGTCAATGTAATAAAATGGTTACAAATCGCAATTCGGTGCAGCATACTCGCAGTTTGGCGGAAGTGCATATAATTACAAGTTATCTGGATTTAATGTCTTAGTAGCTCCAGTTAAGTCTCTTAATTTAAATTAAGAATTAACTTCGTTATAATGTGTATGGATGAGATTGTGAAACTTTTTGGATATTTCCACGCGCATAGCTTGTGATATAAAAATATAGTAAGGGCAAGATGTTCTGGAAAATTGTTCAATCCACGCGTAATTAATTTGTTAACTTCCTGGAGTGCGCGGGCAAAATGCGCGACTTTTTGGGGGCTATTGACTCATAAATACATGGGTGATAAAGTGCGAAATATCAGATGTGCACATCTAAAAAACAATTCATTTAAACATTTCAAAATTCAGATCAGACTTGGTCTTGCAAATATTGGTGCATAACCAGAAAGACCAGATTTGGGGATTCCACAAAGAATGAAATATGCAAAATATGAGGAGACATTATGCCTATGACCGAAAATACCAATATAAGTGTCGTTTTTAGACAAACTGACAGAGAAGAAGTTATAAATACTTTGAAAAATGATGCATTTGTTTATCCCAAATTTCGTAAACTTACAGGTGAACTCCGTGAGAGAATGATAGATTTCCTAAGCGGAACAAAAACTCTGCCACTCACATATGATCCATTCTTCAAGAAACTGTTCAACCCGGATATTTATCCCGATCGCCTTGCGGGTTTTATCAGCAGCATTCTAAAGCGTAAAGTGAAGATAAAAGGTATCCTGACACAGGAGGACAGCCAGCTGCAAGGAACGTCGTTGCTTATCATGGACATTATTGTTGAGCTTGAGGATGGTTCAATAGCAAATGTCGAGATCCAGAAAATATCATATCTTTTCCCTGCACAGAGAATGTCCTGCTATTCCGCAGATCTGCTACTCAGGCAGTATGCACGGGTTAAGGGGAGTAAGGGAGAGTCATTCACCTACAATGATCTCAAGAAAGTTTATACTATTATCATATTCGAAAATAGTCCAACAGAACTTAAAAAGGAAGCAGTAAAGGACTATTATGTACACTTTGGAAGAACTGTTTTTGATTCAGAAATACAGATGAATATGCTTCAGGAATTTTATCTCATCCCACTTGACGTGTTCCAGAAAAGCTACTATTCTAAGGCTAAGAAAGAACTAAACGAATTGAACGGATGGCTTGCCCTGCTCTCCACTGATGATGTAAACAGACTAGATGAACTAGTCTCTGATTATCCGCAACTGGAAGGCATAATTGCAGATATGGCTGGTTATCTTGACAAGCCTCAGGAGGTGGTCGGAATGTTTTCGGAAACACTTAAGATACTGGATGAGAACACGGTTCATTACATGATGGACGAAATGCAGAAAGATATAGATAACAAAAATGAGAAAATCAACAAGCAAGATGAGATGATCAAGGAACTGCGAGAGCAGAACGAGGAACAGCGCAAACAGAACGAAGAACAGAGCCGACAGATTGCGGAACTGCTAGATGCTTTTAAACAATCACAGGAAGAAATATTACAGCTGAAGAAACTACTTAAGAATAATTAAAAAGAAACCTGACTTCCCTACATATGTAGTGTTGTCAGGTTTCTTATTAGAGATATAGATATATGATAAATTAAAACAGATAGATCCTATACAATGAATTCAAATCTTATAAGTGTATCTCCATCATTCTCGGGGTTCTCGATATATAATTCTCCGCCATATTCCTTCAATAACTCCAAAGCATTGGCGAGACCGTAGCCGCGCTTTGTTGGTCTTTTTCTTTTCTCGTTTGTCTTGTCTGAGCAGGCTGGTTCTTTTGTTGTGTAGCCGGCTTTTACCATATCGGAACGCAGTTTCGGTGTGAGTTTAGGACCTTTGTTCACGGTAGCAAATGAAAGCCTGTCATCGCGGCTGCCAATCTCTATCTTCACGGTTCCATTTTCCTCTGTAGCCTCCAGTGCGTTGTCGATCAAGATTCCCACTACTTTGATGAGTTCATACTCTGGCATCTGGCTGTTCAATACATAGCTGCTGATCTTGATATCCAGATCTTTTTTCTCTGCCAGAGCATTTGCCTTCTTGCTGTGCAAAAACCCTGCCAGAACTTTCATGTTGAGGTGGACGAGATCAGTGCTGCGAAAGTCACGGCTCAAGTGCTCTGCATGCTCGTTCAGGGCATGGGACAGAGATTCGTAGTTATTGTAGGTGCAGGAGATCATGTTGATGGCGTTTAATTCATTTGAAAAGTCATGTTGCCTGCGCCGGATATCTTCTATAAGACTGTCCATCATAGGCTCGTAGGTCTGGTAGTTCTCAAGACTCTCCTTTTGCCTGGTAATGGTTCGCTGCTGTTTGATCAGGAGGTAGTCAGTGATGATGATGACCACAGCAAAGGAGAGAATGAGAGAGAGCATTGCGTATGTGTTGTAATTTGTAAATCTACTGATACCAATTTCAACAAGTAATAATATGGTTATATGTATTGTTCCGAGTTTAATTACAAAACTGCCATTTAGTATATATTGGTAAACCTTGAAAAGAGGAATAAATATACATGATATGGCAATGACTATAATTGTTATCGAAGATCCTATGATAGGTTGCAGTACATCAGGTTGTAGATTAAAACGCATGAATATAAGAGCAATAAAATCCTCTGTAATAGTAAGATAGGTATAGGTCAGACTGTATGCAAAAAACATTTCTGGTTTGGGAATATCAAAAATGTAACTATACATAAAATAGTTTATAGGAAATATAATAAGCCATCCAAATACATTAGGAAATATGTTGCTAAATATCATATTACTAAAAATGTATAGTATCGAGATAATTATTGGGTAGTGCATGTCCTTTATTTTCTTCCCAGTTATTTTTGAAAAAATAATCAGTTCAGATATGACTTCTAAGCATAGTGTATATGAGTCGATAAATAAGTTCAATGTCAAAGCCCTCCTAGCTGCAGATACAAATATATTATTATAATTATAATTATTTTAGAAAAAAACAAAATACATAAAAGTACAATTCAGTGCAGTATACTCGCAATTTGACGAGAAAAGCAAAACGAATCATAACACACCGTTCGGTGCAGTACAATTGCCATTCAGCGGAATGTTGAGCAGTTATATTGAGCAGCAAATATCCATGTGATATACATTAAGCACAGCTGAAACTGATATACGTGTACATGGACTTATCATGAACGGAGAAAAGGTTATGAGGGAGAGTCATATTGGTGAACAAAATAGAAATAATTACATTGACATGCTTAAGTGCATTGCTTGTTTTGGCGTGATCATGCTACATGCTCCGACAAAATTCTTTTCAGATAATTTTTCATATATAGAGGTGGCTTTGGGACGCTGCGGTGTACCGATATTCTTTATGTTGTCAGGTTATCTTATGGGAATGAGATCCATACAGCAGAATTCAAGATCTTTTGACAGGAAGATGTTCCTGAGACAGGCGATCAAGATGATAAAGTATTACATATTCTTCGAATTGTTGGTCAGCTGTCTTCGCTGTGGTTTGGACAAACTAAAAGGGGGAGAAACGGTGCTTATGCAGATGCCGGATACCGGTTCGATCTTAAAATTGTTGATATTTAATGTTCCCCTTAACAATGGAATATTATGGTATATTCTGGCGTATGCATATTGCCTGCTTGTTTATAGTTTGATGTCATTTTTCAAAAATGGGTACAGGATCATTGCATGGCTTAGCCCATTGTTACTTTTGGGCTATTTTATTTTGGGAAGATACAGCGTTATTGCAATGGGGCATAAGTTGGATTCATATATTGCCAGCAATTTTCTATTTGCGGCAATTCCAATGTTCACCATTGGATTTTTATTGCCAAATATGAATTGGAAATGGCTTACACCAGAAAACAACAGGATATTGATAGCTGTTTGCGTTTTGCTTATGGCTGCTGAGAGTTTGGCTTTTTATAACACAAACAGTGTGAATACCAGATCCAATAACCTGATGTTCAATATAATAGTTGCTTTTCTTCTTGTATATTATGTTGTGCATATTCATGGTAATGGCAAAAGAGAAAATATTTTTTCTGTCATAGGATACAGATATTCCCTTTACATATATGTATTTCAGGGAGTTGCGGCAAAAATGTGGATGACATTGATATCGTTTGGCGGAAAAGGAGCGGTGACCAACCTGGTCAGTTGCTTTTATAAGATTTCCAAGCCACTTACGGTGTTTATGACATCGCTAGTCATATCGTGTATCTATTGTGGAATAAAAAACAAGATTACTAAATTATGATGTGATCAGCGTTTCGATCTCATGGTACACCCGTGCCAGCGGCAGACCCACAACATTGTTGTAGTCGCCGTTTATTTCCTTTACGAATAATCCACCCTTGCCCTGGATGCCGTAACTTCCAGCCTTGTCAAATGGCTCATTTGTCGCAAGATACTGGATGATCTCCTCGTGTGATACCGGGTAGAAGGTTACGTCGGTCTTTTCGTAGAATGAACAGGATGTCTTAGCTCTGCCGTTCACATATATCAGGCAAACGCCTGTGTACACTTGATGGGTTTGGTCTGACAGGCTGTTCAGTGTATTGTAGGCATCGTCATAATCGTAAGGCTTTCCGAGGATCCTGCCATTTAGTGAAACGACGGTGTCTGCTCCGAGAACGACAAACTTTTCAGGGAGTTTTTTTACACGTCTTCCCACATCCTCGGCAATGATCCTGTTGCACACTTCATCTGCCTTCATCTTGGCAAGGAGCATCACGTATTCTGATGGAGCCATCACTTCAAGATCTTCCTCAGATAGGCTTGGACATACATCGAAATCATATCCTGCCTGAGTTAGAAGTTCCTTCCTTCTCGGTGATCCTGAGGCGAGAATTATCTTTATATTAGTCATATGTTATATCTCTATACTTTCCTAAAATACGTTATTTAGAACAAATTTAGTTTTATTTGCACATTCTATTTGCACATTTTGATAGCCTTCTCGAACAGAGGCAGTGAACGCTCAACCATATCTGTTGTGGTACAGTAAGCCAGCCTCATATGTCCAGGACACATGAAACTGTCGCCAGGAACGAGGATCAGATCAAGCTCATGTGCAGTCATGTTACAGAACTCATTTGCATCGGCGATAGGAGTCTTAGGGAACATATAGAATGTTCCGCCTGGCTCAACGCACTCATATCCCATGGCGGTGAGTTCTTTGTACAGGATGTTTTTGTTCTTCTCGTAGATTGACAGATCGGATGTCTCGTCAAGTACTCTTGCGACTCCGAGCTGTATCAGAGATGAAGGGCAATTGTGTCCTGTGAAACGGGATACCTGTCCGCACATGTTGATGATTAACTCAGCATCCTTGCACTTAGGATTTACAGCCACATATCCGATACGCTCTCCAGGCAGTGACAGTGACTTGCTAAATGAGTAGCAGCAGATCGTGTTGTCGTAGAACTTTGATATGAACGGTGAATCAGTTCCCTCAAATACGATCTCTCTGTAAGGTTCGTCTGATATAAGGTAAATGTCGTGTCCGTACTCCTCCTGCTTTTCTGTGAGGATCTGGGCAAGACGTGTTATGGTCTCAGTTGAGTAAACGATTCCTGATGGGTTGTTTGGCGAATTGATGAGGATCGCCTGAACATTTGGATTCATCATCTCGAGGAACGCATCGAAGTTGATCTGGAAGGATGTGATGTCAGCTGGTACGACTTTGAGTACTGCACCTGTTCCGTCGACGTATGGCACGTACTCAGGGAAGTATGGCGCAAATGTTATGACCTCATCACCTGGCTCTGTGACACATCTGATGGCGTGTGCCAGGGCTCCGGCAGCGCCCGATGTCATGAAAATGTCCTCAGGAACATACTCCATGCCGAAACGACGGTTCAGTGATTCTGCAACAGCCTTTCTTACAGAATATATGGTAAGTGTAGGGCTGTATCCATGGAGTGTCAGTGGATCCTCTGTCTTTATGATGTCTATAAGACCATTGTTGAAATCGTCCGTAGTAGGCACGGATGGGTTGCCTATGGTATAGTTGAACACATTCTCAGCACCGATCTCAGCGGCACGCTTTGAAGCGTACTGTGCAAATTCTCTGATGATGGAAGTGTTGTTTAACATTGCTGAATATTTCTTTGAAATCATGGAAGTCCTCCTGTAGTTTTATAGTTATTGGTACATACAAATCCTAAGCGGCTGATGAAAGCTGTCACTTGACTGTGTACCATGTTGCATTTCATAATAAACACCAATATAAATATACAGTTATGGACACAAAAAAACAAGAGGTAACAGACCGGGGAGATCTGCTGCCTCTTGTAAAAAATGAGGGGAGAGAGGATTCAAATAAATGAAAAACTCTTTACGATGTTTAGTATATCCAGGAATTGTGAAAATAATGTGTTCAAAGATTAATCTATTTATAAAGATTAATAAGCAACCATAAACAAATAATAAAACGTTCACAAAGTGCCTGCGTTTCTGTATAATACAGCTGAAAGGATGGATAAAAAGATGATATTTGAGACCCATGGACATTATGATGATGAGCAGTTTGACGAGGACAGAGAGCAGCTCATTGCAGAATTTTTAGAAAAAGATATAGATAAGGTGATGAATGTTGGAGCAGATATGCAGTCATCCAGAAACTCGGTTGAACTTGCCGGGAAATATCCACATTTTTATGCTGCTGTTGGTGTACATCCAAGTGAGGTGGGTGAACTGACAGAGGATGACATGCAGGAGCTTAAACAGATGGTGCTTGAAAATCAAAAGGTGAGAGCCATAGGAGAGATCGGTCTTGATTATCATTTTGATGATGATCCGCCAAGGGATGTGCAGAAGAAATGGTTCATCAGGCAGCTTGAACTTGCTCAGGAACTAGGCATGCCGATAATCATACACAGCAGAGATGCCGCGTCTGATACTATGGAGATACTGAAAGATATGGATGGCGGCAGAAACGGCGGAGTGATACACTGTTACTCATACAGCAGAGAACAGGCCAGAGAATATATCAAGATGGGATTTCATATAGGAGTCGGTGGGGTGGTGACATTCAAAAATAGCCGCAGACTTCAGGAGGTCGTGGAGGATATTCCGCTTGAGAAGATCGTGCTTGAGACAGATTCACCATACATGGCTCCGGTGCCATTCAGGGGAACGCGAAACTCAGCCCTCAACATTCCATATATAGCTGAGAAGATAGCGGAGATCAAGGGCGTGCCGGTTGATAAGGTGTATGAGACCACCTATGCCAATGCCATGCAAATGTACAAAATGAACTGATAAAGAAGAAAAAACAGACAAGACATATTGTTAAGCCATTGCCAGAATGAGGTGGTTTGTCTATTGTCTGAAAACGTAGAGAAAGGACAGAGGATGGAGAAGTTAAGCAATCCGCAGGTTACGATAGAGACAATAAAAAAGTATGAATTTGCATTTCAGAAGAAGTTTGGACAGAATTTCCTTATAGATTCCCATGTGATAAACAAGATAATCAGTGCGGCAGATATCACAAGGGATGACTGTGTGCTGGAGATCGGCCCGGGAATTGGAACCATGACACAGTATCTGGCGGAGAGTGCCGGACAGGTCGTGGCGGTTGAGATAGACAAGAATCTGTTGCCTATATTAGATGAGACTCTTGCTGAGTATGACAATGTGACGATCATCAACGACGATATATTGAAGGTCGATATCAACAAGATAGTGAAGGAGAGAAATTGCGGCAGACCTATAAAGGTTGTTGCAAATCTTCCATATTATATAACCACACCTATTATCATGGGGCTTTTTGAGAAACATGTGCCGTTGCTCTCAGTAACAGTCATGGTACAGAAGGAAGTGGCAGACCGTATGCAGGTCGGACCGGGCACGAAGGACTATGGCGCGTTGTCGCTGGCGGTTCAGTATTATGCAGAGCCGTATATAGTTGCAAATGTACCGCCTAACTGTTTCATCCCAAGACCGGGGGTGGGTTCTGCGGTTATCAGACTTACCAGATTTCAGGAGCCTCCGGTTAAGGTGAAGGATGAGCAGCTTATGTTCAGACTTATCAGGGCATCGTTCAATCAGAGGAGAAAGACTCTCCAGAATGGAATAGCCAACAGTGGAGAACTGTCATTTACAAAGGAGGAGGTTGCAAAAGCTTTGGAATCTCTTGGAATATCAGCAAATATCCGGGGAGAAAGTTTGGGGCTGGCGGAATTTGCAGCTTTGAGCGATATTCTTTCGGACAAATAAGAGAATACCCATCACCATTTGCACATAGATAATTGTTAGAGTCCCAGGAACAGGTGAGACATCAGAAGTAATGATCTCGCAGTGTTTCCCAGAGGAGAGGAGGATTATCTATGGTGTATTGGAACAGATTTATATCGTATATTTACAGATATCACGATGGGCGCAAATGTGAAAATTCCGGATTTGCAAAGGTTGCAAAGACAGGGAGGGCAGGACGTATAACGATAGGATTGAAAAATGGTATCAGCGGGCGTGAAACGGTATATGGAGTCTATATTTACAGGGAGACACTTCCGCAGGGCGATCTTGAGGTTCAAAACAGGATGTCTGCAAATGATATGGCTGGCGAACCGGGTGGCAGGCAGCCGCAAATGATCCCGCTCCCGGTGCTCATTGGAAAGATGAGACTATGTGGTGGACACGGGGAAGAGACGTTTTCGTTTGGATGGGATAACGTTGGTGGAAGTGGACGCCCGATAACGGCATTTGCGGGAATTGCCATCAGATTGATGGATCCGGGCGCGTGTGGGAATGATCATTGTTATGAGAATGACATGTTCTGTTCATCGTGGACGGACAGCGACGTGGATTACTCAGCGATGTGGACCAGCGGTGAGCCTGAGAAAAATGGCGTGTTGGATGAGGCGGTCCGAGAGGTATCCATAACGGATGATGTCGTGATGGAGGCGGATGATATTCAGATTGCAGCCGGCACAGATACTGATGCGGCGGTGGAGAGCATGTTCCAGAAATACGAGCATTTGCCGTTGCTGCCGGGGAATGCTCTGGACGATGGTCTGGACAGCGTGATAGAGAGCGTGAAGATAACCCCAAATGATATTGGACTTCTCGATATGAATAACTGGAAACTTGGGGTGAACAGTTTCCTTACACATGGGTATTACAGCTACAAATATCTCATGCTGGGCAAGGTGATCTTCAAGCCTGACAGTGAAAACAATTGTTACATACTGGGAGTTCCGGGGGTGTATTCCGCAAGGGAAAAGTATCTTGCCGGGATATTTGGATTTGACAGATTTGTGCCTGAAAAGGAGGCCAACATTAAGACAGGTAACTTCGGATATTGGATAGTAGATATCGTATAGCCGGAGTAATATATAGAAGATGATTAGGATAATATTAGAAAACGAGAAGACAAACTTATGATGTGCAGTGAAAATAACGAAGAGATAATAGATGCAAAAACAGAGTGCGAAGATAAAGAGGCTGATGAAGTTTTTGAACTTGACAGTCAGGAGCTGGCAAAGCACGAAAAATATATGGACAAGGCGATAGCGCAGGCTCGCAGAGCTTATGCAAATGGGGATGTGCCGATAGGCTGCGTGATAGTTCATGACGGCAGGATAATCGCCAGAGGGTTTAACAAGAGAAATCTGAAGAAGACTACATTGGCACATGCTGAGATACTGGCGATCGAGCAGGCATCCAGGAAACTTGGGGACTGGAGACTTGAGGAGTGTACCATGTATGTCACACTTGAACCGTGTCAGATGTGTGCGGGGGCAATAGTTCAGGCTCGCATTCCAGAGGTAGTGATAGGATGCATGAATCCAAAGGCTGGCTGTGCCGGATCAGTGATAGATCTGCTGCAGATGAAACAGTTTAATCATCAGGTTAAGGAGATCAAAGGTATAAGGCAGCAGGAGTGCAGCAGTATGATGAAAGAATTTTTCAGAGATCTGAGGCAGGGGAAGATGAAGAAAGCTTGACGTAACCCTGCCAGTCGGATATAATGTACCCTACGGGTTTTTGTAACTCGCAACTGAATATGTTTTAAAGTTTCCATGCAACCGGGGAGGTAGCGGCGCCCTGTACCTGCAATCCGCTATAGCAGGGGTGATGGTCTTTCGGAGGGGTGGTTGTTGTAGAGCTGCCCTCAGTAAGTGGTGTTGATGTCTGGGTCTCGCGCAACAGGAATCTCTGAACCGTGTCAGGTCGGAGACGGAGCAGCACTAAGGGGAATCTCCTGTGTGCCGTGAGGGCGCCTGGGCTGAGCTAACTGCTGAGGTAACGTCTATAATGATACTTCGAAGAAAGACCGCATGGATTTTTTTTGTGTATATTCCCGCCAAGCGACGGCAGGGGATGCGCTTGCGCAATCCCATGTCGGCATTTGGCGGGTAAGCAGAAATCCTCACGGAGGTCGGAAGACCGAGAGTGAGGATTTCTGCAGCGAAAGCGGGAGCACGGAGTGTTCGCTTGTTATGGAAGATATTTATTAAAAATTTAAAAAATTATGGTAAAATGCCACAAAAGATGTTATCATCAAGTATGATACTTTTACGGAGAGGGAAAAGCCGTAGAATAGTGACTTTCCAAGGGGCGAAACTAGTATGAATTACGCTGAAGTAATTGATTTTGTAAAGACGCAGACAGCTGTGAATGGCAGGCCGCCGAATTACCCATTCAGAAGTAGATTTGAGCACACCATGAGAGTATACAGATGGGCTATAAAACTACAGTCTAAACTGGGCGGAGACCTTGATATCATAGTGCTGGCAGCGCTTCTCCATGATGTGGGCTGGGATGATGAGAGACCGCATGGCGAGGTCGGTGCAGAGATTGCCGTGAACTATCTGGACAGTCTCGGTGTTGATCCGCAGAAGATTGCGAAGATAGGCGAGATCATCATGATACATGAGGAGAAGGACACCGATGCCGATCTGTCGCTGGAATGCAGGATAGTTATGGATGCCGATCTTCTGGATGAAGTTGGTGCCATAAGCGTGTTGTGGGATTCCATGGCAACGGCAATAGAGGACGAGGCAAGTTATAAACGCGCATATTACAGAATAAAGAATTTTTATAAGATTAACAAACCGAAGATAAAAAGGTGCAAGACTGAGGCCGGAAGGCTTGAGTACAGCAAGCGCATGCAATTGTTGGAGGATTTTATATTCCAGCTTGAGAAGGAACTCTTTTAAGATGTTTGCGTGCGTTTAGAATAGCATTGATTATGGATAGGAGAGATAATAATTATGAAAGCATTTGTTAAGATTTTGATTGCAATCATTGTGGTCGCTGCATTATGTGGTGGTGTGTATCTGGTTCTTCCTGAGACAGCACAGACATTTGTAAAGGGTAATATACAGTACCGTACAAATGACGAGGCGAAGAAACGCGTAGATGAGGCAAAGAGCAGCCAGATTAAGTACACATACAAGGACAATGGAATCAAGAAGATATATGATCCGGGTGTTACATACGGTACTGCACTTGAGAGCAAGGCAAAGACAACAGTATGGTATTATGAGAGCAATGGAGCTGGCGGATACACAATAACATTCTATGGAACCAAAGTTAGTATGGATCTTGCAAAGTATGGTTCAGACGGAACTTATATTGATAAGACATTGAAGGTAGTGTTCAATTATAAGCCTAACAACAACGGCGGATATACAGGAACAGTCACATGGTATATAGACAATACAGCATGTGATGAGAATATGGCACTGGCAGTTGTACAGGCACTTTCCAATTAACGGATAATAACATAGGCTAGGATCATTACATATTCTATAATATGCACATAACATAAAAACTCCGGTCACGGTATAATGTGGCCGGAGTTTTTTATATTTATGGGCTTTAGCCTGTTGAACACGCAAGGCTTAGAAAAATCTTAATATATAAATAAACAGCGTGTGAAACAATAAACCACCTGCTATGCGGGTGGTGTCAATAAGTTATACAAAGAAACACCTTTCCTTGTACAAT
>JBNMKK010000054.1:0-13376 GCA_050874325.1 Coprococcus sp. | reverse complement strand
TGATTACCTTTCTATACGGATAATTGTTTTGTCGTAGATTCAATTATACTGGTTATTTAGGGGGTAATCACCTTTTTTATGTGAAACCCTTGAAAATAAAGATTTTTTATAGAAAAAAGGCGGTGTCACTTGACACTACCTGGGGTTTTCAGGGGGAACGGGTATGAATGAAGTGATTTTGGATGTATATGTTATTTTATCTATTATAATAGCAGCCACAGATGTCTTTCTGGGTGTCAGATCATTCAAAAAGAACAGGACGACAGGAAGGGCTCTCGGCTATGCCTGCATAGGGGCAGCCATAGTAGATATCAGTTATCTTGTCAGCATTATCAGTGATTCGTATATGACCATGTCTGTCATGTCGAGTATATATTTTATAAGTATTGATTATATGCTCGTATGTCTGCTCGTGTTCACAGTTTATTTTATAAAAGGACATTTTTCAAAGTATGGCAGGGTTGCGATAGGCGTATGCTTTTCTTACTGCATGTACGAGCTTGTCATATTTGCCATAAATCCATTCAAGAATATAGCGATAGGGTATGTCAGGAGGGACACTGTCATAGCAAAATACAGCTATGATATGAAACCTCTGTACAACATGCACCTGTTTTTTTCATATGCGATCGTGAGTGTGGTAGTCATATTACTTGTCAAGAAACTTTGTACGATCCCGCACGAATATCGTATGCAGTACAGCAGTGTCATCCTTGGAATACTTGTGATCGTGGGTGTAAATGCAATATTCCTCTTCTTTCCGGGGGAGGAAGTGTACAACCTTCTGGATTATTCCATCTGCGGCTACAGTCTTACATCGTTTCTTTTGTACTGGAGTTGTTTCAATTATTCAACCCATGGAATGCTCAATAAACTCAAGACAAATATATTTGAAAATGTAGGCCAGGGAATAGTCCTGTTTGACTATGACAATCATTTGATCCTGCACAATGACAGGGCAGACGATTTTCTTGGAAAGGAGCTCCTTGGCAAATGTGAGAACATCCAGCAGTTCCTTGAAACGTACGATCTGTCCATCAATCTGGCATCCGATGACGATAGTTTTTCTCTGCAGTGTTATATAAAAGGTGATGACGGGGACAGACCTTTAAGGTGTGACATCAGGAGACTTGACAACAAAAAAGGACGCAGGCTTGGACAGATGTTTGTGTTCTCGGACATAGCTTTAGAGACCGATATGCTCACGGGATTTCAGAAATGGGAGAGCTTTCAGAGACTTGCCATGGAGGAAGTGGATCACTTCACATTTCCGGTCGGTGTGGCAATATGCGATATAAATGGCCTGTCAGTGATCAACAGCACTCTGGGAAATCAGGCGGGTGATCAGAGGATAAGTTTACTTGCAGGTATCATGAGAAAGAACTTTCCGGAGAGAACATATTACGTCAGAGGCGTTGATGCGCATTTGATCGCACTTTGCAGCCGCAGCAGTGAGGAAGAGATGGCTTCATGTGTTGAAAACGTCAAAGCGCAGTATGAAGGAAGTATACAGTATGCCGTGGGAATGGTCGCAGATGAGAAACTGAGTATCGTTGATGCGATCCAGGATGCGGCGACAGCCATGAAGACGAAGAAACTTGTGGATAGAGAATCTTTGCATTCGGATATGTTGACATCGCTTATCAGGGCACTTGAGGAGTGCGACAGCGACACAGAACAGCATGTGCGCCGTACACAGGAGATGGGTGCAGAACTTGGCAAACGAATAGAACTCTCGGATATCCAGCAGAGTAAGCTGGCGCTGCTCTGTCTGCTCCATGACATAGGAAAGATAGGAATTCCTATGGAGATACTGAACAAACCGGGAAAGCTCACGGATGAAGAGTGGAAGATCATGCGATCCCATGTCGAGAAGGGATACGAGATCGCCATGAGTAATACGGAACTCAGGCAGATCGCAGAGGAGATAAGGCATCACCATGAGAGATGGGATGGAAATGGCTATCCGGATGGACTGAGCCGCGAGAGTATTCCAGTCCTCTCCCGTGTGATCGCGGTTGTGGATGCATTTGACGCAATGGTGAACGACAGACCGTACAGAAAGGGAATGCCGGTGTCAAAGGCGATAGAAGAGCTTAAGAGTTGTGCGGGCAGCCAGTTTGATCCTTATATAGTGTCTGAATTTATCAGACTTGTCTCGGAGAAGTATGCGGATTCACTGGAAAATGCCTCAAATCAGAGGATTGCTGATGGCGGAGTCCATGCAGCGGAGAATGGAAAGAATGGTGGAGATCACACTGCCGCAGCAGATGCGGATGTGGATCCTACTGGTGAAGAAAACGGAGCAGGCAACGGACAGACAGAGATCCAGATCATGGCCCGCAGACAGATGGTTGATTCTTCTGAATATGGCAAGGATGCGGTTCGGGTACACACAGTAAAATACAGCAGATATCTGGTGGATGAAAACTGGAGGATCATATCCGTCGATGATAACTTTGAGGAGCTTACGGGCTACAGCAAAGAGTATGTGGAAAATAACATCATAACCCAGATAGATCTCATACCGGATGAGGATAAAACCGGATATCTCTGTCAGGTAAATGCGAACCTTGCAAAGAGTACATTTGTATTCCAGGAACACAAGATACACCGTAAGGATGGCAGGGAGATATATGTATTCTGCTACGGAAGAATGTTCTATGATTCGGCACTTCAGGCGGACAGAGGGGAGATCATAATCTCGGATGTTTCAAGCACATATGCTCTGAAAATGCTGACAGACGCGGAGCAGAACAAGGCGGAGGTGAGACTCAGAAACTGGGAGAACACCTACCGTACAGACTCACTCACAGGACTTTTGAACCATGCGGCATTTAGAAGTGACATGGAGCAGAGACTTCTTGAGTGTACCCACACAGCGGTGATGATCATGATGGACGTGGACAAGTTCAAGCAGTACAACGATACCTACGGACACCACAATGGCGACAAATACCTCGTCCTTGTGGCGCAGACGCTGCAGGCAGCACTTCGCGGTGATGACTATGCCTGCCGTATGGGTGGTGATGAATTTGCAGCTATGCTGTTCTTCAACAAGAGCGTGCCTGATGATGTGATAAAGGAACGTGCCCAGCAGATATTTGACAAGGTCAACCTGACGGTGAAAGCGGCTGAGGGCGGAACAAGTATTTCCATGGGAGCGGTGATCTCCAGAACAGAGATAACCTTCAACGAGATGTATGAGGAGGCAGACAATGCCCTCTATATCGTGAAGGAAAATGGAAGAGGCAGGCTCGTGGTGAAGAAACATGGGGAGTAGAATGGAAATTGGCTGAGTCAGATACGGTAAAATAGGATTTGCAATTTCATAAGGTGAGACAATGTGCCAGGTGCAGATAAGATTGTGTTTATTTGTATCTGGCATTTATATACTTGTTGAATGTAAAAATCCGGGTAAAAATCGTTCTGGAAAAATTGTATAAAATATTTTTCAAAAAATTTCAAAAAAATCCAACGAAAATCGTCTCAGGATAATCTATATAGGGAGATCACAAAAATGGAGGGACAACTAAAGTATGACAGACGAATACGGAAAGTATGACGTAAGGGCGCTGGTCGCCAGGGTGGTGAGTGGAGATATGAAGGCATTTGAGGTCATATATCAGAACACTTACCGGCAGGTGTATTACACCTGTATGAGCTTTTTGAAGAATGAGCAAAATGTGTATGATGTGATGCAGGACACTTACATAACGGCGCTCACACATTTGCAGCAACTCGAAAATCCTGAGAGGATAACGGCATGGCTTAATACCATCGCAGTCAACAAATGCAGGCAGTTTCTTGGAAAGAAAATGCCTGTGCAGCTGGATGAAGTCGCATCCACGAATCTTTTGGAGGAAAATGACAATTTCCTGCCGGAAAGTTATGTGCTAAATGCAGAAAAGCGTAAGATAATACTGAATATCATGCAGGAAGAACTGTCGGCGGTTCAGTACCAGACGATAATAATGTATTATTTTGATGGTATGAGCACGTCGGAGATCGCGGCATGTATGGAGTGCCCGGAAGGTACGGTGAGCTACAGACTGTCCGCTGCCAGAGGAAAGATAAAAGCGGGTGTACAGAGGTATGAGAATACAAATGGCGTAAAGCTGTATTCATCTGGAACAACGGCACTTCTCACCGCGGTATTTCTGGCGGAGACACAGGGGTTGGTGATCCCGAATTTCCTTACAAGCGTATTTTCTGCTGCGTTTGGAGCTGCGGCTGGAGGAGCTGCATTAGGGGCAACAGCGGGAACGGTAGCCGGAGGAGCTACATTAGGTGCAGCGACTGGAACAGCAGCCGGAGGAGCTGCAACAGGCGTGGCGTCTGCGGGGGTTAAAACCGCGGGCAAGCTTGGACTTAAGGGCTTATTTAAGACGCTTAAGGCAAAGATAGTCGCCAGTGTTGTGGCGGCATCCGTAGTAGCCGGCGGCGTAACAGGGATCATAATCCATAACAGGGATAAAGATCCAGAAAGTGGAGGAAAGAATTACAGGGAAGTCAATTATGTCGTGTGCGACAACGAGTATCTCACGGTCACAATAGATAAGGTGTACGATATTGGCTGCGGTCCAGAGGATGAAACCATAGCGAGTGCAGAGGGATATGATATATCTGAAAATGATTGTGCGCTTGAGTATACAGTTGTAAATCATAAAGACTACATGGTTTATTATAATATCATGCTCCTGACTTCGAATAATGAGTCCTACGAGGGCGGGCTTCCAACTAATTGGGGAGTTCAGCCAAATTCTACAAGAAAGTTTTTTATTGTGGATTCTGGCGGCGTTACACTTTTCGACTTAGGAAGAAAGCCAACTGTCACGGCTAAGATACTGTTCTGCACACTGGAAGATACAACAGGAAATGCAGGACCGTTCAGGGCAGTTGACAGTGTCATGGTTGACGTGGATCTGGGCGGAAAAGGGGATGCAGATTCGGTCAATTATACAAGAAATTTTAACGTTGATGGCGAACAGGTCGTCACTGACAATGATCAGGTTAAAGTGACATATCTAGGGACAAATGTGTATGATGAGATAGCGGATAAAAATTATTATAGCGCATGGATGAATTTCTATGTGGAAAATAAGACGGATCACGATCTGGGTGTGTCGGTCAAAGGAGATAACATAGCATACGATACTCCTCTGCGTCTCATGGCAGGAACAACAGGCTATATAACACATTCTATGATAGATGCGGGATTAGACAAGGAGGACAATGCGATCAAGAATAAGGAAATAGTCGAAGGTGGAGAGCCGTTTGCGGTGAGCGTAGATGTGTGCGACTACACGGAGTGTTATGGAGGGGTTACCACATATGATATATATGTAGCGGAACACGGCGAAACGGCATACAGAAGCATATCAATAGACGACTATACAAATATATATAGTGGACAGTTCGACATGGTCAAGATCACACGGGAAAATGTAAAGGAAAAGACCGGCAGTAAGTGATATAAGAGTTGGTTCAAAAATAAATTTAGAAAATAAAATAAGATTTGAAAATAAAGTAAAAATTTTTAAAAGAAGGGATAACAAAAAATGAAAAAAGTAATGACAAATGACGTGAGAGGAAAAATGAAGAAAGGTTTTTTATGTGGAGCTATGGGAATCACCATGGCGGCAATGCTTGCAGGCTGCGGAGGCGGTTCCGATGCAGACAAAAATACAGGGGATTCTGAAAAAACTGGATATTCTCAGGACGCCGTAGATGTAAATGACGACAGCGATAAGGCGGCAAATGACACAGGTAGTGTTGCAGATGACAGCAAAGGCGCCGGTGTGCTCAGGTATGATATTACAGACAAGGATGTTCTCGATGCCCCAACCGGAGCAACATTATTTGCGGACAAGCTGACGCTGCCGATAAAGATTGATGATCTTATGGATTATCCACTGGATGGAGTAGGCATAGAAGGCATAAATACCTTGTCATCACTCATAGATACATATACGGAGAGCAGCAACAATTTTAGTTTCATCGTCTATGATAAGACAGGTGAGAATATGATCTACCTCCCAGATCTGGTATTGGGCGATGAAGACAGCGAAAACGAGCTGACTATTAAGCAGGCAGTGACAGATGGAAACTGGATGATGGGACCATCAAAAGTATATTATGACACACTCGGACTCACCGAAGAAGAGTATAACACTTTGTGTAATGAGAACCCGGATACGGATGGTGAATATTTACTTCTTGACAAGCTGTATGAGGAGTTTGGAACACCAAATTATATTGGCTGGTTCTGCGACCAAGATAATTCAACCATGTACGGCGGCAGTTACGATGCAAAGAAGTTCATAGACGAGATGAGACATCCGGAAAATTACGGAAGTGACAAAGTCACAGCATATCAATATTGTGTTGGATGGCAGTTCGCAGACTATGCCGTTGCGCTGGATGTAAGCGAGACAAGTGATGCATACTCTGGAAATACAAAGGGGTCAATAAGTAATATTAATATAAGCTATATCCCTGCAAGTTACGGAACGATAGAGGATGTGTACGGATTGAATGCGGTAAAGGATTTTATGGCGGCCAGGTAGATGCTGGTTGGCGGAAGAATAAGAGCAGGCTGGTGTAAGAGAGAAAAGTTAGGATAAAGAGAAGGAAATCCCCCCCCTATGGCATATCGATGGTGGCTGCGTAAGCTGGGTCGGTGTGGTGTAGGGGGGATTTTTGTATACAATATATAGAAAGAATATATTATAATTTACAGAATAAGTAGACAAAGTGCATATATACCTGATACAATTGTATAAACAGGGAAAATATCAAATATATAAGTGCTATATTGCAGAATTAGCGAGGACAACTTGATGTTGTGATTTAGGGATTATAAAAAGAAAATGATACAGGGAGGAGTAGGTATTATGTCTCGAAATAATAAAACACATAGGAATAACAAGAAAAAAAGAATAAACCCACAAAATAAAGGGGTAAACATTAAACAAAAAACGGATGTAATCCCTCAACAAAAAACAGAGGTAATCTCACAACAAAAATCTGAGATTGAGAAATCAGCAGAAAAGAATGAATATATAGATATGCAACGGACAAAACATGAATGTAAGAAAAAGAAAGATTTGTACAATAGAATATCTTTAGCACTAAGTATCATTGCCATTATAGTGACAGTAATTATTGCAAAAAATACTTCAGATTTTGAAAATAAAAATGCTGCATTAGATACAAAGTTGTCAAAAGTTGAGTACTTACATGATGATGGCCTTAAAGTTACAATAGAGTTTAAGCAAGGAATGATAAAAAAGGCATATTTAGCAGATATTGATGGAGATAACATAAAATATAGTAAGCAAGATGTAATTAAAAATAAGGGTAACTTAGAAATAAATATACCAGCAAAAAGCGAAAAAATAAAACTAGAAGATAGGTACTATAATTTTATTAATACAAAACAGTTTGCTCTTATATTTTTCGATTATAATTCAAACATTTATTGCTACTATGTTGTTCTTTTGGCTAAGCCATATATGGATGAAAACATACAGTATGGAGTTGAGATTAAAGATATGGATGGTAATGTTGTAGATAAATTTCAGAGGGATTTGGATGGTATAAAATATTGGAGTGATGGTGAATTACTAATTGACTGTTCCTTAACAAATGAGGATACTATAGAGCCTATGATTAATAATTTCAAATTTGATCGTGAGTACCCGTTGTTTGATCAATCAAAAACTGCTGTGGGCGAGAATGGAAAAATTATGTCAAATCCAAAACTGGAATTCCATTACGATCCCGTAAGTAAAGATGAAATATATAATAATATCAGTAGAATTCGGCAGGACATTAATAATTCGATAAACTAGAATGTTATAACTGGGATAGCCATATTTTTTAATAGGCATAGTTTGTTGCTTGGGGATTTTGCTATCGATATAAGCTATTAATCAATATAATGATGAAATGAATATATGCTAAAACTATGTTGCGTGATATAATAAATTTGTCCTACCCTGCCCAGCTGAGAGGCTGGATTGATAAAGAATTTAATAGTTTGAGTTATTTTGTCCCTTATTTAGAAAGGGCGAATAAAAATATGTAGATAGTATTAGGACAGTTATAGGTCGGAAGATTTGTAACTGACTTTTTATTATTTTAATGTGTATGATGATATCCGTAATAAGGTGACCGTAAAGTCTATATTGGTAATAAATGGTGAGAAATATATGAAAATCACTGTTTGAATCTATAAAGAGAGAATCATATTTAATCTTATATTGGATTAGAAAACACGTTGTGTTAACTGTTTTTAATTGGAGGAATTTTATATGAAAATGTTTTATTGTAGAGTAGGTTGGATGAATGCTTATAGAGGTAACGGAAATGAACGTCCACAGAATGGAGGTGCTTATAACAAAGATAATATTGGACATGAGGTACATAACTATCTGGGAGTTGATGGGAAGTATTATGGATTCGTTGAGGCAGGTGTTAATAATTCAATTCATATAGACAGATTGGGAGCAAGTAAAAACGATGAGAGTACAAAGACGGATGCCCTAATAAGAGTATTGTCGATATAATAAAGTAGATTAAAGTATGAGGGGATGATTAATGTGGATGTTCAGTTGTTAGGACAGTATGATTTTGATAATTTTACATTACTAAATGCGTTAATGAGTGAGGAAGAACGGATTAATACCGCAGTTCATGAATATACTCATTTTCAACTGTCTAATCAAAGCGTGTATGGAACAATACAATATTGCTTGAAAAAATTGACGATATCTATAACATGTAACAATGATGCAAATAAGTTGAAATCGGCAATGACTTTCTTTGCTAAAAATTCAATGAAAGTTCAAGAGGGGTTAGCTGTATTTATTGAAGCTACATATTTTATGCTACGTAGCGTTGATGATTATGAAAAGTTTATTGAGAATTTAAAGGAAAACAA
Organism: Coprococcus sp.; assembly: GCA_050874325.1. GTDB lineage: Bacteria > Bacillota > Clostridia > Lachnospirales > Lachnospiraceae > Coprococcus. The sequence continues at coordinate 4,429 of JBNMKK010000054.1, read as the reverse complement.
TGAGCGCTACTATGGATATGTAAAACCACTTTGTTTTATTCTTGAATATATGAAGGATGTTGATAATAACGACAAATTGACTATTGCACATGCAGTCTTTCAAATTGCTCTCAAATCTATGAATTCGTGTATATATAATTATGATGGCAATAATTTTGCAAAAAGTAAATCTATAAATAAACTAGTTTCAAATCGAGATTTTTCAAAAGAATATCTGCCTAATAAATTATTCTTTTCAATGATTGAAGAGTGTAACAAACAGGAGACATTTGAGAAATTTTACCAAAAACTTTTTGCTCTGGCACAGGATGATATAGATGATAGTGTAGAATTTTTTCAAGATAGACTTATTAAAATAAAAAAATTTGTTTTAGAAATTTTTAAAGGGTCTAAATGTATAGATAGATATATAAATCGGTTAAATCAGGTCGAAATGCATGAAACAGACGTTTCTTCTGTTTTTTTACAACAAATACCGACTGCTTTTAATGAGGATTATGTTCAACGTAATATGAAAAAAATAGATTATGAATCTCTTAAAGAAAAATGTAGGTCACTTGAATATTCGACTTTATTCTTGTTGGGAGGATTACAAAAGAACATTTTAGAATTATATAATAAAATGGGCGTAGTTAATTCTGATGTAAAAGACGATTCAAAAGAAATACTATTTTTTTATAGCCTAAGAGATAAGGAGATATTTGGATGTATTCTTGGAAAGAATGAGTTACAAGAAATATTAAATCAAAAAGATAATAAGTGCGTCTTACTAACTTCTTATAAAAATTATGATTATGAGAACAATAGATTATTGGGATATTCGACAACGGTGGAAAATATATATATTTATTGTGATAGAACATATTCTAATACACTACAATTTATGAACTTTTGGAATGATAGAGTAGTATTCTATAGATATATGGTTTATGAAAGCATGATTGTTTTACTGATCAAAATTAATGAAAATAGCCTGTTTTTGCTTCCTATGACGCCTATGGTAGCTTATGAGGCTGAAAAAGATATTCGTGATAATCATAAAAATATGCATCCAATTATGGAAGTAGAAGATGATGAGTATGATCTATATATCATAAAAGACGAAAAAACAAGAAATGAAATAGATACTATTATCAATTGCTTGTTTTTCATTAACCTACCCGTACTTAAAGAAAAATAAATCTTTAGTAGCACCCAAACCAATTTTACTACAAACAGGTAGTAACAGCTTGCAAGGTTTTGCTCTGATCTGTCTCAATATGTAATTTCAGAGTCAAATCAATCAAAAAACAATCGTAAAAATTTAAGATTGTTTTTTCGTGTGTTTATGCATATAATATAATCATTAAGATTGGAAAGGGATTGATTATTATGCGTGAAACACGAATATTGGAATTCAAGGAAACAATTACTAATACTTTTTTGAAAACGGTCAGTGCCTTTTCGAATTACAATGGTGGAACAATTCTTTTTGGCGTTGATGATGCTGGAAACGTGAAAGGCTTGCCAGATGTAAAGCAGGTCTGCATGGATATCGAAAATAAAATCAATGACGGTATATCACCTCAACCCAATTATACACTTGAAATACAGAATAATGATCAGACGATAAAACTCACTATAAAAAGTGGTCTTCAGAAACCATATTTATATAAATCAAAAGCATACAAACGAAATGATACAGCAACGATAGAGGTAGATGCACTGGAATTTTCAAGGCTTGTATTAGATGGGAAAAATATCAGCTTTGAAGAATTACCCTGTAATGATCAGAAATTATCTTTTGAAATTTTACATCGTAAGCTGAAAGAAAATATTCAGATTGAAACCTTTAATCAGGATACTTTAAAGACGCTGAATTTGTTTGACAATGTAAATGGTTATAATAATGCAGCAGGACTTTTAGCAGATAAAAATCATTTTTCAGGAATTGATATTGTTAAGTTCGGTGAGAATATCAGTATTATTCAAAAAAGAGTAACATTTGAACAGATATCGGTTTTGGAGGTATATGAAAAAGCACTTGATGTATTTAGAGACTATTATCAATATGAAGTAATACAGGGTGCCGACAGAAAGACGATTGAGAAAATACCGGAGGCAGCTTTCAGAGAAACAATCGCAAATGCTTTGATTCATAGGGTATGGGATGTTAATTCACACATTAGAGTTTCCATGTTTGATGATAGAATAGAAGTAGTATCTCCTGGTGGATTGCCAGCTGGAATAACAGCAGAAGAATATTTAGCAGGTAAACTTTCCATTTTAAGAAATAGAAATCTAGCAAATGTATTTTACAGACTGGGATTTGTAGAGATATTTGGAACAGGAATTACACGAATAAAACAGCTGTACGCAGAGAGTCTGATAAAACCAGATTTTGAAGTTTCTGAAAATGCTATAAAAATTGTGCTGCCGGTATTTGAAACGACTGTTAATTTAACCGAAGACGAAAAAGTAATTTATAAATGCTTAAGTAAGACGATGTTGAAACCAATAAGTGAAATTGCACCATATGTCCCATTTGGTAAATCAAAGACAACACAGTTACTGAAAGCTATGGGAGAAAAAGGTGTGGTTGCAGCCTGTGGAAAAGGAAGAGGAACAAAGTATATAATTAAGTGACTAAAAACATAGAGGATTCAAACAACACAATTTTTCAATAACACAGGGAGAAAATTATATGCTGAAAATACTATTCATTTGCCACGGCAGTATTTAATGTATGTTGTGAAAGCCTTGATTTTGTAGGATTTCTGAGATGGAGACGAAAAATTTACAACTTATTTATACCTTTGGAAGATCGAATCGGTAATCAAGACGTAAAGAAAACAGAATAATCAAAATTCTTGAGGATTTGCAAACCAATTAAGAATCAATCGTGAGTGGTGTGTGTTCAGAATTCTGGGTACATATCAGCTGGTTGGTTCTTTTTAAATGCTCGCTTTTAGTGGATTAGAATATGATATGTATTAATATATATGTGGATGATGGTGTAAAGGAATAAAACATGATATTATAATGTCAATAAAGGAACAAAGATATTTAAGAAACAGATAAAGTTGAGAATAAGGTATACAGTTTTATTATGATTTTCACTTGTATATGTGTGGAGGTGTTAATGAATAATAAGCAGATCGAAGATAGTAAAAAGTATGTGAGGTGGTTATGTGGCTACATATATAGCAGACCGATACAGGTTGAAGAAAAAAATGAATGGTGACGGGAACATGGCTTCTATCCTATTGTGTGAGGATACAGATGTTGACAATGATGAAAGAGATAGTTCTGTTATCATAAAGATGTTTAATAAAACGAATATTGGCGACGAAGATTTGCAGAAACAAGTTTTTAATCGTGAAGTTGAGTCGTTAGACAAGCTCAACCATAAGAATATTGTTCGTATTCTAGATAGAGGTTTTGACGAAAGTTTTCAGGCGTTTTTTATTGTGCTGGAATATATTCAGGGGAAAAATTTCAAGGAAGGTATATTAGTTTAGGCTTTACACATAATGTCACAAAGAGATTAGCGACATTTGGTTACATCGAAAAAGAAGAAACTACATTGGCATTAAAAGCTCTTGAAGAAGAATACGCAGGAAAGTGTTATATGTGGCCTGCGAAGAATAAAGATGGATTGTTCGAAGGTACCTATGAATTGTATGGACAGAGGTTCATTTCTTATTTAAAAATTGATCAGAGAGATGATAAACGTTTTACAGTAATTAGCATTGCATTTGTGCAACCAGACAGATTGATTACACAAAAAGAAATAGCGTATGAGATTCCCTATGGTGTACAAGTTGGAAGTGGTGTAAGAATTCATTACAAGGCAGAGATTGACGCTCAGATATTAAGTGAAGAGGTATTGAATCACGAAGCAGATTATATTAGTCATCGTGATGAAGATATGCATCAGAAGGATATAACAGGAAAGTGGAAGAATATTCTAGAGTTAGAAAAGGAAAAGATAAATCAGGAAAAATTTATATTAACATATCACAATTTAAAAATTAACGAAGAGGATGTTTCGCTAGAAATTCAGATTAATACGGATAAAGCCTACGAGTTGAATTACACTTCTGATGACATGCTTCAAATGACAACAAAAAAGAAAATCCATCATTATATTGATGTTGGACACATGCGAGAGTTTTCGGACGGGCGAATGATAATCGACATGACCCCACAAGTTGATTATTCTAATATTGCTTCTTCTGGTGAAATCTCTATCAGTATGAGAATGGCGGAGATTGCTCTTGACAGACAACGTAAGGCATTAAATAGTATAGACCGCGGCAGCATACACATAGAGATCGCCGGCGGTGCTGCTCCCGCAGTGATCCGCTCCATCATGGAGGTCCTTGTAGATGCTGAATGATGCAGTAGGTTTTTCTGAAATATACATAGTATGCGGCAGAACAGATCT
>JBNMKK010000053.1:0-13673 GCA_050874325.1 Coprococcus sp. | reverse complement strand
TATTTAATTCCTGAGAACAGGCGAATAGAGAAATACAAAGAAAGATGGTGTGCATAGAAAAACGACCGCACATTTTGTACGGTCGTTCATCAGCACCTCATTTTAGATATTTAACCTGTCTACTTGACAGGGGGCATATCACGGTTTGATGTGGTGGTTTTTTTGAAAATTTCTTTAACTAGCTGTATAAATATCATATAATTGGATAACCTTAAAATTAAGGGGGTTTTGAGGGGAAATGCCCTTAACTGGATTGACTTTCCCTTAAAATATGCTAATATGTAAGGGAAAAGGAGTAGGATAAGGGAATGAGAACATTTAATTATAGTAAAATAAAAGAAGAAAAATGGGATTCTGAAGTGCTTGGACTCATAGCTGCAATATATAGATATGCAGGTAAACAGGAACTGTATTTAAGACAGCGCCCAGATGAGCTGGATAAGCTTGTGGAGATAGCAAAGATCCAGAGCACGGAGGCATCCAACGCCATAGAGGGGATAGTCACAACAAATACAAGAATAAAGCAGTTGGTTGAAGAGAAGACCACACCGAAGAACAGAGCTGAGGAAGAGATAGCAGGTTACAGGGATGTGCTTGGTGTTATACATGAAAGTTTTGATGCGATACCTATAACTCAGAATTATATACTTCAGCTGCATAAGATGTTGTACAGTCATATGAATAACCCATTTGCAGGAAGAACAAAGACTGTGCAGAATTATATCAGCGCAACTTATCCTGATGGGCATACGGAAGTTCTGTTCACGCCGATGGCTCCATTTGAGACACCGGAAGCTTTGGATAGGATATGCGGGGAATACAACCGGGTGATCGGGAATTTCGAGGTGGAGCCGCTTATCGTAATTGCTGTATTCATACATGATTTTTTGTGTATACATCCGTTTAATGATGGCAATGGCAGAATGAGCAGACTGCTCACAACACTTCTGCTATATAGAAGTGGATTTTATGTTGGAAAGTATATTTCCCTTGAGGCTAAGGTCGCAGGAAATAAAGAATTATATTACGAGTCACTTGGAAAGACCCAGGCAGGCTGGCACGAGGGCACAGAGGACGTGATCCCATTTATAAAATATCTGCTTGGAACAATACTGGCAGCTTATAAAGATTTTGAGGAACGATTCGAGATCGTGGAGGAAAAACTGCCAGCGGTTGAGATGGTGCGGAAGGCGACACTGCTGAAAATAGGAAAGTTCACAAAGCAGGATATAAAGGAGATTTGTCCGACACTCAGCACCAGTTCTGTGGAGGGGGCACTCAGAAAACTTGTAAAAGAGGGCGACATAGGCAGAGGCGGTTCGGGTAAGTCTACCTATTATGTCAGAATGAAATAACAGATATCAAAAGAATCAGGAGAACATACAAATGATGTGGGCATTTATTTTTATATTTATGTTTGCGGCGTTCATAGCCGCATTTATATATCTGATAACAAGAGTCAGGAAGTTTGCATGGGTAGACAGGCTGGCGAAGGACAGGAAGTGGCTGAGCATTCTCATCAGCGCGCTGACATGTGCCGTATTTATAGGGGTTTTGAGCCTGACTATGGGGTATATCAACGCGATCATAGTCACGATCTACATGATACTGTTCTGGCTTGTCTGTGAGCTTGTATTCTGGCTGGCAGGTAAGGTGAAAAACAGAACAAAAGCAACAGCAGAGAGCAACACGGAGAGAGGCATAAAAAACAAAAAAGGAAAGATATACTATGCAGGTGTTACCGCTATAATTGTCACCATTGTATACATGTCATGGGGCTGGTATCAGGCTCATAACGTGTGGCAGAAGGACTACACGATACATACAGACAAAGTGGTTGGAAGTATAAAGCTTGCGCTCATCGCAGATTCTCACACGGGAACCACATTTGACGGAAACGGATTTGCAGAGCATGTAAAGGAGATACAGGCGCAGGAGCCTGATGCGGTGCTGATAGCAGGCGATTTTGTGGATGATGACACAAGCCTTTCAGATATGAAGAAGTGCTGCGAGGCACTTGGAACCCTGGACACCAAGTACGGCGTGTATTATGTATTTGGCAATCACGACAAGGGATATTACGCATCTGAGCGCAGGGGCTATGATGGGGATGATATCATAGCGGAGCTTGAAAAGAATGGCGTGACAGTTCTTCAGGATGAGACTGTGCTGCTGGGCGGTAGCTTTTACATAACAGGCAGACAGGATCTGTCCGAGGTGACAGACCGCGGCGGCAGCAGAGCTGACATAGAAGATCTGGTGAAGGATCTGGATGACAGCAAATATCAGATAGTCATGGATCACCAGCCTGCGGATTATGCAAATGAAAAGGCGGCGGGAGTTGATCTGGTGCTTTCGGGACATACTCACGGTGGTCAGATGCTGCTCATGAAACTGTTCCAGGAGATCACTGGTATGGGCGGTAATGATCAGATTTATGGCCTGGAGGATATAGACGGTTCGGACTTTCTTGTGACATCAGGAATATCTGACTGGGCGATCAAGTTCAAGACGGGATGCAGGTCAGAGTATGTGATTATTGATATACAGGGAAAATAATGACAGTTAGACAGAAGACTACTTGAAAATTTTGCCTTGTATTTTCCTCTTTAGATTGTTAATCTATTGTACGTTACAGGATGATTTTGACGAATTGATACTCAGGGAAAAGGGATATAGTACTATGAAGAAGTTATCAGATAGACAGAAAACACTTATCAAATGGTTGTGTGTATTGGTGTTGGTCGGGCTTATCGTGTATGTGTTCAGAGATATGGCCGGTCCTATAGTTAAGCAGCTCGTGAATACAAGTCCGAAGGTCGTTGCGCTTGTCATACTGGCGTCAGTGCTTTACAGTATCATTGAAAGTGCCATAACGTATGTGATAATGGGTGAGACGGAGAATAATCTTACATTTGTGGATGCAAATATCATGACGTATTTTGTGTCGTTTTACAGGGTGTCAACACTTGGAAGTGGAACGATAGTTGCATCGACGCTCTTTTTGAGACAGTGCGGGGTACAGGGCTCAAAGGGACTTGGACTATATTCGCTGGACTATGCCATACATAAGATGACCATATGCCTCATGGCGGTGGTATTGTTTCTTGCAAACCGCTCATACATGATGGACGTCTTTGGCAAATACAGTTCATACGTGGTTCTTGGAGTTGTGGCAACAGTTCTCATAACTACTGCTATAGTGCTATTTGCGTGCTGGCCTGCATTTCACAGATTTCTCATATGGTTGCTGGGAAAGGTGAATCTTCTTTTTAAGGGAAGATTTGACAGGCAGCTTGAGAGCCTTTCAGAGCAGTGTGTGATGATGGAGGAGGCGACAACGCAGGTATTAAAGAAACCAGTGATCATCTTGAAGGTTATTTTTCTTGATATATGTAAGTTCTCATGCTGGTTTGCAATTCCGTATATAGTGTGTCACAACCTCTGCGATATGAGCGTGGTGACTTCAATAGGAATAACAGCCATGAGTGTCATGCTTGCAGCGGTCATTCCTATGCCGGGAGGTATAGGTTCAAGCGAACTGGTAATGACAGCCATATATTCAGGACTCGTGGGTTCGGCTGCGGCTGGAGCCATGGCACTTCTCTACAGATTTGCCACATTTATGTTCCCGTTTATCATAGGTGCATTTACAGCCATATTCTTTAAGAGATTTAAGCGCTATAAGGCGGCACAGAACGAGGCTTTGGGATTAGATGATGTGGTGGAGACGGACGTGTAGCTGGCGCACGAATGTGAACTGCTGTATATATAGAAAGTGCAGATAGAATAGAGAATATAAGGGACTTGTTCTATATCGGCAGTTGGAAAGACCGACAAAAGATGATATGGAGCTGGTGGAAGGAAAAGATACAGATGAAGAATATAGTTGCGGGTATATTGGCGCACGTTGATTCGGGCAAGACGACACTGTCCGAGGCGATGCTCTACCAGGCTGGAAGGATAAGAAAGCTTGGGCGTGTGGATCATCAGGATACATATCTTGACACGGACAGTCAGGAAAAAGACAGGGGGATCACGATATTTTCCAAGCAGGCGGAGCTTGTCTACGCAGATATGCATATAGCACTGCTTGACACTCCTGGACATGTGGATTTTGGAACAGAGATGGAGAGGACACTGCAGGTTCTTGACTATGCAGTTCTGGTCATAAATGGCATGGACGGGGTTCAGAGCCATACAGAGACTCTGTGGAAACTGCTTGAGAGATATGAGGTTCCGGTTTTTATATTTGTAAATAAGATGGACATGACAGGGTATGACAGAGAGTACCTCATGGACAATATCAGACACAGACTGAGCGATGGCTGTGTCGATTTTTTATGTGAAGATGCAGGTGAACACATAGCTATGTGTGATGAGACGATGCTGGAAAAATTCCTGGAAACAGGGGCAAATGCTGAATCTGACGTGGTGCGTGCCATAGCGGACAGAAAACTGTTTCCCTGTTATTTCGGTTCCGCGCTCAAAAATGAGGGCGTCGCTGAGCTGCTGGATGGAATGAACAGATATGTAATCGAACCTCAGCGAACTGATGAATTTGGCGCCAGGGTATTTAAGATAGGTCGTGATGACAAGGGAGAGCGGCTTACTTATATGAAGGTCACAGGGGGCAGCCTGAGACTAAAGGATGTTCTCACGCTAACAGGCGGCCAGGGCGAGGAAACGCTCGAAAAGGTAAACCAGATAAGGGTATACTCCGGTGCAAAGTATGATATGGTGGATCAGGTCGCCGCAGGCTGTGTATGTGCTGTTCCGGGACTTGTGAACACCTATGGCAGACAGGGGATCGGTGCCTGCCCGGATGGAGAACTTCCAAGCCTTGAGCCGGTCCTCAGCTACAAGGTCATGTATCCAACTGATGTGGATGCGGTCACAATGGTGTCAAAGCTCAGGCAGCTTGAGGAGGAGGATCCTCAGCTTCAGGTGCAGTGGAATGAGGCTGCAGGTGAGATATACATCAAGGTCATGGGACAGGTTCAGCTGGAGGTCGTTGCTCAGATTGTCAGAGACAGATTTGGCATAGCCATAACGTATGGTCAGGGCAGGATATCATACAAGGAGACGATCGCAGCTCCAGTCATGGGCGTGGGACATTTTGAACCGCTCAGACATTATGCCGAGGTGCATTTGCTGATTGAACCGATGGAAAATGGCAGTGGTATGTGCTTTGACAGCATTTGCAGTGAGGACGTGCTTGACAAGAACTGGCAGAGACTTATACTCACACATCTTCAGGAACGTGAGTTCAGGGGAGTACTGACGGGTTCACCTATCACGGATATGAAGATAACCATCACCGCAGGCAGGGCGCATCAGAAACACACTGAGGGCGGCGATTTCAGACAGGCGACTTACAGGGCGGTGAGACAGGGACTTATGATGGCAGAAAGTGTCTTGTTGGAACCGGTATATTCATTTAAAATAGAGATACCGCAGGAGTATGCCGGCAGAGTGCTTGCCGACATAGTGAAGATGAGTGGAACCATGGATGGGCAGGAGATCACAGGTGAGACTACGGTCATCACGGGACATGCCCCGGTATACACCATGAGAGAGTACTACAGCGAGCTCACGGCATTTTCCAGAGGAACAGGAAGACTTCAGGTAGATATAGACGGATATCAGCCGTGCCACAACACGGAGGAGGTTCTGGCTGAGAGACACTATGATCCTGAGCTGGACAGGTTCAATCCATCGTCATCGGTATTTTGCGCCCACGGCGCAGGATATCTGGTCGATTGGTATGATGTGTATGAGAACATGCATGTGAAGGAGGATCCGGGATTTGAGATCTCAGGTCAGCTTGGCTACACAGATGATGGTGCAGATATGGAGATGCCTGTGAACAGGCCGGGAAGAGGAGTATCAGAAATGTCCATTACGGACGAGGAGCTCAGCGAGATATTTGCAAGGACATTTGGCGGAGATTACAAGAATAAGGATGTGGCACTGAACGGAAGGTTCAGGAGAACTACATCTGAGTACAAGGTAAATGAAACTGCGGCACAGTCTGAATATCGTGACAGTGGACAGTATAATAAGAGCCAGTCCAGGGACAGACAGCCTGGAAATGGTCCGCTTGTGGGCAGCAGACCCGCCGACAGAGGAATAGCAACGCCGGGGGCATTCAAGCGCAGAAAGAAAGGCGAGGACTATGTCATAGTGGATGGATACAACGTCATATTTGCCTGGGATACACTTCGTGAATTGTCGGAGCACAACATAGACTCTGCGAGAGGAAAACTCATGGATATCCTGTCAAACTATCAGGGATATATGAACTGTCATCTGATAGTTGTGTTTGACGGTTACAAGGTGAAGAACAACAAGGGGGAGAGATTCCCTTACGATGATATAGAGGTTGTGTACACAAAAGAGGGTGAGACCGCCGATGCGCACATAGAAAAGCTCACACATGAGCTTGCGAGAAAGCACAAGGTCACAGTGGTCACATCTGACGGACTGGAGCAGATAGTCACAATGGGACAGGGGGCGATCCGCATGTCTTCAAGAGACTTCAAGGCAGAGGTAGAGAGGGTGAACGAACACCTTAGAGAGAATTATCTGAAAAACGATTGAAAATATTTAATGAGTACAGGTAAGTGGGCATGCTTGCATGATTGGTAAGCGGCGAATTGAATCATGATAGTTGCGACAGCAGATACTTAAATGGAAGAAGGTTAAAAGGTTTGTCAGGGCAAAATTGCCCGACGAACCCTACATAATTATGACGAACAGCGAGGCTGCAAAGAGTATATATATCAAGAGAGTGGACATGTGTTGACAGGGGCATTTGAGCCCGCCGGTCCTTAGATGGTGCGCCCTGCAGCATCTTAGTACCGCTGCAGGGCGAAACGAGCGGGAGCGTCCCCTGACAACACATGTCCACCCGCTTGATAGAAAATATTGGGGCCGAGCGTCCGTATTATAAGGAGGGCAATTTGGCAGATTATATAATGGCGCTGGATCAGGGCACGACCAGCTCAAGGGCGATAATATTTGACAAAGAGGGCAGAATATGCTCTGTGAAACAGAAGGAATTTACCCAGCATTTTCCGAAGAATGGGTGGGTAGAGCATGATCCTATGGAGATATGGGCAACCCAGATGTCGGTGATGATGGAGGCCAGGGAGACCATGGGGATCCGAACAGAGGACATTGCCGCAATTGGAATCACCAATCAGCGAGAGACGACCATAGTGTGGGATAAGGCTACAGGCAATCCGGTATACCATGCCATAGTATGGCAGTGCAGAAGGACTGCAGACAGGATAGAGGCACTTAAGGCTGAGGGGTATGACAAGGTGATCAGGGAGAAAACGGGACTTATTGTAGATCCGTATTTTTCTGCAACGAAGATAGAGTGGATACTAGACAATGTGCCGGGAGCCAGGGAGCGCGCCGAGGCGGGCGAGCTGATGTTCGGAACAGTTGACACATGGCTTATATATAAGCTCACGGGCGGAAGGGTTCACGCGACGGATTACACGAACGCATCACGAACCATGCTGTTCAATATACATACACTGGAGTGGGACAAGGAATTGCTTGCAAAGTTCAACATCCCGGAGAGCATGCTCCCGGAGGTTAGAAATTCAAGTGAGATATACGGATACACAGACAAGGAGATATTTGGCGGCGAGGTGCCTATAGCTGGAGTTGCGGGCGATCAGCAGGCTGCGCTGTTCGGACAGTGCTGCTTTGAGGCCGGAGATGTGAAGAACACCTACGGAACTGGATGTTTCCTGCTCATGAACACAGGCGATAAGGCAGTTGACTCACAGCAGGGACTTCTCACCACCATAGCAATAGGACTTGACGGAAAGGTCAGCTACGCACTTGAGGGAAGTGTGTTTGTGGCTGGTGCGGCAATCAAGTGGCTCAGGGATGAGATGAAACTCATAGACAGTGCCGCGGACACAGAGGAGATAGCGTTGTCAGTGCCAGATAGTAATGGTGTGTATGTGGTTCCGGCATTTACGGGACTTGGAGCTCCTTATTGGGATGCGTATGCCAGAGGCGCTGTGTTCGGACTTACAAGGGGAACTACCAGAGCGCACTTCGTCAGGGCAACGGTTGAATCCCTGGCATATGAAACCTCGGATGTGCTTGCGGCCATGGAGAGGGATGCAGGGCTTTCCATTACAACTCTTCGTGTTGATGGTGGTGCCAGTGCCAACAACTTCCTCATGCAATTTCAGGCAGATATAGAGAATGCGGAGATAGTGAGACCTGAGATCACGGAGACTACAGCCCTGGGTGCTGCATATCTGGCAGGACTTGCGGTTGGATATTATGACAGTCTGGATGAGATAAAGGGCTACTGGAAGGTCGGCAGACATTTCAAACCGGAGATAGCAGAAGACAAGCGGACAGAACTTCTTGCGGGATGGAAAGATGCTGTGGAGAGGACAAGGGTTAGCAGATAAGATTTTAATATATGTACATAAGAGATCCTGATGGGGCTGTCATATTAACAATTAGTATGCGGCCCCATTTTAATAGATTTTTCTATGTAAAAAGATAAAAAATCAATTGGCTAAACTTAAAATACATGTGATAATTAACCAAGATAGAAAAAGTTAAATATGGGGCAGTATATTTATTATATTTTAGGACACTGGAGGAGAAAAAATGTATTTAGTATTTGATGTAGGGGCAACGTTTATAAAGTATGCACTTATGGACAATGAGGGCAATATATCAGGAAAAGGCAAGACTCCAACCGACAGATATGCCAAGGCTGGAACTCCGGCATTTGTGGCACAGATCAAGAAAGTGTATGACGAGAAGGCACCTGAGAATGATATAACAGGAATTGCCATGGGACTTCCTGGACAGATAGATGTGGATAGAGGTATTGTGTATGGCGGTGGCGGCATCAAGTATCTTGATGGCGCACATCTTGGAGATCTCATCTCGGAGGCGTGTGGAGGTGTCCCTGTAGCCCTTGAGAACGATGGCAAATGTGCGGCTCTTGCAGAGGTGTGGCTGGGCAATGCCAAGACAGCTACAAATGCAGCGGTCGTTGTAGTTGGTACAGGAATAGGCGGTGGAATAATCATCGACAGAAAGATACACAGAGGCAAGAGGCTCCTTGCCGGAGAATTGTCATATGGGCTTATGAACATGACAAGGGAAGAGGCGGATAATGTCAGATGCTGTGAAGAGCTGACAGTTGAGGAGACATTTGAATACAATCCGTTCATGGTGACCTCGACCTGTACTGCAAGCTCGATTACATATAAGGCATCTAAGATCATGAACATGAAACCGGAAGAGGTGTCCGGTGAGATGGTATATCAGTGGATCGATGAAGGCAACCAGGAGATTACAGATATGATGGAGGATTCCTATTTCTCTATTGCAAAGCTCTGCTGTAACCTGTATATGACGATCGATCCGGATGTAATACTGATCGGCGGCGGGATGAGTGCCAATCCAAACTTTGTGCCAGGTGTCAAGAAGTATGTGGATAAGATCAGAAAGATGACCAAGACATATGATGGTATGGTTATCGACACATGCAAGTTCCGCAATGACTCAAATCTTCTGGGAGCTTTATACAACTTTAAGCAGAAGTATGAGGGCGTAAATTAAAAGTTAGCAATATACTAAATAGAAAATATGGAGGACAAAACTATGATAATCACGAAGAAACATGGACTTCCAGAGAACTTCCTCTGGGGAGCATCTACAAGCGCATATCAGGTTGAGGGTGCCAATCTGTCACACGGCAAGGGACCAAGTGTGCAGGATATCAAGACAGTTCCTGTGGGAACAAGTGAGCTGGACGTGTGCGCTGACTTTTATCACAGATATGCAGAGGACATAGCCCTCATGGCTGAGATGGGTTTCAAGACATTCAGATTTTCCATAGCATGGAGCAGAGTTCTGCCAGAGGGAACCGGCAGAGTCAACCAGGAAGGAATTGACTTCTACAACAACGTGATAAACGAGTGCCTCAAGTATGGAATCGAGCCGCTTGTCACAATGTTCCACTTTGATCTTCCGGCGGCTCTTGAGAAAAAAGGCGGATGGTCGAGAAGAGAGAGCGTTGACGAGTTTGTTGAATTTGCAAAGCTGCTCTACACAAATTATGGCGACAGGGTAAAGTACTGGCTGACAATAAATGAGCAGAACATGCTCACTCTTGCGGGAGATGTGATCGGAACCTGCAACATGGAGGGCGTGACAAATAAATACAAGAAACTTTATCAGGAGAACCATCACATGCTCCTTGCCCAGGCAAAGGCTATGAAACTTCTCCATGAGATGTGTCCTGGTGCAAAGATAGGTCCAGCGCCAAATATTTCACTGGTATATCCTGCTACATGCAAGCCAAAGGATGTTCTGGCAGCGCAGAACTTCAACGCGATAAGAAACTGGCTGTACCTTGATATGGCGGTATATGGAAGATATAACAACCTCGTGTGGAAGTTCCTTGAGGAGCATGACGCAATTCCGGTTATCGAGGATGGCGACATGGATATCATGGCTCAGGCGAAACCGGATTTTATAGGATTTAACTATTACAGCACAGCAACTGTAGAATGGGATGACAATCAGCCTGTCATAACAGGTGCGGCTCAGGTGGATCAACAGTCAGTGGGCGGTGAGCCTGGCGTATACAAGGCATACCCAAATCCAAATCTTCTCAGAACAGAGTTTGGCTGGGAGATAGATCCTGACGGATTCAGGGCAACGGTGCGCGAGATGTACAGCAGATACCATCTTCCAATGATCGTTACAGAGAATGGTCTCGGAGCATACGACAAGCTTACAGAGGATGGAAAGGTACATGATGACTATCGTATAGAGTACTTAAGAAAGCATATTGAGCAGATCAAGCTGGCAGCAGACGAGGGCGCAGAGATGATGGGTTACTGTCCATGGTCAGCAATTGATCTCGTGTCTACCCACGAGGGAATCACCAAGAGATACGGATTTATCTATGTCAACAGAGATGAATTCGATATGAAAGATCTTGCGAGATACAGAAAGGATTCCTTCTATTGGTACAAGAAAGTCATTGAGACCAACGGCGAAGATCTGAGCTAGTTTGGAGTAATTGAAAACTGATTGAAATTTATTGGGATTGACATGATCAGGTCAGATTATCACAAATGACAGCGAAAATAAAAGAAAAGATAATAAATTTCACAAAATCACACATCTAAGCCCTAAAGATACAAAATCACAGGAATTGTATCTTTAGGGCTATATTTTATTTGGTTAGGATAAAATTATCCTGAGACTTTCTGAATAAAGTCCTTGCATTAATTTATTTTTGTGCTATACTAAACAAAGTCACTAACATAGTTCAACGCGTTAAAGTGACGTAAGTTTAAATTGAGAAAATACAATAGCCATTGTCAAATGCATTTTAAAAAGGGCTGTTGTAAAAAAGAAAGAAGGAGGACATTATTATGATAGGCGGAGATCTGATCACCTACAGACCTGACATTCAGGTACTTGACGCAACAATAAGAGATGGAGGACTTGTCAATGATTTCTATTTTACTGACGAGTTTATAAGAGCCCTCTATGAAGCGAACATCAAGGCGGGGGTTGATTATATGGAATTCGGCTATAAGGCCTCCAAGGAAATGTTCGATGTGAATAAATTCGGCAAATGGAAGTTCTGCAACGAGGAGGACATAAGGGCCATCGTCGGAGAGAACAACACAGATCTGAAGATCTCAGTTATGGCCGATGTCGGAAGATGTGACTACAAGAAAGATATCATAGACAGAGCAGACAGTGTCATCGATCTGGTGAGAGTGGCAACATACATCAACACTATGCCAGCGGCCATTGAGATGATCGAGGATGCACATGCAAAGGGATATGAGACCACATGTAACATCATGGCGGTTTCAAAGGATCAGGAGTCAGATATAGATCTTGCGCTTGAAATGCTTGGAAAGAGCAACGTGGATGGAATATACATTGTCGATAGCTACGGTTCACTGTACCCTGAGCAGATCAAGAAACTCACAGAAAAGTATGTGGCTGTTGGAGAAAAGTATGGCAAGAAGATAGGAATACATGCACATGACAACTTAAAGCTTGCCTATGCCAACACAGTTGAGGCTATGAGAAATGGTGCGAGCATGCTTGATGGAACAGTAAGCTGCATGGGACGAGGCGCAGGAAATTGTGCGCTGGAGTTACTTCTTGGTTTCCTCAGAAATCCAAAGTACAACCTGTACCATATCCTTAAGTTTATCGAGCAGTACATGGTTCCGCTCAAGGCAAAGGGTGACGCAGTGTGGGGATATGATGTGCCATACATGCTGACAGGTATGCTGAACCAGCATCCAAGGGATGCCATCGACTTCATCAAGAATGACAGACATGATTACGCGGATATGTACAGTTACCTTATGTACAGAGAATAGTGTGCAGCTTGAGAAACAGCATATTTCGCACAGTATAATATGCGCAACAGATAAAGATGTATAATATAACAAATATATAGTGGGTTGGGTGCTTATTATGGTACTCAAGATAAAGGGGAGGACTCCTGGTGTCAGTTTTGGCTGGCATCAGGAGTTTTTCTTCTATTTTTCTGACTGTGTGTTATAATCTGATATGTAGTGTCAAAATTTGTCGAAAACGTAAAGAGATGTATTTTGAAGGATGATATATGCAGCGAAAGCACAGGAAAAATGATAGAAATAATATGATTAAACTTATGGATTAGATCGGAAGAAGGTGGAATAGAAAGTGATAATTATATATATACTTGGCGGAATTATAGCCATATTTCTGATATACGTTCTTTTCCTCTTTGTGTGCAGCCTGTTCGTGAGAACTGACAGACAGTATACGGAGGATAGCAGGTTCTATAGACATCTGCTGTACGGAGCCACAGGATTTGCCATGTGGTTTCTCAGGGTGAAAATGCATGTGACAGGAATAGAGAAGATTCCAGTGGATGTAAAGCCTCTCTTTGTGGGCAATCATTTGTCAAATTATGACCCGCTGATTGAGTGGCAGGTGTTTAGAAAGTGGGATGTGGCGTTCATATCTAAACCTGAGAATTTTAAGATCCCAATATTCGGCAGGATCATCAGAAGATGCTGTTTCATGCCGATAGACAGATCGGATCCTGGAAAGGCGTTATCTACTATCAAGACGGCAACAGAGATACTCCAGAAAGGAGATATGGCGGTTGGCGTGTACCCTGAGGGGACAAGAAACAGGCAGGGTGGGCTCCTGCCATTTCACACAGGAGTGTTCAGGGTTGCCCAGAAAGCACATGCACCGATAGTGGTCGTGGCTATACATGGAACGGAGAACATATACAGGAATGTTCTGAGGCGCAGGTCTGATGTCTATATAGATGTGGTGGATGTGATATCGGCTGACGATGTTAAATCCATGAAGAAGAATGAGATCAGCGACAGGGTGAGGTCTGTTCTTGAGGAAGATGCAAAGAAACGACAGATGTCAAAGCTATAAAAAAGAGAAATAATTATACAGAAGAAAAGGGTAAAAACTATGTTATCTTTAGTAGTTAATGTATAGTAAGTTAAATAATAAATATATCCTAATAAACTCAGTAAATATAAGGGTTTGTTAGGATATATTATTGTAAAGTATGTGTACCTTAAAAATTGAATAGTAAATAATTATTATAC
>JBNMKK010000052.1:0-13753 GCA_050874325.1 Coprococcus sp. | reverse complement strand
TCTCGCAAGGGTAAAGTCACAGCTCAGGCGTTATATGCAGCTGGGAGGCGGAGAGACCAGGAAGGATAAGCTGGTTATCGGAGGTATCGAGCTTGATGACAAATCTAAGCAGGTCACGCTTGACGGAGAACTGATGTCCCTCACCCCTACAGAGTATGATATCCTGAAACTTCTTATGCAGAATGTGGGAAAGGTATTTTCCACAAAAGAAATATACAAGGCAGTGTGGAAGGAGGATCCTATGGGAGCGGAAGGGTCTGTCGCCGTCCACATAAGACATCTCAGAGAAAAGATAGAGATAAATCCTTCGGATCCAAGATACATAAAGGTCATCTGGGGAAGAGGATACAGAATGGAGGGAAAATAGTGGAAAAGACTATTTACAAGATACGAGGCAATGTGTTTTTTAAGCTCGGAATATATATTCTTATAGCGATCATAGCATACGGAACGCTGTATATGGGCGGACTGGTGCTGCAGGGAAACTGGCTGGGTGTGTACAGTGATGAGAACATGGGTGTCACACCATATGAGAGGCAAGTCAATGATTACATTCAGAATACAAATGAAAAGCTTACTGGAAGTGTGGAGAATTATATCCGGGAGATGAAGTCTCAGTTGGAAAATTTTACAACATACAGTCAGCTTATTGATGCGGATTACAACGGTGACATGGTGATAACGGCGGACGATGTTTTCCGCAAATTAAGCAATTCTGATACAACATCGGCAATTAAATCTACATATCAGTACAAAAATATGAACAAACGGAATGATATTGGTTACAGGTTGACAGCAGTCTGTAAGGATAAAGCCGATGCCGATAAGGGCAAGATAAATGTAACGGTTGGGAATACGAAACTGATAAATAATAATGAATCAAATGACAATATATATACAAATGATTATGATACCGCGATAGAAATACCGGTTAGAAGTTATCTGGTGTTTCAGAACCTGAGCGATATGGAACAGAGTGAACAGAGCATTTATTTGTATCTACAGGATAATGATCCTTATTATTATGATGATTACAGTGTAGGATACAATGAAACTGGCAACGAAGAGAGCTTGGCGGATGCTGTGTTAACAACGGACAACAGTCCAATTGATATGACTGACATCATGTATGACAATTATTATCCAAGTTCAGTTGAAAGATTGTATTTAAATGAATCAGATGAGAATCAAAGCTCATCTGCTGGAAATTATTGTCTGGTGCTTAGCTATGACGTGTATACATATATAAATGTTACAGGAAGATGTTATGTGGACGAGGCGGCAGCCATAGACAACGTCAAGGCATCTAATCCTGAAATGGTACACAATATGGGAATATGGGAGGCGAAACGCAAGGGCATATTGGCAGGATTTGCACTTATGTTGCTGCTTTGCATCATCGTGTCAATATTTTCAATGGTCAATGCCGGTCTAAAGACTGGAAAGGAGACGATCACACTCAGCAGATTGGAGAAAATGCCGACAGAATTGATAATGGCGCTGATAGTGTGCTCTGTGTCAGCGGCCATAGGAATTTTCGTCGAGGGCGGCGGAGCTTCCATGTGCATGGACAGATATCAGGACTGTGCTTTTGTTTCTGGCAATATACAGTATCTGGTTCTTCTGTTCCCGATGGCCTGCCTGTATTCCGTGACGATTCTGTTTCTTAACAATTTGATCGCAAAGGTGAAAGCGGGAACTTTCCTTGCAGATTGTCTGATAATTAGTGTGCTGAAGTGGATAGCAGGAAAGACGAGATCATGTTTCAGATATGTGAGAGGCCATATGTCCCTGACACAGAAAGGCATATGGGCGTATATAGGAATAACCTTCGTGGAGATAGTCGTAGTGTTTGTGCTTGCAGTGGACAGTATGAGAGCTGCTTTGTATGTTGTGCTTTATATAATCTTTAAATGGCTGTGTATAGTCGGAATAGTGGCATATCTCATTCAGACACAGGAACTCTACAAATGTGCTAAGGAGATGGCGGAGGGCAATCTGGATAGGAAGGCTGATACAAGCAAGATGTTTTGGGTGTTCCGCGCACACGGTGAACATCTCAATCAGATAAGCGATGGAATGGTCAAGGCGGTTGACGCCAGAATGAAGAGTGAACATTTGAAGACAGAACTCATAACAAATGTATCACATGATATAAAGACGCCGCTTACATCCATAATAAATTATGTAGATCTTCTTCAAAAGGACGATCTGGATGAGAAGACCAGGCAGGAATATATCGAGGTTCTCTCAAGACAGTCAGCAAGACTGAAGAAACTGATAGAGGATCTGGTGGAGGCGTCCAAGGCATCCACTGGCAATGTTCAGATAAACTGGGCAGATATAGATGCAAATATGCTGCTTGAGCAGGCTGTTGCAGAGTATCAGGATAAGCTTGAGCGCGCCGGACTACGAGTGGTATTCACAAAGTCGGAGATCCCTGCGGTGATAAAGGCTGACGGACAGCATCTGTGGAGAGTATTTGACAATCTCCTTGCAAATATAAGCAAATATGCAATGCCGGGAACCAGGGTGTATGCATCGGTTGTTCACAGTGATGGTTCAGTTAGGATAGAATTTAAGAATATATCCAGAGAGGCGCTAAACGTATCCAGCGATGAACTGATGGAGAGATTTGTCCGTGGGGACAGTTCCCGAAATACAGAGGGCAGCGGTCTGGGGCTTTCCATAGCAAACAGCCTGTGTACACTTATGAAAGCAAAATTCAGCCTTAGCATAGATGGAGATCTGTTCAAGGCCGTGATAGTATTTGATGACAGAGCTGTGCAGAAACAGTAGGAATATAATATTACAAATATTTATTGAAAAATGTTATTGACAACTAATTTAAGTTAGTGCATACTAACCTTGATGATAATATTATCAATTATTTTAAGGAGGCGTGTATGGTAACTAACGATAAAACAGAGACGGGCAAGAAGAGTATAGATGATACAGGTATCCAGCGAACAGAGATGCAGAAGGAGATCGTTATCAGCAGACTCAGAGAGAGAGGCTGCAGGATAACCAGACAGAGAATGATACTTCTTGATATTATACTTGGAGAGGAGTGCTCTTCATGCAAGGAGATATATTACAAAGCGGCAAAGCAGGACAGCAAGATAGGATCTGCCACAGTGTACAGAATGGTCAACACACTGGAGGATATAGGTGCTATCAACAGGAAGAATATGTATAAGGTTGCCTGTGGTGCCAATTGTGGAATAGAGGATGCCTGTGTCATCGAGCTTGATGATTCGTCAAGCATCGAGCTGTCGGCAAAGGAGTGGAACCGGATCATAAGAGCTGGACTCATGGCTGGCGGATATATTGAGAATCAGACTGTTACAGGTGTGAATGTAAAGCCGTGTGGGTGCGGTACATGTTGTTAAGTGCGAAGGAGATGAATAAAAATGGGTGGAACAATATTG
Organism: Coprococcus sp.; assembly: GCA_050874325.1. Taxonomy (GTDB): domain Bacteria; phylum Bacillota; class Clostridia; order Lachnospirales; family Lachnospiraceae; genus Coprococcus. Next base: position 10,322 of record JBNMKK010000052.1, on the reverse strand, counting down.
GTTATATGTATCCTGCTTGTCATAGTAGTGGGAGCGGTGATAAGTTCTGCAAAACATTTTAGAGGTGAGGGCGGCTGCTGTGGCGGTGGCGGTTCAGTGAAGGTAAAGGGCGACAAGATAAAGAATGTTGTGGCAGTGAAGACTATCTATATAGAGGGAATGCACTGCAGCAATTGTTCGGCTAGAGTGCAGAATGCGCTTAACAGTCTGGAACAGGTGAATGCAAAGGTTGATCTGAAGAAACAGGAGGCTGTTGTAAAGCTTGGAAGAGAGGTTTCGGATGACGAACTTAAAAACTGCGTGGAGAAAGCCGGATACACTGTGAAAAAGATAGCTTGAAGGGCTCATTGAAAAATTATTTTGAAAAATTGTAAAAAGTTTTCAAAAAATTGTTGGCAATTTGGCTTTGATGTGGTATTATCCATATTGTTGTTGAAATACAACAGGCGCGAGTGGCTCAGCGGTGGAGCATCTCCTTGCCAAGGAGAGGGTCGCGGGTTCGATTCCCGTCTCGCGCTCTTGGCAAATACTACAGATTTTATGTGTATATATAGAATTTGTCATGTTGCTAAAATTTTTCAAAAAAATGTTGACAGTTTAACAGCGGTATGATATTATCCATATTGTTGTGAGAAACACAACAGATAAGCGCGAGTGGCTCAGCGGTGGAGCATCTCCTTGCCAAGGAGAGGGTCGCGGGTTCGATTCCCGTCTCGCGCTCTTTCATATTAATTCACAGTCAGGATTTTGTTCCTGACTTTTTTTGTGTCGCTTTTTATGACATTGGTAATAAAATTTAATAAATTTTTACTATTGAATATATGACATAGAGTGATATAATCAATCACAATCGTTGAATATAAAAATCTGAGGTATAAATTTCAAATATAAAATATTGTTTACGAGGTAATGATTAAATTATGAAAGAGAGACTTAAGAATTTTCATCATTCTGCAGTTTTTATCTGCCTGGTCCTGGCCATAGTGCTGGACATTGTACTTGAGGCACTTGGAAGACATTCGCTTATCAAGGCGGTGGAGTATGTGTGGAATCAGCCGCTTATATTCCTGTATAACTGTTCGATCATCTTTTTTACGCTTACACTTTCACTGCTCATGAGAAAGAGGATATTTGGATATTGTGTTATCTCATTTGCATGGCTGATACTGGGTATAACCAACTGTATAGTTCTTGGATTCAGGATAACGCCATTCTCTGCCATAGATATGCTGATGGCGAGAAATACGATAACCATCATAGACAAATACTTTGCTGTATGGCAGATAGTCCTTATAGCGGTGCTGCTATTTGTGGCACTTGCAGGGATAATTGTCCTGTTCATAAAATCACCGACAGTCACGGGCAACATTTACAGGACCAGAACCACTGTGTTCATCGTAGCTACATTCTTCTGTGTAATGCTGTTTACCAAGATAGCTCTGAATGCACAGACTATTTCGGACAATTTTGCAAACCTTGCAACAGCTTACAACAATTATGGATTTGTATATTGTTTCTCAAACAGCGTGGTGGATGTCGGTATAGGACAGCCTAGTGATTACAGCGAAGATAAGATGCTTGAGATAAAAGACGATCTGGATTCAGTTGGAACCACGGATTCCACATTGGGTAAGGATAAGCCAAATGTAATATTTGTCCAACTTGAGTCGTTCATGGATCCATCATATGTAAAGTATCTCACGTTCAGTGAGAATCCGATACCGAACTTCACAAAGCTGAAGGAGGAGTGTACTTCAGGATTTTTGACTATGCCCGCAATTGGTGCAGGTACAGCCAATTCTGAGTTCGAGGTTCTGTCGGGGTTCAATGTGGCATATTTTGGAGCCGGAGAGTATCCATATAAGACGATCCTTGGCAAACAGACCATAGAGACTATGGCTACACAGCTCAAACTAGACGGATATTCCACGCATGCAATGCATAACCATGACGGTACATTCTATGACAGATACAAGGTGTACAAGAATATGGGATTTGACACATTTACACCGATGGAGTATATGTACAATCTACATCATACCCAGAAAAACTGGGAGAAGGATGACGTGCTCACAGGAGAGATCATGAAGACTCTCACATTCACTCCATCGAGAGACTTCATATTTACGGTCAGTGTTCAGGGACATGGAAGATATCCTTCTGAACTTGACGAGGAGAATTACAGTTATCCTATAAAGGTTGCAGGAACTGGCGATGAGGCCCTTGATACGCAGTGGACATATTACTGTAATCAGCTGCATGAGATGGATGAGTTCATAGGACAGCTCATAGAGCGCCTTAAGCTTTTCAATGAGCCGGTGGTGCTTGTAATGTACGGTGACCATCTGCCAGGATTTGAGCTTACAGATGACGATGTGAAGAATGGTGATCTCTATCAGACAGAGTACTTTGTATGGAGCAATATGGATAACTTCCCAGTGGAGGATGAGGATCTTGAGGCATATCAGCTCAGCACAAAGGTGTTTGATATGCTGGGATTTGAGAAGAGCTACGTTCAGAAGTTCCAGTCCAAGTATAAGCCAGGTGATGAGAACTACGATGATGAGCTAGAGAACATAGAGTATGACATGCTCTATGGCAAGAGATATATGTATCCTGATGGATGGCCATATGCTCCGACCAATATGAGATACGGAATAGAAAAGATCAGCATATCCCATGTGGAAAAAGGAGTATATGTTCCGCCTGTGGATGAGACAGAGGCTGGTCAAACGACAGAAGAGACAGAAGGACAGGGAAGCACGGAGACAGCAGATAGCTCACAGACGGAGGCAGAGCCACTTCAGGGATATTACATTCATGGAAGTAATTTCAACGAATGTACATTTGTGTGGATAGACGATGCGTTCCTCAGTGAGACGATATATATAGACAGAAATACTTTGTTCTTACCGAGAACTGAGGCATTTGACGCAGGACAGGAGATATCGATAGCTCAGGTAGGAGATGACAGTATCGACTTTGGTGTTGAGGATACATTTGTGTATAAGGGCGATCCTGCGGATCCCGATGTATTAGAGACAAATGTTGGAACGGAGTCTGTCATATCTACAACAGAACTTCCTTGACAAGCAGTTTATAATTTGTTAGCATGTTTAAAAAGTTACATCACCCAACGCGATAAGTGTTGGGTGATGTGTTTTCTCTATTAAGACGGATTGATGCAGATAATAAGCACGGCAGTGCATTTATTATAATATTTTACAGAAAGAGAGATAAGAAAATGGGTAAGATTATTGGCGAAGGAATTACATTTGATGACGTTTTATTGGTACCTGCTTATTCAGAGGTATTACCAAATGACGTAGACCTTACAACACAGCTGACACAGAAGATTAAGTTGAATATTCCTCTTATGAGTGCCGGTATGGACACAGTTACAGAGCACAGAATGGCAATAGCTATGGCTCGTCAGGGTGGTATCGGAGTTATTCATAAGAATATGTCTATCGAGAAACAGGCAGAGGAAGTTGACAAGGTAAAGCGCTCAGAGAACGGTGTAATATCAGATCCATTTTACTTATCTCCAGAGCATACACTTGCAGATGCAGATTCACTTATGAGCAAGTTCAGAATCTCAGGTGTACCTATCACTGAGAACGGAAAGCTTGTCGGAATAATTACAAACCGTGACCTCAAGTTTGAGAAGGATTACACCAAGAAGATCAAGGAGTCGATGACATCTGAGGGACTTGTCACAGCCAAGGAGGGAATCACACTTGACGAGGCGAGAGAGATCCTTGGAAAGGCTCGTAAGGAGAAACTTCCTATCGTTGATGATGATTTCCATCTCAAGGGACTTATCACGATCAAGGATATCGAGAAACAGATCAAGTATCCATATTCAGCACATGATGCTCAGGGAAGACTTCTCTGCGCAGCAGCAGTTGGATGTACAGCTAACATCCTTGACAGAGTTGCAGAGCTTGTATCATCAAAGGTTGATGCCATAGTTATAGATACAGCACACGGTCACTCAGCAAACGTTCTGAGAACATTCAAGATGGTTAAAGAGAAGTATCCTGACCTTCAGGTTATCGCTGGTAACGTAGCTACAAGATCAGGCGCACAGGCCATGATAGACATGGGCGTAGATGCAGTCAAGATCGGTATCGGACCTGGTTCTATCTGTACAACAAGAGTTGTTGCAGGTATCGGTGTTCCACAGATCACAGCTATCATGCAGGCGTATGATGCAGCAATGAACGCTGGAATCCCAGTTATCGCAGATGGCGGTATCAAGTATTCAGGAGATATCACAAAGGCTCTTGCAGCTGGTGCCAACGTATGTATGATGGGAAGTCTGTTTGCAGGAACAGATGAGGCTCCAGGTGACTTCGAGCTTTATCAGGGACGTAAGTACAAGGTATACAGAGGTATGGGATCTATAGCAGCTATGGAGAACGGTTCTAAGGACAGATACTTCCAGGAGAATGCAAGAAAGCTTGTTCCGGAGGGAGTAGAAGGCCGTGTTGCATATAAGGGATCACTTGAGGATACAGTATTCCAGCTCATCGGCGGACTTCGTTCAGGTATGGGCTACTGTGGTGCAAAGAATATTGAAGAGCTTCATGAGAAGGCAGAGTTCGTCAAGATCTCAGCAGCTTCACTCAAGGAGAGCCATCCACATGATATCCATATCACAAAGGAAGCACCAAACTACAGTGTTGAGTAATATATCATAAGGAGGACCCGCTTGCGGGAGATTCCTTATGATGCAAGCAGACGCCGCGCGTAAGCGCATATACATGCGTCTGCACAATAGAGACAAGGAAAAGACACATATATTGCATTTGATCTTGATGCCGAAAGTTCAGAAGGATCAATGCAAATATGTGTCTTTTTATTTGCACTATAGCCGGCATCTTTTTATCTGGTGGTATACAATTTTCTTGACACGATTTTTTTATGTGAGATAATGATGATTAGGTGTCTTAAGAAAAGAGGTGTTTGGACATTCATGAAGGTAAGAAATCCGAAAAAAAGAGATCTTGAACAGCTAGTTGAGCTGGAGCAGGCTACATTTCCTGAGACTGAGGCAGCCAGCAGGGAATCCGTAGAGCGAAGATTGAATGCACACAGAGAGACCTTCTGGGTGTTAAAAAAAGATGGACGAATAATCGCAGGTATAAATGGTATTACTACTAATGAGCGCGATCTGAATGACGATATGTATGCAGATGAGGAATTTTATGATAAAAAGGGACGCTGGCTTATGATATTTAGCGTGTCGACACTTCCAGAATATCAGCATAATGGATATGCGGCAAAGGTGATGAAAGAGGTTATACAGGAGACTGCGAGATGCAAACTTGATGGTATAGTGCTCACATGTAAGCCGGAGATGATTTCGTTCTATGAGCAGTTTGGTTTTGTGGATGAGGGTAAGAGCCGTTCAAAACATGGTGGAGTGATCTGGCATCAGATGCGTCTTGAAAGGTCCGCGATCAAACGAGATTACAAGGGTGAGATATTGGACTGTATAGTCACGGTTGCCATAGCTGTGGTCATAGCATTTATATTCGGCCATTTTGTTATTTTGAATTGTAATGTTCCTACAGGCTCCATGCTGGATACGATCCAGCTTGACGATAACATCATTGGCAGTCGTCTTACATATAAGTTTTCTGATCCAAAGAGAGGCGATATAGCTATATTTAAATGGCCGGATGATGAGACTCAGGTCTACATCAAGAGGATCATAGGACTTCCGGGAGAGACCGTTGAGATCAAAGATGGAAAAATATATATAAATGGAAGTGATACTCCGCTTAAGGAAGATTACCTTAGTGATGAGGCGAGAACCGATATAAGATCATTTGGACCTTATCAAGTTCCGGAAGACAGCTATTTTATGTTGGGTGATAACAGACCGAATTCTGCTGATGCCAGATTGTGGGATAATACTTATGTCAAGCGCGACAAGATATTAGCCAAGGCGGAATTTGTGTATTATCCATTCTCAGAGATCACATGGCTTGGAAATGGTGCAGAGTATTAATTGTATGTCGTGACAGGTAATCAGAGGAGATGATCACATGAACAGAGTAAGATTTGACATGCATTGTCACACGGCAGAGGGGTCACCCGATGCAAAAGTAAAGATTGTCGATTATACGCAGTTGTTAAAGCAGCGTGGATTTCATGGTATGCTTGTGACTGACCATGATTCGTATAATGGCTACAGGGCATATCTGAGGCAGCGGGATAAAGTGAAGGATTTCACTGTACTGAGAGGTATAGAGTATGATACATTTGATTATGGACATTTTCTTATAGTGCTGCCATCGGATACACCGGAGGAAGTCTATGAACTGTTTGAACACAGAGGAATGGCACTTATCAGAGTGATATGGCTTGTGCATGAGTGTGGCGGAATAATAGGACCGGCACATCCATTTGGCGAAAAGTTCATGAGCTTTGGCAGTACGAGAAAGCTTGGTATGATAGAGCACCGGCTGTATGCTCAGCATTTTGATTTCATAGAGGGATATAACTGCTGTGAGTCGGACAAGAGAAATAAGATGGCGAGAAGACTGGCGGCTTACTATGACATACCGGTTTTCGGTGGAAGTGATGCTCACAAGGAGAATTGTGTAGGGCTTGCGGGAACATATCTTCCAGAGAACATACATACAGAGGATGACTTGATAAAATATATAAATGATGGAAATCATCCCGAGGTCGGCGGAAAGAGATACCCTAAGACTTTGAAGGATAAAATTGGGCCGGCAGGCAAATTTCTGACATATGGATTCTATTTCTACAATATATATGGTGCATTTAGAAATTATCCTGCGAGGTGCCGTGCATATCTTGCGGCGATGGCAAAACTGAGGGGGCGTAATAAAAAATAACTGTCTGTAGTATGAAAGTAGACAGCTATAAAAATAAAAGTTAAAAGAAAGGGAGATTATGAATAAGAAGGAAAGAGGTAATTTTACGGGGACGCTGGGCTTTGTTATGGCAGCAGCGGGAAGTGCGGTAGGACTTGGAAATATATGGAGATTCCCATATCTTGCGGCAAAGGACAACGGTGGAGTGTTTATACTTGTGTATATTATACTCGCACTTACATTTGGATTCACACTGCTCACAACGGATATTGCGATAGGAAGAAAGACACAGCAGGGGCCGCTCACAGCGTATGGTCTTATACATAAGAAGTGGAAATGGCTTGGTGGGCTGGCATGGGTAGTACCAGTCATAATCCTTCCTTATTACTGTACTATCGGTGGATGGGTTCTGAAGTATATGACAGCATATTTTACAGGACAGACAGAGGCTGCCACCGGTGACGGTTATTTCACCGGATTTATAACAGCACAGACGGCACCTATAATATTTGCACTTATATTCCTCACAGTCACAGGTGTTGTCGTATTTTGTGGTGTTGAAAAGGGAATAGAGAAGTTCAGCAAGGTGCTTATGCCTATATTGGTTATTCTCATAATTGGAATTTCAATCTACTCACTGACTATCAAGCACACAGGTGATGATGGCACTGTTAGAACAGGAATCGATGGACTTAAGGTTTATATGATCCCTAATTTCAAGGGAATGACGTTCAGAGATATATTCATGGTAGTCATGGATGCCATGGGACAGTTGTTCTTCTCAATCAGTGTTGCCATGGGAATCATGGTTGCATATGGTTCGTATGTTAAGAAGGATGTCAATCTGATGAAGTCTATCAACCAGATAGAGATATTTGACACAGCAGTGGCATTCCTTGCAGGTTTGATGATCGTTCCTGCAGTGTATGTGTTCTCTGGAACAGAGGGTATGTCAGCAGGACCTGGACTTATGTTCATATCCCTGCCAAAGGTATTTAATGCCATGGGCAAGGTTGGAACAGTGATAGGTGCCCTGTTCTTTATCATGGTTACATTTGCAGCGATAACTTCATCCGTGTCGGTCATGGAGGCTATAGTTTCCGGACTTATGGATAAGTTCCACCTCACGCGAAAGAAGAGTGCAGTTATAACAACTGTATATGCTTTTGTTGGAATGTTGGTCGTATGTTTTGGTTACAATATCTGGTACTTCGAACTCAAGCTTCCAAATGGAGCAACAGCACAGATCCTGGATGTTATGGACTACCTGAGCAACAATATATTCATGCCACTTGTGGCTATCCTGTCATGTATCCTCATCGGATGGGTTGTTAAGCCAAAGACGGTTATAGACGAAGTCACAAGAAATGGAGAGAAGTTCGGAAGAAAGAAACTCTATATTGTCATGGTGAAGTTTGTGGCACCAATACTACTTGCATTGCTGCTTCTCCAGTCATTTGGAGTTGACTTTGTACAGTTCGTGACTAATCTGTTCAAATAGAATATTATAGTTTATAATGTAGAGGCATTTGTCATGGGAGATGATGAATGCCTCTATATTTATTTATACCGGATGATATATGATAAAGGGAGAGTGACTATGAATAACCAGGATGGTTTGATATACCTTGCCCCTATGGAGGGGATAACAGGATACATATACAGAAATGCACATCACAAATATTTTGGCGGTGTGGACAAATACTTCATGCCGTTTATCGCTCCGGCGAAAGGGCGCCCACTCAGGAACAGGGAGCTCAGGGATGTTCTGCCGGAGAATAACCAGGGGATAAATGTGGTGCCGCAGCTCTTAACAAACAGCGGCGAGGGATTTGTGAAGGCGGCAAAGTTCCTGAGGAAGCTTGGATATAACGAGGTGAATATCAATCTCGGATGTCCGTCAAAGACTGTTGTCACAAAGTATAAAGGCTCAGGTCTGCTGTACGACACGGAGAGACTTGACAACTTCTTGTATGAAGTATTTGCCGCAGACGTGATGGATGTGTCTATAAAAACCAGAATAGGAAGAGACAGTTCTGCGGAGTTTGAGGACATCATAGAAATATATAAGAAGTATCCGATAAGCGAACTTATAATCCATCCTCGTGTACAGACAGACTTCTATAAGAATACACCTAATATGGAAGTGTTTGCCGAAGGTGTGGCTGCATATGGGAGAATAGATACGGTGTGCTATAACGGAGATATAAACAGCGTGTCAGATTACGATAGGTTCACGGGTGATTTCCCTGATATAAGGAAGGTTATGATAGGCAGGGGGATAATAACTGACCCTTGTCTTGCTGAGCGGATAAAAATCACTGCTGGCGACAGGACATATGACTGGGATAGATTCTTTGCATTTCACGATGAGCTGTACATGAATTATTGTGAGTCGGATGTGGGCAGGGGCAACACGATGTTCAAGATGAAGGAGCTGTGGGCATACTGGTCGAGGCTGTTCGATGAGATGGAAGGAGCTGAGAGGGTTCTCAAGAAGATCCGAAAGACGAGAGATAATGGTGAGTATGAGGCGGCGGTCAGGGTGCTTGCTGCACTCTGCAGATAGGGGATGATATCATGGGATGTCTTGGAAATATATATAAATATAGTTGACAGAACTCAAATCACTAGAATATAATAATGTGGCGTCAGATATTTGCTGACGCTATATAAGGCAATGACGAAGAGAAGTAGCATAGATTATCGCCCACAGAGAGCCGGCGGTGGTGGAAGTCCGGCGGAGTGAATATATGTGAATAACACTTTACCAGCCGCAAGCTGAAAGACATAGCCAGGAAGTGGCAAGCGTGTCATATGTCGAGTAGGGGAGCCGTAGCTGCACGATACGCAGAGAGGTCATGAGCAAGGTGACTGAGAGGGACTGGAACGCGGTGTTTTATAGAAGATCGCGTAACAGTAAATCAGGTGGTACCGCGGACATTAAAGCGAGAGAGCTTATGTTCGTCCTGAATATTTGCATATGTACATGTGCATCTGATTCAGGATGAACATAAGCTTTTTCTATTTACAAGGAAAATATCAGCAGGTGCGTAATCCTGAAAAAGCCAAAGTGGACATTGGAACACAGGCAAAAATAAAGAAAAGGAGAGAACAGATGACAATCGAGAACATTTATCGTAACAGAACAATGAACGAGATCACTGAGGGCGATGTGGGACAGACACTTAAGGTTGCCGGATGGGTAGAGAATATCCGTGACCACGGTGGAGTATCATTTATCGATCTTCGTGATATGTATGGCGTGCTCCAGGTAGTAATGAGAGACACATCACTTCTTGACGGAATAACAAAGGAGGACTGTGTATCCATCGAGGGTATTGTTGAGCACAGAGATGAGGAGACATACAACCCTAAGATCCCTACAGGTACTATCGAGCTTGAGGCAAAGACTGTAGAGATACTCGGCAAGGTATATAAGCAGATTCCATTTGAGATCCAGAC
>JBNMKK010000051.1:0-14020 GCA_050874325.1 Coprococcus sp. | reverse complement strand
GTCAAGAGTTGTTGGATGAAAAATAATTTTAGGAAAGGAGAACGTAGTAGACAGTATTTTATGTAAAGGAAGTGATAAATGTTTATTTTACAATACTTTCATACATACGATACAGTCTGCTACTAAAAATAAAAAATGGGAGTACGAAAGAGAAGGGTAGCATGTAAGTTGATTGCAGTAGTGATGGGACTGGCTATGATGCTGTCGCTGATGCCGATGAATGCGAAGTCAGTTCAGGCGGCGACACTTCCGGCGGATGTTTCAAAACCGTCTTCGGGCTGCGTCTTTATAGCGATGGAAGGGCAGTATGTATCAGGAGCATCGGCAGCGATCAAAAGGATCAACGAGATCAGGTACGAGGCGTGTAAGAAAGGTGTCAAGATAAACGGGCGCAGACTGACACTCAGGGATTATGTGCCGATCAAATGGTCTGCGGGGCTTGAGAAGATAGCCAGGATAAGGGCTGCGGAGTCGAGCATAACGATGTATCATGAGAGATTAAATGGAAAGTCGGTATTTGACTTTAAATATCCGGGAAACGGATGGCCGACATCAGAGGTGCTCGCATGGAACTGGTCAGATAATATGACGATGGCTATAGAACAGTGGTATAGTGAGATGGGTGATTATGTATCGGGAAAAGCCGGTGCGGTGACAGGACATTACACAGCTATGATAAATCCAAACAACAGATATGTTGGAATTGGAGCGTTTATTGGAAAGACAGCAAGCTATCACAATACTATAGCTGCTCAGTTTATGGGAAATGTAAGTCAGTCGGAGAAGATGGCAAAGGCAACTGGTAAATGCAGCGCGACCGTTGAGGTTAAGAGCAGCAATATCACAGCTCTGAAATTGACAGGAAATAAAACCATAGACCGTGCGCAGAAGACATCGCTTTCGCTCCGGGCAGTTCTGGGATCATACGGAAAGGATTCATACAGAGTGCTTTCAGGTGCAAAATGGACATCGTCCAATAATTCGGTTGCGACAGTGTCATCCACGGGAGTTGTCACCGGACTTAAAAAGGGTACAGTTAAAATAACAGCCAAAATAGGATCAAAGTCGGCATCGTTTAATGTGACGGTATCCGGCAAGTGTGTTCATACATATTCCGGCAAGGTAGTGAAATGTGCCACAACGAAAGCGGATGGAAAGGTTCTTCACACATGCAAGGTGTGTGGATATAAGAAATATATAGCTGTCAAATCCATAAAGAGTGTAAAACTCTCAGCGACAAGCTATAAATATGATGGAAAGGCAAAGACACCATCAGTTACCGTTAAGGACAGCGCGGGCAATGTCATACCGGCAAAATATTACAAGGTCACTTATCCGAAGACCCGAGTAAAAGTTGGAACATACAAGGTTAAGATCACATTCAGTGGAAGATATTCCGGTGCAGTCACCAGGGAATATAAGATAGTAAAATAAGTATAAGGAATAAGCGTTAAGAAACCCCTACAGTTTTAAACTGTAGGGGTTTTTGTGATTTACAATCAGCCATAAACTTACGATATGGCGCCTGCGTTTGAACAGGATATGGTTACGCTCTTTGTAACGGTGTTAACAAGCTTGTTGCTTGATGAATACTGCTTACCGATAGCTGTTGCATCTGCGTGATTGCCAGATCTAGTGCAGCTAGATATTGAGGCTTTCCAGTATGATGAAGAACTTGTTGCTGTTGCATAAGCTGAGGTGCATTTGCTTGATGAGCCTGTGTAGCTGAAAGTTGCAACTATCTCGAGCTGCCATAATACAGTTCCTGAGGCGTTTTTATAGTATATGGTCTTCGATGCGGTTTTCGACTTTGTCGCTCTTGCCTCCTGGGTAGCCACAGATGGATATTCATGTATGACTACTGTGCAGTAGGCAACTTCGTTGTCTTCATTCTGTTCCGGTTCTGCTGCACGTACAGGTATCTGACCTATAAATGAAAAGCAGATGACAAGAGCACAGCAAAGTGCGAGTAATTTGGTTATCTTTTTTGACATAGATTAATCCCCCATTTCTTCTGAATCTAAAGTGAGTTCTGCAGCCCATACTTTTGTTGCGTTGTTTGAGGAGTCATCATCAATATTGTATGGTTCGTATTCTTTTATGACGATTGTCTCCGAACGAATATCAGATAACTTGGATTCCCGTAATTTTTTGTGTGATAAGGCAGCGCTGCATATAGAAATCGCAGAAATGACAGCAAGTCCGGCAACCGCAAATCTTAAATATTTCTTGCCGGAAAGGACTTGGCTCATATCATTGTCACTGAGATGATCAACGTATGTTTGGGTATAACTATCAACACAATCGGCAGCTGTGCCGAATCTTTCAACCAGTTCAGTCATAGTGATCGCCTCATCACTGGACGTTTCAGCAAAATCGTACATTGCTGAACTTAAAATTTCCAGGAACTCTTTTTCTTCCTTGCCGCAGAAAGGAAGGTTTCTTTTGATATCCCTCAAGTACTCATTGATGATCTTTTCGTCTTGTTTGAATTGTAAATCACTTTTCATAAACTTTATCCTCTTTGTAAAATATTTTAAATCATAATATAATTTTATATCATTGTACTGAACTTGCAACACTATTTTTTAAATAAATTTAAAAAATATAGCTGACAGCTATAATAGATACATAAAAAAATATATAAAGTAAATATGATGAATACATAGTCAAATTTTAACGCTTAGTTTGTGGTCGGTATAGACATAAAAAAAGTATGAATAGCCAAATGACTATTCATACTTTTTTTATATCTTCTTGCTGCCTGCCTTTTTCTTCTTTGTTGGGTGGTAGGCTAATACAGTCTGGATAGCGGTAGCGGTAGCATAATAATCTTCCATAAGGATCTCAAGACGCTTTCTTCCGGTCTCTTCTATATGGTAGTATACTCGCTCCATTCTCTTTCCGACAAGTCGTTTGTCATCGGATATATAGCCAGCGTCTATAAGCTTGTAAAGAGCTGGATACAATGAACCGATTGGAATGTTGATGACACCGTCTGTCAATTCTTCAATGAGCTGTGTGAGCTGATATCCGTAACAATCTTCCTGACTGAGGAGATAGAGGACCATCAGTTCAACGGAGCCACGTCTGAAATTGCTTTTCTGATTAACGGCTTTATCATCGCTGATTTTGTCTGTTTTCTTAATTGCTAAATCTTCCATATTTTCACCTCTTATTTTACTTCATTCTATATTGAATTGACTGGATTTGCAATCATAAAATTAATTATTTCTTAAATTTATTGAAAAAAATCACATATAAATAGAAATAAAAGTTCTATCTGGCATGATTTCCATCTTTTAACTCCTGCTGGAGATTCCTTGACAGCTTTAACAGTTCCTTTGCCGCCTTACATGGATCCTCTGCTTTCATGATGGCAGATACGACACAGATACCTGCGATCGGGATCGAGCGCAGCACATCAAGGTTGGATGAGTTAAGTCCGCCTATGGCATTCACAGGTATAGGGACTGAACCACAGATGTCTCTGAGTGTGTCGGTGGAGGTGAGGACAGTTTTTACTTTGGTGGTTGTCGGATAGATGGCACCGACACCCAGATAGTCAGCTCCCTGCTCATAAGCTTCCGTTGCCTGGGAAACGGTCTTGGTGGTTGCACCTACGATTCGGTCAGGTCCCATGAGTCTGCGGGCTATAGCCACAGGCATGTCGGTCTGTCCTACATGGACGCCTTCGGCTCCGGTCGCCAGTGCGACATCCACCCGGTCGTCGATTATCAGAGGTACATGAAATTCGTGTGCGATAACGTGGACTCTGTTTGCCAGACGGATGTATTCCCTGGTGGCCCTGTCCTTCTCTCGTAGCTGTATCATGGTTGCGCCGCCGTCCAGCGCACGTTCCACTTTATATAGGAAATCAGTCTCCGACAATCCGGTGCTGTCGGTGATGAAATACAATGTAGGATCAAATTTATACATATTGAACTCCATTTCTCCGTCTTGGTCAGACGGTGTAGATAACGGTGGGGGGCGATCCCCGTCCGTTATACATTTAAGTGATTACACATACAGATAATCGTTCAGGACTGGCTGGAGACCTTCGCCCTCAATGTCTGAGTACATTTTTTCAAGACTGCGGTCGTCGTTTATCTCGAACTGTTCATCGCCCTGATCTGAATCGGATTCTTTGCCGCTGTATTTGCTCTCGTGATCTCCGATTCCTGTGGATACACCTGCGGATACTTTGGTTGCGGCGATCTTGACGATTCCGTTTCTGAAACTTGCGCTTTCCCTTGATGATACGGTTATACCTGCATATGGGAGGAATATCCTGTATGCGCACAGGATCTGGCACAATTGCTTTTCGTGCACATCCAGAGGATTTATCTGCTCATTGTTGATGATCGGACGAAGTCTTGGACATGACAGAGAAATCTCAGCCTGTGGGTATTTGCGCTGAAGATAGTATGCATGCAAAGCGGTAGCCAGCGCATCCTTTCTGAAATCTGATAATCCGAGCAGTGCAGAGAATGCAACTCCGCGCATCCCGCCCATGAGGGCGCGCTCCTGGGCATCAAATCGGTACGGCCATACACGCTTGTGTCCCATGAGGTGGAGCGTCTCGTATTTGTCGGAGTCGTATGTCTCCTGAAATACGGTTACATAGTCGGCTCCGCACTCGTGGAGATAGCGGTATTCATCCGTGTTGACCGGATATATTTCAAGACCGACCATGCGGAAATATTTCCTTGCGAGTTTACATGCCTCGCCTATGTACTTTACATCGCTTTGACTTCTGCTTTCTCCAGTCAGGATGAGGATCTCCTCCATTCCGCTTTCGGCTATGATCTTCATCTCTTTTTCTATCTGTTCCGCGGAGAGTTTCATTCTGTTTATATGGTTGTAACAGTTGAAACCGCAGTATACACAATAGTTCTCACAGTAGTTGGCAATGTAGAGTGGCGTGAACATGTAGACGGTATTTCCAAAATGTCTGCTGGTCTCGCGGCTGGCTCTCTCTGCCATAAGCTCAAGGAAAGGCTCAGCGGCAGGAGATAGCAGTGCTTTGAAGTCCTCAATGCTGCATGTATCGTGCTCAAGTGCCTTCATAACGTCTCTGCCTGTGTATTTAGAGTAGTCAAAACTGTTCATGTGTTCCATGACTTTGCTGCGCACATCTGATTTTATTATCTCCATTCCAGGAAGATATTCCATGTGGTTTTTTCTGGATGACGGATCAGTCTCCAGACGATGCTTTTTTTCAAGTGCCTCCGGTGGGAGATACTCAGAATCTATTAGAAATTGATTTTCCATGACAGCCTCCTTAGTCATGCAGAAATCCGGTGAGCGGATCTGAGGCGGATGCGCCTCTGGTCAGAACTCTTCCGAGACCTGCAAGATAACCCTTTCTACCTGCGTTTATTGCATCCTTGAACGCTGATGCCATGAGCGGGAGATCTCCGGCTGTGGCGAGAGCGGTATTGGCCATTATGGCAGCGGCGCCCATCTCCATTGCCTCACAAGCCTGTGAAGGTCTGCCTATTCCGGCGTCCACTATTATAGGAAGTTCTATCTCATCGATAAGTATCTGGATAAAATCCTTTGTGGCCAGACCTTTGTTGGAACCTATCGGTGATGCGAGGGGCATGACTGCGGCAGCTCCGGCATTTACCAGATCCCTGGCTGCATTAAGATCAGGATACATGTAAGGCAGTACCACAAATCCTTCGTTTGCCAGTGCCTCAGTAGCCTTGATGGTCTCCTGATTGTCGGGCAGAAGGTATTTGCTGTCTCTCATGATCTCGACCTTCACAAAGTCTCCACATCCAAGCGCTCTTGCAAGGCGGGCGATACGAACTGCTTCCTCGGCGTTTCTGGCACCGCTTGTGTTAGGCAGGAGAGTTACACCTTCCGGTATAAAGTCCAGGATGTTCTCCTCCTCCTTTGTGTTGGCGCGGCGGACGGCGAGGGTGATGATCTCTGCACCGGCATCTCTGATGGCGGATTCGATAAGTTTCATTGAGTATTTTCCAGAACCGAGTATAAATCTGGAACTGAATTCATGTCCTCCGATTATAAGCTTGTCATTGTTCATTTTGTGGCTCCTCCTCCCATAAAGCTGACGACCTCGACACAATCGTTGTCTGCAAAAAATATGTCGCCATACTGTTCTCTTGGTATTATCTCTTCGTTGATCTCAACCACAACGCGAACCGGTTTGTAGTTGGACTCCTCCAGGAACTCTGCCAGGTTCTTGCCTGCAACATCGAGTTCCTTTCCGTTTACTGTTACCATAGCTCTTTCCTCCCTGTTGTTATATGGACGCTGTCATGATATAGTCCGGATAACAGCACAAAAAATGGAGCTGCCGATTCGGTAACTCCAATAAAATGCGGTATATCACTATGTCGATCATTGTCAGGCATCCCTACGTTGGCATTATCCAAATCAGGTTATCGGTCGAAGGTCACACCTTCCTCTCAGCCTGTAATACAAGCTCCCGTGTCTCTGTGCTGTTGTCAGGTATTACTATACGACTTGCGGTGGACTATTGCAATAGTTAGTAAAAAATATTGAGCGTTTTACGGCTTTTTCTTGACATAGCTCTCATATATATGTACAATTTAGTTGTTTGGCGCGCTAAAGTGTCATACAAAATCGGCAAGTTGCACAAAATGTCAGCTTGATTTAACTTATGGAGGACAGTGTAGTTATGAGACAGAAAAAGATTCATTACATCTACAACAAAGAGATGGAGTGTATGGATCCTGAGGAGAGAAAGAAACTTCAGGGGGAGAGACTTAGAAAGACAGTAGAACTTGAATATGCAAATGTTCCGGCATACAGAGCCAGAATGGATGAGGCAGGGGTAAAGCCGGAGGATATAAACAGCATAGATGATATAGTAAAACTTCCATTTATGCAGAAGACAGATCTCAGGGATAATTTCCCATTTGGACTGTTTGCCGCAGACAAGAAGGATATAATCAGGATCCAGGGATCATCAGGAACTACAGGTAAGCCTATCGTATCAGGATACACACAGAATGATATAGACGTGTGGACAGAGATGGTTGCCAGAGCGATCAAGTGTGCCGGAGGCGGAGAGGATGATATCATCCAGGTAGCTTACGGCTATGGTTTATTCACAGGCGGACTTGGAGCACATCAGGGAGCTACACAGGTTGGAGCGATGGTAGTTCCAATGTCATCAGGCAACACACAGAGACAGATCATGATGATGAAGGAGCTTGGCGCTACAATGCTTTGCTGTACACCTTCATATGCTACATATCTTGCAGAGACTATCAGGGAGATGGGCATTGATCCATCTGAGCTTAAGATCAAATCTGGATGTTTTGGTGCTGAGCCATGGACAGAGGAGATGAGACAGCATCTTGAGGAACTCCTTGATTTTGACGCATTTGACATATATGGTCTCACAGAGATCGGCGGACCTGGAGTTGCATTTGAGTGTTTCGAGAAGAACGGAATGCATATCAACGAGGATCACGTCCTTGCTGAGATCATTGATCCGGTCACAGAGGAGCCACTTCCTGACGGTGTTCCCGGAGAGCTTGTATTTACAACTCTTACCAAGACAGGTACGCCTATGATCAGATACAGGACACATGATATATGTACGCTCACACATGGCACATGTGCCTGTGGAAGAACAACAGTCAAGATGAGCCGTATCACGGGACGTACAGATGATATGCTTGTAATCCGAGGCGTGAATGTATTCCCTAGTCAGATAGAGTCAGTTCTCCTCGGCGTTGAGGAGGCATCAGCTCACTACATGCTGGTTGTAGATCGTGTGAATTCACAGGATAAGCTGACTGTACAGGTTGAGCTTAAGGATGACGTTGATATGACAGATGATGCAAAGCTCGATGCCATTGCAGCACGGATCAAGACGGATATCAAGCAGACACTTCTTATCAGTGCAAAGGTTGAGCTTGTTCCACCTAAGACTATCCCACGTTCAGAGGGCAAGGCAAAGAGAATTACAGACAACAGACATATAGGTTTCTAATAAAGAATACAGCCGGCTCATAGTGAGCTTGTCCGGGGAGATCGCTGGACATGCCGCCATGGGCTGGCTTTTTTTAGTTGAGCATGAATGCGGATTGCCACAATAGAGGTTCGTAAAATCGGCAAATGTTGAAAACCCTTGCATTTTGGCATGTTTCCGTGTAGAATTTGCTTTGTTATGTGCGCTGACAGGGAGATACTGCATTTGCAGCGGGAATGTCGGTGCGGAGTAGATAAATTATAAAATATTATAATGGAAGGTGGATTTATTAATGAATGTTTACGAGATGATTGCGTTTATTGCGTATTTTGTCCTGGTAATCGGTGTGGGAATTTATTTCTTCTTCAAATCCAGAGGAAATGCAGGCGAGAAAGATTATTTCCTCGGCGGAAGAGATATGAACGGGCTGGTGGCAGCACTCAGTGCAGGTGCCTCAGACATGAGCGCGTGGGTTCTCATGGGACTGCCTGGAGCATTCTATGCGACAGGACTCAGCAATATGTGGATATCAGTAGGTCTGTTTATCGGAACAGCATGTGCATGGATATTTATAGCACCTAGACTCAGAAGATTCTCGATTGCCTACAACGATTCTATCACGATACCTCAGTATCTGACAAATCGTTTCCAGTCGGAGAACAAGCTGCTGCTCATAATATGTGCGGTCATATTTGTGGTCGCATATTGTATATATGCCGCATCAAGTATATCTGCATGTGGAACACTGTTCAACACTGTTATGGGAATAAACAGAAATACAGCTATGATCGGCGCCGCAGTCATCATTATCGTGTATACATTCCTCGGTGGTTTCAATGCGGTGTGTTGGACTGATTTCTTCCAGGGACTTCTGATGCTGGCAGCCCTTATGATAGCACCTATCATAGCTGTCATAACAATGCAGGGGGCAGGTTTCATAGCTCCTGATGTTGCCATTCCGGATAACTACTACAATGCGCTTATAAGTGGATCGTTTGATAAGACAAGCGTTATAAATATCATATCAGGACTTGCGTGGGGACTTGGATACATGGGTATGCCACATATCCTCATAAGGTATATTTCTATCAAGTCTGAGAAAGAGATGAAGAAGTCCAGGATAGTAGGTACATGCTGGACAGGAATCATACTTATCATGGCATCAGTTGTAGGTATGGTTGGACTTAAATACCTCGGAGGCGGACTCACAGACAACTCACAGGTATTTATCAGACTGGTAAGAGGTGTGTTCCCAGCACTTATCGCAGGAATACTCCTGTCAGCTATCCTTGCTGCATCCATGAGTACAGCTGACTCCCAGCTCCTCGCATCATCATCGGCATTTGCATCTGATGTGTACAAGCCGATATTCAGAAAGAAGGCATCTGATAAAGAGATGCTCTGGGCTGGAAGAGTCGTGGTTATCATTATTTCAATTGTGGCTCTTGCCATAGCAATGAACCCTAACTGTGAGGGAATCATGGCTCTCGTGTCAAATGCATGGGGCGCATTTGGTTCGGCATTTGGCCCTGTAATACTTCTCTCGCTGTACTGGAAGAGACTCAACTACAACGGTGCGCTCGCATCCATAATAGTTGGATTTGCTGTGGATATGCTTTGGTATAAGTTCCTGGCTACACCTACCGGACTCTATGAGCTTGTTCCTGGATTTGCGTCAGCGTTCATAGTGGCGATCGTTGTATCACTTCTCACAAAGAAACCTGATGATAAGGTTCTGGAGATATTTGAAAAGGCAAAACTTCCTACAGAGTAATGGAAAATACAAATACAAAGAAATGGCATTCGGAATTTCCGGATGCCATTTTGCGTATATTATATTTGAACGCAAAAAAAGAACCGCTTTAGAAAAACTTTGCGGTTCTTTTTTTAACAACAACTTAAACAACTAAGAGTAAATTACTTTCTCTTGAACAACTGAGTTCAGTATAAACACAAAATATGAACAGAATATGTACAGAAAAAAAACGTTTTGCAAAATAAAATCTTTAAATTTTAAAAAAATTATGACGTCATTTGTAAAGTGCACAAAAAGGATATGTCGAATTGTGCGGTATGCACATAGTGACGGATATAGCGGTTTAAAACATGAAAAAGGGTAAGTATTTCAACTGGTAAAATCCTGGGTTTTTAACTATGATAGAATAGAAAAAGTGGAATGGGGGAGTCTGCTGCTGCCGGTGGGAAAAACACGGCAGAATGTATATATTGTATGTGGGAGGAAACAATATGAACAAAAGAAACAGACTGAAAACAGTCAGACCGCAGAATGAAAAGGCGGCGAGGTCGTTTCGAAAGAAACAGAATATGAGGGTGGAACTGAACAAAAAGTGGCTCCCGGTCGTGTATGTGGTGATGCTAGGGATATGTATACTTCTGAATGTCACAAATGACAGCCTGGATCTGGCAAATGTACTTATAAGTGCATGCATGTTCGCTATAACCGGTGCGATATTTATTTATGCGTATAAGCATCTGAAACATATTGATCAGATGGGCGAGGACTTTCATATAGCGATAAGCTACATAAAGGGAGATTATGCCAAAGAGAAGAAACTGCTCTGGGAACTCTATCGGACTGAGACGAGATATGGTATATTTAACGAGGAACATCTCAGAAATTCGTATGTGGACTATATTGAGGAGATGAAACGCCTTGAAAACGACGAGGAGAGCAGGTATTCCTGTGATGTCGAGGATTTCATAAATTATCAGCTGATCGATGATGCGGTGGAGAAGGGGAGACTTTCATTGGTTCCAGGTGCCATGACAGGACTTGGTATTCTCGGAACGTTTATCGGATTATCAATAGGCCTTCAGGCATTCAACACTGGTTCTGCGGAGGAGATAACGAACAGTATCGGTCCGCTTATGGATGGAATCAAGGTTGCGTTTCATACGTCGATCTATGGAATGATATTCTCACTGACGTTTAATCTCATATTCAAATCAGTGCTGGAACAGGCGTATCATAAGCTTGACGAGTTCATATCGGAGTTTAAGAGATATGTCAAGCCGGATGCGGCATATGACAACGGCAATCTGGAGCTTGAATTCCAGAAAAAACAGCTTGAGGCTATGATCGCCACACAGAAGGCTATAGAGGAGAAACTTCTCCCATATCTAAGAGCTATGGGTGAGAATATAGAGGATATACGAACACTGACAAAGGATCAGAATGACATATTCAGGGGACGTATAAATCGTCCAAGAGCCATAGGCGTAAACAGCGGGGAGGACAGGTCATGAGCAGAAAGAGAAGAAGACCCGAGGAGGAAGAGACCTCCTATTGGCTGTCATATTCGGATATGATGGCTGCTCTGCTGCTGATATTTATACTGATCATTTCCTTCACACTCATGCAGTCAAAGAGACAGTATGAGAGCAAGCAGAAACAGCTTGACGAGCAGAAACAGATAATTGCGGAACAGGAGAAATTGCTTGACGAGCAGCAGAAGGAACTTGACAGGATAGCAGGTATAAGAAGTGATCTGGTAAAGGCGCTGAGGGATGAATTTTCGGGAAGTTCATTGAATGTCAAGATCGATGAGAAGACGGGAGCGATCACATTTGACGCCGGAGTTCTCTTTGATGTGTCCGACAGTGAGCTGAAGGATGATGGAAAGAAGTTTATCAACCAGTTTCTTCCAAAGTACTGCAGTGTACTTTTGAGCGATGATTACAGGGAGTACGTCTCGGAGATCATCATAGAGGGACACACAGATACTAACGGTTCGTACATATATAATCTTGAACTTTCACAGCAGAGAGCATTTTCCGTGGCAAAGTACTGTCTCACGGAGAGCAATGGTATCATAAGCGGAGATCAGGAGGAACAGCTCAGGACTGTGCTTACGGCAAATGGCAAGTCCTACAGCAACCCTGTCTATGGCGATGACGGAAAGGTAGACATGGCTGCGTCCAGACGTGTCGAGATAAAGTTCAGACTTCAGGATGAAGAGATGATAGACGAGATGATGGATATCCTCAAGGATAAATAGAACGTCTAATGGGGCGCAAAACAGATCATCCGCAGTGAAAAGACTAAAAACAGGCATAACCAAGAGGAATACAATGGCAGTAAACAAGACAAAGCTGAAAAAACAAATATTTGACATAATACAGATAGGGGACAAAAGCAACCTGGCAAGCAGGGCGTTCGACATATTTATAGTGGTTGTCATATTGTCGAACATATCGGTCATGTTCCTGCAGACATATGATCAGCTCACGCCGTACTATGGAGTGCTGAGTGTGATAGAGTGGGTTACCACAGGCATATTCTGCGTAGAGTACATTCTCCGCATATGGACGGCGGACTTTTTGTATCCAACATGTACCAGAGGAAAGGCAATAGGAAAGTTTCTCATATCGTATGATGGAATCGTCGATCTTCTGACGATCATACCGGTATTTTTCCTTTCAGGGTTTGTGGCATTCAGGATGCTCAGGGTGGTCAGGATATTCCATCTGTTCAGGATTAACTCCAGATATGACAGTTTCAATGTCATCAAGATAGTTCTGATAAGAAAGAGCAGACAGATCATCTCATCCATGTTTATCATATTTATACTGATGATGGCAAGCAGCCTGTGCATGTACAGCACGGAGCACGCTGCGCAGCCGGGAGTGTTCAGCAACGCTTTCAGCGGAATATGGTGGGCGGTGTCCACAGTCCTCACCGTGGGCTACGGAGACATTTACCCGATCACGCTGCTGGGCAAATGCATGGCTATAGTCATAGCGTTTATGGGCGTCCTTCTGGTCGCTATACCTACAGGTATCATCAGTGCAGGATTTGTAGAACAATACCAGAACAATGCCAACGAGGAGTCCAAGATAATAGATGTGGACGAGATAGGCGAGCTTTTCATAGATGACAGCAGTAAGTTCAGAGGCAGGACTATACTTCAGGCGACTGAGGAGTATGGAGTGAATATATACATGATACTCAGGGATAATATGTCTATACTGCCAACCGGTGATCTGAAGATACAGAGCGGGGACATATTGATAGTCAAGTCTAAATCTCTTGAGAAGAGGCGCAGAGGTTCATTATCTTAGGTTATGCAAGTAATAAATATAAAATTCAGATTATAAATGAGAACTTTCTGTAAACTACAAAAAAAACTCAATAATCATATTGATTTATTTTGACTAATTGGGTATACTTTCAACTGAATATGAGAGTAAGTGTTCATATTTATTTTCAGATTATTGAGTGCTGTATAACCGCGGTGCCGGCAGGGCGCAGGCGGCGTGCACCTATCAATGAAATACATTTAAAGAAAAGGAGTTAAGAAAAATGGCAACAGTTGATTTAACTAAGTATGGCATTACAGGCACAACAGAGATCGTTTACAATCCTTCATACGAAGTGTTATTCGAGGAAGAGACAAAGGCTGACCTTCAGGGTTATGAGAAGGGACAGGTTAGTGAACTCGGCGCAGTTAACGTTATGACTGGTATTTACACAGGTCGTTCACCTAAAGATAAGTATATCGTAGTAGATGAGAACTCAAAGGACACTGTATGGTGGACATCAGATGAGTACAAGAATGACAACCATCCAATGACAGCTGAGGCATGGGCATCAGTTAAGGATCTTGCAAAGAAGGAACTTTCAAACAAGAGACTTTTCGTAGTTGATGCATTCTGCGGAGCAAATGCTGATACTCGTATGGCTATCCGTTTCATCGTTGAGGTTGCTTGGCAGGCTCATTTCGTAACAAACATGTTCATCAAGCCAACTGAGGAAGAGCTTAAGAACTTCGAGCCAGATTTCGTAGTATACAATGCTTCAAAGGCTAAGGTTGAGAACTACAAGGAGTTAGGACTTAACTCAGAGACATGTGTAGCATTCAACATCACAAGCCATGAGCAGGTTATCGTAAATACATGGTACGGCGGAGAGATGAAGAAGGGTATGTTCTCAATGATGAACTATTATCTGCCTCTCAAGGGCATCGCTTCAATGCACTGTTCAGCAAACACCGACATGGATGGTAAGAATACCGCTATCTT
>JBNMKK010000050.1:0-15817 GCA_050874325.1 Coprococcus sp. | reverse complement strand
CCTTTACTGCCTCAAGCTTTATAAGTCCTGTCATCAACCCTGCAAATAAAATCGCCATGCCATATATACTGGCAGGTATCGGTAACGGCAGCACATATTTAAGCAATTCCCCTATAAAAGAGATCGCCAGGATCAGTAAAAATTGTCTTATGTATTTCATATTTTCTTTCTCTCCCTTTGAACATCAGCCCATTTAAAATTTGCCTTTTAGGTATTGCCCCCTCATTTCATTCGGCGGCATGTCGCACTTAACTTGTTGCTATAGCAAATATTGGTAGTACCAATTCGGCACTACCAATATTATTCCTTATCATATGATGTTGTCAATGAAATTTAGCATATTTTCCACTTATTCTTTTATTATGAGTGACCACACCCTGTTTTTACGTTCATCACAAGGAATGTTCCGATCACCACTTCCTAATTCTGGCTGAGGATATTTTCCTCCTGAAGCATTTTGTAACGCACAAGGCTTGCCCCATCCAGGTTCTCCTTACGCATATCTACAGCAGTTATCTGATGATTTGTGTAGGTGGTGTAATAGTAAACTCCCTTATCTGCATTCCAACATGAAGTGTATATGGTGATCTCGTATTTTCCTTCTGCCACCTCACAACAGCCCCTCTGCTGATCCACCGAGCCGAGTATATGGAAGAACTGCCCAACGCTGTCAGTCTCTCCTTCTCCTGAAATTGAATTTGTCTTTATAAATGCAGTTCTCACAAATCTTGAGGCTGATGACAGATCTCCCGGAAGTCCCAGTGCTCCCATGCCACGGCTATAGGCTTCAAGCCCCACATTTTCGGGGAACATATTTTCCGGCTGCTTCGGTGACAGATGCATATAATTGTTCAACATAAACATCTGCCGGTCAAATGGTGGATTATTGGTAAGAACCCCCACCGGATTATCGTATATCTTAAGCCCCTCTGCCACTGCTTCTACTGTTATGGCTCCGCTTTTATCTGCTATGATCCAGTGCAGCTTCGCCGCAGGGAAATTGTCGCTGTATGGTGTACCTACCAGATTTATGGTGGCAAGTGCCTTTATTGCCTCATCAAGGTTCGCACATTTGCTCAGTATCCATGGGATAAATTCAAACTGAGCAACATTTTTGCTTCCGTCCACCGGCTCAGCATAGACTGCATTTCCCACAAAATTAAGACCTGCCATTCCAAGCCCCTTTTCATTTACCGCGTCATAATAAAGTGGATAGTCATCCGTCACATGAGCCATTCCTATGATGGCATAATGGCTGCTATCCTCCCCTGTATATCTGAACTTGAAGGGATAATTTCTCGGCGTGATAGTTATCTCCTCGCCATATGAGAACTCATAATCCAGAGTCCGTCCCATATAAAAATCTTTTGTCTTATAGGTTGCCGCTGTACACATATCCTACCTCCATTACTTAACATCTTCTTATCTACATCACCATGCCAATGCTCTCCGCCACACTATTGAACATGGGCTTATCTCAAATTATCTATGCCAGCTCATCAATATCGCCATCGTTTTTTCATGAAAATACTGATACATTGCCTCTCACTCGCATTCTCAATCTTCAACAACTTCTATCTTAAATATATTCAAAGTGTCCACATCAGGGCACGAAAATACCGCCGTCCCCTTTTCCTGACCGGGTATCTCTCCGCCATACCTTAATATATCCACATAGGGAAATGCCACATGCATTGCCATTGGACACAACATACCGCGTTCCGTATCAAAATCATAGGAATCACCGATCTTATGTCCTCTGTGACAGCCCATGGTTCCCTTCTGATCTATCAATGTTATCCTTATCTTTGGTCTCTTCATTATCCTATAACCTCCAGACAGGTCTCGATAGGGATCCCCTTATATTTATCTACATTATCTGCATTCTTTTCTATCATATTCCTAACCACATTCATGGCTGACTCAGTGGCATACCTTATATGCGTATATGGGAAGATTATGCTTTTCACGATCCTGCACCGCTATGACTCGCTTAACCTTCACGTCAAGCCCAGCCTCTTCCTTAACTTCCTTTATTGTATTTTCCTCTACAGACATATCCACATCACACCAGCCTCCCGGCAAAGACCAGGTTCCATTTGCCTCGTGTACTAACAATATCTTGCCATCCTTGAATATTGCTGCTCTTGTGTCAATCTTCGGGGTCTGATAACCCACATCACTGCAGAACAGGTCCTTCACCTTCTCGGTGGAAATCTCCGTCTTATAGGATATCATTTCCGCTGCAATGTCCCTTATACGCTGGTATCTCTCAATATCAAATTTATCTTTTCCATAATATAGACCGCTCTGTGCCAATGCCTGCAGCTCCACAGCCCATTTTAACCATTGTTCATTTTTATACATTTTCCCACCTGCCTATCCTTAATCCGAACCATAATACTGCAAATAACGTACCCATCCAATTAACTCCTAAGCTATACTACAACATAATAATACAGAATTTAGGATTTATCAATTTTAGATATAAACCTAAAAAAGGGTTCCGGAGATAAATCTCCGAAACCCTTGAAAAGTCTTATATTATTGAACTATCATTCAAGTCAAAATTACTCAATGATAGTTGCAACACAACTGTTAATATCACAACTTGTATTGTTCTGAATATTTATAGTTATATTTTATTTATAAAATGGTACGTTTTGTGATTATTATATCTATTTTGAAAGTTTTTCTAGTCCAAAATAAGCCCATGGGCTTTTTACCTCCAATTCAAATGAAAGGGCTAATAACAATGAAATTATTACACGCTGAATATAACCCGATGCATAACAGCATCGACATTAACCACTATAATGGCTACATCCTCCGGATTGACTGTAACCTGGCAGAATCCGAGATACGGACTACTCCTAATTCCCAGAGGTGTCTGAATGCTCTGGCAATTGATAATCCGCTGGAATATGCCCGGCTTACACTTGATGGAGAGATGCAGGCATGGGTGGATGCGGAGGATAGTTTGGAAGTGTTTTAACAGATGTGCCTCATCTCCTACCTAGAGATGAGGCATTATGTTGTTTATCCTTTGATCTTATTGTCTTTCTTCTTTTTTGGCAAATCAAACTCCACAAAATTTTCTCCAACTGTTGATACTGTATAATAATTATTTACCACATTAATATACCCATATTTCGAAGAACTTGTATCATTTAAGCTTTGCTTTAATGCTTTGGGAATTCTTGCATTCACATTTTTATAACATGTGTAAATATCCTCTATGGTGATTTCCTGTTTTTCTAAAATTTTTTCCAAATAGTAAACCGCAACCGTATTTACTTCAATACCTGTTTTAGGTTCTTTCTTTTCATAAAATTGTTGAAAAGTTTCTCTATCATTAGGTAACAAATTTAAGTCTTTATTCATTTGGTACGATTCTTTTGAACTATGTGAACCACCTTTCAATGCAGGTGTTTTCTTTTTACTTGTTGTTTTCTTCTCTGTCGGCATAAACTCGTCTATAAATTGAGTTCCGTTCCTTGTCAATTTATAACGTCCTCTGACATCTGATTTCATTATCATTGCTTTTCCCACTAGTTTGCCAAGCACATCACTCACATTTCCTGGTACTGGAATTTTCGCTTCACTAAAATAGTTTTTTAAATCGTCACTATTTACATCTATCACATTACAAAACTTCTCTTTATAATAAATCAATCCTAACGCAATATCAATTTGTTTTGAAAAACCCTTTTGATTAAGGAACTCATTCACACTACATTCTCCCATATCTTGTAATTCCAACACTGGTGTATTAGATGTGGGAATTTCAACTATTTCATTCGTTACATTGCTAACTCTTGTTGCCTCTACTGCACTAATCGCAGCGGGTAATATTTGAGATAAAAACTCCTGTCTCTCTTTTTCAACATCCTCTGACTTTCCTTCTGTCTCAAATTCAACAATATTTCCTATTTTAAACTTTACTTTCAATTGATTATCCATAACTTTCCTCCTATGAGATTCCTACTTTATCATATAGTTCATCTAACATTACTCTATATGCAATTTTTATATCATCGATATCTTTTTTGCTTGCCGTATAGGTGATACTGTGAGCTGAATTATTTCCCACTTCTCTAAAGATATCAAAATTGTTTTTTACACGAGAAGAAAAATTCAGCGTGGCATTTGTTTTTGCATTCTTTACAATTCCCTCTAACATAAAATGATGTCCTTGTTCATTTGTAATATCCTGCTCCACACCATTTCTTTGATATGCAAGTACTAGTAAAATTTCGAATAATCTCCTCAGCAAAACAGCACATGCATCATAACAATTATTGTCATAGGTAAAATTGATTTGTTTGATTATACGATCAATATATGGTTTCTTACCTCCAAATTTCACTTCATCAATCAATTCACTATTCGACTTAACCGAAACTGTATCACTCCATAAATTTCCATAGTCACTTTCTAACTTTTGCAAAACAATTGGAATAAACTCGAATTCCTTCCCGGCATTCCTAGAAAGCATGACTTTTTCATTTCCCTTTATCAATTTAGTTTTAAGACGCGACACATTCGGTCTATTAAATCCAAAGGCCTGTAACAAGTCACATATTTCACTCATGCAGAATGTTGTTTTTCCTGTTCTTTTATATTCAAAAAAACACACAAACTTTGTTCTGTCTATTTCTGATTGCTCACCTAAATTAATTTGATTAACAAAATCAATTATTTCCACTTATATCACCTCGATTAATCACCAGAATTAAACTCCACTAGTTTTTCCCAATCAATACTTCCATCCTCTTTGCAGAAATCATTTGAGAACACTCGCACTAATCTATTTGCTGCTTTATTATAACTGTCCTGGTACTGTGCTACATACTGCTCTGGCAAGGTACCCATATATGTAATAATCTTCTTGTAAAATTCTTCATCTCCTGTTAATTCTGTCCAAAAACTCTTTCCAGCCAATTCCTGATACATCTTTGGTTTTCCGCGACCAGAATCTTTCTTTTTTCCATAACAATATCCCACATACGCCTCATATCTCGCCTTTGCCTGTTGCGCAAGTTTTGATGCAGCCATAAAGTTTTGTTCTTGACGTTTCTTGCTATCCGCATTGAATACAGATGGCCCGCTCTTAACAGCAATTGCATACATCGTATTCTCACTCTTATCTTGAATCATAATATCAATCCCTTCAGCAAGCGCCTTATTCCCATTACTTGCAGCAATTGCAATAGGTTCAAAAAAGCAATTGCCGAATATTGTTTCTTCGCTTGAACTCACGAACGCAGTAAGCACTGATTCAACAATTTCAGCTGCATTCTGCATAGCTTTTGCACGATACAAATAAGGATTTTTTCTTTTCATTATTTTTTGAATATTTAATTCATCTATTTTTGCAATCAAATTTGCATAGAAAGTTTCTAATGCCCGTGCAATTGCCTCTATAACTTCTTTTTCATCGTAACTACTATTTATTGGCATACCGCATTTCCTCCTAATTCCAATGCATTTTTTATTCTATTATGAATATCTGTTCCTCTAAATCTTTTGGTCTTAATCAACGCTGTTTTATCTGCTGTCGCAATAATCGCACGTCCGATTGCCTCTGCCAAACCAATTGGGACTGCATTTCCTATCTGCCTATATTTTGCAGCCGTGGTTCCTATAAATTTCCATCCTTCTGGAAATTGTTGTAATCTTGCATACTCATGTACACTCAGAGGTCTATTCATTCTTGGATGGCACATCATTGTTGCCTTCTGCACAGGTGATGTCACAACGGTAGGTGCCGGTTGACTATAAGATAATCGTCTATAAAATCCTACTTTCCCGCCACCAGACTCATATGCCCCCCCCATTGCAATTTTCTTTATATCCTCAGGTAAATCTTTCCAATTTCCGCCTTCTGGAACCATTTCTAAGTAATGTGCACGCTCCTTACTTAATGTTGCACATTCTCCCCTTTCATTTTCTATATCACCGATTGCTTCTCCTACAGTTTTCCATCTATACTCTTCCTTTTGATGAATCTGAAAATGTGTAGGAATTGGCAAGAATATATCTTCATGGTCTCTGCTTCCAATCAATACAAATCTTTCTCTAAATTGTGGGACTCCATAGTTTACTGCATCCAACACACCATAAACAGTTTTATACCCAAGTTTATCAAATTCAGATAAGATAACATCTAATACTGTCCCAAGCTGTTGTTCTGGATCATCCGCATTTCTTTCCGCTATAGGAACATGTCTTAAAGGTGCGGACATAATACCTTTAACATTTTCCATTATAAAAAAGCGAGGTTTAATATAATCAATCATCCGAATATAATCCATAAATAAACTTCCTCTCGGATCATTAATTCCTAGTCGTTTCCCTGCTGTTGAAAATGGCTGGCAAGGAGGTCCTCCACATACCAAAAAAGGCTCTCCTACATTCAATCCCGCCAAATCCAGCATTTGTTGTGGTTCAATTTCTCGGATATCTCCACCCAATACTTTGTATCCATTTGCCTTCATTGTCTCTATACATGTAGGTTCAAAGTCTTGTCCGATTTTAACATTCAAGCCTGCTTTTTCCAATCCTATGTCCAATCCCATCGCTCCAGAAAAAAAGGAAATAACATCTCTATTAGAATAAAATTGACTATAATTGAACTTTTTTTCACCCATTATATTTTATCTCCATTCTCTAATACAAAACGCCTCTCAAATGTACAATCTACCACTTCCGCAATCTTCTCTAAATCCGAAATTGTAAATGTCTCTCTCTTTAGTTTAGCATTAAAATTCTGCGGTGATGTTCCTACTCTTCTAGCCAACTCAGATACACTAATATTGGATCGTATGCATAATATTTTAATTTGTTCTGATACATTCATAATGGTACCTCTTTCAAAATTAAATTCTATTATTTCAAGTATAAACTTTGTATTTTAAACTGTCAATTATTTTATACCCATAAGGTAAATAACGGTTTATCTTAGGTGAAATGTACAACGAGCGTCCCGTTTGTAACTCAAGAGTCTCTCTTTGTAAATGAAAATCTCATTTTGTAAGCGAGATTCCCACTTTGTAAACGAAAATCCCGTTTTGTAAGCGAATTTCCCGGATTTTCATTTGTACATTGACATGTTATAATACGTTCAGTGATAAATTTGCGTACAAAAACCAGAGATCAAATCCCGTTCAAAATTTTTGTATTCGGAGAATCCATCCCTGTTTTATAGTTATTCTGCCGTCTTTGTTCTGGCGGCATTTTGCAAATTTATCTGTTACTTTCTGAGAAGTTTAGGCTTTAAGATGATGTTTTCGGCTGCAACCGGTTTACATCCAAGTTTCTTAAGTATATCTTCTCCGTAATAAAAGCTGAACGTTTCGTATGGGCTACGGTTGTTCAGCTTTTTTCTTTTATAAGAATTGATATGATCCATCATCAGAAAAATATCTTTCTGTGTCAGATCATCAAAGCTGCTTCCTTTTGGTAAAATGCGGCGTATCAATTCATGATTTACTTCGCAGGCTCCCTTTTGATAAGGAGCACTTGGATCACAGTAAAACACGTTTGTTCTGTTACACGGAATCGTATCACGTTTTTCAATCGCTTTTGGATTTGAGAACTCGCTTCCATTATCCGTCAGAATAACAGGAAACAGTTGTGAAAAGGTTTTACTTCCGAGAACTTTATCCAACAGGTTTATGATCTGTATGACAGATGCTGACGTGTTTGAGTCTCTCAGAAATGCAAGCATTAGACTTGTTTCAACGAAATGTATGGTAAGCAGACATTTGCCTCCTATACGTCCGATAACACTGTCCATCTGCACAACAGTAGACTCTGGATTTGCCTCGAGAAACTTCTGAAAATTAGTATAGTTTCTGCCAATACGGCACCCTCTGTCTACCTTGAATTCAGGCTGTTTGTAACGCGGACGATATTTTACCTTACGCGGCAGATCAATGTTCCGGATATCAAAAAGCTGGGCATCAACATAGTTATACAATGTTTTTTCGCTACACATGATTTCATCTACATGCTCTATATAAATCTGATGAAGTGACTGTCCATTTTTAACCAGCGGGCTTATGATTCCATTTATCCTTGCTATATCATCCTCATTGGATAAAATGCCTGTTCTGGATTTCGAAATAGACTGATGTGCCATCTCATGAGCATCTGACGGATCATAAATGCGTTTTAACAAGGTGCATTTATGGAGCTGGCTGCAGCCATTACATACATATGGAGGTTTTGTTTTAACGGAACATATATCCTCTGCAAAATCTGGGCAATGCAATGTACACTCGGAACACAAGCTACATTTATACGCTGATTGATGCGTGTAACTGTTTCCACAAAGCTTTTTAGCTTTGCATGTACTTCGATGCTTGCATGGATTGTAAGGATATCCCGGGCGACCACTTTTCTTATCATAGGAATGCTTTTTTATTTCCTTTGCAATCGTGGTGCGATCCTTTCCTAATTTTTTTCCTTATCACTCCAAAGGAAGCATTCTCCTGAAGGAGTTGTGCAATAACTAATCGATCTTCATATGTTAAAAACTTTGACATGGTAGCTCCTTTCCAGCCGCCAGAAATCAAAGCATAACAAAAAAGAGACTAACAATCCAGCCAGTCTCTTGAATTTGTAAAGGAAAATCCATACCCTTCCTTTACCCTTATTACTATTAACTTTTTGAATCAATCTGAGATGCTGGGTATGGAATCTCAGATTACAATTCACGCTAAAAGATACAAAAACACCCCACAACTGCCATTGCAAAACAGCTATGAGGTGCATACAATGTTTCCAATGTCTATTTAACCAATCGTATACTTATCATATATCCCCCGCTCAACCCGAAACCGTTCAACTGGCGACATATCTTTCATCTTATCCATATTCTCCCGGATTTCTGTCTCAGCAGCATGTAATTGCTCCTCCGTCCGTTCAATAAAATCCGCGGATATATATGTCATCCGTGCTTCTTTTGTCAGATTTCCCATATCAACCTATGCCATGCCAGCTCACCCCTTTCAACCAAACTCATTATCCCACCCTTGGATCTTGTATGCCTTACTGATTTGAACAGGTAATCGATTATATCTTATATACAATCTCTGTCAGCACAATTTCATCCACCCTATTTCTTATCGAATTCATCCTGCGTACCCATTCCATCTGATCATGGCTTTTCAAATCCTCACTAATACCTTCTACCGCCATTAGCTGCTTTGTGAGGCATTCTGCCATATTTTCCGCCTGACTCTGTATATCGAGGCAGTACTTTTTCAATGTGCCGGCCAACAACTTTCCTGTGTAAATACCTTTATAATGATTTTTCAGAAAACTCTCCCGGAGCATACCATACTTGGTTAGTGCCTGCTCCGGCTCATCGTTTGCTGATATATTTGGAATAAAATAATCCCCTTCCATCCTGTATGTAATATTCATTCATATGCCCCTTTCTATCGAACTCCAGCCATGAAGAATTTGCCTTCGGCAAATGGCTGGAGCCGCATATCAAGTTTTCATAGAAAACTTGATACATTCACTTTAATACTTTAAAGCATTATATTCGTTATTAACACAGTTTTCAAGATTTATTTCATAATCATTCACAGCGGCGAAATTCGCCATTCTTCTCATATGTTATGTCCATAAACGCCTCTATTTCTCCGTTCACTCCGGTCTGTCTGCTCATTCTTTTCTCTTGCCTCTGCATTCTTCCTGTCAATCCTCTCCTGCATAGTTTCCTGTTCCTGTTTTCTCGTCAGATTCAGGAACTCATGCAGCAGGTTCTTCTCAGTCAGAAACTTCTTCATTTCTTTTATACGATTTATGTATTTCTCCACCCGTGTTTTCAGATAGTCCACGGTCTTTTCAAGCTCAGCTATCTTTGCCTCATACCTATCCAGCAGCTTATTTCTTGTAAGCGCTTTCTCAAATGTCGCCTCGATCCGGCTCCATTCGGACTTCTTGACTTTGACATACGCCTCACCACCGAATATGGATTTGACGGGTGTTGCCGCTGCCTTTACTATCTTGACCTCTGCCGCCACTTCCTTTGATATCTTGGCAATGCCATCAGCTCTGATACCATATTTATCTATTTTGTCGCACTGCTCCCTCTCCTTTGTCTCAAGCTGATCTATCCGTCCGGCAAGCTCCACCGCTTTCTCTTCCAACTGTTCCACATCAGTAGTGAGTCTCTGGGCTTCCACTTTCAGTTGTATGTTTTCATGCCACTGCTCCTGATTGTTTACCTTGATCCGGTCTGCCTGTTCCTCCAGACTTTCGACTTCCCGCATAGCAGCCTTGTACTCCGGCAAGGTCAGATTATCACGACTGATTCCGAGAACATCTATCTCTATTCCCTGCTCCTGGCAAAGCTCCGTCAGATATTCACGTTCCCGCTTCTGCCATGCAACGGTTTCATTCTCATTCCGGCTCTTTGCCTTATCAAATCCCATCTGTTGCAGTGCCTTCGTCAGGCTGTTCCGTGTCTCCATGCCGGACTTGTATCCGTGCGCCACCGGGATATAATCCATATGCAAATGCAGCGTTGCCTCGTCCATGTGCAGCACACAGTTGAACAGATACAGGTTCGGATTTCTCTCCTGAAATGTCTGTGCATATTTTTCAAGAACCTTCGCCGCCTTTGCTGCTTCGTCCGTCATACAGCCGTTTTCATCTGCCACTGCTGTATCGTTTTTAGATCCGATCTGCACCACATTCTCATAAAATACTTTCTCTTTATTTTTGGAATTTCTGATCTCCGTTATATAGTCATGCTTCTGTCGGTCTTTTCGTTTCTGCCTGGCATTGTAGTCCTTTAACGCCTGTCCAAAACAGGTGTCATATGCTGATTCTATGCTCTCTTTCACATAAGTTCGGTTCCATTCCGTCCGCTCAGGCACTACGTTATTGCTGATAAAGTCTCTGTTGTTGTGGCTGATATGCCCCCTGCCTTTTACAAATGATATCGTCTTTCCCACTGCTTCTCACCTCCAATCTCTTACTCTCAACCCAGCTAAAGTCTTGTTACTTCTGTCAGAAGTAACGCCTTATTAGTTTTGACACTGCGTATCAAAACTAGACGCTCTCCGAGGGCTCTCATGCGCCGAGGGCTTCTTGGGGATAACCACAACGCTGGCAACGCACATGTAAGTACACATCTGCCACCAGTACCACGATTATCCAATGTCACTCCTTATACCCTTGCTCTGACATATTCCAGATTACCGCAATAAGGAGTGCCAACGAGATACCAGTCATGACTGCCATCATCGTTCCAGCACATTTCCATGCGAGTCGGCACCCATTTGTCATCTACCATGACCTCAAGCCCCTCCCCGCAGTGAAATCCACTGTGCTCCCACAGATCGGACACAAGCAGTCCATATCTGTCGTTTACGCTGTTATATCCAAGTCGTCCTGTTGTCATTACGCCACACCCCCTTTCATCATCTTTACAAGTTCCGCCTGATGTCTCTCCCTAAGCAGCTTCCGCACCGATTCAGATGGAAATCTGAGTTGGTATGTGTTTTCCTCTATCCGGTTCGTGATACGATCATCATACAGGAGATCTTCCGGTGCGCTGTTGCTCGTATATATTGTTATCTTTTTATGTATATACCTGCTGTTGACAATCTGATAGAACCTCTCCATAGACCAGTCCTTCGGCACCTCTATCCCGAAATCATCTATTACCAAAACATCCACATCTGTAAGCTCATCCAGCAGTCTGTGCTCGGTCATCTGCGTGTCACTGCTCCATGAAGCCTTTATCTCGTTCAATATCTGTACCGATGTTGCAAATTTAACGCCAACGGCATATCTTTCTATGATCTCATTTGCCAAAGAAACAGCAAATCTTGTCTTGCCACTTCCTTTTACCGCCGAATACATGTATAACCCCATACCACGATCCTGCATTTTCTCGAAATCGTCCAGCCAATAATTTGCTATCTGCATATTCATGTCGGCTATCTTCCGGGAATTGGTCATGTCATATATTGATGTATCAAAGCTGTCAAGTCTCAGTCCCGCAAATGCTTCCGGTATATCTGCAAAACTCAGCATCCTACTTGTCCGCTCTCTCTGCCACAATCCACACTTACAATCTCTCGCGTATTCATGTCCATCATCAGCAACGTACAACTCTATACCCGTATCTCTACACACCGGGCATTTATAAACCATATAATTCTGCCTCTGCATCAGTCCATGTTTCTTCTGTTCGATTGCATTTTCCGGATGCTTCTTTGTTCTTGACTCGACTGCCTCCATTTTTGTAACTGCCTCGCTTTCCTCTTGTCTCATAATCACATTGTTTATTTTTTAATTCTTTATTACCAGATACTTTATTCTTATATTGTGGCTCATTTTCGGTATGCCGATTTTCCGCATACTGTTTTTCGGTATACCGATTATCCGTATCCCGATTTTCGGTACACGGTGAAATCGGGATCTGATGAATCTCAAGGTAAGTATCTCCATACTCACCATGCATCCCTCGTCCCTGTGTTCTTGTCAAATAACCACAGTTTTCAAGACGATTTAAACTTGCCTGGATTGCACTCTTTCCATCCGGCAGTATCTTTGTAAGCCCCACTATCGAAAAGTCCCACTTATCTGGCAGTGATAGGAGTGTTGCCAGCATTCCTCTATCCGTCAGTTTTAACTCCTTATTCTTAAGAATATCCTTGCCAACCATCACAAAGTTGCCCTGTGTTTTATTCTTTAATATCGGCAAACCAATCATCCCCTTTCCGATTTAGCTTGTTCACAATATTTGCGATCTGTCTGTCCTGCTCAATGCTGAAATGCGAATATGTACGAATCGTCTCTTCTATGCTGGCATGTCCAAGTAGTCGTTGTATTGCATACATATCTGCTCCCTGTGACAGATAGAATGAAGCAGCACTGTGTCTAAGGTCATGCACTCTGATTATATTTGTCATGCCGGCTTTCTCCATCTGCCTGTGCATTTTTGTTTCAACAGCTCTTATAATCACCGGAAATATTCTGGCATCCTCTGGATATTCATACAAACCACCCACATATCTCTTTAATTCATCACACAACGAATCAGGCAAATAAACCCGCCGAATGGAATTTTTCGTTTTCGGTTCTGTAATAATATCCTTTTTATTTCTCCTGTCATACGTTTTAGAGATAAATATTGATTTCCCAGCAAAATCAATATCAGCTTTTGTCAGCGCAAGAGTCTCTCCGATTCTGAATCCACAGTAATACTGCAACTGAAACAAAAGATGGTACATAGCATCTGTCTCGGGACTTATAGAAGCTAAGAATTTCAAGAATTCTTCATGCGTCCAATACCGCAGCATCTGTTTTTCAGCATCCGACCTTCCAATCTTGGCAATTCCCCGGCATGGAGACTTTTCAAGACCATAGTATCGTTCTGCGTGGTTGAATATTCCGACTATCTGGTTGTTGAGTGTTCTGTTATAGCATTCCGAATATCCCTGCTTCAGTATTTCATTCTGCCACGCAATTATATCTTCCGGCTGAACCGCATTTATACTCATACCTGCAATCGGAGCTTCAAGCAAATGTGTTCTAATCATATGCTCCTTTGTCAGATATGTTCTTTCCTTCAACACGCCTTTCTTATCCGGCATATACTTCTCAGTTATAAATGTACTAAGCGTCATTCCAAGATCAGTTTTCATCGCCTTTTGCTGTTCCACAATATAGGCCTCTGCCTCCTTTTTCGTACGGAATCCACGTTTAGATTTCTGCTTTGTGCTGCCATCCCGCAGCTTAATTCGATAGACAGCTCTCCATTTCTTACCATCCGCATCCTTATACACAGGCATGTAAATCATCCCCCTCTCCATCAGACAGATTTAACCCAAAGTACATTTTCTCAAGCATTGGTGCCGGAATTCGTCCAGGCAGAGTCTGATAGCTTGCTTCACTTAACCTTTTGTTGCCATCCTTAATCACCTTGTACGCCGTACTTAACGATACATTAAGTATTTTTGCGACATCCTTTGCTGATAAGTAATATATTTTTGCCATATCTCTTCACCTCTTTTCTGTTCGTTAGCTTTTTGCTATCTTTTTATGATTGCATTATAGGTTATCTTTTTGCTAACGTCAAGTATTTTTTGCTTTTCAAACGCTCAAATAACTGTTAATATTAGTAAATAAGGTCTTATGAGGTGGAGTATCATGACAATTGGCGAAAATATAAAAAGAATACGTGAACGGAATAATCTCACGCAAAAGCAGCTTGCATACCTGTCACATATCAGTGAGGGTATGATAAAGCAATACGAGACAAATGTCCGTACACCCAAACAGGATAAGGTCAATCAGATCGCGGATGCACTAGGTGTAAACCCGGAAGTTCTTGCTGTTCCAAAGAATGTTGTGGGTGAAGATATGCACGCTTTATTCCGTGTTTTCCGTAATAAAAATGGGAAATTTGATACTGCTGGAAATCCACAGTTTAACCTTCCAGATATTGCTCTATGGTTTGATGAATGGAAAAAATATCAGGATACTATTGCAAGTGCAGATTTGCTATCAGATAAAACAGAACAAGATGCGCTGATTGCGCAGGCAGAAGACCGCTTTAACTACTGGATGGATATATACCCAAGGTCAGCTTCCCTCAATCACAGTTTTGATGATTTATATGAAGAACATCGAAGAAAGATCGAAAAATCATCTAGAAAATAAGCAGAAAATCAAGCTTATAAATTTTTTTGTTGCCAAAATGTTGCCACAGGAGCAAATCCTGTGGCATTTTTCATTTCACAACGTCAAAAAGGCTCCCAGAGGAAAACCTCTGGAAGCCTTGATTTTACTGAATTTATCTATAATCAAATATTGATTACTCGATGATAGTAGCAACTCTTCCTGAACCTACTGTTCTACCACCCTCACGGATAGCGAATGTAAGACCCTG
This sequence comes from Coprococcus sp., assembly GCA_050874325.1. GTDB lineage: Bacteria > Bacillota > Clostridia > Lachnospirales > Lachnospiraceae > Coprococcus. The sequence continues at coordinate 888 of JBNMKK010000050.1, read as the reverse complement.
GCTCATAGCGATTGGGTGGATGAGCTCGATTGTCATCTCTACGTTATCACCAGGCATGCACATCTCTGTACCAGCTGGAAGGTTACATACACCTGTAACGTCTGTTGTTCTGAAGTAGAACTGTGGACGATAGTTGTTGAAGAATGGTGTATGACGACCACCCTCGTCCTTTGTAAGAACGTAAACCTGAGCAGTGAACTTTGTATGACATGTGATTGAACCTGGCTTACAAAGAACCTGACCTCTTACGATGTCCTCTCTCTTGATACCACGAAGAAGAGCACCGATGTTATCACCAGCCTGAGCCTCATCAAGAAGCTTTCTGAACATCTCGATACCAGTAACTGTTGTCTTCTGGATTTCTGGCTTAATACCAACGATTTCAACTTCCTCATTGAGGTGAAGTGTACCAGCCTCTACTCTACCAGTAGCAACTGTACCACGACCTGTGATTGTGAATACGTCCTCTACAGGCATGATGAATGGCTTATCTGTATCTCTCTGTGGATCTGGAATATATGAATCAACTGTCTCCATAAGCTCCATGATCTTGTCGCCCCAAGGTCCCATTGGATCCTCAAGAGCCTTAAGAGCTGAACCCTTAACGATAGGACAATCATTGAAACCGTACTCCTCGAGCTGCTCTGTAACTTCCATCTCAACGAGCTCGATAAGCTCCTCATCGTCTACCATATCACACTTGTTAAGGAATACAACGATGTAAGGAACACCAACCTGACGTGAAAGAAGGATATGCTCCTTTGTCTGAGCCATAACACCGTCTGTAGCTGCAACAACAAGGATAGCACCATCCATCTGAGCTGCACCAGTGATCATGTTCTTAACGTAATCAGCATGTCCTGGACAGTCAACGTGTGCGTAATGTCT
>JBNMKK010000049.1:0-16269 GCA_050874325.1 Coprococcus sp. | reverse complement strand
GTAGGAGAACTCAAACAATCCACAGTATCGTATATATCATAGTCGAACCTACAGAAGAGGTAAAGACGAGACTATGACTTAATAGTTGTTAAGACCTTGGAGAGGGTCTCTAAAAACTACTACTATATAATACGAGGAGAAGTAATGAGTAGAGAAAAGTATTCTTATAAAAGACGTGATAAGAAGGGTAGAATACTCCAAAATGGAGAAACCCAACAAAAAGATGGAAGGTATAGATATACATATATTGATGAAGGTGTTACAAAGTGTTTGTATAGTTGGACATTAGTTGAAACAGACATTATTCCATCAGGTAAGAGAAAGGATTTGTGCTTACGTGAAAAAATAAGATTGATGGAAAGAAAAAGAGATGAACAGCGTGTTCGATATATATCTTCTACAACAGTAGCTGAGTTGGTTAATAAGTATATATTACAGAAAACAGGAGTAAGACCTACTACAAGAGCAGGTTATAAAACTGTAAAGAATATATTAGCTAATGACTTGTTTGGGAAGAAAGCAATATCTGATATAAGGGTTTCAGATGCAAAGGAGTGGCTTATCAAATTACAACAAGTTGACAAGAAAAGTTACAGTTCGATTCATACTATTAGAGGGGTATTGAGACCTGCTTTTCAAATGGCAGTCAACGATGACCTGATTGTAAAAAATCCATTTGAGTTTCCTTTAGTAGGAGTAATTATTAATGATTCAGTAAGACGTGAGGCTATAACACATGAACAAAAACGAAGGTTTCTGGAATTTGTTAAGAATGATAAGCATTTTTCAAGATATTATGAAGGAATGTATATTTTGTTCTATACTGGTATGCGGATTTCTGAATTTACAGGGTTGACAGTTGCTGATATTGATTTAGATAATAAGACAGTGAATATTAATCATCAGTTACAGCGTACTTCTGATATGCAATATATAATACAAAAAACAAAAACAAATGCTGGAACAAGGATAATTCCAATAACAGATGATGTTGTTGATTGCTTTAGGGTTATTATTGATAATAGGAAATTGCCAAGAAATGAAACTGGTATAAAAGATAGTAATGGTAAGGTTTATAAGGACTTTTTATACTATGATAAGAATGGTATGCCAATGGTGGCATTGCACTGGGAGAAGTATTTTCAGCATATCATAGAAAAGCATAACAGGATTTATAAAGCAGAACTTCCCAAGATAACTCCACATGTATGCAGACATACATATTGTTCACATATGGCGAGCAGTGGTGTCAATCCTAAGCATTTGCAATATCTTATGGGGCATTCTGAAATTAGTGTCACGCTAGATGTTTATACGCATGTAGATTGGGATAATCTTAGAGGAGATATAAATCTTCTCAATATTGATGAAGAAAGAAACGGATATTCTGTCATGGCATAGTGTAGTTTTTTTCATTGGTAAATCAGATAAAGGGGTATTATTTTACCAAGAATTTTACCAAGAATGACCATCGAATTATGCTGGATTATGCCGAATTATGCTGGTTTCGGTTGCGAAAAACGTAGCTGGATAAAATTGTATTTATGCCCGAAAACCTTGAAAATACGGGCTTTTTGAAAGGAAATTAAGGAATGATAAAAATAATGTTCATCTGCCACGGCAACATCTGCCGTTCCCCTATCTCCGAGTTCGTCCTCAAGGACATGGTGGAAAAACTCGGCATAGCAGATAAATTTGATATAGCCTCTGCGGCTACCAGCACAGAGGAGATCTGGGGAGGAAAGGGCAACCCGATATATCCACCGGCGCAGGAAGTTCTGAGGGCACATGGCATAGGCAAGACGGCTTATACGGACTTTAGTGACAAGAGAGCCAGGCAGGTTACAAGGCAGGATTATGAATATTATGATTATCTGCTCTGTGCAGATACAGCAAATGTGAGGAACACGATGCGTATAACTGGTTCAGATGATCAGGACAAGATACATTTGTTGCTCGATTATGCGGGAAGGTATGGACAATCTATAGCTGATCCTTGGTATACGGGACGATTTGATGAGACATATAGGGATGTGTGTCAGGGATGCGAGGGGTTTCTTGAATATCTCAGACAAGGCAATATGCTGTAGAGAATTATCATAAAAGGGAACAATGGGATATTATTGAGTGCATCAGTTGAACGCAGGTGCATTTGATATTGCCAGATTGTTCCTTTTTGTTTTTGTAAGGTATGGGCGGTATTCGTTCACACTCTCAGAGACATGATTTTATATTGCTTGTTTTATATGGCAACACCACAGAAAACGTGATATGATTTACGCGTACGAGGAGACAGGGCTCCTATATAACCGATTACTGACGGAGGCATACAAATGGAATTATACAAAGGCAGACCAGAAACAAATGAAGGACGACTTGAGAGGGAGATCAGAGTTTATGATTTTCTTGACGACAATGGCATAGAGTATTGGCGCACGGACCACGCGCCTGCGGACACGATGGAAGCGTGTTATGAGATAGATGCAGTTCTTGGGTCGACTATTTGCAAAAATCTGTTTCTTTGCAACAGACAGAAGACGCAATTTTATCTGCTCATGATGCCGGGGGATAAGCCGTTCAAGACGAAGGAGATCACATCACAGATAGGCAGCGCAAGACTTTCATTTGCATCGCCGGAGGATATGGAGAAGTATCTGGATATCAGACCGGGGGCGGTCAGCGTCATGGGACTCATGAATGATCATGAGAATCATGTGCAGCTGCTTGTTGACGAGGATGTTATGAAGGGCGAATACCTTGGATGCCATCCGTGTGTGTGCACGTCAAGCCTGAAGATCGGGACTGAGGATATATTTGGAAAGTTTCTTGAGGCGGTTCACCATGATATGATAAAGGTGACGCTCACTGGAGAATAGGAGTGATAGAGTGACATATAGATGTAGGTTGGTTGAACTTTGCATGTTTTGTGTGGCGCTCTGTGGCATGTGGCTGCTGACGGGCTGCGGTGCAAATGACAAAAATGGTGATGATGTAGCTGGCAATGGACAGACAATTGGACAGGAACAGGCGGACGAAAAGGCAGAATCACAAAAGACAGAGGACCACGGTTCGGGAAACGGCGATGGTTCATCGGATCATACAGCAAAGGATGATAAGACAATGATATATGTGGCGCTTGGCGATTCCCTGACGAAGGGGTATGGACTTGCCGATGCGGAGAAGAACAGGTTCTCGGCGGTGGCAGCTACAAAGTTAAATGCGGCTGGGATCAAATGCACTGAGAGGAATTATGGTGTGAACGGGCTTACCAGCAGAGAGCTTCTTGATATGATAAACAGCGGTGAGATCGGCATGCTTGATTATGCGGATGTAATTACCGTGGATATCGGTGCAAATGATGTTCTACACGCAGCGGATGATCTGATATACACAAACCTTGCGGGTAATATTCTGTCATCGAATGACTACGCGGCAGTGTGTGCTGATGAGGAAAGCAGTCTTGCGAAGTGCAAGGAGAATACAGAGGCGATCATCAAGGCACTCAGAGAGAAAAATGATCATGCCCAGATAATCATGTTCACAATATACAATCCATATAGGAATGTGGATCTGGATCTTGCAGTCGAGGGAGAGGACCTTACGCTGGCAGGATTTACAGACGACTTGGTGAAGAGACTCAATGAGAATATAAATGATATAGCTGAGGCGCAGGGATGTGCTGTCGGCGACTGGTACACGGCATTTGAGATAAATCCGAATAATCTCGTGAATGCAGCATATGGTGAAGGCGTGACGACCAATTTTGATATACATCCGAATAAGGACGGACACGCGGTCATGGGCGAGGTATGTTACCAGGCAATAAAGAATATTTCATAAGGAGGGACCCGCGTAAGCGGGAGGAATCCTTGTGAACACGCAGACGCTGCGCGAAGCGCGTTGCATGCGTCTGCTCAAGAACATTTCATAATGAGGTAAAATGATGGCAGAGCGAAGATACGGGGGAAAGCCTCGTAGAGAAGAAAATAATAAAATGAGTGGCAATGTAAACGAAAGAAAAAGACAGCCACATAGCAGGGCTAGAAAAAAGTATGATGTGACTGGTGGAGAGAAGAACACGAAACACTCATCACAATATAAGTCTAATCCAAACAGCAAATGTCCTATATCCCACCTGTGCGGTGGCTGTCAGTATGTAGACATTCCATACGAGCAGCAGCTTGCAGAAAAACAGAAGTATATAGATGATCTGCTCAGCGGATTTGGTCCGGTGGACAAGATAATAGGTATGGAGAATCCGCATCACTATAGGAATAAGGTCACTGCAGCATTCAGAAGAATGAAGAGTGGGGAGATAATTTCAGGAGTGTACGAGGAAGGTACGCATAATATCCTACCAGTCGAAAACTGTTATGTGGAAGATGAGAAGGCAGCTGCCATCATCAAGACATTTGCCAGACTCATAAAGTCGTTCAAGCTCCAGATATACAACGAGGATACAGGAACCGGACTTATAAGGCATTTGCAGATAAGAGTTGGAAGAAAGAGCGGGCAGATCATGGTGATCATAGTCACGGCGTCGCCGGTATTCCCGTCCAAGAAGAATCTCGCAAAGGCACTTGTGACGGCTCATCCGGAGATTACAACGGTTGTCCAGAATATCAACATGAAAGACACCAGTATGGTAATTGGCGACAGGAATCAGGTCATTTACGGCAAAGGCTATATAGAAGATATTCTGTGCGGAAAGCGTTTCCGTATATCGCCGGGCAGTTTCTATCAGGTCAATCCGGAGCAGACTGAGGTTCTATATGGCAAAGCCATAAAGTATGCTGATCTCAAGAAGAAGGAGACTGTGATCGATGCCTACTGTGGCATAGGAACCATAGGCATAGCTGCAAGTGACCGTGCAAAGAAGGTTATCGGCGTGGAACTGAATGAGGCAGCTGTGCATGACGCTCGGGTAAATGTGAAGATGAACAAGATACAGAATGTTGACATTTACAGCAACGATGCCGGAAGATTTATGGTGGATGTTGCTGAGGAGGGTGACAGCATAGATGTGGTATTCATGGATCCTCCAAGATCAGGAAGTACCGAGGAGTTCATGTCATCGGTCATAACCCTTGGACCTAAAAGGGTCGTGTATATATCCTGCGGTCCGGAGAGCCTTGTCCGCGACTTGAAATATATGACAAAGCATGGCTACCAGGTCATCAGAATGACACCAGTGGACATGTTTCCGCTCACACGCGGAGTGGAGACAGTTTGTCTCCTGACAAAAGCAAGAGCAATACAGAGATAGTGAAAAAGGAAAATAGTCCCATTACTTGCAAAATGTCTTGATTATCACAGTGTACTACACACAATCGGTAGCGAAATCGACTGAGTTTCAACGTTTCTTTGCCGCGTCGGAGATCCTCAACGTCCTTATCGAGGTCGGAGACGCGTGCATATAGAAACAAGTTGAAACAAAGGTAGATGGGCGTGATTGGTGTAGTACACTGTGATAAAAGGCACTGCAAGTAATGGGACTATTTCATTTTACATGTACTTCACAAGTTCATCGATGATCGGAGCGTAGTGTTCGCCCTGGATATCGTAGTCCTTTTCCTTGTAGTTCCATGCTGCGCGGCCGATTCCATACTTTTCAAATACAGAATGGATATCTTTGTACCAGTTCAAAGTTCCGTCAAGTGGTGCTCTGTCGATGACACCGTACTCGCCGCAGTACATAAATCCGTCTCTTTCTTCGACAGCTTTTATGCCGTCGAGGAACATTGTCTCAAAGAGATCAGGACCGAGGGTGTGAAGACCGAGGCTCTCATCGGCAAATGCGCCGGTCATACATCCTGGTATCTTTTTTGATGCCTCAACATATTCGTTCCAGTTGCCAGGGTATTCAATGTGGAAATTCTGTGGCATTCCCTCCACCCAGTAAGCCGACTGATGGGTAAACAGTAAAGGCTCGTAGCAGTGGAAATTATAAACGATATTCTCATCATCGTGATGAGGAAGGTATTTGATCGTGGTAACCGCGTTGTAGCATACTCCGCCCAGAAGGATCTTGGCAGTTGGAGCCTTTGCACGGATAATGCTGATGCATTTGGTAGAAATTTCATTCCATTCATTCACTACATCAGGACTGACAACCTCGTTCAGCGGTTCAAACATGATGATATCTGAGTCTTTTGCGTATCTGTCCATGAGCTTTTCCCACATCTTGTAGAATCTGTCCTGAAGGGTCTCATCATAGAAGAAATTGATAGACTCTGCTGGTCTGTCAAATACATATCCGTATGTCTTGTGCAGGTCAAGAACCATGTTGAGCTTGTACTTTCTGCACCACTCGATACATGAGTCAATGTAAGCATAGCCGCCTTCCTTGTCAGTTCCGTCCTCGTTTTCAAAATTGTCGTAATCGATCGGGAGACGAACGTGGTCAAGTCCCCATGATGCTATTCTTGCAATATCTTTTTCTGTGATAAATGTGTCAAGGTGCTCCTTGTCGAGTGACCCCTGTGACAGCCATCCACCTAAATTTACGCCTTTTTTGAATCCGTCTAAAGTCTTCATAATTCATAACCTCCTGTGAAATAATAGATTATATATTGCGCTCATTTGTCTGCTCATGAGCACTTGTATGTTTTGCTTTCTGTGACTTTATAGTAGCATTTGTATGGATAAGCAAATACAATAAATGTGCTATTTATACAATAAATGTGTTATAGTGAGATAAGTAGATCAGCGAATGGCAAAATATAGATTGCAAAATGTTGCATACGAAAAAATACGAAATACAGACATATGCATATAACAGGAGAAAGGCGGACAGATCATGAACATATCGGACGAGATAGTAAAACAGCAGTTTGTACAGCGAGAATACGGACTGGCACATCCCACATATGACAGTGAGCTCGATTTCTATCAGCTTGTGAGCAGCGGAGATGTGAAGACACTGTCAGGGATGCTGCTCACAGGTGAGGAGGATGAGGCGGTTCTTGCAGCCAGGGGAATATTGTCAGAGAACAAGATACGTAACCAGAGATACCATGAGATAGTGCTTGTAGCAATGATATCCAGGTTTTGCATAGAAGAGGGCATGGAGGAGATGGAGAGCTACAATCTCAGTGACTTCTATATTAATAAGCTGGATAAGGCTCAGACAAAGCAGCAGATCATAGAGGTGCATAATCAGCTGATCATGGATTATGTAAAGCGTATGAGGAGAGTTAAAAAGAAAACAGCCATATCGCCACACTGCGTCAGGGCTATGGATTACGTGTATGACCATTTGCATGAGCGGGTAGATGTCCGGGATGTGGCAGAATTTGTGGGAGTGGAACGCTCGTATCTGAGCAAACTATTTCATAAGGAGGTGGGGCAGACTATCTCTGATTACATCATGGAGAAGAAACTTCAGACAGCGAGAAATATGCTGCTCTACTCGGATTTTTCCTGCACAGAGATATCCCAGTATTTAGCATTTGCCAGTGGAAGCTATTTTGCCAAATGTTTCAAGGGCAAGTACGGAGCGGCTCCGAATTCCTATCGCAAGACAAATTACAGAAAACACTGGAAAGAGGCGAAATCATAGGCTTGTAATGGGCTGGTGTAATTGACAACATCTGTCAAAGGTTGTAGAATGACATGAGTTTTAATATGAAGGAGAATGAATAGCTATGTCATCTTTTAGATTTCATGTGGCTCTCGCAGCCGCAAAACTGAGCAAGGGACTCATCCGGCTCCTGGGCAGAAACGGTACCCACACACCTGGAGTAATAGCCCTGAAGATATGTCCGGATTTCCTGGCACAGGCGCCAAAGGCACCGCTTACTATATGCGTCACAGGAACAAATGGCAAGACTACCTGTAGTAACCTGATAACAGACGTTCTGGAGAAGGATGGAAGAAGAGTTGTCAGCAACAGAACAGGTTCCAATATCGTTCCTGGTTGTACGACAAATGTGATCAACAGCCTTACATTTACAGGAAAAGTCAGGGTGGATGCCACTGTATTTGAGGTGGATGAGCGTGCATCAAGGCTGATACTTCCATATGTCAAGCCGGATTACCTTGTTGTGACAGGACTTTTCAGAGATTCACTCAAGAGAAATGCTCACCCAGACTATATTTTCAGCGTCATAGATACCTACTGCCCTGATTCGGCAAAAGTCATCCTGAATGCGGACGAGCTTTGCTCAAGTATGTTGAAGAAGAACAGCTACAGAGTGTTCTATGGAATCGGCAAGCAGCCTGATGACAAGACCGAGCCATATAACCTCATTGCAGATTACCAGATCTGCCCTAACTGCGGCGAAAAATTGAAATACAATTACCTCAGATACCATCACATCGGTGATGTGGTATGTCCAAAGTGTGGACTTCACTCCCCGGACAAGAAGTATCTGGCAACCGACATAGACAGAGAGAAGATGACAATTACTATACAGGAGGGAGACAAGAAGACAGTTTATCCATTGATCCACACAGCTCTCTTCAATATATACAATGAAGTTACAGTTATCTCGGCACTGCGTGAGATCGGTCTCTCAGCTGAGAGAGTAAAGGAACTCATGGGTCAGATCCACATTCCTGACTCCCGTCACAATGAGACCACAGTGAATGGCGTTACAGTTATTCAGGCGCTCTCCAAGGGACAGAGCGCGGTTTCCTCGTCAAGAACATTTGAATATGTGGCAAATGAGAAAGGCAAGAAGGCTATCCTCCTTGCAATGGACGATCTTGAGGACAGACAGAAGAGTATAGAGTTCTCAGGCTGGATATATGATCTGGAGTACGAGCAGTTCAACAGGGATGACGTGGTACAGGTCATCTGTACAGGCCCTAGATGTTATGACCACAAGGTGAGATGTCTGCTGGCTGGTATTCCTGAGGAGAAGATACTCACAAATCTCAGCGAGGTTGCTGCGGCAGATGATGTGACTATAGATGGCGTCGACAGAATATACATCTTGTATGATTGTGAGAACTACGGAATGTCATGCGAGATGAAGAAGAAGATAATCAAGAGACTGGAGGGTGACAAATAATGAAGATTGAGATTTTATATCCGGAAATATGTACACTCTACGGTGACAAGGGAAATACAATGTATCTGCAGAAATGTCTGCCGGATGCAGAATTTGTGACAACAGGACTTAACGAGAAACCACTCTTTCTGAGAGAGAACATCGACATGGTGTATATGTGCTCTATGAGCGAGAAGAGTCAGGAACTTGTGCTTGACAGACTGATGCAGTACAAGGATGAGATCGCAGCCTGCATGAAGGATGGAAAGGCGCTTTTCCTTCTGGTTGGCAATTCCATGGAACTTCTCGGAGATTACATCAAGAGGGAAGATGGAACAAGAGTTACAGGACTTGGCGTTGTTCCGGGCATGTACTCAGTCCGCCAGGCTCCAAATCGTTTCAATACGCTCATCAAGGCGAAGTTCAACGATATGACACTGATCGGTTACACGAGCCGATTTGCCCACACCTACGGAATACCAGAAGATATGACATTCTGCAAGGTGGAGATCGGACAGGGCAGCAATCCTGATACCATGAATGAGGGAATCTGCAAGAACAGAGTTATTGCAACATACATTCATGGACCACTGCTCATTCAGAATCCTGATTTTGTACATTATCTGTTGGAAAAACTGGATGTTCCTATGAAGGAGATACCATTTGAGGCAGCTATGCGCAAGGCATATGACGTGAAACTTGCCGAGTATGGCAAGCCGGATCTGGAACTGTCATAATAGCAAGATCAATAACGATAAGAAAAACCCTGGTGGCTGTGCACTGTCAGGGTTTTTCTTTGTGTGAATATGTACAAAACTATCCAAAATGTATAATTATGTAAACTTATTGAAAAGCAAGAAATAATATGTCACAATACAGATGTTGCCACCCCTAGACTGGCTAGTATAGTAGCATACTATATCTGCAAGTGGTTGGACAGAGACAGGTAGCTGGCAATCAGCCCAGGAAGTAAGTCGTCCTAGTTAAAAAGACGGAGAAAACCCCAGTAGCGCCAACTACTGGGGTTTTTGTTGTACTATGGGTTAGTACGTCTTGAAAATATTAGTATCTTTGTCTGCTGACATTATAGCATATGATTTTCGCCTTCGCAACATTCATTCCTTCACATATCTTAATGTTTTTTCAGATGTATCCCTCCCCCAAAAAGTAGTATAATGATATCGCAAGAAGAAAAAATAAGCGACGCGAAGCGGCATTTGTTTTAGTGAACGCGAAGCGGCATTTGTTTCTAAAAATTGGGGTATATTATTTGTAATAATAATGATTTGACAACGAGAAAAGGAGTGGTGGGTTACATGTTAAAGGACTGGAACAGACCGGAGCGTCCATCGGATGAGGAGATAGACACACGGCTAAAGATTGCCAGAGAGAATCTGACACGCAATCAGATCAAGGTAAAGGAAGGCAAGATACCTGTATTTGTCATACTTGAGGGCTGGGGAGCCGCAGGTAAGGGAAGTCTTGTGGGAAGGATCATCAAGAATATGGATCCGAGATTCTTCAAGGTAGAGTCGGTGAAGTATTCCACGGATGATGAGAAGAGAAGACCGTTTTTGTATAAGTATTTTACAAGAATACCGGAGCAGGGCGAATTTGTGTTTTTGGATGGCGGATGGATGCGCGACATCGTAGGCGGCAGGATGTCCGGCGAACTGTCAGATAAAGAGTACAGAAAAAGAGTGGACAGCACCAAGAGATTTGAGAGGAGCCTTGCAGACAATGGCTATCTTGTCATGAAGTTTTTCCTTCATATCGATGAGCATGAGCAGCGTAAGAGGCTAGAAACTCTTTTGTCTGATGATACGACAAAGTGGAGAGTGTCAAAGCATGATCTGAAACAGAATAAGAAGTATGAAAAGAATCTTGAAGCATTTGACAGTTTTATGTATGATACCAATCTGTCAAATGCTCCGTGGTACATGATAGATGCAAAGGAGAGAAAATGGGCGGAACTGCAGATACTTGATATCATAAATCAGGGTATAGAAACTGCACTGCTCAATCAGGGACATGCTGCACCGATACTCCAGAATACATTTGCACTCAAGAAGATTCCGAAACTTTCCGAGGTATCTCTCGACAAAAAACTTACGGATGAGGAGTACAAGGAGGAACTCGACAAGCTGCAGAAGAAACTCGGCAGACTTCACAACGAACTATACCAGAAGAAGATACCGGTAATTATCGGATATGAGGGCTGGGATGCAGCTGGCAAGGGAGGAAATATCAAGAGGATAACGGAGGCTCTCGATGCCAGAGGTTATGTGGTAAATCCTATAGCAAGCCCTGAGCCACACGAGAAAGCAAGGCATTTCCTGTGGAGGTTCTGGACAAGACTTCCAAAATCCGGTCATGTTGCGATATTCGACAGAACATGGTATGGAAGAGTCATGGTTGAGAGGCTTGAGGGTTTCTGTTCGGAGAACGATTGGCAGAGAGCATATAATGAGATAAATGAATTTGAGAAGGAACTGTATGACTGGGGCGCCATCGTTATCAAATTCTGGGTTCAGATAGACAAAGACACACAGCTTGAGAGATTCACCCTCCGACAGAATACGCCTGAAAAACGATGGAAGATCACGGACGAGGACTGGCGTAATCGTGACAAATGGGATAGCTACGAGGTGGCAGTGGATGAGATGTTGGAGAAGACCAACACAAGCTTTGCACCTTGGCACATACTGGAGTCAAATGATAAAAAGTATGCAAGAATAAAAGCACTCAAGATCGTTATCAAGGCGATAGAGGATAAGTTGGAACAGCTTGAAAAAGAGAGAAAATAGGAATACGAGTTGCAACTAAAAAACACACAAGGCGGTGATACACAATTAAGGTATCACCGCCTTTTTAAAAGGTTTTAAGGTATATGTTCTGCCTGGCTTGTCTGACCGCAAAGGATACAATATCCAAGGAGGGAGATACGATCTCAGTATCAGGCAGACTGCAAAATATAAAAACTATATTTCCTGTATGGGTAAGACAGGAAGATAAGTTATTACCAGATTTAATTGTTCTCTCTGATGATGGCCACTCCAAGCGGAGCCAGTTCCAGATCACCATCAACTATATGCTTTGTCTGAATATCTGTTCCGTGGACTTTGGAGACAGTCTGAGGTCCGTCTGTGTTGTTTAGATAGAAACCAAATGCGGTTCCGTCATCTGCGTATCTGCAGTGGTACTGAACTCCATCAGGTAGACACCTTGTGACTATGCCGGCATCCGCAAGCATCCGCTCCATGATCTCGCCGAGTTTGCTGTAATCTATTCTTGCAGCCACGTAGTAGGCTTTGCCTTTGCCATAGCCGTTCACTGTCACTGCTGCATTCCCTGCGTAGAAATCTGAATCGTAGGTTCCCAGAACGTCCGCTGTTCCAACCCTCAGGATCTCTGCATAGTCGCGGAGTTCGCATGAACTTCCATCTGTAAATGTTACACTGTTTCTGTCAGATGGGTACAGGGTGTCGATCTCTTCGCTGATGATGCCAAATACATCTGCAAGTCCATTTCCCGGGAATCCCCCAAGGATACAAAGCTGATCCTTGTCAACGTAACCGGTGAAGTATGTAGCCAGAAGCTGTCCGCCTCTTTTTACAAATGCGGCAAGTGATTCTGCAGCACCATCTCTAAGCATATAGAGCATAGGCGCCACAACCACCTCATAGTCGTCAAGAGGTTCATCGGATGCGATGACGTCCACATCAACACCGCGTTTGGTCAGTTCCTTGTATATGGACATGCATGTCTCAGGATATTTCTTTGAGTCCTGTCCCAATGCCTTGACATCATCTATAGCCCACATGTTGTCCCAGTCGAACAGCAGTGCAACATTTGATCTGATGAGTGTACCTGTTATCTCGGAGAGCCTCTCGAGTTCTGCACCGAGGGAGGCAACCTCCTTAAATATCCTGGTATCATTTGTTCCCAGATGATCTACAACCGCTCCGTGATACTGCTCAAATGAACCTCTGCCCTTTCGCCACTGAAAGTACTGAACCGTGTCAGAACCGCAGGCTATCGCGTTGTATGAGAACAGTCTGTGGATGCCAGGTCTCTTAAGCTTGTTGTATGGATGCCAGTTCACAAGCCCTGGAGCACTCTCCATGAGCATGAAAGGCTTGTCCTTCTTCATGGATCTCATGACTGCGTGGTCAAATGTGTTCTGCCCCATGACATCTGCAAGGCTTTCATAGTCGTTGTGGAATCTAGGGTATGAATCCCATGATATCACATCGAGTTCCTTTGCCATCGGCCTGTAGTCGAGACCATCGTATAGCTGCATGAAGTTGGTCGTTATAGGTATGTCAGGGGTGAGTTCCCGGAGAAGTTTTATCTCTGACTTCATGTAATCGTTCATATTCCATGTGGTGAATCGCTTCCATTCGAGGTTCAGCCCCATGATGCTGAAATCGCCGTTTTTGTATGGCGGCTCGATCTGTGAGAAATCATTGTATGAGTGGCTCCAGAACGTCGTCCACCATGCCTTGTTCAGCTTGTCGATGTCGTGGTCAAACTTCTCTGCGAGATAATTCTGGAATCTTTTCACACAGAGACGGCAGTAGCACTCACCGCCAAGCTCATTTGACACATGCCACATGATGAGCCCTGGATGGTTACCTACATGGGCGTGGAGCTGACGGATGATATTGTCAACTTTTTCTCTATAAATAGGTGAGCTCATGCAGTGATTTTCGCGGACGCCCTGATGTTCCCTGACGTCGTATGAGTCCACTCTTCTGATCTCTGGGTATTTCTGTGCCATCCATGCTGGTTTTCCGCCTGATGGTGTTGCGAGAATTGTGTAAATACCGGCATCATACAGGTTATCCATAACGTTTTTCAGCCAGTCAAAATGATACTCACCCTCAACAGGTTCGTAAGCCGACCATGAGAAAACACCAAGAGTGGCGGAAGTCATTCCGGCCTCCTTCATCATATCGATATCCTTTGCAAGAATATCCGGTCGATCCAGCCACTGTTCAGCGTTGTAATCACCACCGTGTAATATTCCGTTTATCTGTGGAAAAAGCTTGTTTTTGTTCATCTATCAGTCATCTCCTGTAAATAAAAGGTAATCTGCTTTAACTAAGTTATTTTAAGTGTAAAATACATGCGCAAGCGGTTGCACAACTTACGCTTTAAAGGTAGCATAAATAGGCAAATAATTCAATCACAATTTGATAAAACATGCAAATTTATGCAAAATACACAAAACATCATTATAACCATTTGTCAAAAAGAAATTGCATAAATCTAGAATAAATGGCTTTAAATAAGAAACTCATACACTTGCAATAATTGATTTGCAGATTGCTCAAAGTTGCGCAATTTGTCAATTCCTACAAGATGCATAAAAGTGAGGTAAAAAACTATCGAACAGTGTAAAAAATCTATATAATAAGAAGTAATTGAGGGATTAGCGGAGATATATGGGCCATATTATTAAAGGAGGAGTTTTATGAGAAAAAATAGGGAATCATATAGAGCAACGCCAAGCGATATAAAGACTGAGTGGTTAAGGAGACTTGGTAAGAAAATTTGCATAGGAGCATTTGCAGTTTCGGCGGCTGTGGCACTATTAACAGGCGGAAAAGTGAGTGCATTTGCATCTGATCAAACGAGGGTAAGTTCAGATGGAAGTCAGGTTACGGTAGGGTATGATGATCTGGACGACATTTTGCAAAAAGGCGGACTTGGTGTTGTTACTGAGCGGCAGGATGGTGTGGCTTCGCTGGCGTCAACATATGATGCAACAGCTCTAGAGGAGCGTATTGTTGAAGGAATCAAGACGTGGCAGACGAGTGTAGATGTATCAGGACTTGGACTTACGAAAGATGATATTACTAATGGAGCGGTAAGATCTATTATCAATTCTCATCCTGAGTTTATTGGTCTGTCGGGCGGCTATAGATATTGGAGTTCCGGGTCCTCGATTACCGAGATAGAATTTACATATTTAACAAATGCAAAGGAGGAGCAGCAGGAGCTTGATGCGGCACTCCAGAAGGTAAAGAGCAAGATAGATATCAGTGGAATGACCGACGAAGAGATAGTTCTTGCATACCATGAGTATCTTACATCCACAGTTGCCTATGCATATGAGGATTATTTCAATGGAACAATAGCTTCAAATCATGGATATGATATGTATGGCGCTTTGATTAAACATAGTTGTGTGTGTCAGGGATATGCTGAGACTATGTTTTATCTGCTGAGAGAGGCAGGACTTCCATGTGCAATCGCATCAAGCGAAAATATCAATCATGCATGGAACATAGTTAAGATCAATGGCAAATGGTATCATATTGATGCGACCTGGGATGATCCGGTGTGGGACATGCCAGGAAGATCATATCATGATTATTTTCTTGTAAGTTTTGATACCATGAATGAATTGACAGATCCTAAAAATACAGGAGAAGACAGATCGGATATGGTTGTCAGCGCACAGTGGGGAGATACATACACAACAGCGGTGGATACTACATATGAGAGCGGTAAATTCTGGAATGGTGTTAAGAAGGTTATTTTTTATAAAGAAGGTTATTGGTACAGTATAAGTGAGGGCAGTTCGAAAATATCATTTAACATAAATAAGTACCAGTATTCAACTAACATAAATAAGGTTTTGTATTCGGGCACTGCAAAATGGACAGCTCCGAGTGGGGGGTATTATTCAGGGGTTTATAGTTCAATATATCTTCGAGGTGATAATTTATATTTTACGACTCCGGATAGCTTGAACAAGATAGATATTACATCGACAAATGTAACCCCTACAGAGCTTATAAATATACGGACACAGCATAATAGTTCAACAGGAAATAATTTATATGCATTTGGAGAACAGTATGGTAAACTGGTGTATTTTATTGCAGATTCTCCTAATAATATAAAGAAAACTAGGGATTCTAACAATTCAAGTAAGTATAACAAGGAGTATGCCGAGTATACATTCGAGATGTGCACAAGCCACAAGTGGGATGTTGGAGTGGTAGTGACAGCACCGACATACAAGACTACAGGCATAAGAAAATATACTTGTACAAACTGTGGCGAGACCAAGACCGAAACGATAGCCAAGCTAGTATGTACAGAGCACAAGTGGGATGCGGGAGTAGTGACCAAGGCGCCAACCTATACAAGTACCGGCGAGAAGAAGTACACCTGTACAAACTGCGGCGAGACAAAGACGGAGACAGTGGATAAGCTTGTATGTACAGAACACGCATGGGATGCGGGAGTAGTGACC
>JBNMKK010000048.1:0-16611 GCA_050874325.1 Coprococcus sp. | reverse complement strand
TCCAAGGAGACACGAGAGGATGTGAGACTCAAGTACAGATATCTTGACCTCAGAAACAAGAAGGTCAAGGACAACATGATCTTCAGAAGTCAGGTCATCAGCTACCTTCGTCAGAAGATGACTGAGATGGGATTCCTTGAGATCCAGACACCTATCCTCTGCGCATCATCACCTGAGGGTGCAAGAGATTACATCGTGCCATCAAGAAAGTTCAAGGGCAAGTTCTACGCACTTCCACAGGCACCACAGCAGTACAAGCAGCTCCTCATGGTATCAGGATTTGACAAGTACTTCCAGATCGCTCCTTGTTTCAGAGATGAGGATGCGAGAGCAGACCGTTCACCTGGTGAGTTCTACCAGCTCGACTTTGAGATGAGCTTTGCGACACAGGAGGACGTATTCAAGGTTGGAGAGGAAGTACTCTCAGCAACATTTGAGAAGTTTGCACCTGAGGGCGCAGTTGTCACACAGGCTCCATATCCTATCATCAGCTACAAGCAGGCTATGCTTGAGTTCGGTACAGATAAGCCTGACCTCAGAAACCCACTCAGAATAATAGACCTCACTGACTTCTTCCAGAGATGTACATTCAAGCCATTCCATGGCAAGACAGTACGTGCCATCAATGTACACAAGAAACTTTCAAAGGGACAGCATGAGAAGATGCTAAAGTTTGCACAGAGTATCGGCATGGGCGGTCTTGGATATCTGGAGATACTTGAGGATATGTCATACAAGGGACCTATCGATAAGTTCATTCCTGATGATATGAAGGGTGAGATCGCAGAGCTTGCAGGCCTTCAGTCTGGAGATACGATCTTCTTCATCGCAGATGCACCCGATCTTGCAGCGTCATTTGCTGGACAGATCAGAGTTGAGCTTGGCAACAGACTTGACCTCAACGAGAAGAACGCATTCCGTTTCTGCTATATAAATGACTTCCCAATGTACGAGTACGACAAGGAGAGCAAGAAGATCATCTTCACACACAATCCGTTCTCAATGCCACAGGGCGGACTTGAGGCGTTAAATGAGAAGGATCCACTTGATATCCTGGCTTACCAGTACGATATCGTCTGCAACGGTATCGAGCTTTCATCAGGTGCTGTGAGAAACCACGACATGAAGATCATGGTTAAGGCATTTGAGATCGCAGGATACACAGAGGATGATCTGAAGGAGAAGTTCGGAGCACTCTACAACGCATTCCAGTTCGGAGCACCACCTCATGCAGGTATGGCTCCTGGTGTGGACAGAATGATCATGCTCCTTAGAAACGAGGAGAATATCAGAGAGGTAATTCCATTCCCAATGAATGGAAATGCACAGGATCTTATGTGCGGAGCACCTGGCGAGGTTACAGAGCAGCAGCTCCGTGAGGTTCATATTAAGGTTAGACAGTAATTTTAGATAGACGGACGGCACTGACATTTTAGAAATAACGCAAACATATGTACAAGCACATTCAGCTACCCTCACTTCAGCTGGCTTACATCTGCATGATGTTGCAGCCGCGATAAGGGCGCTGCGGCTTTCACATCAGCAGGTAAGCGCTGAAGATCGGTCGCTTTCATTACCGCTTGTACATATTGTTTTGCGTGTATATTGTCTAATAATGTCGGTGCCTATTTTTATTATTATGATGTTTATTTTTTTATGAACTAAAATTTACTTCTATGAGAAATTGTATATACGTGAAATTGTTATATGCAAAATTGTTTCTATGGAAAATATATGAGGAGGCTTTATTATGGAGGGATATCTTATCAAGGATACGACAAGGCAGGAGCGGGAGCAGATTGTTGCCGATTCTCTGGGGAATATAGATGCTTATTGTGACGGATGCATGTGTGGTATCACAGAGATGTATCAGGATTATATTGACGGAAAGAAGGAACTTCGTGAGATCAATATGGAGTTCAATGCGAGATACGTTCGGGATGAGGATATGGCTGGGCGGAAATAGAGTTTGTAAATGGAAATTTATTAAGATTATGTGAGTGGAAATAAAGCTTGGGGCATGTTAACATGAACATACAGTTGATCAGCAATAATATTTATAAATCATGATCTGAAAAGGGGTAATTGTATGAGGATAAGAAGAGGGATAGTGATATGTGCTGCGATGATTTCCATCATGGCGTGTACGGCATGTGGCAATTCAGGTGGGGATGTTTCGGGTGCTAATGGAAAGGGGACATCCACGGGGGAGGCGTCTACAGGACTGCATAGAGGAGTCATTGAGCAGCCGCAGGTTATGTATAATGGAAAAATGTATTATTATTTTGCAACGGGGAGAGATGAGGCTTTGCCAGAAGGTTATGAGAGTGCAGGCGTGATCGACACAGTCGACAGAAGTGATCCGCCCACAAAGAATTATTCAGCGGCGGGGATCGATCTGGAGATCGGGCAGGAGATATACGTCAGCGAGGCAGAGAAGAATGTCATTTATCTTAAGTATGACAGTGGATATGCCAGGTTCGAGAGAAATCCGGAGGAAGTAGCGGCGGAAGAACAGGCGGAGAAGAAGGCGGCAGAAAAGGAAAATAGCATAGATGAGAATCGTGAGATGGCAGATAATATGGATGATGCCATGGAAGATGATTACGGAGAATTTGGAGAATATGGATTTGGAGAAGATGGAGAATTCGACTTTGACAGTATATTGGGAATAGATCAGCTTGATCTGAACTACGAGGCACATGTCGCAGGATTTGACGGAGAGAGCTTTTTATATAGTGTGTATTCTGACGGCGGAGTGACAGATGAGAAAGCTGAAGAGATCCAGCAGGTGATGGCGGATTATTCTTCACAAAATGGTGATGAAGAAAATTATATGGGGTATATTGATATATATAGGGGTGAAGACCAGATAATGATATACCTTGACCTCGGCGGTGTATCAGAAGAAAATAGCAACTTGGCGGTAACTGGTATACTGAAAGCCCTTAACAGTGTTGCAGGAATAAAGAGCGTTATCATAAATGAAGAGATGTAGAATATGAGTTTGGCGGTAGAGCCGTTCGATAGAATAATCTATGAAATTGTTCAGTAAAAGGTGTATGTATTATGAAGATACTTGTATTATCGTGTAAAACAGGCGGAGGACATGATGCCGCAGGACGTGCGATCGTCCAGCAGTTCACGGAGATGGGAGATGAGGCATATCTGTTTGATTATCTTACCCTTGCAGGGAAAAAGGTGTCGGACAAGGTTGGAGGAAGTTACGTGGGACTCGTGCAGAGGGTTCCGCTGGTGTTTGGACTTCTGTACCGTATAGGTGCAGTGGTCAGCAGAATTGTCAGAAAGTCGCCTGTGTATTATATGAATGGGCTTATGGCACCGTATCTTGACAAATATCTTCAGGAGAATGATTTCGATGCGATAGTTATGCCACATTTGTTCCCGGCGGAGACGATCACCTACATGAAGAGAAAGGGAATGAAACTGCCGCTTACAGTTGCGGTGGCAACGGATTATACCTGTATCCCGTTCTGGGGTGAGACAGAGTGTGATTATTATGTCATTCCATCAAAGAGACATATAAAGAATTTTACGCGTGGACATATTACACGGGAACAGTTGCTGCCATTTGGAATACCGGTGTCCCCTGATATCACAAGATATCACAACCAGGCAGGGGCGCGGAGAAAACTTGGCATAGACCATGATAACCCCATATACCTTGTGGTCGGCGGGAGCATGGGAGCCGGGCAGATGGATACACTGGTGAAATTGCTCGTAAAGATGAAGACGGAGGACGATCAGGTCATAGTCATCTGCGGATCAAATAAAAAGATAAGGAAGAAGATCGACAGGCATTATGGCGGCAGAGAAGATGTGACAGTCATAGGAAGAACTGACAAAATGGCGTATTATCTAAATGCCTGCGATGTTATATTCACAAAGCCGGGAGGTCTGACTTCCACTGAGGCAGCGGTGGCAGAGATACCTATAGTTCATACTTCACCTATACCGGGATGCGAGACGGCAAATCGCAAATACTTCAGGAAACACGGCATGAGTGTTTCGGGGGCGGAGAATGTATCCCAGGTGGCGGCTGGAGTGAGACTTATGGAGCATCCGGAGGAGCTGCAGAAGATGAGGGAGAAACAGAGACTTCAGATCCCGAAGGATTCTGCCCGTCAGATATGTGAGTTTATCAGAATGAATGCTGACAGATAAGGGCAGGTCAAAGTATAGATATAGAAGGTTGATGTAGATGAGAGATATAGTTCTTATGATATTGCTGACACTGACCGGGTATTTGGCAGGCAGTGTGTTGTTTGCCAAAATATTTGTCAGGGCATTTGGGCATGGCGATGTGGAGGCCGAGAGCGATGACGGCAATCCAGGAACCGCAAATGCATATATGAATGGAGGATTCTGGTGTGGAACCTTGGTCCTGCTGTGCGATCTGGGAAAGGGAATACTTCCGGTGGCGTTGTTCGTGTACCTTGTGGACGAGCCAGGCTGCATGATAATACCTGTTATGCTTGCTCCGGTAATCGGTCATGCATTTTCAATATTTGACAATTTCCACGGAGGCAAATGCATTGCGGTGAGCTTTGGTGTGCTGCTTGGATTATATCCGGATCTTGTGCCGGCTCTGATACTGGCTTTCTTCTATATATTGTTCTCAGCAGTCAGGATAAGACCACACAGCAGGCGTACACTGGTCGCATATTTGTGTACAAGCGTGGCGGCGGTGTTTCTGGTGGAACAAAAGGCAGTCGTGGTGGCGGTGTGGCTCATATCCATGGTGGTTCAGAGAAAACATGTGTTGAAAAGTCTATGATATTTGAACAAAATGTCATGGACTTTTTTCTTTGCCAAATGCATACTTGAATATAAATTGTGGTTTTGCTACACTTGTTAGATGCATGCCCGTGGGGCGCAGACAAATGTGAAGATGTTATGAGGGAAGAAATATGAAAGGTAAGAGAGCAAGAAGAGTTGTACTCATTATCATAAACTTAATATTGATACTGACTGCTGTGGTGTTTGCGTGGGAGTACACATCCTATCTCAGAAGACAGCAGATGCAGAATGGACTTGACACATTCTGTGCCACCATAGATTCGATGAAACAGGTGTCTGATAATTATCTGAGGACAGAGCAGGGTTATGTGGAGGACTGGGCAAAGTATATTGACTACAGTCACATGACCATAGATGAGGCTCTTGATTACATAAGGCATACAAACAATCAGAGCGACAGGTATGCGCATATTGTCGATATGGATACATTTGAGGCATATTCCACATATGACAAGGATGGGGATAATGCCATCTCGTGTTACGAGAAGTTCCTCGGATACGGGGATGACACCAGGAAAATTTTCACTGAGAACATGGAAAATATGTTCAGCGGAAATGGAAGTTTCAGCATACTGGGCAAATACAGGACGGATGACACGCAGGCAAATGTTGTGAGTGTGGGAACCAGGGTTACGCTGAAAGAAGGTGACGGATCGGATAAGGATTATCTGCTGCTCAGGATCATACCTATAGAGAGCATCAGAAAGATATGGGTATTCCCTGTGGAGTATATGTCCGCAGAGATAGGCATCATAACAAAGAGCGGCGACTATGTAGTGCCGTCAAAATCCATGAAATGCAGGACATTTGCAGATCTCATAAGGGCATATAACTTCGAGGATAACTACAACAAGGTCGATGAGCTGATCGCGGAGCTGATAGAAACGGACAGCGGTGTTCTTGAGTACAAGGATTCCAAGGGGATAGATTGCTACTGGTACTATTCGGGATTTGGCGGACAGACTGGAATTGATATACTTGGATACATTCCGGTCAGCGCATTTGACGCGCACAATACCAATTGGCTGATAATCGTCGTTATCTGCGGAGTGTTGTTCTTCCTTATATTGATAGATGGCGGATTTATACTGCTCATGAACAGGGAGCTCAGAAGGACTGCACAGATGGCTGAGGAGGCCAGCAAGGCAAAGTCGAGATTCCTGTCAACAATGTCCCATGACATAAGGACACCGATGAACGGAATAATCGGAATGACAAACATAGCCAGAGATCACATAGAAGAGACCGAGTATGCAAAGAAATGTATGGATAAGGTGCTGCTCGCAAGTGACCACCTTCTCACACTGGTGAATGATATTCTGGATGTGTCAAAAGTTGAGAGCGGCAATATGGTCCTGACACCGGCGGTATTCTCCGTGG
Source organism: Coprococcus sp. (assembly GCA_050874325.1). Classification (GTDB taxonomy): domain Bacteria; phylum Bacillota; class Clostridia; order Lachnospirales; family Lachnospiraceae; genus Coprococcus. The sequence goes on along the minus strand of JBNMKK010000048.1, from coordinate 10,410 downwards.
ACAAGGCACTGGATAAGCTGGTGGATATTGTCCATATCCAGGCTGGTGAGAAGAAACTTGACCTTACAGTGGAAAGGGATATCTCAAATCCATACCTAATAGCCGATGAGCTGAGACTCAACCAGATATACATAAATATACTGTCAAATGCCATAAAATACACCCCGGAGGGCGGATCTGTGAAGGTATCTCTCATAGAGGAGATACAATCTGATGGAAGGGCGCGGCTCAACTATTGCGTCGCAGACACGGGAATAGGAATGTCCGAGGAGTTCCAGAAGAATATGTACCATATGTTCACCAGAGAGGTGGACAGCAAGATAGCAAAGACACAGGGAACCGGACTTGGGCTTTCAATAGTGAAACAGATGGTTGAACTCATGGGGGGAACTGTGACATGTGAGAGCGAGCCGGGAAAGGGAACCACATTTACCGTGGTTCTTGAGTTGGAACAGTCAGACAAACAGGAATATGACAGGGTAAACAGGCTTGACAATGTATCGGACCGTGGCGATTTTGCCGGTATCAGGGTGCTTGCGGCGGAGGACAATGATCTGAACTGGGAGATCATACATCAGATGCTGAGTGGCCTGCATGTGCTAAGTGACAGAACGGTCGATGGAGAAAAGTGTGTCCGTGCCATCGAGGATTCGGAGGATGGAGCTTATGACTTGATACTTATGGATGTACAGATGCCGGTTATGAATGGACATGAGGCGGCGAGACAGATACGAAAGAGCAGCAGAGAATATGTCAGAAATATACCGATATACGCTATGACTGCGGATGCGTTTGCGGAGGATGTGCAGGCGTGTCTTGACGCTGGTATGGATGGACATCTGTCAAAGCCTATCGATATAAAGAAGATATGTGAAGTACTGAGAATGATAAAGGATGACAAGGAGAGAGGAAAATGAAAAAGCGTGTAGAGAAAGTGCTGGCAGGTGTATGTACAGGTGCGATGCTCATTGTGTGCCTTGGTGGCTGCGGAGCAAAGGTTGCGGATACTGATACAGTTAAAGAGAAGAAGTTCACGCCGTCGCTAGACACAGAGGTGAACACATCACTTGAGATAGCAGGTTTTATGGCAAACTTTGAGGCTCTTGATCAGGTGGTAAATGATTTCAATGAGTACTATCCAAATGTGACCGTGACATACGAGCAGAACGACACTAATTCACTGGCGGACTATCTCACAAATAACAGTTTCATTGATGTGTTTATGACAAATGTTGCAAATGTCTCTGAAGATGCACCAGACGGGGCCGGAGTGCTGGACGATTGCCTTGACCTTTCAAAGGAAGACATAGATGTATCTGATGTGGATTCTGAATTGCTACAGTCGTGTTTTGTAGGAGGCAAACTTGTGAGGATCCCGGTTGCAAAGACTATGTGCGGTATGGTGGTGAACAAGACACTTCTCGAGAAGGAAGGACTTGAAGTCCCTGAGACATACAAGGAGTTCCTCGATGCCTGTGAGGTCTTGAAACAGAAGGGATATACACCGATACAGTCATCGAAATATCATGCCTGCTCAGATCTTGTGCTGCCAATGGCGATGAACATTCTCGGAAATGATGAAGAACTCACAGCAAAAGTGCTTGCCGGTGACACATCCTATGCTGACAGCTTAAAGCCTGTGTATGAGAGACTTTCAAAGCTGATAGATAGCGGATACATGTCAAGTGCTGTAAATGAAACGTATCCGGAGGACAACTATGATGGTGCCATCCTGACATTTTTCGAGGGCGAAGTTCCTTTCTGGATCGCGAACACGGAGAGTGTCAGCGGAATGAAGAAGAGAGAGTCGAAGTCAGAGGCATTTTCAGCAGAGCCGTTTGAGTATGAATTTGTAAATGTTCCCCTCGGCGATGACGGAGTGTATGACTACGAGGAGCCGTGGTATGGATTCTCTGTAAATAAGAACGGCGATAACGTGGATTATGCGGTGGAGTTTATGAGATTCCTCTCTCAGGAGAAGGAGCTCAATAAGCTTGCAGAGATAAAGGGCATGCCGTCAGTGACAAACAACAATGATGACGACAGATTTAACAACGCACTGAACCCTGAAAAATGTGAGGGCAGATATGTATATGATGGACAGCTCTCAAGTGTTAATAGTATAATATGTGATACAGCAAACAAGATGGGTTACGGAGATATCACCACGGTGGACGAGGCGATAGATACGATAAAGGGCAGATAACATTTGGCTGATCTGCAATAAAAGGGATTGAGTATGTTGGAGGTGCGGAATGGACGGAAAGACTATACTGCTTGTCGAGGATGACAAGGCTCTGGCGATGGGGACGGTATTTGTGCTTGAGGCTGAGGGATATGAGGTGAGGCACGCGGCAAATCTAAAGGCAGCCAGAATCATGCTGGATGACAATGTTGATCTCATGCTCCTGGATGTCATGCTGCCGGATGGAAATGGATATGACTTCTGCCGGAGTGTGAGGGAGGACGGAATACAGATACCGATCATATTCCTGACGGCGATGTCAGAGGAGATAAATATAGTCCAGGGACTTGAACTTGGGGCTGACGACTACATAGCAAAGCCTTACAGACTGAAGGAACTTCTGTCGAGGATTTCCGCAAATCTGAGAAGATATGACATGGCAAGTAAAAAGCCTCAGGAGAGCTATACATTTGGCAGTCACAGGTTTGTTCTTTCAGAGTTCAGGCTCTATGATGGGGACCGTCTTATAGATTGTACACAGAGTGAGCTGCGTCTGCTGAAGGAGCTTGTCTCAAATGAAGGGATAGTTCTCTCGAGGGGAGCACTGCTTGACAGATTGTACGATGTTGACGGTGTGCTCATAGATGACAACACGCTTTCGGTGTACATGAAGAGACTCAGGACGAAACTCGGAGCTGATGCATCGTGTATAGAGACAGTCAGAGGTGTGGGATATCGGTTTAGCAAGAACGGCGGTGTCCGTTAAACAGGGGTGCATGATGAAGAGTTCATATAAGAGTTCTTATGAGAGAAAAAAGTACATATATGGATTTGCGTGGACGGGCATTATAGCTCTGTGTGTACTTACGGTATGGTTTTACATTGCATTTGGCGGAAATGTGTTCTACACCAGCATATCAGTTGGCATGATCGCAGCAGTTATGATCATACTGTTTGTCATCGGTTACAGACATATAAGCGGAGTGTACAGGGATGTGGAGAACATATCGGACAAGATGATATCCGTCATAGATGATCCGGACAGCGCATCGGAGGAGGAATTCCGTCAGGGCTCGATGGGAATACTTTACACGAACTTTTACAAGATGGTGTCATTCCTGAGAGAGAGCCGGGAGAAGGAACTCTCGGAGAAGATATTTCTGAGGGATATAATCTCAGACATATCACATCAGCTCAAGACACCGCTGGCATCGCTCAATGTATTTGTGGACATGCTTTTAGAGGATAAGGTAACAGATCCGGAGCGAAGAAGGCAGGTACTCATCGAGGCACAGAATCAGCTCTCCAGGATGGAATGGATGGTGCTGTCACTGCTCAAGCTTGCAAGGATAGAGGCGGGAGCCATAGAGTTTCAGAAACAGAGCTGGAACATGGAAGTCATCTGTGCCCAGGCTGCGGATGGGGTTAGATATCTCACCGCAAAACGCGGACAGAGTGTGAATATAGACTGTGACAGCGAGCTGAAACTGGAGTGTGACGGTGACTGGCTGACGGAGGCGATTATCAATCTCCTGAAGAATGCCTCAGATTACTCAGAGAGCGGCACAGAGATAGATCTGAAGGTTGAGCAAAATGATCTGTTCACCAGAATATATGTCAGGGATCACGGAATGGGAATCCCTGAGAATGAACTTCCAAATATATTCAAAAGGTTTTACAGGGTTAACCAGGAGGTCAATCCGAACAGTGTCGGAATAGGTCTTTCCCTGACAAAATCCATTGTCGAGGGCATGGGCGGAAGAATAACAGTCAAAAGCGTGGTAAATGAGTATACATGCTTTGAGATAACATTTGTACATATATAAAGATACGAAGATATTCAAAGTTATCTTACTAAACTGTAAGAAATAAACTTTATATAGTCACTGGATAGTAAGAAAGAGATGGTACTATAGCATTATGGAAATGCTGTGTGCCATCTTTTTTATATTAAATATATGGAGGTTTGGATTTGAGGGATTATAAGGATCTGGCGGTTAAATATCTGAAGGCAAATAGAGCTAGGAGCATAATAACTATAATAGGCGTGGCCATCACGGTCATGGTGCTCTACGGCGGACTGAATTTTGCCTATTCTTATCTTCTGAATGAGAGGGATAAGGCAAGACAGGAAAAGGATTATGAGTTTGTACTCATGACAGACAGTAAGGCTCAGGCGGAGCAGATAGCTGCGGATGAGATGATAGAAAAGGCATACATAGGAAAGTATGAATATACGGACTGGATAAGTGCAACAGATACATCCGTTAAGATTCTTTGCAAGAATGCCGTCTATGCCACGGGCAAAAATCCGTTCCATATGGAAAAGAATATGAAAGCTCTTATGGAAGAATACGGAGTTGCGGCGGAACTCAATGAAGATCTGGCTATGCTTTATTTTCAAGATGGAACTACAGACGGATCGCTACTCATGGTTATTGTGTGGCTGATTCTTCTGGTCGCTTATATATTTGCTATATTTGCGGTTGGAATAATAAGAAATACCGTGCAGATGTTCATGATGGAGCAGATAAAAGACTATGGAATACTGCGCTGCATAGGATCGACAAAGGGACAGCTAAAAAAAATCGTTTACCTTATGGGAGCTATTCTGGAGTGTGTTGGAATAGTGATAGGTGTGGCGGTTGGGGGTCTTATATCACTGATCGTTGGGGCATTCAAAGGTGTGAGTTCAGGATACCATTTAATAGCATTGCTCCCTATACTTATTTGCTACCTGGGGGATCTGTATTTTGTCATGAGAGATAACTGTAAGATGATAGTGAGGATGACTCCTATAAGTGCAGTGAGGGGACAGTTCAGGATAAAGACAGGGCGTATACGATCCAGAGGAAAGGGTCTGATGGGAAGACTTTTTGGCATGGAGGGAGAGTATGCGAGAAAGAGTGTACTGAGGAACAGAGGAAGATATATCAAGACTATAGCATCACTTTCAGTAAGTATCGCGGCACTGGTGGCGGTGATGAGTGTGTACGGTGTCATGGACAGTGCCATTGCGTTTTTGGACGGTGAATATGGAACTTATCAGGTTCAGGTATTTGAGGCGCCGAATCAGCTCCAGGATATAGATTCGGTGGAGGCAGATCTTCCGGATCCCGAGAGCTTGCAGAGAATTGCGGAAAACATATATGTTCTTGCTGCGAGAAAGGTTTATGAGTCAAATGTATACGTGGCAGATATTGATGAGCTTTGTTCCAAATATAATGATGCGTATCTTGATACTAGCATGTATGGAAATATGATCGAAACCTATAAAAAGATGTATGATATCGGAAAATCACCGGATATTGGAAGAATAAGGCTGTCAGGAATCAGGTTAAGGGGGCTTGATGACTCCGGCATGAAGGAACTCTCTCAGTATCTGGTGGATGGAACTGTGGATGTCAGTGAACATGGTATAGTGATGGTCACTGCGGGAAGTTCTGAATGGAGCAATGCGGCAGATGATGAGGATAATATAAACTACTTGACATTGAAACATATTCAGGTAAATGACTACAAAGTAGGGGATACAATTGATATTGTCGACACCGATAAATTGTTCTCTGAGACTCAGAAGGTCATAGAACAGGCAGGTATTGCCAAAACAGGAGGAGATTCAGACGGTGTTTCTGGCGACGATCCGAATCATGAAAAAAGGATAAAAGCAGCAAATGAAGTGTATGACAGGCTGATAGCTGAGGGTGATTACACAACATACACAGTTGAGGGGATACTCGATCTAGGGGACAGACTGACAGGTGAGTATGGAATAATGGCATACACCGCATTGGACAATTATCTAGCAGAGACGGGATATACAGAGAGTCAGATATCTGGAATGGAGTATCAGATAGATTCTTCGAAGATAACAAACAGTGGAATAGATGATATTGTGAGCTATTTGACAACAGAAAATGGCGTATTTGATTTTTATATGTATATTGAAGGCATCTGGGTATTTCAGGTGTTCAAAGAATTTAACCGGATCATACTCATGATAGCGGCATTGGTATTTGCCCTTGGAGCAGTAAATATCATAAATGCAACAGCGGGCAATCTGCATATGAGACGCAAGGAATTTGCACAGCTCAGGGTCATAGGTATGTCGAGAAAGAGACTTATAAAGACCGTTATGCTAGAGGGGATCATGACCGTATTCTGGTCAAATATAATAGGGATCTTGGTCGGTACAGGAGTGTATTATGGTGAGTATTATTTCATTAGGATGGTTCTCCAGATGAGATTTGCGCCTTCGGTGACCGCTATTGTGATGGGAATAGTGTTGTCGTCGATCTTGGTATTTGGAAGTATATTTATACCGCTGCGAAGACTTCCACAGAGTATGGCGGAGGATCTGACACTTGAGGAGTAGATGTGTTTGCGATATTAGGAAGTAATTCGAAATAAAGAGGAGGTACGTTATGGAAATAGTAAAGATGGAACATGTGACCAAGATATACGGCGAAGGTGATACAAGAGTGTGGGGACTTGACGATGTAAGTCTTACGATAGACAAAGGGGAGACAGTCGCCATAGTGGGGGCGTCAGGTTCGGGAAAATCAACCATGCTGCATGTTATGGGAGGTGTGGACACACCTAACAGCGGGAATGTGATCATAGACGGCAAGGATATAACGAGACTGTCTGATGAGGAAATGTCTGTGTTCAGAAGGCGCAAGATAGGGTTTGTATTTCAGGCATATCATCTGATCCCTGTGCTGACAGTGGAGGAGAACATAAGAATGCCGATACTTCTCGACCACAGAAAGCCGGACAGGGAATATATAGATCATATCATAGAGATGCTTGGCCTTAAGGATAGAAAAAAATATCTGCCCAATCAGCTATCCGGTGGACAGCAGCAGAGGGCTGCCATAGCGAGAGCTCTTGCCAACAGACCGGCACTTGTTCTTGCAGATGAGCCTACCGGTGCCTTGGATTCAAAAAACGGAAATGAAGTCCTGACATTGCTGCAGGACTCGGTGAAAAAGTTAAATCAGACACTTGTACTCATCACACACAACATAGACCTGGCAAGGGAGGCTGACAGGATAATAAAGATTGCCGATGGGAAGATAGTGGAGTGATGTCGATGTCGGTGTTCAGTTAAGGGGGATATACAGATGGATATAAGATGCAAATTGACTATAGTAAAATTTTTAAAAAGAAGTGTTGTTTTAACTCTTGCCTTGATCGTAAGTTTGCTTTCGGTGCCGTTTAACATGGTTGTCGAGGCATCGCAGCCTAAGGTCATGGTCGTGGATTACCAGATAGTGCAGAAAGAGATATTTGCCGGGCAGTCATTTGATCTAAAGGTGACTATAAAAAACACAGGCAGCAGATACGTGGATAATCTCAAGATATCCGTAACTTCCGATACGGGTGATATAGTTCCGGCAGAGGGAGCAGGAAACGGATTCCTCGAGGAACTGCCAAACGGAGAGGAGAGTACATTTACATTCAAGCTCAGAGCCGCTGACGGACTGGCAGAGAAGAGTTATAAGCTGAGTGTGGTGAATGAATATGATGACATATGGGGAAATCCATATTCTGCCACCGATGTGATATATCTTCCTGTAAAGTTATCTCAGAGGGCATCCATCACCGATCTGTATATGGCTGACGATGCGATCCTCGGAAATTCGGTTGAGATAGTTGGAAACGTCAACAATATGGGAGCAGGGGTTCTCTATAATGTAAGAGCAAAGATCCAGAGTGCATATATGGAGGAGATGGAGACGTATATTGGCAATATAGACCCTGGCAAGAGTGGCAGTATAGACATAATTACAAATGCAGTGGCTACCACGCCGACAAGTGGTGACCTGTCAAAGCTCATAGTTACATATGAGGATAAAGAGGGAAACGAGGCGACGATTGAGAGCAGTTTCCAGGTGGCTGTTGAATCTCCGGTTTACGACAACGTGGAGAAGATAAAGGACAATACAAAAGGAACCAGTAAGACCGTGATATATGGCATTTGTGCGACCGTTATAGTGATAGCACTGGGGATATTTTTGTCTATCAGAAAGCACAGGAGAAAAAAGGCGATCCTTGATGAATTTTAAGTATGTGAGAACATTCGGAGAGTGGATAAGGAGTAGTTTTGTATGGGGTGGATATGGCAGTTGTGTCTTATGAATATGAAGAGGAGAAAGGTCAGAACATTTCTCACCGTTCTTGGGGTGATGATAGGAGTTATATCGGTCGTTGCACTCCTTTCGGTCGGGATCGGTGTCAAGAATGAAATGATAGATTCCACGGTGGAAAGTGGGAGTGTAAATCAGATAAAGGTATACAGCGAAACCGGCAGTAAGCATAAGGATAGGATGATAACAGACAGAACCGTGTCTACATTTGCCTCGCTTGCTAATGTGCAGGACTGCTACCCACTCTGTGAGGTGCCTGTAAGCATGAAGTACGGAGAATATGAGTACTTTGGAAATCTTGTAGGTGTGCCGGGAAATGAACTTAATGGCTGGAGTCTCTCATATGGGGAAAAGGGAAACTCTTCACATGGTACACCAGAACTTATTGCCGGCAGCAGTGTGGGAAAGCTGATCTTTAATCAGAAGACTTATGAGAGCTATGAGAAGAGGGAGACAAAGAGTGTTGTATCCCTTATCGGAAAGAGATTTGACACGACGTTTGGATGGACAGGCGAAAATGAAAAAACTGTCAAACTGAAACTCGCCGGAGTTTTGTCTGACGGGGAAAATGATAATAAATCTGAAACTGCATCAGACAGCAGTTCCTATGATATCTCAGCGCAGGGTGAAGAGTCTGACGAATCGCTGGACATATCAGATAGCTATAGTGAGAAGTCTCAGACTATCTACTGTGATATGGATTCATTGAAAAGCCTGCTCAGGAGAGTGAGTACAGACGGAAAACTCTATGGTCAGCCGGTGGATGGAAATGGCAACAGCTATCATGAATTTGTCTACACGTCTGCGGTAGTAACTGTAGACGATATAAATAACGTAGATGCGATGGTTAAAAAGTTCCAGGATATGGGTTATCAGACTGAAAACTCCAAGGAGTATCTTGACACGATACAGAAGTATCTGAAGATGATACAGTTGCTGCTAGGCGGAATTGGCATGATAGCCCTTGTAGTAGCCGTTATAGGTATAAGCAACACTATGACAACATCGGTATTTGACAGAGTAAATGAGATAGGAATACTTAAAGTCCTTGGCTGCGATATTGATGAACTCAGACTGCTGTTTCTGATGGAGGCGGCAGTGATAGGACTTGCAGGAGGCATACTTGGAGTGCTCTCATCCTACGGTGTGAGAGTAGCAGTGAATAAAGCGGCAGTATCACTGTTTCACCTGGCAAAGGGAACGCAGGTGGCAATGATACCGTGGTGGCTTGCACTTGCAGGAGTCATCGGCTCGGTGATCCTCGGTGTGGCAGCAGGCTACTTCCCTGCAAGATGGGCATCAAAACTCAGACCTATAGACGCCGTGACGAGGAGATAATAAAAAGAGATAATTCATATGTACCGACCCCCAAAAGTTAGACCTAAAAATCTAACGATTGGAGGTCGGTATTTTTATGTCTAAATATTCTTTTGAATTTAAGAAGAAAGTTGTTTTGGCATACTTAAATGGAGAAGGTGGATACAGATATCTTTCTAAAACATATGGTGTTCCTGCTCAAAGAAATATTGAGCAATGGGTTCATAATTATCAAACTTTTGGAGATGAAGGTTTACTTCGTTCTCGAAAAAATGATATATATTCTTTCGAAAAAAAGCTTTCTGTCGTAGAATTATATTTATCAAGTGAAATCTCATATCAAGATTTAGCACAGCAAGAAGGTATTACCAATCCCAGTATGATTACGAACTGGGTTAATCGCTTTCGAGCCGCTGGTCCTGATGGGTTGAGACCACATAAGAGAGGGCGAAAGAAAACATTGGATAAATCAGGTAAGAATCCTAAAATAGTATCATTAGAAAAGTCTTCCGTTGACACAAGCACTGAGCATGTAAAGGAACTGGAAGATGAACTTCTGAAATTAAGAATTGAGAATGCCTTTTTAAAAGAACTGAGGAGACTGCGTTAGAGGACGAAGCAAAAATGAGAGAACGGCAAGAATCATCAGCAGCCTCCGAAGACAGTTCAAATTAAAAGACCTTCTCTCATATACCGGAATGCCAAAAGCCACATATATGTATTGGCAAAAGCGTTTTAATAGAGAAAACCCGGATC
>JBNMKK010000047.1:0-16743 GCA_050874325.1 Coprococcus sp. | reverse complement strand
CTCTGGATCAATGTAACCTGGGCCGTAAGCTGTGATGCTTGATACAACATCAGCATCCTCCTTTAAAACTCCACCGTTATCTCTCTCAGCCTTCTGAAGTGCCTGAAGCTTATCCCAAAGCTTGTTAGTAGCATCTGTTGGGCCTGCAAGGAAACTCTCGTCTCCGTTGTACTGTGTGTAGTTGTTCTGGATGAAGTCTCTTACATTACACTCTTCCTTCCAGAGTCTACCTGTGAATGATTCCCATTCCTGGTTCTGTAACATGATAAAATTTCTCCTTTCAGTGTTTTAATATGTGAAAATGTGACACACTATTTACTTATTATACAGAATTATCTTCTATAATTCAATAATGCTTATCACATTCCTTGCTTTTCATTCGTTAGTATATTATACTTTGCTTATAAATTCGGTTGTTATAACCACGTAATTGAAAATTAAACGAGTTTTTTTGAAAAATTTCAAAAAAATATTTGAACAATATATATTGTGTTTTAACATGGGATATTTTATTACACGGACACAATATACAGTGAGAGAAAAAGTGTATTATCTTATAGCTGAAAAGTGATCCAAAAGCATGAATGCACATTACACAGGAGGTTGCATATGAAATTAAAAATTCCAAAATATGAGCTGTCTGAGGTCCTCCATATGATGGCTTTCAAAGGCATTTCTGAGGCCGATATCAAAACCATGATGGATCTTGGAATTCTCAGAGAACACTATTACAAATACAACTCCACTATTTTCAAAGCCGGTGAGATAACTGAGGAACTTGGAATAGTTATCAAAGGTCGTGTGATAGTTGAGAATGTCGACTACTGGGGATCCAAGAGTATCCTGAGTTCAGCACTCCCCGGTAAGGTCTTCGGTGAAACCTATGCACTGTCAGGTCACAAGCTCATGATCGATGCCAGAGCCACAGAACCGACAATAGTTTTCCTGCTAAACGCACAGGATATCATGTCAGGCAAATACAACAGTTATCCATGGCACCTTCAGATGCTCAAGAACCTTCTCCTCCTCTCATCGAGAAGAAGTCTCACACTTTCACTGCATATATTCTATATAAAACCCAAGAAGATCCGTGAACGCGTGAGCTATTACCTGTCAGGACTTGCCAGCTCTCTGGGCACAACAGAGTTTGATATTCCATTTAACAGGGAACAGTTTGCCGACTATCTGAATGTTGACAGAACTGCACTGTCAAAGGAACTGTCCAATATGCAGAGTGAGGGTCTCATAGAATTTAAGAAGAACCATTTCAAGCTGCTGGAACTTGACCACGAAGAATTGACGTAATACTACTTCACTGTCTGTTTATAAAATCTGTCCAGTACACCGACATAATTTTTATTCCAAGGTTTTTGCCTGCCACAATAATGAATTATAACTGTATTATTCTGGATCCAGTCCAAGTCTATCTTCTTGTTTCCGGGTGTGGAATTGTAAAATGCCAGCACCCGGTCACTGAGATTATATCTAAGTGAGTCAATAATCCCAACATGTTGTCCATATAATGCTGTGATGATATCCTGATCAGGAAGAGTCAATTCATTCTTATGTAATTCCACAAATTGTTCAACCTCATGAAAATCCTGTACATTTCGAAGAATATCGAGATTCATAAGCATTACACCACTGTTCACATATGGACATTTTTCCTCTATACCCAGTCTTCTGAGATTAACACTAGTCAAAAAACTTCTTACATGTGTGCATGCCAATATATAGTTGCCATCAAATGACATATTATATAATTCATCAAGCGGATTAATCACTATGATATCCGCATCAAGATATAATATCCTGTCAAGATCATTTGGTAAAAGCTTAGATGCATATATCCTGTAATATATCTCTGCCGGATATCTCCCTGTTTTTGGGAAACCTTTAATTTTATCAGCATTAACGTACACAAGATGGAATCGAATATTTTTCTCTTCCATATCATGCAGCATCTCAATATCATCATTTGTAAGATCAGAATGCATCACATAAAAATCATATCCATCCACTGGTGTAAACCTTGTTATGGACTTAATACAATCAATCATATGACTTACAAATCCATGGTTTATCGAAAATAATATGTTCATATCCGTAAGCTCCCGGTATTTATTATTATAATTGTTATTTATACAAACACAGACTTTGACCAGTCTCCAGCATAAAAAGGAGAATGATACCCTATACATCATATCGTATCATTCTCCCCATTAAAATTTATCAACTGCCCAATTAGTGCCTTATGAGTTCAATATCTTCATAAATTCCTCACCAGTTATAGTCTCCTTCTGATACAGATAATTGGAAAGCTCATCAAGTTTTTCTCTATTCTCAAGGATGATTGTTGCAGCCTTCTCATGCTGCTTTCTGATAAGCTCCACAACCTTCTTATCAATGAGTGTCTGTGTCTCAGCAGAACATGAAAGCGATGAATCACCGCCAAGGTATTTGTTGGTCTCCACCTCCATGGCTACCATATCAAAATCCTTGCTCATTCCATATTTAGTGATCATTGCCCTTGCAAGCTTTGTAGCCTGTTCTATATCGTTGGATGCTCCGGTTGTAATAGAACCAAACACTATCTCCTCCGCAGCTCTTCCACCTGTGAGTGTCGCTATCTTGTTTTCAAGTTCTTCTTTTGTCATAAGATAGTGATTACCCTCGTCCACCTGCATGGTATAACCAAGCGCTCCTGAGGTTCTTGGAACGATCGTTATCTTCTGAACTGGAGCTGAATCTGTCTGCTTTGCAGCCACAAGCGCATGTCCGATCTCATGGTATGATACAACAAGTTTCTCCTTGTCCGTAAGTATCGCATTCTTTCTCTGGTAACCGGCTATTACGACCTCAATACTCTCTTCCATATCGGCCTGGGTCACAAACCCTCTGCCAGCTCTGACTGCCCTGAGTGCAGCCTCATTTACAATATTGGCAAGCTCAGCACCGGATGCACCGGATGCCATTCTAGCTATCTTGTTGAAATCTACATTATCTCCTATTTTGACCTTCTTGGCATGAACCTTGAGTATATCCTCACGACCTTTGAGATCTGGAAGTTCTACAGGCACTCGCCTGTCAAACCTTCCAGGTCTGAGCAGTGCAGGATCAAGTGAGTCCGGTCTGTTTGTTGCCGCAAGGATGATAACACCATTGTTACCCTCGAAACCATCCATCTCAGTAAGAAGCTGGTTAAGTGTCTGTTCACGCTCATCATTGCCGCCTATCTGTCCATCTCTCTTCTTACCTATTGCATCTATCTCATCTATGAACACTATGCATGGAGCCTTCTCCTTTGCCTGCTGGAACAGATCTCTTACCTTTGAGGCACCCATACCTACAAACATCTCAACGAACTCTGAACCAGACATTGAGAAAAATGGCACATTTGCCTCTCCGGCTACCGCCTTGGCAAGCATAGTCTTACCTGTTCCAGGAGGGCCTACAAGAAGAATACCTTTTGGCATAGAGGCACCTATCTCCTTATACTTTCCAGGATTGTGAAGATATTCAACGATCTCTGTCAGATTCTCCTTCGCCTCATCCTCTCCGGCCACATCAGAGAACTTGATTCCTTCTGTGGAATTGACATATATCTTCGCATTGCTCTTGCCCATTCCGAACATCATGGAATTCTTGCCGCCTCCGGCATGTTTCATCATCTGATTGGCAAGCATTCTTCCAAGTAATGTAAATATAAGTATCGGCACTATCCAGCTGAGTATAAAGCTGAGTATAGGTGACGTCTGCTTGATCTCCTGTCCTGAGAACTTGGCACCCGACTTGTAAAGTCTCTCGGTGAGGTTCTCATCACTGACCATCGCAGTCTTATACACCTTTTTGTCATCCTTTCCTGTGAAATAGATGACATTCGACTGTGCCTCAATATCTACCTCATCTATCTTTTTCTCCTCTGTCATGGATATGAATGTACCATAGTCAACATCCTCTATACTTCTCTCGGTAAACCATGGGACAAATATGAAATTGAGAACCATTATGATAATAAGCACTATCAGATAATAAAAAATCAGCGGTTTCTTTGGCTGTTTTACTTCTTTCATATAAAAATCCTCCTCGTAATATTTTTTTAGAATATATATTATTCTAACCTTATATCACAAGGAGGATTTATTCAATTAATTATTTCTAAAATTTGTATAATTCTTTTAATAATCTTTCACTATTTTCTCATTCACGTTGGCTCTGAATTAATATATTTTGTTTTTACAATGAATTTAATACACTGTCAAAAGCTCTGAAATTGGAATCATCCCTTGGGCTGCAGTACACTGCAAACTCAATATTCTCAAATGCATGCATATAATCTTTCACTACATTTGCCGCTGCCGTTGCCACAACTTTCGGCTCATTTCGGAATGCTCCACAGCCAAATGCACCGAGTATCACTGTATCTGCATGGTTCATAACCGCGCTGTCTAGTATTCTTCTAAGCCTTTTCTCGTGAAGTGTCTGCAGTTCTTTATCGCTCAATGTCACCGCACTTGTGCCGTCCCCGGAATTATACTTATTACTTGGATTTTCTCTTAGATTTGGCGCTGCACATGTGATCACGTCAACCTTATACCAAGAATAACGATCCATGAGTTCCGGGTAATCTGTATCAGTCTTGAATACCACAACATCCGGTGTATATATGATGTCATCGTTATGTATCGGATCATGTGCTGCCCTGTGCGGCATGTAGAACATCCCCCACATATCAGGAGTGTTCAGGCAGAAATACAGATTGGAACATCTGCAGAGACATTCCTCCTGAGCTCCCGCACCATTTACAACTCCGCCGCCTGGATTGGACGCAGATGCAAAGTTATGCACAGCAACATGATTTTCCTTGTAAGCCGCTGCCGCCTCATATGTTCTCTTCTTTGAGACAATTACATTTGCATTTTTCTTGTAAATATTCAGTTCAGGTATTGCTATCTCCTCGTTTTCTGCAATAAATTGCTGATTTGACACAGACGACTTTGTGGCATCTGAAATCTCTACATCCATCTTGCACATGCGCTCTGTATCCTGAAATATATTTCTATTCATCTCTCTGCGATCCATTTAATTTTACCCCTTTGATATTATTTCAATATCTTTCACTCATTCTTTTTTATATACCATAGTTTATATCATGTCTGGAAGATTAGCTATAAACTTGTAGTTGAACATTTCTATTCTATCTCTACAACTCCCGTATCCAGAAAGAATTTGCCAGTTCTCACATTATATTCGTACTCTGAATCTTCTTTATCCACAAATGAACTATGCATCTCTCCGGTCACATCCGCATAGGACACGATCACATACTGCCAGTCACAGTCAAACTTTATTGCCTCTGGTATATCCCCTACATCATACGTTTTGGCGTCCAGCTCTTTGTTTTCCCCAGACATAGCTGTAAATGTATACTTTTCTCCTGCACGTTCAAACTTCCATTCCACATGTATGGTCATTTCGTTTTCATCACCTGACGAACTTTCACTGCCCGAGGATGAACTCGTCTTATACGACTCTTTTACATCCATTGCACCTGAGCCGTTTTCCACTGTCTGATCCATGGCCGCAATTCCCATTGAGCTGCCACTCATAATATAATATGTGCCATCACTTTTCTCATATATCTTATTGAGGATCATGGCAACATCACCATCTGAGTCTGCATAGCTGTCCTTATTGTCCAGGTCATAATACACACATCCGTTCGCTGTCCGGCTTCTGGTGACACTTCCATCTGCATTCTCATTATATCCAATATTGCTTGTTCCAACCCTGATGCCATCAGATGCCAGAGTCTCGCACATATCTTCTCCCTCGCCTGATCTGGCATAGATCATATAACATCCGTCAACATCAATGTCATCATCCGTTATCTTAAGTGTTCCTGCATCAAGATCAATTTCGCAGGGAATGTCAGTAAATGTCCCAAGCCTTTCCGTTGTTACAAATACTCCAACCAGAGAGTCATTTTCAACAGTTTCAGTCATTTCCTTATCCGCAAGCGAACACCCTGCCAGCATACAGGTTCCAAGTATTCCAACAATACCTACAGCAGCCAAATTGTTCTTTTGTATCTTTCTATGTGTTTTACCTGATTTCCTATCTGTTTTTTCAGTCCTGATAACTTTCATCACAGTTCTCGCCTCCTCAGTCTTCTTCTATAAGTTCTCCATCAAATGTCAATATATCCCCAACATCGCAGTGCAGGTAATAACATATCTTATTGATCGTGGTAAACCGCACGCCCTTTGCTTTTCCACTTCTGAGGACCGACAGATTTGCCTCTGTAATCCCCACAAGCTTGCAAAGTTCCTTTGACGTCATATTATTCTCTTTTAAAACCCTGTCCAGCGTTACTTTGATCGCCATACCTACACGTCACCTCAAATTCTATATATACGAATCATTTTCTTCTTTTATCTCTTTTGTCTTTGCAAGGTTTCTGACACCCATATACACAACGACAAGTATTATCAGCTCATATAACGGAAGTGATATCTTGAAATCTGCATTTGAAAGAGTTGTCATGATAAAAAGCTGAAACACATTTTTAGAAAGTTCAAGAATTACCATGGCTGATATCACGCTCTTGCTTGTCTTAGAAAGTCTCTCTGCCATACGTATTGTTTCGTCCGAATACTCATTTTCTATTATACTGTTGCAAAGCTTGTATCCTCTGATCAGAACCAATATGACTAGAGCCGCATTTACAAGTTGGAAAATAAACAGTATCACTGCCCATTCGGAATCACTTGACATAGCACCGGCATTTGTCCGGTATGTTCTTACGAGCTCCGGAAGCGACACACAGACAATCACAAAAGCTGTGAATACCACTATCACACATATTATCTTTTTGATGATCTCTACTATCTGAGTGCGATCCGCCCTGTCTATACTCTCCACTATCCTGAGTACAGCATAACATGCCAGCACCGACCATATCACTGAGCTTATTGCCAGATCCAGCATATCTGAAGTTATCAAAGCATTTCCATCAATGATATACCCTGGATTTATCATCATATATATTCCTATGAAAAGCGCCGCTGAAAGCCCCAGCAGCATGTAGTCAGCATCAATTTTTCGCTTTCTTATACAGATCACGATGAATCCAGCAAGCGGCACACATCCTATCAGACAGAACATAAATATTGCAAATACATTCTGCGCTCCGCCCGCAAGAGACATATTCCTGAGCCACTCTGCTATGTATGCAAATACATTTAAAATACCATTAACCATAAAAGCCTCCAATCATCAAACAAATTATTGTTTCTCGATAATTATCTTACTTATATGATACCATAAAATTATCGTTTGTCAATAATTATCATTGTTTTACGATATTCAGATGGAGTCATTCCTATTTTCTTTTTAAACTGACGCATAAAATGGGAAGAACAGTTGTATCCGCACATCTGTGATATATGTTCAATTGAAATATCTGTCGTTGATAATAAATACTTTGCATGTTCAATGCGGCTCTGTATCACATCATTCATAACTCCAGTACCAAATATTTTCTTATACAAATGCTGAAAATACGATTCACTCATTGCAAGCTGATGTGACATTCCCTGTATTGTCCAGTCATCATACGGCTTATTATAAATATTTGTTCTGATTACTGACATTTTTTCATAATAAGACCCATGTGTATCTCTACTCACTGATGACATCTTTTCAGCAAGCTTTAAAAAAAATAATTTCATATATAATTTAACGGAATAATCCCTGTATTTATTTGAAGAATAACGTTCATAGCACATATTTTTTATGATAAGTGACAGATCATTGATATCCCCCAATATTTTCACCTCATCAAATGGGATACTCAAGGATTCAATAAATCTCAGTTCATCATCTGACATTTCGAAATGAAACCAGTCGTTAGAAAAGCTGGAACCATATGCACGATAAAACTGGGGAGTACCCTTTCTGTATAATATAAACGAGTTACTTTCTGTAATTGTATCTTCACTATTCAAAGTAAAAACTGCAGGGGACTTTAAAAGCACCATCAGGTAATCTCCAGAACCTGAAGGACGCTTAATTATAAAATCTGCATCATGAACGTGATTATATCCAATATTATTTATCTGCATTTACAATCTCTCCTTTACATAAAATGCCACTCAAAAATACCAACATACATCCGAAGTAAAAAAGCAGAATACGTCAGTATTGTTACATGATATGTCATTGAAATTTTATCCCAAACAAACCATACTATCAATAACAATTAACGAAAAATCATAAGGAGGAACAAACATTGAAAGCATCTATCACGATTTCCGCAAATAACAGTATAGGTAAGATTGACAAGAGAATTTTTGGATCATTTATCGAGCATCTTGGACGAGCAGTTTATGGAGGGATATATGAACCGGATCACGCCACATCTGATGACATGGGATTCCGTCAAGATGTCATGGGCATGATCAAGGATCTCCATGTACCTGTGATCCGCTATCCCGGTGGAAATTTTGTATCGGGCTATAACTGGGAGGACGGAACCGGGGATAAGTCAAAGCGTCCAAGAAAGATGGAACTTGCCTGGCAGTCAATAGAGACAAACGAAGTCGGCATTGACGAATTTCAGGAATGGGCCAAACGTGCCGGAAGTGAAGTTATGATGGCTGTCAACCTCGGTACAAGAGGTGCCGATGACGCCCGCAACCTTGTTGAATACTGCAACAGCGATACAGACACCTATTATGCACAGATGCGAAGATCCAACGGATTTGATAAACCATTTGGAATCAAACTATGGTGTCTTGGAAATGAGATGGACGGACCATGGCAGATATGCAGCAAAACCCCATACGAATATGGACGCCTCGCATGTGAAACAGCAAAGCTTATGAAATGGACAGATCCTTCTATTGAGCTGGTGGCATGCGGCAGTGCACATATAAACATGCCGACATTTATGGAATGGGAACGCACAGTCCTACGTGAATGTTATGAACATATAGATTATATATCTCTTCATAACTATTATGGAAATCCTGACAATGACACAGCTGCTTATCTGGCATCATCTGTAGAAATGGACAAATTTATCAAGCAGGTTGCTGCAATCTGCGATGAGGTAAAGTTTGAAAAAAAATCTGACAAAACCGTCAATCTGTCATTTGACGAATGGAACATATGGTTTCACAGCAGCGAGCAGGATAAAGAAATACCAAAGTGGCAGGTCGCTCCCCCTCTCCTTGAGGACATATACAATCTTGAAGATGCTGTAGTTGTGGGAAGTTTACTCATAACTCTACTTAATAATTGCGACAGGGTCAAGATCGCATGTCTTGCCCAGCTTGTAAATGTGATCGCACCAATTATGACTGAGAATAACGGAAGGTGCTGGGCACAAACCATATATTATCCTTTTCTGTATACTTCTCAGCATGGCAGGGGTACAACAATAAGATCTTTCTGCAGCTGTGACAGCTATGATACAGAAAAGATCAAAAATGTTCCTTATGTTGACTCAGCAGCAGTAATTTCGGAGAATGAAAACGAGATAACTATATTCGCGGTAAACCGCTCACTTGATGAGACATGTGATCTGACCATAGACACACTTGGATTTGATGACTACAATCTCACCCAGCACATTGCTATGGAAGGTGATGACCTTAAAGCAGTAAACACTGCTGACTCGCCTGATAATGTCATTCCAGTAGAAAAAACAATTTCAGGAAACATATCCCTGGCTCCGCATTCATGGAACATGCTTATTTTTAAAAAAAATTAAAGGAGGATTGTCATATGAAAACTTTAACAGGATATATGCACGGAATTAATCTTGGTGGCTGGCTCTCCCAGTGCTCAGAATACTCAGAACAGCATTACAACACATTTATCAACGAAAACGACATCAGGACCATATCAAAATGGGGACTTGACCATGTGCGTCTTCCTATTGACTACAATGTACTGGAAGATGAGGACGGCAACGTAATAGAAGCCGGATACTCTCACATAAATGATTGTATCAAATGGTGCAGAAAATACGGTTTGAACCTCATATTGGATCTCCATAAGACAAAAGGATTTGCATTTGACAACAATCCTGAGGACAATATAATGTTCGAAAGTTCTGAACTTCGGAACAGGTTTAAATCTCTGTGGAAACAGCTGGCCGCACGCTATTGCAGTGAAGATATCGTTGCATTTGAACTTCTAAATGAAATTGCCAAGGTTGAACCTGATCTTTGGAATTCTCTTGCGGCAGAAACACTTAAAGAGGTTCGTCATTACGCGCCTGATACAAAAATCATTATAGGCGGAGCATTATGGAATAGCGTGCACACTCTGTCCAAGATAGACATCCCTATAGACGAAAATATTGTTTATAATTTTCACTTTTATGAACCATTTCTGTTCACGCATCAGCACGCATCGTGGCAGCCTGTTATATCTGACCTATCCATAGATTATCCCGGAAATATGGCTGATTACAGAATTCACTCTGAAAAAATCCAGTGTTTTGGCTCCGGTCTATATAACACGGATAAAATGGGTGCAGAGTTTATGGATAAACTTATCTCTGAAGCTGTCGCTGCTGCCGAACAGAAAAATGTTCCACTATACTGTGGTGAATATGGTGTTATTGACATGGCAGACATACAGGACACAGTAAGCTGGTACAGGGATATCCACAGCATATTCCAGAAATATGGTATTGGAAGAGCTGCATGGACGTATAAACAGCTTGATTTTGGACTTTCCGGTGAACACTATGCACCTTGTATTGACAAAATAATCCAATATCTTTAGTTTTTGTATAAAAAATCTCATCAATAAATATGATACCTCTAAAGTGACATGTTTTTATAGTTTATCTGATTACTTTAAAGGTATCATATCTCTTTTGGTGATCTTCTTTCTCCTTAAATTAAGGTATGGTTCAATTTCTCTGCATATTTTATGAATTTCGTTTCCACCTCTCTCCACGGTCTCTCCGCTGTGTCAGGAACAGAAACAATATTATCCACTATTCTGTATTCTTCCCCCTTCATAAATTTCTTGAGTTCAAAGTTCATCATCTCGTCATCTATCTGTTTCCACATTACATTCTCTTCCACGCTAAGATCTGAAAGTCCAAATCGTTCAAGTATTACATTCATTATCGAACTCTCTATCTCCAGATAATTTGACAAATGCACTTTTACCGGTCTGATTATATCTGATATATATGCCTCGCTGGCATCGTGCAGCAGGCAGACAAGCTGTAACCGTTCAGACCACCCTCTTGCTCTTGCCTCCCTCATGCAATTGATCGAGTGCTGTGCCACAGAGAAGAAATAAGACACATGTCCTCCGCCGCGACATGTGAGGCTCAACGCATGCGCTATGTCCTGTATGGACACATCATCTGTTGTCATGCTCATTGGATCTATTTTCTTTCCTGTGTATGTATTCATTTCAGCCATATACGTTTCTCCTTTTTTCCCGAGTCATTTATTTCTTCTGTATCCATCAGAATCGACATATTCAGTGTGATCTTTCAGCCTCTCATCCTTGTCTCCATATATTGCATAATCACATACACTTCCATTGCCGCAGGTTGTCCTTCTGACCAGTCTAGCTTTCATCAGCCCCATTGCAACATAGTCCCCATTGCACAGAGCGGGAAGTACAGAAAGCAGGTCATGTGTCTTCGCAAATTCAGCTACAGGACACGATGTAAATTCATACCTTATCGGCTCCCCCTTATGATATGGCGATACCTTCATGGTATAGTCGTTCAATTTACCACACTTCTTCTCCGCGATCTTAAATGACATATGCATCAGTCTCCTGTATAACTCCTTATTACAGTCCACAAATCCAAGTTTCCTAAATTCCGGCAGGAACAGACTGTTGTTCATGTCCTCTATCTCTGTAAATGATGTCTTGTCCTGGCAGACTGTATAGTACGCAAACAACGCAATGCAGTCATAAGTTCCCGCAACTCCGTTGTGAAAATTGTCTTTTCCCCCGAGATCAGTTCTGTAATCCTTCAGGTAATCCGAATACTGAATCTGTACAGCCTCAAACACCTCATCGACCTTCTCTGCAGGATAATGCAATGCTATCTTCTTAAGTATCACTTCCTTACACTCTTTTGAATATAAGACATGATATCTTCTATCGAATACAACTTCTTCATCCTTCATTACATCAACCTCCTGTTTATCGTATATATTAATCTATATATTGAACATTTCAGCTTAATTATTTTTGCTTAGCAACATAGTGAGATAAGATATCCTTGTAGTATCATTCATCGAATATCCAATCTCCTGCAGTGTCTTCTCTATCTTTTTTAGAGCCTGTGGGCGACTTTTTTCACTGTCTGTAATTATCTCAAGCTCCAGATAATCTCCAAGTCCATTTACGACATCAACACATGCAGTTACCTCGCCATTGCTCATATACTGACGTCTCTTTTCTACCGGCGGAACTGGTACAAATCCTATGTGCTCAAGTATTGCTCTCGCCACAAGTGCATCTCCTATATCCGTCTCAAGTTCAAGTCTTGACATGGAAACCTTATCAAGCTTTGCTCCTTTATATGTAATTGCCGCACTTTTCTCCCCTGTATTCAGGTTCTCCACAGATCTTACCCTTAACGCCTCATCCATTTTCGCAAAATCATGATGTGCCGCCGTATAATATGTATCTGTCTCATCGACCAAGTCTCCATCATCAAATCCAAGCCGTCTGAGAGCCTCTGCCACCTTATCTCTGTCGTATATTTTCAGTTTTATCTCAACTTCAACACCCATTGCCTTGTTCTCCTTTTTTCTCGTTTATTATATCAGCATTTTCACAACAAAAAAATCACCGTTTTTGACAAACAGTGATTTTAGTAAAAGTGAGAAATTAACATGAAAATTAAAGCACTAAAGGCGGCTTTTCCACACACCATACCAATATTTGCCGGATTCTGGTTTCTTGAACTAGCCTATGGAATATATATGAATGCATCGGGATTCTCTTTTGTCTATCCGATGCTCATGAGCCTCCTGATCTTTGGCGGCTCTCTGGAATTTCTGGCAGTTGAGATGCTGCTCAGTCCATTTGCACCGATACAGGTACTTATCATGGCAATACTGACACAGGCCAGGCACATATTCTACGGATTATCCATGTTGGATAAATTCAGGGGATGGGAGCTAAGAAATTTTATCTGATATTGGGTCTATGTGACGAGACATTCTCCATCAACTATACAGCCGATATCCCGGAAGATGTGGACAAAGGATGGTTCATGTTTTTTGTAACTCTGTTAAACCATTTTTACTGGTTTTCGGGTTCAACCATAGGCGGACTTGTGGGGTCTCTGCTAAAATTTGACACAACAGGAATAAGTTTCGTCACGACTGCAATGTTCGTTGTCATCTTTCTTGAACAGTGGCTCAAAGAGAAGAATCACACATCATCAATCATTGGAGTCCTGACATCGGTCATATGCCTGATAATCTTCGGCGCAGACTCGTTCATGATACCAACTATGCTGATGATACTGATACTTCTATCCGCCCTGAAAAACAAACTTGATACAGAAAGTAAAGAACCTTCAAGGAGATAAAAATGACTATCACACAACAGATAATAACAATCGGACTATGTATCGCCGGCACAATGCTCATGCGTTTTCTTCCATTCATATTGTTCAACGAAAATAGAAAAACACCAGCATTTATAAATTACATTGGCAAGGTTCTTCCTGCCGCCGTATTTGGCATGCTGGTGGTATATTGTCTGAGGAATGTAAATATATTGCACGGCAGCCACGGACTGCCTGAGCTGATTGCGATAATCATAACCATCTGTCTCCATCTGTGGAAAAGGCAGATGCTTTTATCTATTGCCGGCGGAACTGTAAGCTATATGCTGCTTATACATTTTATATTTATATAATCATTCACTGCCCGCCATTTGTGCAATGATATAGTTTTCATTAAAACAACTACATTATATGTATAAGTCCGGTCTTCTGAGCTGTGTATAAGGTCTGTGCACCCTGACCTCACGGGACATTTGTATGTCCACATCAACATATACTATCTGCTCCGTATCATCCGCTCTGGCAATAACATCCCCATTAGCATCAATCACTATAGACTCTCCGGAGAAACACATATCTCCCTCAATGCCTACTCTATTGCACATCGCAAGTATCACACTACTTTGGAATGCCTGTACTCTTAGTTCCCACTCGAACATCTCTGACGGCTCCGCCTTTGTGTTCACTGTTGGTATAAGTATAATATCCGCTCCCATCAAAGCCTCAGTCCTTATACTCTCAGGATAATGTCTGTCAAAGCATACTACGATTCCGATATTCCCAAGCGCTGTCTGAAATACCTTGAACCCATCATCCGATGGAGTATAGTAGTCCTGCTCAAAGAATTTGTCCGCATGAGCCACATGGACCATCTTCTGTACTCCGAGGATCTCTCCATTCCTGTCGATCAATATACTTGCATCATATGGCTTGTTATGTTCCACGAGATACAGATTCGGCACGGCCATGATATTATTCTTCCCGCATTCATCACAGAATGTTCTCACTATATCAGAATCCAGTTTCACTTGATAGTCCTTCACATCCTGACCTCTGTACTGTGGGAAGAATTCAGTGAGCTGTACCTCCGGAAAGAGGACAATGTCAGCACCATGCTCTGCAGCGGTTTTGATCGTTTCAACACTTTTTCTCATATTCTGTTCCATGCTGCCTGCGGCAGACATCTGCACCATAGCAAGACGCATAAGTCGCTCTCCTCTCTAGTCTGGTATCACTTCGATATATACCTGATCATATTTGTGTCTTAGCTCCTGTTTTATCTCATCTCTCACACGGTGCAATATACTTATATGTATCACATCTGTCTTGTTACCTATATACACCTCAACCCATAGCTTTCGTCCAGTCTGGATCACATCAAGGAATGTGACATCATACGGATAATCCTGCATATGCTTGTCCACTATAGCTCGTATCTGATCCAGTGTCTCTTCTTCCGGCGCGAACAGCACAAGATTCTTTATGCTCTGGAATATCACCTCCACTGGTTCTTTGATAAGCAAAAGTGCCATAACCACCGCAACCGCAGGATCTATGTATGGCGTAAGAAAACTCAAACTTGTATGAAGAAGTATTGTCTGAACAGCAAATGCTACAGATACGCCCATACTGCTCACTACATCCAGTTTCCACATATACAGCTCTGCCTTTATGGTCGTTGATTCGTATTTCTTGCTGTAATGATTCAATATCAGATACATGACTGCACATCCAATACACACAAGCAGCTCAAATATTGCTATGCTTCCCGCATCAACATCATGTCCTCCATGCAAAAGCAGTTTGATGTTCTCCACCATCAGATTACATGTAAGTGCCAGTAGCACGCTGTACTTCACAAGCAGAAACAATGATTCCACCTGGGCATATCCATATGGATGTTTCTCTGTCACCGGCTTGTACAGAAGTGGCACAAGGACCAAAAACGGTCCTATCATCACCAGATCCGCTGCATCAAACAGGCAATCTGTCCAAAGCGAATGTGAATGGGTAAACCACGCCATGACACCCTCTGCAATTATGAACAGAACACTTCCAAAGAAAGATAGCTGTAGTATCCTCTTCTCTATGGCAAGTTTGTCCTTCCTTGCTTTTCGTTCCTTCCTCTTAGTTTCTCTTTTACTAATTTCTATTTCTGTATCTTTTTCATTCATGATATACTATTCTTCCTATGCATAATTTTCCATAGACCACAATATCATCAGAACTTAATATAATCAAGTGCAGACCATTGATTTTTATTTCTCAATAAAGTTTCCAATAATACATTCTCCTCAAACTTTGTATTGCAACACAACAAAAATCCCACCCGACAAACGCCAAGTGGGATTCCTGTTATCTGTTATGGTCGATAAAACCATTTATTAAATTCGTACTAAATTGTGCTTAATCCGCCTTCGCAAATACCTGATTACTTGTTAGCGATTGCAGCCTGAGCAGCAGCAAGTCTAGCGATAGGTACTCTGAATGGTGAACATGATACATAATCAAGACCAATCTTGTGGCAGAACTCAACTGATGAAGGATCTCCACCGTGCTCACCACAGATACCGATGTGAAGGTTTGGATTAACTGGCTTACCAAGCTTAACAGCCATATCCATAAGCTTACCAACACCTGTCTGATCAAGCTTAGCAAATGGATCGTTCTCGAAGATCTTAGCGTCATAGTAAGCATTTAAGAACTTACCAGCATCATCTCTTGAGAATCCGAATGTCATCTGTGTAAGGTCGTTTGTACCGAAACAGAAGAAGTCAGCTTCCTTAGCGATCTCATCAGCTGTAAGAGCAGCTCTTGGGATCTCGATCATTGTACCAACCTCATACTTAAGATCTACGCCAGCAGCAGCGATCTCAGCGTCAGCTGTCTCAACTACTACCTTCTTAACGTACTTAAGCTCCTTAACCTCACATACAAGTGGGATCATGATCTCTGGCTCAACGTTCCAATCTGGATGTGCCTTCTGAACCTCGATTGCTGCACGGATAACAGCCTTTGTCTGCATCTTAGCGATCTCTGGGTATGTTACAGCAAGACGGCATCCTCTGTGACCCATCATAGGGTTGAACTCATGCAGAGAAGCGATGATGGTCTTGATAGCCTCAACGCTCTTGCCCTGTGCCTTAGCCAGTTTCTCAATG
>JBNMKK010000046.1:0-17227 GCA_050874325.1 Coprococcus sp. | reverse complement strand
TGTCAGCTAATCCAGCTAACATTTTCGAACGCTTTGAAGCCCGTCGCCAAGAGGATTTGAACCTCCGACCCCTCGCTTAGGAGGCGAGTGCTCTATCCAGCTGAGCTATGACGACACATGCCGCAAACCCTTGATTTTACTGGGTTTCTGGGATTTTTCCCTTCGGCCATATATAAGATTATCAACTCTTTTTCGAGTTGTCAATCTACAGATTTTTTCGATTTGGTAACATTAGAACGTTCCCCAATTTGGGGAATGCTTTGTTGTCACCATTAGCATTTTTCAGAATAGATTCGAACTGAAAGTTGTTTTTCATTTTTTCCCTTTGGGGAATGCCTCGGCTTTCTCTTAGGAGGCGGACGCTCTATCCTGCTGAGCTACAGATGCACATCAATTATTATTTTATCACTTAAAAACTTGATAGTCAATATTTATGAATTGAATCATATAACTATATGACCCTGTAACCATATGTCACCTTTGAAACGTCTTCCTGGTGCTGGTTCTCCAAGGAGATTTTTATTATTTATAGCGACAGTGAAGGAGAGGTCATTACATTCAATATCAAGGAGATATATTTTTTCGTTGGTAAATGTGTTAGTAGATTCTCTACATGCGGTTATATTTCCAATGATTGCGTAGTGATCAGTCTCTATTCCAACGGGCATAAAGCTTGATTCAACTATAGACAGTACATCTTCTGAATGAGTTCTTTTACCTATCAGATTATATGTGTCCATATCTTCAAGAGTTAGGCTTTCAATGGCTGCAGGATCTCCTTTTTTCGCTGCTTCAATGAGTTTATTTCTCTTATGATTGCTAGTCTTTGTGTTGTTGGCACCACTTTTATTGATATCCAAAATTATTGTTCCATTGTTTGACAACCCTGAAAAGTAGGTTTTGGATATGTTCTTATTAGACTTATTCAACCATTTTGATTTTTCATAGTCAGCTACATTTGTGATGAAGAATATAAGAGTCATCCCCAGGTTGTAATTGTTGCTTACACCGGCATATGCGCTTTTATCAGTATACTTTTCTGCATAAATATTCAAATGATCAGTTGTAAGTTGTGAATTTACATATGGAAAATAGTATTCTATTGAAAGTGCACCACTGGAGGACATCTCTCCAACTAATGAGATTCCAAAATTGTCACCAAAATCCTTACTTATCTGTACAAGGTGGGTATCGGAACTTATAGTTGTGATTATTTTTTTCGATGGTGATTGAAGTATCTGTCTGTATACTGGTTCCAGCTGTTGTCTGTTATTTATGCTTGAAAATCCTATGGCTGGTAGAAAACTATGCATTCTGACACCTCCTTGTATGATAAGATTATAATTTATTTTGTCTTTTCAAGATATTCTTTGCCACCCATGTATGGACGGAGTTTTTCTGGAATTCTAACTCTGCCGTCTGCCTGAAGATTATTCTCAAGGAATGCGATGAGCATTCTAGGTGGTGCAACAACAGTATTGTTGAGTGTATGAGCAAGGTATTTTTTACCGTCCTCACCCTTTACTCTGATTTGGAGACGTCTTGCCTGTGCATCACCAAGGTTTGAACAGCTTCCTACTTCAAAGTATTTTTTCTGACGAGGTGACCATGCTTCAACATCGACAGATTTTACCTTGAGATCTGCAAGATCACCTGAGCAGCACTCGAGTGTTCTTACAGGGATATCCATAGATCTGAAAAGATCTACAGTATTCTGCCAAAGTTTGTCAAACCACATTTTGCTATCCTCTGGTTTACAAACAACTATCATTTCCTGCTTTTCAAACTGATGTATTCTGTATACACCTCTTTCCTCTATACCGTGAGCACCCTTTTCCTTTCTGAAACAAGGAGAGTAACTTGTAAGTGTCTTAGGAAGTTCTTCCTCAGGAATAATGGTATCTATAAATTTACCAATCATTGAATGTTCAGATGTTCCGATGAGGTAGAGATCTTCTCCCTCTATCTTGTACATCATGGCATCCATCTCTGCAAAACTCATAACACCTGTGACTACGTTGCTTCTGATCATGAATGGAGGAATACAGTATGTAAATCCTCTGTCAATCATGAAATCTCTTGCATATGAAATGATCGCTGAGTGAAGTCTTGCTATATCTCCCATGAGATAGTAGAAACCATTTCCTGCAACTTTTCTTGCTGAGTCAAGATCAATACCACCTAAAGACTCCATAATGTCTGCGTGATAAGGAATTTCAAAATCAGGAACAACAGGCTCACCATATTTCTGAACTTCTACGTTCTCTGAATCATCCTTACCAATAGGAACTGATGGATCAATGATATTAGGAATGATCATCATGATCTTTTTAACTTTTTCCTTGAGTTCAGGCTCTAAAGTTTCAAGCTCTTTGAGTCTTGCAGATGTCTCTGCAACCTGCTTTTTGACTTCTTCAGCTTCTTCTTTCTTACCCTGAGCCATGAGAGCTCCTATCTGTTTTGCTATGGAGTTTTTGTTGGCTCTGAGAGCATCAGCTTCCTGCTGAGCAGCACGAGCCTGCTTGTCAAGCTCTATTACCTCATCAACAAGTGGAAGTTTGTCATCCTGAAACTTATTCTTTATATTCTGTTTTACTACATCTGGGTTTTCTCTTAAGAATTTAATATCAATCATGATATCCTCCTATAATATATAAAATTATTTTATAAACATATTAATGTGGCTACATAATATATTTTGGTTGCAATTTTTTGTGTTGTAAATTTAAAATGATCATAATTTATTTTCTGCAATTTCATCTTCTAGGGTTTTGGCCTTTTCTATAGCTTCCTTTTCTTCCTCAGAAAGTGCAACATATGATTCGCCGCCAATAATCTCTTTTGCATAATTGAAACAGCCCTCTCTGGTATGCATACTGTTAAGAACTACACCATTGTTGTCACTGTCAAGAAGTGCCAGAGCAAAGCTTAGGTTTCCTCCCATTCCGTCAAATGCATTGTATTTAACGAGTCCAATCTTACTTACACAGGATGAAAGGTGACTTTGGATTTCCTTGTGTTCCTTTGTAAGTCTTTTTGAATTGTTTTTTACTGCATCCATTTCTGCAAAACGTTTCATTATGATATCTTCAAGATCACCTGCCTGGGTTCCGCTTAACAGTCGCTTGATCTGTTTGTTTCTATTTTTAATATTGCCCATCATTAAGAATAATAGTACAAACAAGGCGATTATAAGAACCAACATACCTATAAGTATGAAAGCAGGATCAATACCTATTTTTTGTAGTATGGAACTTTCCATTTATCTATATTGTCCTTCCTTGATTGTGCATAAATTACATCAATTCTTTATTGATTGAGTATAACATTTCAGTTATTCTGTCAAGTTCATCCTGAGAATAATAGTTTATTTCTATCTTTCCCTTGTTATTATTAGAGGCTTTTATAGCAATTTTTGCTCCGAGAATAGATTTGAGTTTATTCTCTATGTCTGAATAGAATACAGAAAGATCGGTCTTTGTCTCCTTTTTTTCTTTTTCTTCTTCAGGTTTTGCTTCTAATATAGATTTTACATATGCCTCTGTTTCTCTTACACTTAGTTTCTGATCATATACGATAGCAGCGGTCTCATACTGCAGCTTTGGATCTTCTATTGGAATAAGAGCTCTGGCATGTCCTGTTGAGATCATGTTATACATTACCATTTGTCTGACGTCTTCACACAACTTAAGAAGACGGAGAGAATTGGTAATAGTTGATCGGCTTTTAGATACTCTCTCTGCAACTTCTTCCTGTTTGAGATTGTATTGAGAAATCAAAGCCTCATATGCCTGCGCTTCCTCTATAGGATTGAGATCTTCTCTCTGAATATTCTCTATAAGGGAAATTTCCATAATTTCCTTATCAGTATATTCTCGTATAACTACAGGAACTTCTTTGATTCCGGCGAGTCTTGCTGCTCTCCAACGTCTTTCACCGGCAATTATCTCATAATAATTGTCTTTTTTTGTAACAATCAATGGCTCCAGAACTCCATATTTTTTAATGGAATCTGATAATTCCTGCAAAGCCTCTTCGTCAAACTGCTTTCTAGGCTGTGATTTATTAGGTTCTATAAGATTTATGTTGATTTTCTGCTCAACTTCTTTTACAACCTCTTTAATTACCTCTTTTGTGACCGTTTTTACTTCTTTTTCAGGAGATGAAGAAGTAGATTCGGCTGTTTTCTTTGATCTGGGGGACCTGGAAGCGTCGGATGTACCTAAAAGGTCATTTAAACCTCTTCCTAACCCTTTTTTCTGTGCCATTTTATCCCTCCGTTTTATCTGTAATAGTCATTTTCAATAACTTCATCTGCCAGCATCATATAATGTTCTGCTCCGGCTGACTTAGGATCGTATTCTATAATTGGCATTCCATAACTTGGAGCCTCTGCTAAACGCACATTTCGAGGAATAACCGTGTTGTAAATATGCTGATTTAGGTTTTCACGTACGTTTTCAACGACCTGAACAGATAAATTAGTTCTGGAGTCAAACATTGTGAATACAACACCTTCTATAGTAAGTAAACGATTTAAGTTTTTCCTTATAAGTTCAATTGTATATACAAGCTGTGAAAGACCATCAAGTGCAAAAAATTCACATTGTATAGGCACAAGAACTGTATTTGCTGCTGTGAGAGCGTTTACTGTCAACATTCCAAGTGCTGGAGGACAATCTATAATAATATAGTCAAATTTATTTCTAACTTTTCTGATATGTGTTTTGAGAATATGCTGCATATCTTCCATGCCTACAAACTCAACCTCTGCACCAGCCAACTCTCTGTTTGCAGGAAGAAGATTGAGTCCTGGATATACATTGATAAGCATACATTCTCCTATGTTACATTCATTTCGTAACATATCATATACAGTGTATTCTAAAGAATCTCGGTCAACACCAAGACCGCTTGTCATATTACCCTGTGGATCCATATCAACAGCCAGAACTTTTTTACCCTTTGCAGCCAGACAAGCAGCCAAATTTATTGCTGTGGTAGTCTTGCCAACGCCACCTTTCTGGTTCGCAATTGCTATTATTCTGCCCATTTTTACTCCTTTTTAGTAGAAAAAGATGTCACACGCATAAATATCGACTGAAAAATTAAATAAATTCAGAAATGTTTCACGTGAAACATCAAAATATTCGCCAAAATGCATTGAAAATAAATATATAAGTCTATGTAATGATGATTTAAGCTTGATATCCAATGTTTTTTATATAAATATCAAAATCAAATAGAAAAAATATAATATATCAAATAATGCTTGTCTATTATAGCACTTATGTATATTTAATGCCATATGAATACAAAAAAATAATGTGGTTAATTTTATAATTATAATATCAAGATTGTGAATTCAATTTTATATTTATATTAGTTGTTCATTCGGAAAGAAGATATAAGTTAATATTTTATTATAAGCTAGAAATAAATAATCTAATTAAGTAGTGATAACCAGATATATACTATAATAATGTTTCACGTGAAACATTATTATAAGTATAATCTTGAAGACTATGATAAATTTGTGAGATGATAATCTGCAGATAAAGCAAGAATATTATCCAGAACCGTTAAAATTGGTCATATCTGGGTTAAATATATGTAATAGGAACAAATCATAAATAACTAATACAAATATTTTCTGATTTGATAATAGGTGAAGTGTTTAATATTTAATGCTATGGATAAAATATATTTTAGCAAGAAGTGTTGACATAGACTTAATAAATAAATTTATAAGTATATTTGATAAATGAATTTTGAAAAGTGGATTTAATAATAAATTTTGCAAGTAGATTTAATAAGCAGATCCTGTAAATAGATTTGATAGGCAAATTTAATGAGTAAATTTGATAAGAAAATTTGATGAATGAATTTGATAAGTAGATCATATAATCAGAGTTTATATAAAAAGTAATTATTAATAATCAAAATCAATTTTATTAAGAATTGGTGTATTTAGCCTGCTTACATAAAACAATATTTATAATAAGGTGTTAAAGAAACAAATTGCTCAAAATACCGGGTATTTGGCAAACTTATTATCAAAACATAGTTTTTTATAATTATCTGTGAGTTATCATTAAATTATAGTATCAAGTAAGATAATTTAGATAATGTTTCACGTGAAACATTGATTAAGACTTTTTTGTAACTTGAAAAATTTACAGATATGTTTCATGTAATTTAAATAAATAAATAGTAGTATTAAATGGCTAGTATAAAAAATGGTGAGTTACTTAATCGTATATTATAAATCTATACGATTTATTTAAATATAAAGTAACAAGTCTATAAAATTCTCAATTAGTTATAGAATATATAAACACTATAGTGGGATAAAGATAAAGAAATTTATCTATGATCTCTATCTATAAAGAAAACTACTTTGATTTTGATAAATAATATATGAAATGTTTCACGTGAAACATTATTGTTAGACATATTATAGTCGGTTTATTTACAAGAACCCAGGATAGGTGAGGTATAAATAAGAAAATATAACAAGTAGTTTAAATTAAAATATCAAAATTTGAAATAGGATATGGATGCATTAATTAGGAAGAAATGAATGTATTAATAGTAAAAAATAAATATGTTAATAGATAAAACGAATATATTAATAGGAAGAAACAGAAAGCTGGGATAATATTAATCAATTTAACGTTATCCCAGCTTTATATTATTATATTTGATTATATTTGAAATTGTTGTGTAGTTATTTTATTACATTGCCTCAGGTGCCTCTATTCCGAGAAGACTAAGTGCCTCGGAGATAGTATTCTTTGTGAGATATGTAAGCATAACTCTTGCATTTTTAAGTTCTTTGTCATCAACGTTAATCCTTGTTGAATTGTAGAACTTATTGAATGCCTGAGCCACATCTACAGCAAATCTTGCAACTACTGATGGCTCGTATTTCTCAGCTGCATCTTTGATGACTGCTGGGAATCTATTGATCTCCTTGAGAAGTTCTATAGCATCCTGTTCGGTGATAAGATCATAGTTTACAGGTGATGTAGGATCAAAATCTTCATCCATACGAACTACACTGCAACATCTGGCATGTGTATACTGAACATATGGACCAGTTTCACCGTCAAAGTTAAGAACTTTATTCCAACTGAATGATACATCCTTTATTCTCTGGTTGTATAAGTCGTTGAAAAGAACAGCACCAACACCAACCTTCTTGGCAACATCTTCTTTGTTTGCCAGGTTAGGACTCTTTTCTGTTATGATCTCAAGGCTCTTTGCAATAGCGTCCTTAAGAATATCCTCTGCATATATTATATTTCCGCTTCTTGTGGACAACTTTGCACCCTCAAGACTTACGAGACCATATGGTATATGTACAAGCTGGTCTTTTGCCCATTCATTACCGAGTAATTCAACAACCTTAAATACCTGAGCAAAATGAAGTTTCTGCTCCTGACCTGTAACATACAGACACTTTGAGAAGTTATATGTCTCTTTTCTGTAGAATATTGCAGCAAGATCACGGGTTGCATATATTGAACTTCCATCCTTTTTGGTTATGATACAAGGAGCCATATCGTAGTCAGAGAGATCAACGATCATCGCGCCTTCGCTCTCCTTGAGAAGTCCTGCTGCAGTAATCTTGTCCACAACTGCCTGACATTTATCTCTATAGAAACTTTCTCCAAGATAATAATCAAAGTCCATTCCGAGAAGGTTGTAAGTTCTCTTGTACTCCACAAGGCTTATGTCCTTAAACCACTGCCAGATACTGAGAGCTTCTTCATCTCCATTTTCCATTTTGTTAAACCATGCTCTTGCTTCGTCTACAAGTTCAGGATTCTTATCTGCTTCCTCATGAAATTTTACATAGAGTTTCATGAGCTCAGCAATTCCGTCCTTCTCAACGGCCTCTTTTGATCCCCAGGCTTTGTATGCAACTATAAGTTTTCCAAACTGTGTACCCCAGTCTCCGAGATGATTTATTCTTACAACCTTGTATCCAAGTTTGGAGTAGATCTTATATAATGAGTTTCCAATGATTGTTGTTCTAAGATGACCAACATGGAAATTCTTAGCAACGTTAGGAGAGGAGTAGTCTATACATATAGTCTGACCTTCACCCATATCCGAACTTCCAAAGTTATCTGAATTGGCTGCCTCTATCATGGTCTTTACAAATATATCTTTCTTTATATAAAAGTTCAGATATGCACCTGCAACATCGATTTTTTCAATAAAATCAACATCTCCTATCTGTTCTTTTATATCTGCAGCTATCATATTTGGAGCCTTTCTCATAACTTTTGCAAGTCTGAAACAAGGAAATGCGTAATCACCCATATCAGGACGAGGTGGAATCTCTATAGATGCAATTATATCGGCAGCATCCACACCTTCGATATTTTTAGAAATAAGTTCTGCGATTTTTTCTTTCATAATATAATTTCCTTTATATAAAATTTAATTTTTGAAAAGAAACTGATTGTTGATAAGTTTCTTTGATATTCTTGATTTATGTTATAACAAAAATAACAATACGTAATGTTTTGCAAAATAATTAAAGTATGATGATGTACTACAGTGGGAATGAAAATCTAACATTTGTACCACTGACTATATCCCCATCTATCTTGAAAGTACCACCCAACAGATAAATGATCTCTTTGATCTTGTGAAGACCGCTGTACCACGGACTGTTTGTTGAGTAATTGCTGTCTATGCCTACACCGTTATCATTGATATACACATCAACGAGCCTGCTGCTAAGGTATATCTTGATATTGACCTTGTTGGCATTGGAATGCATAAATACATTATTCATCAATTCCTGTATTATGAGGACAAGATGTGTTGATACTATATCTGGAATATTAATGGCATAATCTGTACAATTGATGTCGTACGATATGCCGCATTCAGGATGTTCATCCTTGTAGTTTTGAAACAGCTTCTCAAGAAGTGTCCACACAGGTTCATCAGAGTCAACTTCGTTGACAAGTGAATTTGCCAGTTCATCAACCTGATCAGCGAGTTTTGATGTGGATGTCGTGAGTTCCTCAAGTGTTACCTTGGCTCTGTTTATATCCGATCTGATCAGCCAAGAAAGTACCTCAAGCTTGTGAAAATTGGAATCCAGAACTTCTGTTATATCGGTCTGGATCTTTTCTGCAAGAAGTTTCTTATCATACTGCTGAAGTTTCAGGATATTGATCCCATGATTTACATTGTCATCTGTATTTTCCTCTGAGTCCTCTATATCTGTGGATTCTTCCTCGATGGTTGAAACCTCCTCAGTAACTTCTGATAATAGATCATCCAGATGTCTGTTGGATGTGGAAAGGCTGGTTATACGACGCTTTAAGAGGTCAGTCTCCTCCTCCTCCTCTTTTATCTGGAGTTTGAGAGTGGACTGGATGTCCTGTAATTCTTTTAGTTGCAGTTCTATCTGCGTTGCTTTCTCCTGCTGTGAAGTTGTGCTTGCTGAAAATGGGGAGAAAACGTTGTGACCTGTGCTGGTTTTGAAGGAGTATACATCCAGAGTCTTAACTAACTGATCTATCTTGGCTTTGAGTTCAAATTCTTCAGTCTTCAATGACTGGACCTGTTCCAGTTTACTTATATATGAATCGTTAAAAAAATTGAGAAGATCCTGATTGGTACTGCGAACCAGTTTCAGACTTTCTATAGATGTGTTATCCATGATATACTCCTTTCTCTGTATAATTTTTTATTGTAGTATACCTAAAACAGTGTGTCAATAAATGGTTATTTCTTATCTCTGTATGCGACAAGTCTGTTTATAGGTGTACCCATGGCTGAGAATTTTGTTTCGTATTCAGTCATGATATTTCCTTCATTGTACTCAGAATGATGAAGGTCATATGTATAGTTTTCAAGAGTCCATCCAGCTTCCGGTATCTGTTCAAGTGAGAAGTCGAACAATCCTCTGTTGTCTGTCTTGAAAATGACGCGGCCATCCGGTGCCAGAAACTGGTCATACAATCCGAGAAAATGAGTGGATGTGAGACGTCTCTTGGCATGTCTATCCTTTGGCCATGGATCTGAGAAATTCAGATATATGCGATCCACCTCATCTTTGTCAAATACATCTGTTATGTATTCTGCATCCATTCTAATAAAGAAAAGATTGTTCAGATCTGGTTCCTGCTCACGTTTCTCAATTGCACGGACAAGGACGCTGGAATACTTTTCTATACCCAGATAGTTGATATCTGGATTCTGCTTTGCAAGTTCAATTATAAATTGTCCTTTGCCCATTCCTATTTCGATGTGTATTGGGTTGTCGTTGCCAAATAGGTCGTGCCACTTTCCTTTCATTTCGGTTTCATCTTTGATGACATAATCATTTGCAGCAATGGTTTCCCTTGATCCTTTTACATTTCTCAGTCTCATAATAATCTATAATCTCCATATAATCAGTTTTTATCTGAGTTGTAATAAAACATACCTTATTATAATAACATAGCGAAAAATTATATTCAAACTATATTGAGATGATGAAAAAATATAAAAAAAAGCTTGCATTATTAAAAAAACTAATGTATACTCTAATCTGTTGTGAAGAGTACGACACAGCAGATATAGAAATACGGGCCGCTAGCTCATTTGGTAGAGCACCTGACTCTTAATCAGGGTGTGCGGGGTTCGAGCCCCCGGCGGCCCACTCTAAGGTGGATTGACTGCAATAAATTGTGGCTGATCCATTTTTTTGCACTAGTAAATAATTGTAAAAAAGTACTTGCATTATTTTTTGATTTGGTGTATACTCTATTCTGTTGTGACGAACACAGCAGATATGAATACGGGCCGCTAGCTCATTTGGTAGAGCACCTGACTCTTAATCAGGGTGTGCGGGGTTCGAGCCCCCGGCGGCCCACTACAAGATGGATTGACTGCAATAACTTGCGGCTGATCCATTTTTTGTGCGAAAAAATAAGCCGCCATGCAGAAGATCCTATTTATACGGATTCTGTATGACGGTTTATTTGCAAGTGCAGATCATCATTTATATTCCATCGTTTATACACCTTCATTGTCAAATGCGGGGATAAAACTTTCGTCTGCCGTGTCACCTTCCTGAATAAATCCATTTTCTACACCGATATCGATGGCATAATCCACAAGCTCGTCGTATTCTTCAGGTGTGAGTTTGCGTCCAAGTTCAGGAAAATCCTTTTCAATACCTTTCATAGGAGTGTACTGATTCATTATGCTTATATAGATATCATCGCCAAATGTATTATACAGGTAAGTTATGATAGACTTTGAGTCTTCTATGTGTCCTGGAAGCTGAAGGTGGCGAACTATTACACCTTTTTGCATGATACCATCCTGATTAAAACTTGTCTTTGCTCCACCGCATTGTCTGACCATCTCAGAGATGGATTGTTTGGCAAATCCAGCATAGTCAGGGGTATTACAATATTTTGATGCGATCTTAGATGACATGAATTTGAAATCTGGAAGGTAAACGTCTATATAACCATCTAGCATCTTGATCATTTCAGTTGTCTCATATCCGCTGCAATTGTAGACAAATGGAAGAGGAAAGTTTCGCGCGTGTGCCATATCTATAGCTGATATGATCTGTGGAATATAGTGGTCAGGTGTCACAAGGTTGATATTGTTGGCTCCCTTATCCATCAACTCAAAAAAGATATTGCAAAGCCGCTCTATGGTTATTTCTTTGCCTGCTCTGCCTCTGGAGATATCCTTGTTCTGGCAGAAACAACATCCAAGGGCGCAGCCGGAAAAGAACACAGCACCTGAGCCGTGTTCGCCGGATATGCATGGTTCCTCCCACATGTGAAGGGCAGCCCGTGATACCTTGACTTTTCCTGTTGAGTGACAGGCTCCCATGCTGCCATTTGTTCTGTTGACACCACATTTTCTAGGACAAAGTATGCATTTTTCAAGCAGTTTTTCTAAATCCATAGAAACCTCCATAGTAACTTACATATATCACAGTTTATCAGGATCGTAGCTGCTTATGAGTTCAGCCATCTCCTGAAGGTCAGCATTTGCATCCATATCTTCTACATTTCCCTGATCCATGAGATCAGCCAGCTGCGGATTGATAGGAAGTCTTATGGCATTGCCTATGTAAAGTTCTTTCATGACTTCCTCAAGCTTGCTTTTTCCAAAGATATAATGCTTGTTGCCACAATCCGGACATTCAAAATATGACATATTCTCTATCATTCCTATCACTGGGATGTTCATGCTGTCAGCCATGTGGACTGCTTTTCCGACAATTACTGACACCAGATCCTGTGGAGTTGTGACAACTACAATGCCGTCTATAGGTATAGACTGGAATATTGTAAGAGGGACATCTCCGGTTCCAGGAGGGCAGTCGATGAACATATAATCTATATCTCCCCATATGATATCTGAATAAAACTGTTTTACTGTGCCGGCAATGATAGGACCTCTCCAGAGAACAGGTGTGGTCTCGTCATCAAGTAGAAGATTTACGGACATTATCTTGATTCCGGTCCTGGTCTCATCAGGGTAGAGATAATCTCCCTCAGCCTCCGGCGTCTTATGGACACCAAATGATTTTGGAATGGATGGACCCGTTATATCGGCATCAAGTATGGCAGTTTTGAATCCCATACGCTGCATGAGAACTGCGAGCTGGCATGTGACTGATGATTTTCCAACGCCGCCTTTTCCGCTCACGACAGCGATAATGTGCTTTATGTGTGAGTCTGGATGTGCATTTATGATAAGACTCTGTGGCTCTGTTCTGCTTGAACAGCTCTGACCACAGCTGCTGCAATTATGTGTACAATTTTCTGACATGATACTCTCCAATCTACCGCACAGGGATGTATGTGCGATCTGTGTTGTATGCGGTGATACGCATTTGATTAATATATATCATTAAGAT
Organism: Coprococcus sp.; assembly: GCA_050874325.1. Taxonomy (GTDB): domain Bacteria; phylum Bacillota; class Clostridia; order Lachnospirales; family Lachnospiraceae; genus Coprococcus. The sequence continues at coordinate 4,317 of JBNMKK010000046.1, read as the reverse complement.
GTTGCAAAGTCAACGAAGGCGGGCACTATGAAATTTGTGAGGTAAGTTGAATTTGACGGATGTCAAATATATAATCAGAGACATGATCATAGACTGATTGATGAGCAGATATGAAGTATTTAATAATCAATGAAAATTTGAACATGGTATATAGCATAAAAAGGAGTGTAAAAGATGGGAGTTTTGTCAAATATTGAACCTTATGGAGTATTTCGTTTTTTTGAGGAGATATGTGGAATTCCGCATGGATCGTCAGATACAAAGAGGATAAGTGATTATCTGGTAAAGTTTGCCGCAGACAGAGATCTCAGATATATACAGGATGACAGCAACAATGTCATCATATTTAAAGATGGAACAGACGGATATGAAAATAGCGCGCCGGTAATGCTGCAGGGACATATGGATATGGTGTGTGAAAAGGATGCTGATTGTGACATAGATTTTGAAAAAGACGGTTTGAGGTTGAGATTTGAGGATGGAGTGATATCAGCTGATGGAACGACACTTGGAGGCGATGATGGAATAGCGGTGGCATTTGCTCTGGCGATCCTGGACGCTGATGATATACCTCATCCACCGCTTGAGTGCGTGTTCACTGTGGATGAGGAGATCGGTATGCTTGGTGCAGCCGCAATAGACTGCAGCCCACTTAAGTCACATACTATGCTCAATCTGGATTCGGAAGATGAGGGGTATCTGCTGGTGTCATGTGCCGGAGGTGCGTGTGTCACATGCCATATTCCCGTTGAATTTGAGAAGATAGATAGCAATGACGATCTCAAGATCATTCATATAACTGTGGATGGACTTACTGGTGGTCATTCAGGTGTTGAGATAATCAAGCAGAGAGCAAATGCTGACAAACAGATTGCGAGGATATTATATCTGGCAGGCAGAGAAGTTCAATTCAGACTGATATCAATACAGGGAGGACTCAAGGACAATGCTATTCCAAATAAGGCGGAGGCATATGTGTTGATAAAGTCTGAAAATGTTGATAACTTCATAAAATTTGTGAAAAAGTGTGAGAGTGTACTCGGACATGAATATGAGATGACCGATCCTGGTATATCTGTAAAAGCTTTGATTCAGGATAGAAAGAATTACATCGGTGAAGAAAATAAAAGTGTGTTTGACAGGGTTATGACGAAGAAATCCGGAAACAAAGTTATTGAAAACCTCATGATCATGCCAAATGGTGTCCAGAGGATGAGTAATGATATAGATGGGCTTGTGCAGACATCACTGAATCTTGGAATATTGAAAACTTCTGAAAATGAGGTCGCTGCAAGTTTTTCAGTCCGCAGTAGTGTTCAGACTGAAAAGGAGTATTTGATAGACCAGCTTCGATGTGTGGCAGATGCTGCGTGTGGAAGTGTCGATGTACAGGGCGACTACCCTGCATGGGAGTACAGGCATGATTCTCCGCTCAGAGACATTATGGTGGATGTGTTTGAAGAACAGTATGGAAGAAAACCAGTTATCCAGGCACTTCATGCCGGGGTTGAGTGTGGTTTATTTGCAGGCAAAATACCTGGACTTGACTGTGTATCATTTGGACCTGATATGAAGAACATCCATACCAGCAGAGAGTCAATGGATGTAGCCAGTGTGCAGAGAACATGGAAGTATACTCTGGCCATACTTGAAAAATTGAAATAATTGTCTAAAATCTCCTAATTTATGGTTGAAAAATCGATGCCATAAGTATATTATAGGTGACATGCTACTTTACAGGTGACAAGACAGTAGACACGACAGCAGATTCCCCATGTAAATATCTGCTGTCACCCCCATAATACAAAAGGAGAAAAAATGATGGAAAAGGTAAAAGGATTCTTGAAGAAGAAGGACATCGTATTCAGTGTCAAGAGATATGGAATAGATGCCCTCGGTGCTATGGCACAGGGATTGTTCTGTACTCTGCTGATCGGAACTATCCTGAACACACTTGGCAATCAGTTTGGTGTACCATTTCTCAAAGCGGTTGTTGCAACCGTGAATGGAACGGATTATACAGTTGGAGGTCTTGCATCAGCTATGGCAGGACCAGCGATGGCGGTTGCCATCGGATATGCACTTAAAGCTCCACAGCTGGTATTGTTCTCATTGATAACGGTTGGATTTGCTGCAAATGCCCTGGGCGGTGCAGGCGGTCCTCTGGCTGTTTATTTTATAGCCGTTATCGCAACTGAACTTGGAAAGGTTGTCTCAAAGGAGACAAAGATCGATATATTGGTTACACCTCTTGTAACCATAGGAAGTGGTGTTGCTGTGTCTGCACTCCTTGCACCTACGCTTGGTGCAATAGCTATGAAGGTAGGAGACCTCATAATGCTTGCTACGAATCTTCAGCCATTCTGGATGGGTATTGCAGTTTCAGTTCTCGTTGGTGTTGCACTCACTCTTCCTATATCATCCGCAGCTATATGTGCGGCATTTGGACTCACAGGTCTGGCAGGCGGTGCTGCTGTTGCCGGTTGTTGTGCTCAGATGGTTGGATTTGCAGTTATGTCATTTAAGGAGAACAAGTGGGGTGGCCTGGTTTCACAGGGAATCGGAACATCCATGCTTCAGATGGGTAATATAATTAAGAACCCAAGAATTTGGATAGCTCCTATTGTCACATCAGCTATCACAGGTCCTCTTGCCACATGTCTGTTCAAGCTGCAGATGAATGGAACACCTGTATCATCTGGTATGGGTACATGTGGTCTGGTCGGTCAGATCGGAGTATATACAGGTTGGATGAATGATATTGAGGCTGGATCAAAGACAGCAGTCACAGCTATGGACTGGGTTGGACTGATACTCATCTCATTTGTACTTCCAGCAATCCTCTGTCCTCTTATTAATATGGTAGTAAGAAAGCTCGGATGGGTTAAGGACGGAGATATGACATTGTCATAGAAACTGTTATCTGGTGGAGAAGATTTTCTCCAGCAGGCATATCACAACAGAAAAAGATACAATACTTTCACAAATAAGATTAAAAAGGGCTCGAAGGATATAAATTTATAGATTTTATCCTTGGGGCCTTTTTCTATGGAAAGAGAGAGAAAATTATTTAAAAAAGATACAAAATTATTTATAAGGTTATATGAAAAAGTAACTTCCGCATCTGGCGTATTTCTTATATTTGCAAGGGTTAATGCCGTTTTTAAGAGTTGCATTTTTCAATATAACCAATATAATGGAATTGTAATTACCTGTTTTTTATGATTTTAGGCATGATAAACAGGCATCCAGATCTGTGTGTAAAACTGAATTCTGCATGCCGTTTTTGTGTAACATTAACTTCCGCAGCGGATTCCGTTCTATACTATAAATTTATTTTTTTAGTAACACTGGTTTCAGCGTCACCTGATCCGGTGGAACCTCCACGAGTTTTAGCAGGCTGTGGAGTTTACTATTCAAGAGCAGTCGGGACAGTTTAAATGGGGTACAGCCGTTTAGACTGTCCCTTGCTTCGCTATTGATATGATTCATTAATAAAGTCACGTCAGCCTGGTCGTATGGATCAAGGCTCTTTCCTTTTGGAATCACTTCTCTTATGTATTGATGATTTTTTTCGATCATTCCCTTTTGCCAGGAGCTGTTTGGATTACAATAAAAAATTTTTGTGCGCATTTCCCCATTCTCATCGCATTCTAAACGTGGTGGAAATTGAAACTCAGTGCCATTATCTGTAAGTATTACGGGAAATAATTCCCTAAATACTTCTATTCCAAGATATGTGCAAAGAGTGTCAAACACTTCTGTCACGCAGGTCTGTGTTTTTTCTGCAAGTGCAAAGATCAACATAAGATGGCAGTTGCGGAACATCATGGTCAGAAATACCTGCTTACTGTTATCTTTCCCACCTTCAACGGTATCCATTTCAACGACAGAAAGTTCTGGATGAAGAGCCACATATTTCTGAAACTCATCATAAGTACGGCCAATACGGAACTCTTTTGCAGCCAGGCTGATTCTGGTACCTTTTTTGCGCGGTTTGCATTTATAACGTACTCTACGGCGTAAATCCACGTTTCTGGCAGTGAAAACGCCCTGATCGATGTAATTGTAAAGTGTTTTCCTACAACATGGGATCTCATGCCCGTGGAAGGCATAGATGTGTGCCAAAGACTGTCCCTGCATTAAGAGAGGGGAAATAAGACTGTCAAGCATAGCGATATCGACAGGTTCCTGATTGATCCCCGAACGGCAGGATACCAAGAGCTCATGTGAAGATCTGTCAGCATTCTGTGCAATATAAAATGCCTTGGTTTTATTACAGCGCTTTATTTTTGAACAGGCATTACAAACGTGGGG
>JBNMKK010000045.1:0-17553 GCA_050874325.1 Coprococcus sp. | reverse complement strand
TCTTTTCTGGAACAATTGCCATTCAAATATTCCTGCGCAACCTTAGCCCTAAACTCAGGTGTATATGATGATTTAGACATAAAAAACCTCCTAAGTAGATTTTGGTTATTTGCCTTGTCTACTTAAGAGGTATCATATCACTTTGTATCCGATCCGATGGTTTCTTTTATCTTCCCTTTTAATTATCTGAGAAGATCATAATTCAGTTTCTTTATAACTGTAAACGCCTTATTTCTAAGTTCCTCTCCTGAGAACTCGTCAAGCTGTACATTCATATCCCAGTTGTACTTCATAAGAGTATTCAGAAGATCCTCTATGTAATCCTTTACATACTTTACATTGCTCTCGCTCTTATCCTTGAGCTGAACAACTATGTTCTCTATAGCCTCGATGATTCCAGACTCCTGTTTCTCTGGTGCCTGTCCTGACTCATCGTTAAGCTCTATTACCTTACCAGTCTTAGTAATGATGACCTTCTTGTTAGGTGCAGCTGCTGCCTTGCTCTTTTTGTTTATCATGTGGTTGATACACTTGATGAGGCATGCTACTGAATATGTCATCTCCTCTGGAGTCGGCTTATCCTGTCCCTTGAGTGTATGCTGATGATAGAGGAATTCTGACTTACACAGCATCTCCTCAACAACAGCTGCCTTACACAGAGATACAAGATCCGCTGGCATAGCCTGCTGTTTCTTGCCAAACAGTCCGCCACCGCCCTGCTCGTTCTCCTCCTTGTACTTCTCTGGAAGAGTTGTTCTCACATATGTATCGTGAAGGTACTTCTTTGCTGTGTTGATATCATAGCTTGATGCAAGTACCATCTTCTTTGTGCTGTTCAGTCCGTTGACAACCATATCCTCTGCTGCCATGAAGAGCAGGATCTTCTGTCTGTTGTCAAGCATTGAGTAAACCTCTTTGTTCTTGTTGTTCTTCTCAACAATGGACTTCTTTCTTACATCGAATACCTTTATCTTTTCCTTTACGCTGAAGAATGCCTTAAGCATTGCAGGGTTGGCATTAAGGAAATTGCAGCACCATGTAAGCTCTATGTACTGATCCTCTATCTTGTTGGATACCTCATAAAGGCTGTATCCCTCAAACAGGACATTGAGTGCCTTTGAGAGTATCTCCAGGCTCTCATACTTCTCCTCATATGACTTCTGCGTAATATCTGAGTTTACATATGCCTTTATTCCACACTCTATAAAGAGCTTATTGTACTCATATGCTCCCTCAGGTATGTTCTGACGTCCGCTGAGCTGTGCGCCTGATCCAAGTGTCTGAAGAACCTTCTTTACCTCTGGCTCGTTCTCGATCGCCTGATATACTTTCTTGGTAAATCCACATGTCTCATTGAGAAGTGAATCGATCCTCTTATTGTATACCTCCTGCTTGGAGATCTCTGATGCAACCTTGCTGCTGAGTATCTTGGCAGCCTCTGTGCTTGTCACATTCTTGATGAGCTCCTTGAAGTTGGAATATACTGACAGGTTATCTATAGGTATATACTCTGCATTCAGTCCATAGAACTGGAATGCCTTCTCATACTGCTTGTTGGCAATATATATAGAGAACAGATTTATAGATAACTGTATCTTGTAATCATTAGGTGCATGAGCATCCTCTATAACATAATCATAGAGAACCTCAAGATTGTTGATATATGAATCTGAGCCGATGTCATCAGCTGATATATCCATCTCCATAACCACGTTGATGAGGTCAAGATAACCGAGCAGTGCCTTGTCAAAGTTCTTAGGTCTGTCGTCATCCTCAAGTATCTGGTATGAGATGTTGATGAGAAGAGGTGCTATCTTATCTCCGATAAGTTTCATGCACTCTGGGATCTTCTCAAGCTGCAGCAAGTAGAGCAGCCAAACACTGTATCTATACACACCTGTTGCCGATACAGGAGTATCAATATCGGTTGGATCTATATCGCCATACACAAATCTGAACAGTGGCTCGATCCACTCCTCAATCGCATAATGACCGGTTGCCTTTATATTAAAATCTACAAATTCAGCAAGCTCATAGAGCTTTGTACACTGTGCACGAACCTCATCATCAACCGTCATGGTTGACAGATCAAAATTGGAATCCTTTAAACTGTCTATAACCAGTGTGTAAAATCCATCTTCCACCTGATCATTCAGATAACGTATAAGTGTTCCCTTGTTGCTGGATGCAGCAATAGATAATGCATTATCCCCCGCCTGTCCTATATTTGCTGGTAACATAATATGTCAACCTCCTTTTGTTTACACGTATCTTTTCACGTTTCTTTTTTATCTATTGTACGATTATTATGGTTTTCCCCATCAAATCACTACTCCAAATATACCATATTTGGTAAAATCATTCAACAAAGTTTTTGGTTATTACTGATAATTGTCATTGTGCATAATTACTCAAAAATTTAAGCACTAATATTTTTCGCATTTTTGTGCATTTTTACTGTTCTGTCCATTTTCAGGCAAGACCCGCCATGTGGAGTATAGCCATGGCATTTGTGGTAGTACATCTACCCTCTTTCTTCTTATAATCAAACTTCAGCTGATCCCCCTCATAATATTCCTCAAAGTGATAGTTAACCGCAGGAGTTCCGTCATCCGCCTTTAGATCGCACAATTCAAAATCATGGGTCGAGACAAGCGTCATTGAATTTGGCGCTGCCAGTTTTCTTATAACCTGCGTTGCTCCCACTATCCTGTCCGCCGAGTTTGTTCCCTTGAATATCTCATCTATCAGACACAGCATAGGCTTGTTTTCTTTTCTGTATTCTACCATAGTCTTTATCCTGAGTATCTCAGCATAGAATGTCGAGATACCGTTGCTCACATCATCTGTGACCCTCATGGATGTAAATATCTTCATGATATCAGCCTCCATGTATTCGGCGCACACAGGAGCACCTGCATAGGCAAGCACCAGATTTATTCCCAAAGTCCTGAGGAATGTGGTCTTTCCCGACATGTTGCTTCCGGTTATTATGGCTGCACCGCCCTTGAAATTCGCATCATTTTCAACAACGATCTCCGGGGATATGAGTGGATGCCTCATTCCTCTGGCATTCACATGGACATTTTTCCTGTCTCCGACCTGAGGATATGCCACTGCCCTTGTCCTCGTCAAAACTGCAAATGACATCAGTTCCTCCATATCGGACACAGCCTTTATCCAGCCCTCAACATCCTGTCCATTTTTCGCCTTCCATCTGTCCATCATCCTGCCAATATGGAAATCCCACATTGTAAGACCGCAGAGTATCTGATGAACTATAGGGTTATATCTTATGTTGAACGCAGCACTTATCGTCCTGAGTTTCTTTATGGCTGCAAGAGCTCCTGAATCCTGTGAAAGATTCTTTTTGATACCGCAGAGCAGTTCGCTGTCAAACTCTTCCCTGGATATAAGCTCAAACATATTGATATAATCATCAAGCACATATCCAAATGATATCATCGGCATGACAGCCTGTCCTGCAACGCCTGAAAACAACCAAGAAAAAAGCAGTACAGCAAAAAATGACACAAGTGTCCACCCGATGTTTATCCTGCCCATAACACCCAGCACCAACAACACAACCGTGACAAGTGGGAACACGAATCTAAGCACATTGAACACACCCGGAATATGCTCATCACTGCGGCAGTAAGCAACAAATTCGTCCGCAGTGTATTTCTTTTTCTTTCCCATTCCGGTCTTAACGCCAAGAGTCTCAAACGCAAGAGAAAACTCAGCCTTTCTTCCCAGCTCCTTTATGGCGTCCTGGCGTCTGCCTATCTTCTCTATATCATACTCCGGATCCTTAATACTCTTTGCCAGACTTCTGCGTCCATCCTCAGTTCCCGCTGTACATATAAACTGAAATAGAGAATTTGGTCCCAGCAGATCCATGTCCTTTGCAGCCAGATCATCTTTTTCAAGATACTCTCCGCCATTTTCCTCAAACTTTTTCCAATCATCGCTAAACCTGTCCACATATCTCCTCAGCACTTCAGCCTCGGCCTTCTTGTATTCAAGTTTCTCGCTGAGTTTTCCATGTATGAACACCATTGCCACGAACGCTATAGTGAACACTATTCCCGCTGTGACAAACATGCCTCTGTTGTCATAGATTCCTATGATAAGTCCTGCTGCCGCAGCAATAAAAGCCACAAATCTTATTCCCGAATACGTCGAGGATCTGCTTTCCAGTTCCTTTATCTCTTTTTTCAGTCCATCCAGCTGATCTCTATATTTCTCCATATAACAAACGCCCTTTCGTTTAATATAACTCACTACACTACGATTGAATATAGCATACACCATATAGGATGCGCAAATATTAAATGTCTATGAACTTCCTTAAAAACATTTATAAACTCTGAAAGTTTAGACATTATTCACAATATTTACGCACTATATTAATATCTGAATTGTTGCAATTAAAATGAATACATATTAAAATAAATGGATAAGTTATATACATTAAGAAAGGGGATATCTATATGAAGAATTTTACTAAATTAGCTCTCACTCTCGCCGCAGCAGGAAGTGTATGCTACCTTTTCAGGGACAAGCTCAAAACAACTAAAGCATATCAGACCGTAGAGTCAAATGACACTATAAAGAAGGCAAAGGCTGCCGCATCAGATTCTTATCATAAAGTGAAAGAGTCTGACACTGTTAAGAAGATCAAGGAGAATGAGAACGTCAAAAAGGCTGCTTCGGCTGTAACGGACACATACCACAAGGTTAAGGATTCCGAGTCAGCTCAGAAAGCAAAAGAGACCATCAAGGATACCTACAAAAAGGTGAAAGACTCTGACACTGTTAAAAAGGCAAAAGACACAGTATCAGACAAATACGACAAGATCAAGGACACTATAAAGGACAAAATGGAACACACTGACGATGCAGACCGTGAATACTTTACTCTCCACGGTCAGTCTGATCCTGAAAAATCTGATTCTGAGACATCAGCATCCGCTGACATCGCCTCAGAGGCATCAGATGAGGAGACTGCAAAGGCAGTGACCGAGGCTGTTGCAGAGACTGAGGATGTCATAGCTGAAGCAACCGGTGCTGTTGCCCAGGCTGCCGATTCCAAAAGCAGTGATGTTATAGGCGATGAATATATGGGACTTTCCGACACATCTGAGGATCCTGCCGTTCTCGAGGAACAGGACAAGCTCGATGTATAGAAACAGGCATATATTATAATCCCAGTTTCACAGACAAGCAAAAATGGTGCTGTATTTCATATACAGCACCATTTTTATGTTGGTTATGCGGATAGGTATGACAAAGCCTCGTCTATATCCTTTTCCGATCTGAAATCCTGCTCGTATGTCACACCATCGACATCCACCATAAGCAATTTATATATTTTCTTTTTACCCGATCCTATGTTTGAGGACGTCCTCAGTTTCTTAAATGACTCTATAGACTCAAGTGCAACAACATCCGTGTGCCATATTCCATGGCACACAAAATATTTGTCTGTTATCGCCACTCCATACTGATCATAGTAGAGCTCGTATCTGAGCTGAGCATCTATATCCCGTATAGTCTGTCTGTCCGACTTTTTCCCAAGTGCAGCCTTTATCCTGTGGATCTTCCACGGACGGCATATTTCGTATATACATCTCACCAATACATATACAGCCCAGAGAACCGCAAGTATCAAAACCAGCAGCATCATATTGTAGTATATCCCAGGAAAATCAACCTCACTTATTATCATAGGATACATCCTCGAATCAAGCTGGTCCGATGTAATCCCCATATCCGCCGTGATACCATCAACTATTGATGAATATTCATCACCGCCGGCGATCATCCTTCCCTTTATCGTATAGTTTAATACTACATCATCATTGCTCCTCAGCAGCAGTATAGCGTATCTTCCATCCTGCTGGCAGATATAATAACTGCCCTGTCTCTCCGAATCCACAAAATAGTCATATCCCAGATAATCTGCCCTATCGACAATTATCTTTACATCACTGCCATATGGATCTGATATGTTCTCTATCTCATCGAGAGTTCTGTATGATTTACTATTTAATCTGTTAAACAGTTCAAAACGTCCTGCCATTACAACCATGAACACTGCCATAGCTATCGCTATGACAACTCCCGGTATTCTGTTTTTTAAAAGGTACAATTCAAACTTTTTGTTCTTAAACATAGTGTCTCCAAGTTATTTAGAAATGTCCACTGGCACCGCCATGGCCACCACCGCCGCCGCTTGAACCACCTGATCCGCCTGATGACGACTGTATCTTAACGCTGTGGACTTCCTTTCGTATAAATATATCTCTTCTGTCAAGTATCTGGGCCTTTCCATCACTGTATGTGGACGCTGTAGTTGTGTCCTTTCCAGCCTTCTTTGAATAATTGATACAGAAAAAGATTATAGCCAGAACAAGGGAAACGATGAAACATATAAGTGGTGAAAGGAAATTTATTCCATGGCCACCGCTTGCCATTGCCTTCTGTGTTCTGTTTATGATCCTCTCAAATCCGCCAACCGGATCATCCCTGAGTATCTTGCATCCGTAATCTACAATGCTCTGAGCCTTTGATGAGCTGATCCTGTCTCTCGCCTTTCCGCCTGTGGAATATCCCAGATCACCGGTCTCCCAGTTAGCTACGATAACCACACTGGTACTTGTGTCATATCCATCAAGATATGTGCCCTCCGGCCACTCTTCCCAGCCAAATCTGTAATAATCACAGAGATCACTTGCCAGCTGCCAGCTGTCACCAATATAATAAAAACCTATATCAGAAAGATCGGTACTGTTGTCTACTATGAATATGACAAAATCCATACCCACCTTATTCTCAAGAGCCTCTATGTCTGCAAGGAGCGTCTTCTCCTCCGAGTCCGTGAGCTTATCTGCATAGTCAAACAATCTGTCATTCGTCTTGCACGCCTCATTGTTTCTCGGATCATGCTTTAAGTTTGCACTTGACTTTACAAAGTACATTATAATAAATACTATACCCAGTCCCAGTATAACAAACATTGTCACAAGGAACTTTTTCAACGTCTTATTCATTTACAGCACCCCCAATAACAAAGATAATCCATCAAGTCCGATAAACACAGAGCCAAGGACAAGCGCGGTGAGCCCGATTGCTTTTCCTATGCTCCTAGGAGGTGTTCCTATGCATTTGCCAGTCTGTCCATTCACATAAAACTTGTAATTTTGATTCTGGAACCTGTATTCATATATCCACACAGGCATAAGAGCAAATTTTGTTCCTGTCTGTCTGTTGTTGCTTGAAAATCTCTCGTTGGTGAGTGAACTGTATCCACTTGTGTATTCGTGTATCCATCCCCGGTTTTCCTTGTCTGCCTTTGCCCTTGCTCTCGGCTCTACCTGATCAGGCGGCATATTGTAAGTCTCAGCCTCAAATCCAGAGAGGAATTTATTGTCATGCTTTTCCAGTTCTGAATAATTGTATGGCTCCATGAGATCCATGATACCATCCTCCATTGCTATGGATGCATCCACTGGGATTCCCTGATAATTGACATGCAACTTTCTTGCCACATCATAATATGATGTCTCTGTATATCTCTTGTCCCCCGATGTCCATGTCCTAACCTTGGTGCCTATCGCCTGATAGTCTACATTTGAATCATAGTCATACATCCAAAATGGAACATATACGCCTTTAAGATTTTCCAAGGTCTTCTGTGAAAGGAAAGATCCCGGCATAAACAATTTTTTCCCAAATTCGTTTTTTAGTTTTTCCTCTGCCTCATGCTTGGAAATTTTAAATGGCAGAACCACATCTGCCCCATATGGATAAGTTACCTTATCATCTCTAAGCTGGTATGTACCACACGATGGACACCTGCCAGCCGACTGATACTCTGTATACGGTATCTGCGATCCGCAGTTTACACATATCACTGGATCCGGCGAAGGCACTATCTCCTGACATTCATCTCCGCCACAGCTCATACATATCATTTTTTTCTTTGATGGTTCGTATACGACATTGCCGCCGCAATTAACACAACGATATAACAAAGTTTATTCCCCCTGTCCTTTTTAATATGGTATGTTGTCTTTTTCACCGGTTATAAGCCGATGCCCCCTTCTTGCGAATCCATTATATCATACCACTTTATTTTTTAGAACATTGAATTGGCAGCATTAAGATTGATTTATATCTCAGTTTTAACACGATAGACGAAGTTCATTTTTTTTGTAACACATTTGCCACAGCAGAATATGGTATACCATGAACAAAAACATTGGAGGCTTACCATGAGTGACTTATCAGCAACACAGTGTGCTTGTGGAAGAAACGGACTTTCTTGCGGAGGTTCCTGCGGCTGCAATAGCTGCACACTTATAATCATCCTTCTCCTCTTCTGTGGCGGATGTGGTGACAATGGAATCAGTGGTTTCGGAGGCGGATGCGGCAATGACAACAGCTGCATCTGGATAATTCTTCTCCTGTTATGCTGCGGCGGTTGTGGCAGCAACAATAACGGCTGCGGTTGCGGTGGATGCGGCAACGACTGCGGTTGCTGCTAACAGCAGGAAAACCATAGACGTTTCCACCAATCGATGAGATCGCACAAAGCTGCACAGTTTTCCCTGCGATCTTTTCCAGACCAGCAGGAGCAATTCTGCTGGTATTTTTCTGCGTTTTAACACATAGACTATGGTATAGCCGAAAAGGTCTGCCAACGTTTAAAAACACAAAACGGAGTGGCTCATGTTTAGTGGTAATTTTCGTCATCCCCTCGACAATTTAATACGTGATGACCGACTTTTCATGCTGGAGGCAATTCTCCCATTTGTGGCAGATAATATGAAAGCTCCGCTTGCCATGTACATAAAGATCATGGAACTTCAATCTATACTGTCCTCGCTGAATGACAAAAATTATATGGATCACTGTGGTCTTCACAAAGACATCAACAATCAAGATGACATTTTGTCCTCGCTGGCTGACTGCGGACTAAAGGATGTGCAGAGCCAATTTGCAAATATAAAGAAAATGATGGACATGATGAAGATCATGGAAGCATCAAAAGAAATGCAAGGTGAAAACGACACAGAACAGCTATATCAACATTACAACAGATCATCGGATAATTTCTACGAACGCGAACCTGATCCTGAATACAACATTCATAAGACGGATGATCTATATGGATCTATACGGGATTTATTTGACGAGTATGACAGAAATAGTAATTAAATATATCAAATCAATTTACAGAAAGGGTATCAACCATGAATCTTCAAAATGATCCAAGACTAAGAAATATGCATCCACTTAAAAGAGAAATCCTCCTAAGGCTCTCCCGCACGGCGACGGACATGTCCCCAGAACAGATCCTGCCACAGCTAATGGAGATAAATGGAGAACTAAAAAAACGGGATCTCTCATTTAGCAAAACGGAATCTGAAGTTGTGATCGACATCCTATCGGAGGGCATGTCTCCCCAGGAAAAACAGAAGATCAATATGCTGCGCAGTTTTTTATAGCTGACAGCAATGTTTTTTCATATCTGCCAGCTATATTTTCACACTTTATGTTGCCCGCAGCCAGTGCCGTTATTCTCAAGTGCTTTTTATATTTATTTTATGGAGATTTTTCACATTTCTCTATGATAATTATATGTTGAAGGAGTTTTATATGGATTTACAGGAGGCTGGCAAGCGAATACAAAAACTTAGGAAAAAGCTGGGATTAACACAGGAACAACTTGCTGAAAAGGCTGGTGTATCTGCTCATTTTATATATGAGATAGAACACGGTCAAAAGACTATGAGTCTGTATACACTTGCAGATATAACATTGGCTCTTGGCACATCCACAGATTATATACTATTTGGTCGAACACCGGATCTTTCTCCGGAAACCCGTGACTTAATGCTCAAGGATGACCTTCTCCACATAGTGGAGACCGTTCCGCTTTCCAAGCGTGACGCTGTGAGAAATATCCTGAAAAGCATTCTACCATATTTAAAATAAATCTGAGCATATGTTTTGAATAGATCACTAATAAAAAATCAACGCAAAAAGGCATTAACGAATTTGATATGTACGTTAATGCCTTTTTGATATTTATAAATATATGAATTTTATATTTTGATCACCTTGAAGTATATATTACTTCATGACTATATTCACAATACGTCCAGGAACATAGATCTCCTTGATAACATTACCTGTGAGCTTGTCAGCGATTACCTCTTTAGCCTTTGCGATAACATCATCCTTTGGATCCTCCTTGCCGATCGCAAGTGTTGCCTTGGTCTTGCCGTTGATCTGTACTGCGATCTCAACTGTCGACTCAACTGTCTTTGCCTCATCGAACTCTGGCCATGTCTGCTGATATACATATCCGCCGTAGTTCTTTACTGACCACAACTCCTCTGTGATATGAGGTGCAACAGGGTTTAACAGGATGAGCAGTGTCTTGAACTCATCTGCCGTAACTGAACCCTTCTTGTAAAAGTCATTGAGAAGTGCCATCATTGCTGCAATGGCTGTGTTGTACTTCAGGTTCTCGAAGTCATTTGACACCTTTTTGATAACCTGGTGCATCTTGGTCTCCATATCCTTGGAGTATCCCTTCTCATCTGTAACGCTGTCCTGAAGTTTCCATACTCTGTCGAGGAATCTTCTACATCCCTTAACTCCGTCCTCCGACCATGAAGCCGCAAGGTCAAATGCTCCGATGAACATCTCGTAAGTACGAAGTGTGTCTGCGCCATATTCATTGACTATATCATCAGGGTTTACTACGTTACCCCTTGATTTACTCATCTTCTCACCGTTCTCGCCGAGTATCATACCGTGTGATGTTCTCTTCTGGTATGGCTCTGGTGTAGGAACTACGCCCTGATCGTACAGGAACTTGTGCCAGAATCTTGAATACAGAAGGTGAAGTGTTGTGTGCTCCATTCCTCCGTTGTACCAGTCAACTGGAAGCCAGTACTTGAGTGCCTCCTTGCTTGCAAGGGCCTCTGTGTTGTGAGGATCTGTATATCTGAGGAAATACCATGATGATCCAGCCCACTGTGGCATGGTATCTGTCTCTCTCTTTGCAGGACCGCCACAGCATGGACACTTGGTGTTTACCCAGTCTGTCATAGCTGCAAGTGGTGACTCACCGTTGTCTGTCGGCATATAGCTGTCTACCTCTGGAAGGAGCAGTGGAAGCTGGCTCTCATCGATCGGAACATAACCACACTTATCGCAGTGAACGATAGGAATTGGCTCGCCCCAATATCTCTGACGTGAGAATACCCAGTCACGGAGCTTGTAGTTGGTCTTTGCCTGACCGATGCCCTTCTCCTCCAGGAACTTTATCATCTTCTCCTTTGCATCCTTTACCTCAAGTCCGTTGAGGAAATCTGAGTTGATGAGCACTCCTGTTGCAACATCTGTGAATGCCTTTTCATTTATATCTACTTCCTCTCCATCCTTTGCAACAACCTGAATGAGTGGAAGTCCGAACTTCTTTGCAAATTCCCAGTCTCTGTCATCATGTGCCGGAACCGCCATGATCGCACCTGTGCCGTAACTCATAAGTACATAATCTGAAACGTAGATTGGGATCTCCTTGCCATTTACCGGATTGATAGCTGTAAGTCCATCTATGCATACACCAGTCTTATCCTTCGCAAGCTCTGAACGCTCAAAGTCACTCTTCTTTGCTGCCTGCTCACGATATGCCTCGATGTCTGACCAGTTGCCGATCTCGTCCTTGTACTTGTCAAGAATTGGATGCTCTGGTGAAACTACCATATATGTTACTCCGAACAATGTATCACATCTTGTTGTATATATGCGGAGCTTGTCCTCTTTGCCCTTTACTGAGAAATCAACCTCAGCTCCTGTTGAACGTCCGATCCAGTTCTTCTGTGAAACCTTTACACGCTCGATATAATCTACACCGTCAAGTCCCTCGATGAGCTTGTCTGCGTAGTCTGTGATCTTGAGCATCCACTCGGACTTAACCTTGCGGACAACCTCGCTGCCACAACGCTCACATACACCGTTGACAACCTCCTCATTTGCAAGACCGACCTTACATGATGTACACCAGTTGATAGGCATCTCCTTCTTGTATGCGAGACCTGCCTTGAAGAGTTTCAGGAATATCCACTGTGTCCACTTGTAATACTCAGGATCCGTTGTGTTGATCTCTCTGTCCCAGTCGAATGAGTATCCAAGTGAATGAAGCTGTTTCTTGAATCTTGCAACATTTGTCTTGGTTACTTCCTTTGGATGGATCTTGTTCTTGATCGCATAGTTCTCTGTAGGGAGACCAAATGCATCCCAGCCCATTGGATACAGAACGTTGTAGCCCTGCATTCTTCTCTTTCTTGCTACTATATCCAGCGCTGTGTATGGTCTTGGGTGACCTACGTGAAGTCCCTGTCCTGATGGGTATGGGAACTCAACTAACGCATAATACTTTGGTTTTGAATAATCATCTGTAGCAGCAAATGCCTTGTTGTCATCCCAGACCTTCTGCCACTTTCCTTCAACGACTTTGTGGTTGTATGTCTCAGCCATTTTTGAAAATGCCTCCTTGAAATTTATCTTTTCAGGCTACATAACGCTTTTTCGCCCGATTTCTCTCTAATCTTAACTATATTAGCATATATGCTGTGTTTTTCAAACTATTTTTTAGTATAAGCAGCCGGGCTTATTCAAATACTTTCTTGATGCTGTCATAGTGAAGGAATATCCCCTGCCCTGCATATTCCTTTATCTCATCCAGGGTCGCCAGCTTGAAACCGTCTGTCTCCGCCTCCTGAGGTCTGACATCTTCTTCTGTGAAATCTCCTGTGAATTTATACACATCCACAAAGTAGTTATCCTTCTCATCCGGGTTATCTCTTCTATATGTAAACTGCAGACCGCCATCGAAATCACTTACATCTATGCCTGTCTCCTCAAGCACCTCTCGTCTGACAGCCTCTATTGACGACTCTCCAGCCTGCACTCCGCCGCCGGATACCTCCCACCATCCTGCTGCCCACGCCTTTGTCATGACTCTCTTGGTTATCAGATACTTTCCCTCTCTGTTCTGGAGCACCCCGAGCACTGTGAGGTGATAATCCCCCGGCTGCATATTCCAGTCATTTCTCTTCATAGTGCGCCCTGTCGGCTGCTTGTTCACATCGTAAATATCCCAGTATTCCATCTCTGATCGTCCTCTTTCTGCTTTGTATTTATTTCATATTCCGAATTATATTCCAGAATTTCTTTATTCGCAACCAATTCCAGCATAACGGGCGACTTTTGGTAAACTTGTTTACTATAAAACTTAAGCTGTGGTACAATCTAAACTGTTATCATGAGATTGAACCAGCAAGGGCTGAAGGAGGACACATGAACGCTTATGAAGTATTTGCCAGCGTCTATGATGAGCTGATGGACAACATTCCATACGATGACTGGTGTACATATATAATAGAAGTTTTAAGAAAATATGGGGTGGACGGAGGACTTATTTGTGAGCTTGGATGCGGCACCGGTGAAGTCACGGAAAGGCTCTCAGATGCCGGATATGACATGATTGGCATTGACAATTCGTACGAGATGCTTGAAGTAGCAAATGAAAAAAAGATCAATACAGGCCATGAATCCATCTTATATCTCATGCAGGACATGAGGGAATTTGAGCTGTTCGGAACTGTGAACGCCATAGTATGTGTATGTGACAGCATCAACTATCTGACTGAGCTCTCAGATATCACCCATGTATTCAGGCTGGCAAATAACTATCTTGAGTCAAAAGGTATATTTATCTGTGACTTCAAAACCCGTCATTACTTTAAAGATGTGGTTGCGGACAGCACCATAGCCGAGGACAGGGATGATGTGAGTTTCATTTGGGACAACTACTACGATACGGGAACTGACATAAATGAACTTGCACTCAGTCTGTTTCTCCCAGAAGAATCTGATGACGAGTGTCCTCTATATAGAAAATACCAGGAATTCCATTACCAGCGAGGACTTACCCTTGAAGATATGAGAAAGTGCGTTGCTGATTCAGGCATGGAACTTGTCGCCATGTATGACGCATTTACATTTGAACCTGCAACAGATTCAAGCGAACGTGTATATGTGGTTGCCAGAGAGACACATCAGGATAACAAACACTACGAATAAACTTGTCTTATCGTCATCCGTAATATAAAATAGTGAAGATTGTCCTATATACATCATTATTATAATGAAATTACCACCGAGGTGACAGGACAGATTTCAAAATATAATAACACTAATAAACATAGAACAGAGAGGTATATAACATGAGTGATCATATAATAAGAGGTATGGCAGCGAACAATCAGGTAAGATTCTTCGCCGGTACAACAAGAGATATCGTGGAAACCGCAAGGTCTATCCACAACACAAGCCCTGTGGCAACGGCTGCACTGGGAAGACTGCTCACCGCAGGCGCACTTATGGGCGCACAGTGCAAGAACGAATCCGATGTACTTACACTTCAGATCCAGTGCAACGGTCCAATAGGCGGACTGACCGTAACTGCAGATGCACACTCCAGAGTCAAAGGTTATGTCAACAATCCAAATGTGATACTTCACGCAAATGACAAGGGCAAGCTGGATGTTGCAAAAGCCCTCGATCTGGGTGTTCTGTCAGTCATCAAGGATATAGGTCTCAAGGAACCTTATGTCGGTCAAACACAGCTCGTATCCGGTGAGATTGCCGAAGATCTGACATATTACTTTGCAACATCAGAGCAGATCCCTACATCCGTCGCCCTTGGTGTGCTTATGGAGAAGGACAACACAGTAAAACAGGCGGGCGGATTCATCATCCAGCTCATGCCATTTGCATCTGATGAACTAATCGACGTTCTTGAGAAGAGACTGAACGAGTTTTCTTCCATCACAAGTCTCCTTGACGAGGGTAAGACTCCTCTTGACATCATCAAAGATGTATTTGAGGGATATGATGTGGTCGTAACCGACGAACTTCCTACAGAGTGGCACTGTAACTGCAGCAAGGAGAGATACTACAATGCGGTACTCAGCCTCGGAAAGAAAGAGATCGCAAGTCTCCTCGAGGAAGGCGAACCTATAGAGGTCAATTGCCAGTTCTGCAACTCACATTACAAGTTCTCTCCAGATGAACTTAAAGAAATGCTTATGAAGGCAGCTGCAAAATAATCAAATTTCCGCCATTTGCCCTCATTTTCACTACATTTTTGTACATTATAATTATTGCATTGGTTTTTTCACTATGCTAGAATGTTAAACGTTGTAAAGTAGACTAAATTAGAAAGAAAGAGTGAAAATTATGAAGATAACAAGAGATGATATCAGAAATGTGGCTATCATCGCCCACGTTGACCATGGTAAGACAACACTTGTAGACGAGCTCTTGAAACAGAGCGGTGTATTCCGTGACAACCAGGAGGTCGCTGAGCGTGTCATGGATTCCAACGATATCGAGCGTGAAAGAGGTATCACTATCCTCTCCAAGAACACTGCCGTAACCTACGGAAACACCAAGATCAACATCATTGATACTCCGGGTCATGCCGACTTCGGCGGTGAGGTTGAGCGAGTTCTTAAGATGGTAAACGGCGTAATCCTCGTTGTTGACGCATTTGAGGGACCTATGCCACAGACCAAGTTCGTTCTGAAGAAGGCTCTTGAGCTTAATCTTGCAGTTATCGTATGTGTGAATAAATGTGATCGTCCTGAGGCTCGTCCTGACGAAGTAGTTGACGAAGTCCTTGAACTTCTCATTGAGCTTGACGCAAATGAAGATCAGCTTGACTGTCCATTTGTATTTGCATCTGCAAAGTCCGGTTATGCAACTCTCGACTCATCCAAGCCAGGCACAGACATGAAACCCCTGTTCGACACTATCATTGATTACATTCCTGCCCCTACAGGTGATCCTGATGCAGGTGTACAGATGCTTGTCAGCACCATAGACTACAACGAGTACGTTGGACGTATCGGTGTCGGCAAGGTCGACAACGGTGTCCTCAAAGTAAATGAGGATCTCGTCATAGTAAATGAGCATGACCCTGACAAACTTGAGAAGGTTCGAATCGGAAAACTTTTCGAGTATGAAGGACTTAACAAAATAGAAGTTAAGGAAGCACAGATAGGCTCCATCGTTGCAGTATCAGGTATTGCAGATGTGCAGATAGGTGATACCCTCTGCTCCCCTGAGAATCCTGATCCAATTCCTTTCCAGAAGATTTCTGAGCCAACCATCGCCATGACATTCATGGTAAATGACTCTCCTCTCGCAGGCAAGGAAGGTAAGTTCGTGACATCAAGACATCTCCGTGAGAGACTTTTCAGAGAGCTGAACACTGATGTCAGCCTCAGAGTTGAGGAGACCGATACAACTGAGGCATTCAAGGTTTCAGGTCGTGGTGAGCTCCATCTGTCAGTTCTCATCGAGAACATGAGACGTGAAGGTTATGAGTTTGCAGTAAGCAAGGCTGAGGTTATCTACAAGGAAGATGAACTTGGACATAAGCTCGAGCCATTTGAGATCGCTTATATCGATGTACCGGACGAGTTCGCAGGAACTATAATCAATATGTTGAATCAGAGAAAGGGCGAACTTCAGGGAATGGCTCCTACAGGAAACGGAACCACAAGACTTGAGTTCTCCGTTCCATCCCGTGGACTTATCGGATTCCGTGGCGACTTTATGACCGCTACCAAGGGTACCGGTATCATCAACACAACATTTGACGAGTATCTTCCATACAAGGGTGACATGAACTACCGTTCAAAAGGATCTCTCATTGCATTCGAGTCAGGTACTTCGATCACTTACGGTCTGTACAATGCACAGGAGCGTGGAACACTGTTCATCGGACCTGGCGAACAGGTTTACGCTGGTATGGTTGTAGGTGAGAATCCTCGTGCTGAGGACATGGAAGTTAATGTCTGCAAGAAAAAGCAGCTTACCAACACACGTTCTTCAGGATCGGATGACGCTCTTAAGCTTTCACCTCCAAAGGTGATGAGCCTTGAGCAGGCGCTGGACTTCATCGATACTGATGAGCTCCTTGAGATCACACCAAAGTCATTCAGGATCCGTAAAAAGATTCTTGACCATACTCTTCGTTACAGAGCCAACAGAAAGTAAACTAACGAACGGACGAAAAGTCCTTTGAGATAGTGAAGCTCGTACTCTGTAATGATATGTTCCATCACGCTCGACTTCCTGATCTTTGACTTGCTTCTATCTGCACTCGGCTCCGGCGGCGATAAGAACGTTGCCGCCTCCATCTCGGCAAGAAGCGTCAAAGATCAGGCGTCTTCGCTATCGATGGTCCATATCATTACAGAGTACGGGCTATTTTACTTCTGATTAAGGACTTTTCTGTTCGTGGATATGGAAATATAGGGTTATAGGACAAAACGTGTTGATGGGTTAATCCCATTCAACATACGTTTTGTCCATTCTATGTAAATCACTCCAAACAACTGCATCTCCCCAGATAGACAAACTCTTTTCCAATCGGTATTTATCATTCATCCTTTG
>JBNMKK010000044.1:0-17864 GCA_050874325.1 Coprococcus sp. | reverse complement strand
CAGATGTTGGACAGCATCAGATGTGGGCGGCTCAGAATTATACATTCAAGGAGCCTAGAACATTCCTGTCATCAGGTGGCCTTGGAACCATGGGTTACGGTGTCGGTGCAGCAATCGGCGCAAAATACGGCAGACCGGATAAGGTTGTCATCAACATAGCTGGTGATGGCTGTTTCAGAATGAATCTGAACGAGATAGCAACAGCTGCAAGATACAACGTGCCGATCATACAGGTGGTACTGAACAACCATGTTCTCGGAATGGTAAGACAGTGGCAGACACTGTTCTATGATCACAGATATTCGAACACGGTGCTTGATGATTCAGTAGATTTCGTCAAGGTCGCAGAGGGACTCGGAGCAATGGGAATCAGAGCAAATACCCTTGAAGAGTTTGAGGATGCGATGAAGACCGCACTCACAGCAGGCAGACCTGTTGTGATAGATGTAACGATAGCAGGAGATGACAAAGTATGGCCAATGGTGGCACCTGGTGCAGCTATCGATACATGTTTCTCAGAGGATGATATGTAATATTCATAACGGCACAAGATGAAAAGGCACCATATTTGTGTGCATACATACATAAATATGGTGCCTTTATATATAATCCCCACTTGCCGACAGGCGAAAAGAGTGCTATAGTACAGGGATATAAGCGATAATAAAGTTAATTTACTTGATAATATAAGATTTTAGTAAAAATAACTTGTTAATCGCAAGCGAGATACACCAAAAGAACAAAGATAAGTCAGAATTTTCATATAAATGGGAACGAAGGACATTTTTGTTAAGTAAAATATCTCGCACACATTTTATTAGGTCATAAACAGATGATTTCGTAAATAAAGTAAATTAGCCTGTGTTTCGCTGCCTATATCGTTCGAAGGACATTCTCCTCCGCCGGTCCTTAGGTGGCACTGGAGGCGGCACCTTAGTACCGCTGCAGGAGGAGACGAGCAGGAGCGTTCCACAGAACGATATAGGCAGCGAAACACAGGCTTACATAAATAAAAAGCGAAATCATCGTCATAACAAAAAGAAGGAGAGATAACAAAAATGGCAAGAGTGTACAACTTTTCAGCAGGCCCTTCAGTTCTTCCTGAGGTGGTATTAAAAGAGGCAGCAGAAGAAATGCTTGATTACAAGGGAACAGGCATGAGTGTAATGGAGATGAGCCATCGATCTAAAGCCTTCGACAATATCATCAAAGAGGCAGAGAAGGATCTCAGAGATCTCATGAACATACCTGACAACTACAAGGTGCTTTTCCTTCAGGGCGGAGCGTCACAGCAGTTTGCAGCAATTCCTATGAATCTCATGAAGAATGGTGTAGCAGACTACATCATCACAGGTCAGTGGGCAAAGAAGGCATTTGAGGAGGCAAAGAAATATGGAAAGGCAGTTGCTGTAGCATCATCAGCTGACAAGACTTTCTCATATATTCCTGATTGTTCAGATCTTCCGATCGATGACGATGCTGATTATGTATACATTTGTCATAACAACACTATATATGGAACAACATACCACACACTCCCTAACACAAAGGGCAAGATCCTTGTGGCAGATATGTCATCAGATATTCTCTCACAGCCTGTAAATGTTGAGGATTATGGTATGATCTACTTTGGTGTACAGAAGAATGTTGGTCCTGCCGGCGTGGTAGTAGCCATCATCCGTGAAGATCTCATCAGAGATGACGTAATGCCATTTACACCAACCATGCTCAAGTACAAGACTCAGGCAGATGCTGACTCACTCTACAACACACCTCCATGCTATGGTATCTATATCTGTGGCAAGGTATTCAAGTGGGTTAAGGAGATGGGCGGACTTGAGGCAATGAAGGTCCACAATGAGAAGAAGGCAAAGATCCTCTACGATTTCCTTGACAGTTCAGAGCTTTTCAAGGGAACAGTAGTTAAGGAGGATCGTTCACTCATGAACGTGCCATTTGTAACAGGTGACGCTGATCTCGATGCCAAGTTTGTCAAGGAGGCAACAGAGGCTGGATTTGTAAATCTTAAGGGCCACAGAACAGTTGGCGGTATGAGAGCATCTATCTACAATGCAATGCCAATAGAGGGCGTTGAGAAACTTGTAGAGTTCATGAAGAAGTTTGAGGCTGAGAACAAATAATAATAGTCGTCGAAGAAAAGGGAGAAAAAGATATGTCAGTAAAGATTAATTGTTTAAACCCTATCGCCAAGTGCGGTATGGAGCTTTTACCTGATACATATGAAGTAACAGACAATTTTGCAGAGGCAGATGCAGTTCTCGTAAGAAGTGCATCCATGCATGATCTCGAGCTGTCAGATAACCTTCTGGCAGTAGCCCGCGCAGGTGCAGGAGTCAATAATATTCCTCTTGATAAGTGCGCTGAGAAGGGTATCGTAGTATTCAATACACCAGGAGCAAATGCAAATGGTGTTAAGGAACTTGTTGTAGCAGCACTTCTTATGGCATCAAGAGATCTGGTTGGTGGATATAACTGGGTCAAGGACAATGCTGCAGAGGCAGACATTGCCAAGATGGTAGAGAAACAGAAGAAGAATTATGCAGGAAATGAGATCCTTGGCAAGAAACTTGGAGTAATCGGTCTCGGAGCAATAGGTGCCAAGGTTGCAAATGTGGCACTCAAGCTCGGTATGCAGGTATACGGATATGATCCATATGTGTCAGTAGATGCTGCATGGGGACTTTCAAAGGATGTAAAGCACATTACAAATGTAGAGGATATCTACAGAGATTGTGATTATATAACAGTCCATGTCCCAGCTCTTGACAGCACAAAGGGAATGTTAAATGCAGATGCATTTGCTATGATGAAGGATGGTGTGAAGATCCTCAATTTCGCAAGAGACGTATTGGTTAACGATGAGGACATGAAGGCAGCACTTGATTCAGGCAAGGTTGCAAAATATATGACAGATTTCCCAAACCCAGCTATAGCAGGTTACAAGAATGTGGTAGCATTCCCACACCTTGGAGCATCTACAGCAGAGTCAGAGGACAACTGTGCAGTTATGGCATGCAAGGAGATCAAGGCATATATCAACAATGGTAACATCAAGAACTCAGTAAACTATCCAAATGTCAATATGGGTGAGTGCAGTGATGTAGCCAGAGTTACGATCTGCCACAAGAACATCCCTAATATGCTCACACAGTTCACGGGAGTGTTCTCCAAGAAGGGTGGCAATGTATCAGGAATGATCAGCAAGGCAAAGGGCGATTACGCATACTCAATCCTTGACATCGGTGTAGAGCCAACTGCAGAAGACATCGCAGAACTCTCAGCAATCGAGGGCGTAGTAAAGGTAAGAGTCATAAAGTAATACAAAATATAAAATTATAGTAGTTCTCGAGTATTGAGTTAATTATTATATTTTGAAGAGCAGATAAATGAACAGCTACATAGAATAGAATCATATCATGTGAGTTTAGCATTATCATGTGCGGGACATACGAGGTCGCCGGTACTTGGCGATACGAAGTTGAGCCTTAGTACCGCTGCAGACTGAGTTGAGCGAGAGCGTTCCCGTACAGATATGCTAAAGCTCGCATGGCATATGAACAATAAGATGCTGTTCATTTATCGTCATATAAAAAGATAAATAGGAGAGAAGAAAGATGAGTGACAAGTTAAAGGTAGGTATCCTTGGCGCAACAGGTATGGTAGGTCAGAGATTTATCTCACTTCTTGAGAACCATCCTTGGTTCGAGGTGGTTACAGTTGCAGCCAGCCCAAGAAGTGCAGGAAAGACATATGAAGAGGCAGTAGGTGACAGATGGAAGATGGATACACCGATGCCTGAGGCAGTTAAGAAACTTGTAGTATACAATGTCAATGAGGTGGAGAAGGTCGCTGCCACAGTTGATTTCGTATTCTCAGCAGTTGATATGACAAAGGATGAGATCAAGGCTATCGAGGAGGCTTATGCCAAGACAGAGACACCAGTAGTTTCAAACAACTCAGCTCACAGATGGACTCCGGATGTTCCTATGATGGTTCCAGAGATCAATGCAGACCATGCAGAGGTTATCGAGTTCCAGAAGAAGAGACTTGGAACAGAGAGAGGATTTGTTGCAGTAAAGCCTAACTGTTCGATCCAGAGTTATGCACCTGTACTTACAGCATGGATGCCATTTGAGCCATATGAGGTGATCGTAAGCACATATCAGGCAATCTCAGGAGCAGGAAAGACATTCAAGGATTGGCCTGAGATGCTTGGCAACATCATTCCATATATCGGTGGTGAGGAAGAGAAGTCAGAGAAGGAGCCACTCAGGATCTGGGGTAAGGTAGACAAGGAGAATGGTGTGATAGTACCTGCAGAGGGAATCACGATCACAAGCCAGTGTATCAGAGTTCCTGTTCTCAACGGTCATACAGCAACAGTATTTGTAAAGTTCAGAAAGAACCCTACAAAGGAGCAGCTCATCGAGGCTATGACAAGTTTCAAGGGCGCACCTCAGGAACTTGGCCTTCCAAGCGCACCAAAGCAGTTCATCCAGTATCTTGAGGAGGACAACAGACCACAGGTATCTCTGGATGTCGACTTTGAGAATGGTATGGGTATCAGCGTTGGACGTCTCCGTGAGGATTCAGTATATGATTGGAAGTTCGTTGGCCTTTCACACAACACTGTAAGAGGTGCTGCAGGTGGAGCAGTTCTCTGTGCAGAACTTCTGAAGGCAAAGGGATATATCACAAAGAAGTAATATAAATATAGAGAATATAAGATCCAGCACAGGATATACATAATAGTATAGTCTGTGCTGGATTTTTGTCTTTATTTGGCGATGTGCAAATAAAGGCATTTATGGCCGCAAAGATGGGATTAAGATATGTCGTATGCTGTTCTTTATTTTTATTTAACGTTAAAAAATGTTGTAAGCAAATTGTAATTGTGATACACTATTAGAAAATTTGATTTCATTTACATGGAGGCATTTATAGATATGAAGAAGCTTATTTTAGTTACATCACCACCAGCATGTGGAAAGACATTTATTTCAAAGCAGGTTGCAAAGGCACTTCACAATTGCGTGTACCTTGACAAGGATACACTTATCGTACTTTCAAAGCAGATATTTGTGGTTGCCGGACAGGAGTATAACCGTTCTTCAGATTTCTTCCAGAAGGAGATCAGAGATTACGAATATTATTGTGTTCTTGATCTTGCATTTGAGGCACTGGATTACAATGATACAGTACTCATCAATGCACCTTTTACAGAGGAGATCAGAGATGATGAATATCTTGCAAATCTTCGTGCAAAGCTTGCAGAGAAGGATGCGGAGCTTTTCGTTATTTGGGTAAATACAAGAAAAGATGTATGTCATGAGAGAATGATCAAGAGAGCTTCAGATAGAGATACATGGAAACTTGAGCATTGGGATGAGTATATCAACAGCCAGAATTTTAACCCACCTACAAATATCAAGGATCTCTTTATATTTGAGAATTCATCAGATGAGGAATTTGAGGATTCACTCAAGAAGGTTGTCAAGGCTGTAAGGGGTTGATCAGACTAGGCGATCTGAAGGGATGGGTGTTACGATCCCTGAAACACAATAAAATATTATGACAGGAGTAGAGAATATGGCAACGATCAGAAGTTTTAGAGCCTATAGACCGAGACCAGATGTTGCAGGCAGAGTTGCTGCCTTGCCATACGATGTGTATAACCGTCAGGAAGCAGAGATAGAAGTTAAGCGTGAGCCGTTATCATTTTTGAAGGTGGACAGAGCTGAGACTTCCTTTGGATCAGATGTTGATACATATGCTCCATGTGTATATGATAAGGCTGGTCAGCTGTTTCAGGACATGATAGATGATGGAACATATATCATGGAGCGCAGACCAGTCTATTATATTTATGAACTTATCATGGATGGCAGACATCAGACGGGATTAGTGGCATGTGCGTCTATAGACGATTATATGAATGGGGTTATCAAGAAACATGAAAATACCCGTGAGGACAAGGAGATAGACAGAATAAAGCATGTAGAGGCGTGTGGTGCCCAGACGGGACCAATTTTCCTTGCATATAGATCCATAGACACAGTGAATGAGATCATAGATCGGGTAAAGAATGGTGAGAAAATGTATGGTTTTACATCGCCAGACGGGATAACTCACAACGTGTGGATCATTGATGACCAGGAAGATATAGACGCGATCAGATCTGCATTTGAGAATATAAATGATATTTATATTGCAGATGGACATCACAGGGCTGCGTCTGCGGTCAAAGCCGGAATACACATGAGAGAAAAGAATCCGGGGTATACGGGAAATGAGGAATTCAATTACTTTCTTTCAGTGTTGTTCCCACATGATCAGCTGATGATAATGCCTTATAACAGGGTCGTGAAGGACCTAAACGGAATGACAAAGGACGCTTTTATGGGCAGGGTAGCGGAGATTTTCGATGTATCCGCCAGTGAAGTTCCTGTTGATCCGCAGGTTAAAGGGCAGATGGGAATGTACATAGATAACAAATGGTACAGACTTGATGTGAAGAAAGGTGTGGTTCCAGACGACGTGGTTGGAAGACTTGACGTGTCTGTGCTCCAGGACAATGTGCTTGCACCTATACTTGGGATACAGGATCCAAGAACAGACCAGAGGATCATGTTTGTGGGTGGAATCAGAGGACTTTCTGAACTGGAGAGACTTGTGGATGGAGCAGCCGATGGAAAAGTCGCGGTGGCGTTTTCAATGTATCCGACATCTATCACAGAACTTTTTGATATCGCGGATGCTGGTCTTCTTATGCCGCCAAAGTCTACGTGGTTTGAGCCAAAACTGAGAAGTGGAATATTTATACATTCTATCAAATAACAAGGGGAATATGTAGGAGAAGGTTTTATGGATATATTTGTACTAAAGGCAGATGAGATTGCCTCGATAACACGGGCTACGCATGGCAATCCGCATCATATACTTGGAATGCATGCATGTCTTGCAGATTGTTATGTAAATGCATATCTGCCGGGAGCGGATGCTGTGTCCGTTGTGGAGGATGAAACAGAATACCAGATGCACGAGACAGGCACACAGGGATTCTTTTCAGTCAAAATAGAGGGAAGAGAGCCATTTGCCTATAAACTGAAGATTACAAAAAAGATTTGGGGAGAATCTGGAGAGGTGGACGATACACAGATTGTGTACGATCCGTACTCATTTGGTTACAGTGTAGATTTAGCCATGGTGATGAAAGTCGTTGATGGTGATGACGATATACAGTCCGGATTTCATGTGAAGGAATTGTTCGGAGCCCGAAAGACAGAGATAGATGGTGTACAGGGTGTTTCGTTTTGCATGAATATGCCGGGGGCTGTGCGTGTGAGCGTGGTCGGTGATTTCAACGGCTGGGATGGCAGAGTGAATCCTATGAGAAGGATAGATTACACAGATATATATGAATTATTCATTCCGGGGGATCTTGCGAATACAAGATACAAATTTGAGGCATTATACAGGGATGGAAATGTAGATATATTTGCTGATCCTTATGCTGTGGCATATGAGGTCGCTCCGGGAAATGCATCTATACTTACAGAACTAGAGTATAAATGGAAAGATTCGGCATACATGAACAGTAGGAATAAAAATGCTGGTGTGAACATATATGAGGTTCACATGCCTACATGGAAGGCTGTTCCGGATGATGGAAGGCTTTCTTATGCGGAATTTGGCAGAGATATTGCGGAATATGTAAAGAGCATGGGTTACAATTATATCCAGTTTATGCCGCTTATGGAGTATGGAGATGACAATGGATGGGGCTATGACACGGTAGGCATGTTTGCGCCGACATCAAGATATGGAACCCCGGTGGATTTCATGACAATGGTGGACCATCTGCACAGCAAAGGCATTGGAGTGATCATGGACATGGTCACAGTCAAGGATATTGATTGCCTGTCTTACTGGATAGACACCTATCATCTTGACGGCATACGACTTGAAGATGAGGAGCTTGTAAAAGAATTCAGAGATATCACAGGAGAAAAGTATTCTGATGTGTTGGTCGGCCTTGGCTGGAACAATGAGGCTGTTTCAAGAGTTACGGATTATATGATGATCCCACCGGCTGCAAGGGGAAGTTTTGCAGATTATGCTTGTGGCATAGCCTTTGAGGAGAGTGACAGTTCAGTATGGGCGTTAAGTCATGATGAGGTCGCAGGACAGAGAGGCAGCTATGCGGCAAAGATGCCTGGTGGATATGAGGATAAGTATGCGGATCTCAGAGTGCTGTTTGGTCTTGTGATGACGCTCCCGGGAAATAAACTGACATTTATGGGGCAGGAACTTGGCGGATTTGGCGGGTTTGACGGCAGAAATCCAATAGACTGGTCCGTGCTGGAATTTGATGCCAACAGTTATTTCCAGAAGTATATAAAAGAGTTAAACAAGCTGTACAATACAAAGGATGCTCTGCACGGATGCAGTGATGAGGAAGTCGTTTTCCATGAGGATGGACAGGTTATGTCGTTCGTAAGACATGGAAAAACCTCGACTGATTTGTTGTACATCGTGTGTAATTTTGGACTTAAGGATGTTGATGAGTACAGTCTTTCGGTAGCCGATGAAGGAAGGTACAAAGAGGTGTTCTCAAGCGACAACCAGAAGTATGGAGGAGAAGGCAACAATAACAAGGGATATAAGACTGCGGAAGATGGAGTAGTGAAGGTGGCTGCGCCAGCACTGTCATTTGCTGTATTTGCCTATGTAAAATAAATATTGCTGAAATATTTGTTCAGATGAGATGGAGATGTGACGCTGTGCGGGGAAGGCGGCGATGTGGCTGTAATTCCTGCGCGGCGTTTTGTCTTAATAAATTGTGTGACAGATAGGAGGAACGAGATTTTATGATGTTACCGATAGATTTGTTTAATATGGCGGTTAGCACTGAGACCACTGAAAATGTGGTGGAGGGAGCCGTGAAAGAGGCGACTGATCAGGTGAGTGTCATAGGACAGTATATCCAAAAACTTACAGACTGGTGTATGTCCAAGCTGGGGAGTATAGTGGTAGCTGTCATTTTCATGGTCGTATGTTTTAAATTGGTAAAACTGCTTTTAAAGATACTCAGAAAGAGTTTTGAACGCTCAAAGCTTGATGCGAGCGTGGCTGGATTTTTTATATCAGCTGTTAAGATCGTGTTAAATGTGCTCATTGTCCTCACGGCGGCCAGCATAGTGGGCTTTCAGATCACGTCGTTTATAACGATACTTGGCACTGCAGGAGTTACACTTGGTCTTGCCCTTCAGGGGAGTCTGTCAAACCTGGCTGGCGGACTGCTGATACTTATATTAAAGCCATTTAGGGTCGGGGATTATATAGTTGAGAACAACACTCACTGTGAGGGTACAGTCGTGTCAATAGACATTTTCTATACCAGACTCATAACACTTGACAATAAATCAGTGGTCATACCAAATGGTAATATATCCAACACATCCCTTGTGAATGTGACAGAACACGATATGAGGAGAGTGGAGATACCATTTTCTGTTGCGTATGATTCAGATATGGAAAAAGTGAAGAGAGTCACCCTGGATGTGATAAAGGATGTGGATGGTTATCTTAAGGATGAACAGGTGCTGTTCTATATAGATGAATTTGCAGACAGTGGTATCAATATATATGTGAAATTCTATGCGAAGATAGAGAAGTTTTTTGATGCCAAATGGGATGCCATGTGGAAACTTAAGAAGGCATTTGACGAGAATGGAATAGAAATTCCGTTTAATCAGGTGGATGTACACATGAAAAAATAGAACGTAAGTTGCCTGATTTCTTGCAAAAATCAGGGCAATCGAGTATAATCATAAGGATGTATTGATATCAAAGCTGTGCGGCGTAAGCCTGATGCACGGTCTTAATATAAATTTGTTTAAGGAGTGATTGATATGACAAAGATTGATATTATCTCAGGTTTCCTTGGAGCCGGTAAGACAACGTTGATCAAGAAACTTATTGAGCAGGCATTTAAGGGCGAGAAACTTGTTCTTATAGAGAACGAGTTTGGCGAGATCGGAATCGATGGAGGTTTCCTCAAAGATGCCGGTGTTCAGATCACAGAGATGAACTCAGGTTGTATCTGTTGTTCATTGGTAGGAGATTTTGGTACTGCACTCAAGCAGGTTATCACTGACTATACACCTGACAGGATCATCATAGAGCCTTCAGGAGTTGGTAAGCTGTCAGATGTTATCAAGGCTGTAAAGGATGTTTCAGCTGATCTTGATGTGGAGCTTGACAGTTATACAACCGTTGCGGATGTGTCAAAGGTTAAGATCTATATGAAGAACTTTGGCGAGTTCTTCAACAACCAGATAGAGAGTGCCAACACTATCATCCTGAGCAGAACACAGACAACAACACAGGACAAGATAGAGAAAGCTGTTGCAATGATAAGAGAGAAGAATGATCATGCAACCATCATCACAACACCATGGGATGAACTTGACGGAGCAGCTATCAGAGAGGCTATGCAGAACTATAAGTCTCTTGAGGAGACAATGATGGATGAGGCAAAGAGCGGACATGATCATGACCACGATCACGGCGATGACT
Organism: Coprococcus sp.; assembly: GCA_050874325.1. Classification (GTDB taxonomy): domain Bacteria; phylum Bacillota; class Clostridia; order Lachnospirales; family Lachnospiraceae; genus Coprococcus. The sequence continues at coordinate 7,262 of JBNMKK010000044.1, read as the reverse complement.
GCACATGCGGATGTCACGATCATGATCACGAGCATCACCACGATCATGATGACCATGACCACGAGCATCATCACGATCATGACGAGCATGAGCACCACCACGATCATGATGAGCATGAGCACCATCATGACCACGATCACCATGATCATGACCACGGCGATGAGTGTACATGTGGCTGCCATGACCATGATCATCACCATCATCATGCAGATGAGGTGTTCACAAGCTGGGGCAAGGAGACTCCTCATAAGTATAACGAGGACAAGCTCAGAGAGATCCTTGACACTCTGGCAGACACAGAGAAGTATGGTGTTATCCTCCGTGCAAAGGGTATAGTAGCTAGCGATGCGGGTGACTGGCTGTACTTCGACCTTGTACCAGGTGAGTTCGAGATCAGAAAGGGCAAGGCAGATATCACTGGTAAGCTTTGCGTAATAGGAAGTAAGCTGAAGGAAGATGACCTTGCACAGCTTTTCGAGGTATAAATAAGGAGTTAATATGATGGGACGTCAGAATAAAGAGATACCTGTATATGTGTTCATGGGATTCCTCGAGAGCGGCAAGACGACATTTGCCAAAGAGACCCTGATGGACAGAGGATTTACAGGCGGAGCAAAGACACTTCTTCTCGTGTGTGAAGATGGAGAGGAAGAGTACGACATCGAGGCTCTGAAGAAGGCGAATATATATACGGAGTTTATAGAGGAAGATCAGCTTACCACAGACCATTTGCTTGATCTTCAGGACAAATATAATCCTGAGCAGGTCATGATAGAGTACAATGGCATGTGGAAACTTGATAAGATATTCGAGATAAGAGTGCCAAAGGGCTGGACTGTTGTTCAGGTCATCTCGTTTGTTAATGCGGAGACATATGATGTGTATTCACAGAACATGAAGGCGACTATGGTAGAGCAATTCAACAGTGCGGATATGGTCATCTTCAACAGATGCGATGAGAACTCCAAGATCCCTGAGTGGAGAAGATCCATCAAGGCGGTGAACAGGAGAGCACAGATCATCTTTGAGATGAAGGATGGCTCAGTGGCACCTGAGACAAACGAGCCGGAGGATCTTCCTTATGATGTGAGTGCGGATGTGATAGAACTTCCGGATGATGATTTTGGAATCTGGTATGTTGATGCATCTGACATGAAGGAGAGATATGACGGCAAGAAGATACATTTCAAGGCTATGGTATTCAGACCAAAGCAGTACGGAAATAATGCGTTTGTTCCTGGAAGATTTGCGATGACCTGTTGCGTTGAGGATATCCAGTTTGTCGGATTTAAGTGTTACTATCAGGGTGCAAAGAATCTGGTAGACAGACAGTGGGTTGATGTCACAGCCAAGATAGGATATGAGTATTATCCTGATTTTGATGGTGAAGGACCGGTGCTCACAGCAGAGAAGGTTACTCTGACAAGTGCTCCGAAAGAGGAAGTTGTGTATTTTAGCTGATATAGCATATGGTAGATATGAAGATCCCTGTACACGTTCATAATGTGTACGGGGATTTTTTGCGCCAAGCGAGTTTTTCTCATAGTTGTGACCGTCTTACGAAAGTGTAAGTTGCGTAATCCCGCGGCAGAAATTATTATTATCATAGTTGGAAATACTAATGTGGAATGGAAGGACATTATATGTTCAGAACAAAGTTGTTATGTGGAAGTTTAATGGCGCTTGCACTGCTTGCAAATATATCACCAGTGAAGACTGAAACTGCTTATGCACAGGCTGAGAACATGGTTTCGGAATCAGTATATGAGAGTGATTCAGATGAATATACTGACGATTATGACGAGTCATCTGAGACTGATATCGCAGGGAGTACATATGGAAAAATTGAACAGAATATAGTGAAGAAAAATCCTGATATAAGTGTCAGCTTGGACTATGGAATAGATGGATATACACAGTATGATGTCGGTTGTCAGCTGATACTGAAGATTCACAGTGATGTGTCATTTGATGGCAAGGTATCAGCGACTCCGAGTTATGATGAGGGCTATAGCGATCAGAATATTACATATTCGCAGGAAGTCAGTTTTAATGCCGGAACGGACAATGAAGTAAGATTTTATGTAAATGCACTTGGATACGGAAGACTGCTCGTAAGCATAACCGATGATCAGGGGAAATTGGTGTATTCAGAAAGTGACCTGCTGAGCGTCAGTGGATATGAAGTGATGGCAACTGTCGGGGTTTTATCAGATGATCTTACGGCGTTTGAAAATCTGGATGATGCCAGAGTAAGAAGTCAGTCTGACAATATAAATGTGAAAAAGCTTAATATGTATCAGGATAAATTTCCTGATTCTTTACAGGGACTTGAGAGCATTTACTATATGCTTATAGATAACTGTGATACATCGAAACTGTCAGAAAATCAGATAACAGCAGTCAAAGAGTGGGTGCTTGAGGGTGGAACACTCATATTGTCACTTGGGGAGAATGCTGATAAAGTACTTGGTGGTTTTGACAGTGATTTTATCAGATATGATTTGAGCGGAACATCGGTAAAGGATATAAATATTTGGTCGGATAAGGGACATCGCACAGAATTTGGCAAGACGACAGTTGCTGATATCACAGTTGAAGGTGCGCAGCAGTATGATTCTATGGCCGGACTGTATAGCCTTGATTCGGGCTATGGCAGGATACTCATCCTTCCATACGCCCTTGGGACTATGGCTGGCATGGATGCAAGCGGTGAACTGCAGCTTGCGGAGCTGGTGTTGAAAGCAGGATATACAGACAGGATAAACAGTCTTGTACAGGGGGCGTTTTACGACACTGCCACGGGGTACGGAGTTACAAACGCACTTAATTCAAACAAGAAAAAGACCGTTTCACCTGTTGTCCTTATAATTATCCTTGCCATATATCTGATAGTGTGCGGTCCCCTGACATATATTGTGCTTAAGAAACTCAAGAGAAGAGAATGGATATGGATAGCAGTTCCCGCATGGGCACTTGTAGGGACATTTGCAATATATATTGTCAGCACGAAATACAGAGTTACAAAGCCTTTGGAATTGACGTTTACATCTGCCGATATAAGCGGAGATATCATGAGACAGAATGTGTACACATATATAATTGGTTCAAAGGCAGGAAAGTATTCCGTGAGCGTTGACGACAACTACAGAAATGTACGTGTGCTCGGGGATAACTACACAGATTCAGTATATACACAGGTGCTGGATGTGGAGAGAACGGCCAGTGACACCGGTGTGGATCTGGATTTCAACACGCATGTTCCGTTTGGTGGCATGAGCCTTCAGGCAAGCAGTATAACAGCAAATGAAATAGGTAGGTTTGACAGTTCTTTAAAGCTTTATACAGATGGGATCGAGGGCAGCGTAACCAATGACACAGCATATGATATGAGTGATGTTGTTGTTATGACAGATGGATATTACTACTGCCTGGACAGTCTGAAAGCCGGAGCAACCACGGATATAAGAAGGATGCAGAACAGAAAGATGACAAATGGATTATCCATTGACTGTATGAAGAGTTACTATGTGAATAAATATGGCTATAATTACAGCAATGATGACGCTGCGGATGTCATGATGTCGCGAAACTATTATATGATGCTGAGGCTGGGCTCATATTCATCTACACAGACAGGAATGGGCAGAGTCGCCATCTGGGCAACGATTGACCGCGGATCAGAGGTTAGTGTGGATCAGAGTGCGGAGAAGTATGGCAGCTATGTTGTATATGATGTACATACATTGGATTACGAGGATGTGGATGGCGCATATTACAGCAACATATATACCAGGGATATAAACCGTTTGGAACAGTCGGATTATGATGAGGGAGATCTGATGATGTACTCGGATCAGGTGGACATGGACATCAAGTTCCAGAGAGAGGATCACATATACAGTCTTGAGAGAGAGACGAACAATAAGGATACTTCAACGTCAAATGTTGTCGTAAAGGCATACAATTATGAAACCGAAAAGTATGATGTTATATTTGCAAATGGTATTACAGAGTTAAAAGATGAGAGACTGTTACCGTATATTCAGAATGATGAGATGAGACTCAGATTTATTTCGCCGCATCAGGGCGAGAACTATATGGAAACATACCTTCCGCGTATAAGTGCAAGAGGGGGTGGACAGTAATGGTGGATATCGTGAATCTCACGAAATATTATGACAGGTTCATAGCCCTAGACAATGTCAATCTGCATATTGATAAAGGAGAGATATTTGGATTTGTAGGTCCAAATGGTGCGGGCAAGACCACTACTATGAAGATAATGTGTGGACTTACCAAGGCGACATCCGGCAAGATCGTAATAGACGGTGTAAATGTTTTGAAAAGGTCATCTGATGTGAGAAGAATGATAGGATATGTGCCGGATTTTTTCGGAGTCTATGACAATTTCAAGGTTATAGAATATATGGAATTTTATGGCTCCATGTATGGAATGACAAGGCGTGAGGCGGATAAGGCAGCGGAACGTCTGCTGGATCTGGTCAATCTGTCAGATAAGCGTGAGGAGTTTGTTGATGGACTTTCCAGGGGGATGAAACAGAGACTGTGTGTCGCCAGAGCACTTATACATGATCCAGAACTGTTGGTGCTTGATGAACCCAATTCAGGACTCGACCCGAGAGCAAGGGTGGAGATGAAGAATATAATGAAAAGCCTTCGTGAGCTTGGAAAAACGGTTATCATAAGTTCCCATATACTCCCGGAACTTTCGGAGATGTGTACATGTATAGGTATAATTGACCATGGCAGGATAGTCACCAGCGGAAAAGTGGAAGATATAATGGCGCAGGGGCATGCCGAGGCTCCGGTCAAGATAAAGGGATATATACTAGGACTTAGCGGTCATGATGCGCTGGAACGTATATCCGTAATCATAAGGGAGAGATTCAGTGTCGACAGGATAGTTGAGAAGAATGGTGAACTGATAGTTTATTATCATGGGGACAGGGAGAGTGATGCGGAACTTCTCAGAAGTCTTGTGGATAATGGCGTTCATGTGCATCAGTTTGTCAGAGAAAAGGAAAATCTGGAGTCACTGTTCCTTGAGATCACAGGAGGTAGCACTGATGGCAAAAAGAACATTTATTAATCCTATACTCAAGAAAGATATACTTGTAAATGCCAGAAGTCCCAAGATGATAATAGCGGTTACGCTGATAAATTGTCTGTTTGCGTTGATAGCAGCTACGGCATTTGCTATGTCATCAGGTTCGGGTTATCAGACGTATTATTCCTATATCGTAAAATTATTTCCTATACTAGGGGGATGTGAACTCGGTATCATAAGTCTGGTTCTGCCGGTTTTGACATCGACATCCATATCTGGTGAGAGGGAGAGGCAGACACTCGAGATCATGCTCACCACGCCGGTCAGATCATCGTCTATAGTAATTGGCAAATTGTTATCTGCCATGGCAACAACATTCATGTATGTGGCTGCAACGCTTCCATTTCTCGCTGTATCTTTTGTCGTTGGAGGACTGGGATGGAAGTCGCTGTTTGAGTTTATATGCGTTGTGTTGTATGTGGACATATATATAGGAAGTTTTGGAATGTTTTATTCATGTGTGCGCAGGACTTCTGTTTCAGCTACCATAGCCACAATCATAACGATCGTGGCGGTGGTGCTCATAACATTACTTGGCGGAACGGTGATCGATTCAGCCATGTACATGACAGGAAGTATTGATGCATACAAGTCATATATGGCTGGCATCATCACTTTTTATGCGGTAAATCCATTCATGTGGATAGTGGAGTTTGCACAGCAGACATTTTATGCAAAGACTCTTCTGCCGTCACTTGAGCAGGCTGGCAGATATACTACATTTGTGGCAGGACATTTGACACAGATATCAGTTGTACTAAATATGGCTGTCGCTGTAGTGATGCTTAATATGGCATCCCACAGACTGCGGTCAGGAAAGAATGGAAGAAAATTATCCAAAAAGGAGTTTGACTTAAAATAACCGGTGGGTTATTCTCATGTATATGATATGTGCTTTTATGGAGAGGCTGTCCCGTGGGACAGAAAGGAGCACACATTAAATGTACAGCAAAGTTATAAGTGGCATTGTTCAAGGCATAGAAGGAACGCTCATATCTGTTGAGACAGATATACATGACGGCCTCCCGATGATGAATATGGTTGGATATCTGTCCGCCTGCGTCAGGGAGGCTGGAGAGCGTGTCAGAACAGCGCTTCGCAATTCTAATTTTAATCTACCGCCGAAACGGATCACGATCAATCTGTTTCCGGCTGATATCAGAAAAGAGGGAACGGCATTTGACCTTCCCATCGCAGCAGGTATTCTTGCATCTATGGGTGTGATCCCACATGAATCCCTAGAAAATACGCTCATATTGGGAGAACTCTGTCTGGATGGACATGTAAGTCAGGTAACAGGTGTTCTCGCGATAGTTCACCATGCCTATACAAAGGGCATAAGAAGATGCATAGTTCCAACTGGAAACTCAAAGGAGGCAGCCATAATATCGGGTGTGACTGTGATCCCGGTGGAAAGCCTTGAGGAATTTGTCAGCTATCTGAGTGGTATAAGTGTCATAGAGCCTGAATATGTTGATGTAGATGCTCTGCTTGGAGAAAATACATACACGGATGAATGTGATTTTTCTGAGGTGAAAGGGCATGAGACATTGAAACGTGGAGTGGAGATCGCTGCAGCCGGGATGCACAATATTTTGATGACGGGACCGGCAGGAGCAGGCAAATCCATGATAGCCAGAAGGATACCCACGATTTTGCCGAACCTAACACTCGAGGAAAGTGTAGAGATAACAAAGATATATAGTGTGGCGGGACTTTTGAGGAATGAAGATCAGATGATCCACAGACGCCCGTTCAGGTCGCCGCACCATACCATCTCACTTCACGCTATGTCGGGAGGTGGCAGAGAACCTAGACCTGGAGAGATAAGCCTTGCACATGGGGGAGTGCTATTCCTCGATGAGCTGCCGGAGTTTGGGCGGAATGTGCTTGAGGTCATGAGACAGCCGCTGGAGGATGGGAGTGTTTATATATCAAGGCTGAATGGGATGTGCAGATTTCCAGCAGATTTTATGCTTGTTGCAGCAAGAAACAACAGTTATCACAGTATAATACAATTTAACTTTTATATGGCACTTCAAACCCCTTGGAATAGGGCTTTTTGTGGGGACAGGCAAATGATTACTTGCCTTTATTCTCTGAAAACGCAACACAGGGCAAATTTCAAAGT
>JBNMKK010000043.1:0-18525 GCA_050874325.1 Coprococcus sp. | reverse complement strand
GTTATTGGTTTGTTGGATCTTTCGATCCGACGTTCTTGAAATTCTTGTTTGGAATTTCAGGGTTGTCATGTTGTTAATTTTTCAAGGTTCTTTATGTTCTCGCCTCTCAGCGACAACTTCTATATGTTATCACATCTGAAGTTCTTTGTCAACAACTTTTTTATCTTTTTTCAAGATCTTTTAGGTTGCTGATGTCTGACCTCTTCGGCGACAACTTCTAAATATTACCACACCGAGGTGTGTATGTCAACAACTTTTTTCAGATAATTATAATCATGTCTCAGCGACTGATCTTGTTGTATACCTATAAAAGCTGTCGTTTGCTGTCTGCTCACGCGACAGCTTTTATAAGATACCACCGCAAAGCTTTCATGTCAAGGACTTTTTTATTTATCTGACAACTTATCTATTCTTCCTCCGGATACGTGAACCCCCACGATTTTCTGAACTCTGTCATCATTTCCATCACATCCTTTGTGAATTCCAGATACATATCGCCATTACCAGTTATAGCCTTCTCCATGTCCTGAAGTTCGTACGCAAGTGCATCTGCATTTTCACCTGCTGTAATGGTCTCAGTTTTACCTGTATCCGTATATGTGACCTTTGCCTCCCATGCTCTTGGATACTCCATCACTTCTATATATCCTTTTTCACATGATACCATTCCACGTTTCGGCTGTTTTGAGTGGAGTGACAGCATAACAGTTGCCATCTGTCCTTCTTTATTCATAAGAAGAAGTCCTGCCTGCTCATCTACTCCTGTAGGAGCCGGCTTAACCTGTGAAAGAAGTCTATCTGGCTTTGAGTCCATGAACCACCTTATAAATGACAGGGCATACACGCCTATATCAAGCATTGCTCCTCCCGCAAGATTTCTATTGAAAAATCGATTGCTCATATCATAGTCCTTGAAACTTCCAAAGTTCATAGTTATAAGATTGACTCTGCCAAGTGCGCCTGAATCCAACAACTCTCTGAGTTTTCTGTATATCGGCATATGATAAATAGTCATCGCCTCTCCTATTATCACTCCATGCCGCTTTGCCAGTTCTAACATCTCCCCTAATTCACCGCTATTCAACGTGATAGACTTCTCCACAAGTATGTGTTTTCCATTCTCTATCGCTTTTCTCATAAACTGTATATGTGTATTGTGCGGAGTTGTAATGTATATCACGTCCACCTCCGGATCAGTGAACATTTCATTATAGTCGGAATATACCTTCCCTATACCATATTTCTCAGCAAATGCCACCGCTTTGTCATATGTCCTGTTTCCCACAGCATAGATATTTTTGCCATTCTTTTTGAGTGCAACCGCCATCTCATTTGCGATAACTCCTGTTCCGAGAACTGCCCATTTGATATCCTTCATATCTGTTTCCTCCATATAATATATGTATTTGCATTGCATTCTTGTTTTCCGCAAAGGCAATCGCGTAATTGCTTTTCACCGAATCATCATTTATGTAATTTTCTTTCATACACATTATCACACATGAAAACAATTGTCAAATCACATATATCTTGTGATCATTCCTTTGTATATGCCATCGCCTGTTCATGTCTTACTATAGACTCATAGGATTCCTTTCTCATGGATGCAAGCAGCAGATAGATTATCTCTACCACCATGGTTGCAGACACCCGTGAAAAACAATATCCATCAAGAAATAATTTTTCACGAGTTGCTGTAGTGATATGATATGTACTCATTTCCGCCACACTTGACTTATCACTGTTTGTAATGGAGATCGTAACCGCGCCACGGCTCTTTGCAGCCTCCAATATCTGTATAACCCCTGTCGATTCCCCAGAATTTGATATTGCAATCACAACATCTTTGTCCGTCATGTTATAACTATATCCAAGTTCAGTCTCCCATATCGGTGTCGACATCGCGCGTATGCCTATCTGATTAAGCTTGTACGCCCCATCCATGGCAACTGGTATCGTGTTGCCCACCGCCGCCATGAGAACTGTATCAGCATTGTTTATCACTTCCAATACTTTCTTTAATTCACCCCTGTCCATCATGGCAACTGTCTGCCTCAACTCCTCCATTTTATTTGACAGTATGCCCCTCAGAGAACCTTCTATATCATCCACTGATATATGTCCTGATATCTCTCCTTCATCCTTCGCATCCACAAGTTCCCTTGCCAGCGATATCTTGAGATGGTGAAATCCCTTCAGTTCTATTCTCTTACAAAATCTCGATACCGATGCCTCACTGACACCACATTCCCTAGCCAGTTCCCCGACGGTCATATCAACCACCTTCTTGGGATTTCTGACGATATAATCGCCTATTTTCTTCTCTGTATCAAAGAACGAATCCATTGATGCACATATCTGATTTATAACCGATCCTTCCATTTTTCTCAGTCCCCTTTCTATTTATTTGTAAATGATACCCTTCAATAATTCTTTTTGCATTATTTCGCTTGAATGTGAAAATATTATTTCGAAATATACAACCAATAAATTTGTTTTCACGTTATTCCAGCGTTTAAAATCTATTTTCATATTATATCTACAACTCTACCATTCTTATCATGTCCAGTCAAACAGATCACATAAAAACAGAGCATCCTGAATCCATTCCTGATGCTCTGTTTTGGTTGACTTTCTTCTATATAAATATATTTATCCGGTTTATTCGCCCTGTGCTATATTTCTGGCAACATATACACCACTTGCAGATGCATGGGACAGTGAATGAGTTATACCACTTCCATCGCCTATGATGTACAGTCCCTTGTATCTTGTCTCAAGTTTGTCATCTACCTCAACCTCCATATTGTAGAACTTGACCTCAACTCCATACAACAGTGTATCTTCATTCGCCGTTCCAGGAGCGATCTTGTCAAGAGCATATATCATCTCTATTATTCCATCCAGAATCCTCTTCGGAAGGACAAGGCTCAGATCCCCCGGTGTGGCATTGAGTGTAGGTGTTATAAACGCCTCATCTATCCTGCTCTGGGTTGATCTCTGTCCTCTTATAAGATCTCCAAATCTCTGCACTATGACTCCGCCTCCCAACATATTGCTGAGTCTTGCTATGCTCTCTCCGTAACCATTTGAGTCTTTGAACGGCTCCGAGAAATGCTTTGCCACAAGCAGCGCAAAATTTGTATTGTCCGTCTGTTTTGCCGGATCTTCGTAGCTGTGACCATTTACCGTTATGATTCCATTTGTATTTTCTGTAACAACAGCGCCCTTCGGGTTCATACAGAAGGTTCTCACTTTATCCCCATATTTCTCTGTCCTGTAGACTATCTTGCTCTCATAGAGTTCATCCGTCAGATGGGCAAATATAGCCGCAGGCAACTCGACTCTGACTCCTATGTCTACTCTGTTGGATTTGGTCGGCACATTAAGATCCTTGCACACGGTCTCCATCCATTTACTGCCACTTCTTCCCACTGATATGATGCATTTATCACAGTCAAATGTACCCTTTTTGCAACAAATGCTATACGTTCCATCGTCCAATTTTTCTACCGTCTGTATCGGTGTATCAAAATAGAAATCCACTTTATCCTGAAGATATGCATACAGGTTTTCAAGAACTATATAATTGATATCCGTTCCAAGATGTCTCACCGAGGCATCCAGAAGATGAAGTCTATTCTGCAGACACACCGTCTTAAATTTGGTTCCCGCGGTGGAATAAAGTTTCGTCCCCTCTCCGCCGTATTCCATATTGATATCATCCACGTACTTCATGAGGTCTATAGCCTCACTCTTTCCAATATATTCATACAGACTTCCACCAAAATCATTTGTGATATTATACTTTCCATCGGAAAATGCACCTGCACCGCCAAATCCACTCATGATAGAGCAGCTCTCGCACCCCACACAACTCTTGATCTTTGTGCCATCTATCGGACATTTCCTTCGTCTTAGCTCATGTCCTGCCTCAAACACTGCAACCTTGAGCTCCGGAGCCTGCTTTGTCAGCTCATACGCTGAGAATATTCCTCCTGGTCCTGCTCCAATAATTATTACATCATACTTCATACACACGCCCTCCAATTTAATTTTACAATTTTTATAAACCTCTAACTCCAAAGATATTTTTGCATAAAAATATAGTTGACCACGGCAATCCTTGTCGTAGTCAACTATTATCGGTAGCTGGTAGATACGCCCAACCATATTATGGGCTTATACATATATAATTGTAATTTTTTTATAATAAAATATAACCATCAAAATCATATTTACGATTCTATATCGCAAATAAAATATCTATATACATGTAGATACCACATCTTGATCATCCACACTGTATCCTTGAAGATTATATCATATCACATGTATTTTGCAAAGACACACATCTTGTATTTTGCTGATCTTACAACGATGAAATGATTGCTGCGATGAGTGTTCCAAGCAAAAACAATATACATATTACAGAGAGAACTTTCATAAGTTTTCTCTTTTTCTTTCTCATGGATTCCAAAACACCAGTAGAATAAAATACCGCAACCAACAGTGCGCCTATTGCAATTCCAATAAGAGATCCTTCCAAATAGTCATACACAGGAAGATTCTCATCTCCGCCAAGTACCAACATCGCAAGCCCTGCAATGAGTGAAACCAATCCCACTATACTGATTATCCGCAGCCTCATCAGCAATGTATTCTTCTCTTTTTCTGCATAATCCGCTACAAGCAGCAATCTCTCTTTCTCTTCCTTATTCATGTCATCACCCTTCCTTTCTCCGTCAATGATATCCCTGATATCGACATCATAAAAATCTGCCAGTTCCACCAGAATACTGAGATCCGGCATGTTGCTGCCAGTCTCCCACCTTGACACACTGCGGTTTGTTACTCCAAACTGCTCAGCAAGCTGTTCCTGGGTAAGCTGTTTTTCCTTTCTCAGTTCTCTTAGGAATGAACCTGTCTTTTTCTGATCCATATCTGTTGCCTCCTTTCAATTGATAGAGTAGTGTTTTTCGGGTGTTTTTTACAGGACACAGTGCGAGAATTAGCTATTTCCAGCTAATATAAGGTCAAAATAAGGTCATCCCCCGTTTTTTGACAGAAAAAAGACCTCCGAGGGCGAACCCTCGAAGGTCTGAAAATCCTTTATTTATGCGTTTTATCAAAGATTACTCGATGATAGTTGCAACTCTTCCTGAACCTACAGTTCTACCACCCTCACGGATTTGGTTATACCATTTTCTTGGTTTATTGCAGTGTTTTATGTGTAATACATGCCTTATTTTGCACGATATGGTATGTCATTTTTGTGGTTGGCGGGATTTTTGTTGCCAAAATGTTGCCACAGGCATTTTCGACATATAATCGGATTTTCTCTCTGCAAATACTCCTGTGTTACCTGAAAAGATATCTAAATTGTAGTTTCATTCCCCATCAGTCCCCTTTTCGTCTGACATTTGCTCTTCCAATAATTTTTGCAGTGCTTCTTTGCTTGGCAATACAGTTTCATACTTACTTGCAAAAATCTGTGAATTGTCCTCTGGCAATGTCATTTCTACCACAGCATTATTCTTGTCCTTGCAGAGAACAATTCCAATTGTTGGATTTTCATCTGGTAATTTCATCTTTCTGTCATAATAATTCACATACATTTGCATCTGCCCTATATCCTGATGCTTTAATTCTCCGATTTTAAGGTCAAACAGGACAAAGCAACGTAACAGGCGATTATAAAATACCAAATCAACCATAAAATGTTCTTCATCAAAGGTAAAACGTACCTGCCTGCCAATAAATGCAAATCCTCTGCCAAGTTCCAATAAAAATTGCTGCAAATTATCTATGATTCGGCTTTCCAATTCACTCTCTGAATATTCTGGCAATTCTTTCAAGCCAAGAAATTCCAACACATACGGATCTTTGATTACATCCTGTGGTTTCTCAAACTTCTGTCCTTCCAGTGCTAAACGGTAAACCTTGTCTTTATCTGTACTAAGTGCGATTCGCTCATATAACGAACTGTCATACTGACGTTTTAATTCCGTTAAACTCCAATCATTTTTCACTGATTCAATTTCATAAAAATGACGCTCATCTATATTGGTAATGCGCATAAGTTTTAAATAATGAGACCAACTCAGAAAAAACTTTCTTCCGGTACTTACTGCTGGCAAATTTTTGAATTGGTCAGACAGTGTCTGACTAATTTGATCTGTCGCATAAACAAGATAAAATTGACGCATTTGCTTTAAGTTCGTAACAGAAAATCCTTTGCTATATTTTTCACTCAAATATTCCGAAAGTTCCTTTAACAGATATTTGCCATACATAGCCCGATTCTCACCATGTTGCTCTTCTTCAACAATCATTCTCCCCACTTCATAATAGGCATATACCATCGAAAGATTAACCGCAGTTTTAGCATTTTTTCTTGCATTTGCCAGAACATTAGATATATTTTCAAAAAAACTCTTATCTGTGGTAACTACATCGTTATCCTTTTCCATCATCGCACCTCCTAAATCACTTTGATACTTGTATCAGGTGCAAGCAGCTTAAATATTTCTACAACATTTATTTGAGCCCGACTATCTGCAAAGCTGCTAACACGAAATATCACTCGCAGCGGCTGATTCCTTGCTATCTATTCGTTCATGTGTACCTGACACCTCAGATATCCTCTTCACTCAATTCTCGTTCAACACGATTCAAAAAATCATCCAGTGTAGATGAATCCCATAATACATTTATCGAAATTGGTGGTGAAAGTAAAGCTTCATCAGCAACTTTATCCAATCTAATCACTTTTTCCTTCTTTTCAGGCAATTTACTATATTCTGTACTTGCTAAGATTAAACGATATTCATTTTGATAAGAATACTTTTCAAACTTACAACCTGGGGTATATATTCCTCTATATCCATTAGATAAATATGCTATATCAGTGGGCACAAAAGTTAGATCATAATCAGCACTATCTACATATTCACCAATAATCTGATTCAATCTACTGCTATCTTTTACAATTGTAAAATGCGTTCCAAATTTTTTTATTTGTTCATCCGGTAATATAAGATTATTATGCTCATCAAAAAATAATTTATAGAAACATATAAACCTATAATTATTTTGATTTAGGGACGAAACATAAACCATACCATTATAAACCTTTTCAAGAATATATGTTTTTCCTCTGTAATTTATATGTGTTCCTTGTTTTATTCCTGTATATTTTTCAATTTCATTTAAAGGAACATCCAATATCTGCTCAAATGCACATTCCCACGGATCTCCTATTGCATCATTTCCAGAATAATCCTGATAATACTTTGGTGACTGAAACCAAAACTCTCCTTTACGCATAGAATTTATAACATACGGATTACTGACTTTTATCAAAATTCCAGCTCCTAATCCACATGTATGAAAATCATGTTTTTGGATATTCATCGGCATTCCACATACATCGCAAATAGCATTAGAAGGTAATTCATCATATTCCTTTTTACAGAGCATACATCTATATATGCTTTTTGATTCAGTTACATTTCTCTTGGTATTCTCCATAGTAATTCTCCTCATATACATATTAACTCTGAAAGTTTACCACGAATATTTCCTATGCTCCACAGGCAATTAATTCCATATTCATAACACTCGCTATAGTGTATTACTATGCAATTAACTAACTTCCATTAAAATTTTCAATACCTGCATCAGCAACGCCTTTTACCTGTCCATCTTGATTTCCCGGAAAATTCCAACTAATCATCCTTATTGTCCCCTTCTATTTTTCCTATTAGTAATTCACCACCAGCATCATATCAGTTTTATCGTCTCTTCCCCGCCTCAAGCATAGTCTGCTTAAGCTCCTCTTCAATCTTTATTAACTCTTCCTGTGCCTTGGCTCTTTGAACCTCTCCCTGCTCATGAATCTTTACGACTTCATTTATTGATGTAATAAGATCTCTATTGCACTGTTTTAGAGTATCTATATCAACTATCGGTCTTTCCGACTGCTTTGCTATTTCGATTGTTGCCATCTTTAAAGTTTCAGCATTTTTTCTAAGAAGTTCATTTGTCTTGTCCGCAAGTGCCGTCTGTGCTGCAAGTGCTCTATTAGTATGCTCAATTCCCAAAGACAGTACCAACTGATTTCTCCACAGAGGTATTGTGTTCGCTAGCGAAGACTGCAACTTATCCAGCATTTCTCTGTCATTATTTTGTAGCATTCTTACCTGTGGTGCCGACTGAATGGAAATAACCCGTGTAATCTCCAGATCAGACAGTTTCTTTTCAAATCTATGACATAGATCCTCATAATCACGATATGCCTGTACATCTTCCTGCTTATCCGATTGTTCTGCTTTGGATTTTAATTCAATTAACTTCGTTTTCTTTGCATGGACAAGAGCCTTTTTACCTGCAATGATATACATAGTCAACTCTTTATAATATTGAACATTTAACTCATACATCTGCTGGTACATGGATATATCTTGTTCAAGAACTTCTCTATGTTTCAATAAATTCTTTTCTATTCTATCTACATTACTTTCAGCCTTAACATAATTTGCCCTTATAGAATCTATTCCTCTTTTAGCCTTTTGAAAAACGCCCAGTATTCCTTTCTTTTCTGGCTCAGTCGTGGCATCCAAAGCTATTGTTAATTCCTTCAATGAATCTCCAACCTCGCCCAAATCGTAAGTCTTTACCTTTCTTAATATTGATGTGGAAAATTCCGATATGTTAGTCTGGGCTTTTATTCCATAGTTCACAACCTGATTGACATTCTCTATATCTATCTCGCGAGAAAACTGCTCAACCAATTCTCTTTCCTCATCAGAGAGCATACTTTCATCAATAGTTCCTGCAGAATAATTCGTCTCATCAGCACCTACAATACTTTTCATTGATGGTACACTTTCCAACAATAATTCACTTTCCTTATCTTTTGGTTCAAGTGTTAAAGTTATTTTTTCTTCTCCCATATCAGCATCCTCCATCCCTGCTTATCTTATTGATTTTCTTAGATTTATTCTAATTTTTCCATCCTGTTGCTCCGAATCTATGAGTTCACTCAAAGCATTTTTCACAGATCCATTTATCAGCCTTAACTCATTGCCATCAATTTCCTTATATTCACTGGTCGTCTTCGTGGATTCCATATTTTCACAAGTCTTATTTATTTCGGTCAGCTTGTTTTGAATTACCTGATTGGCAGTTATATGCTCTACTCCAAGTAATATAGTAATCTGGTTTCTCCACACCGGCAGTGTCCCTGTTATGGTTTCCACAATTTTGTCAATCAATTTATCACTATTATCCATCATTAGATCAATCTGCAATTTACATTGCAATAAGACCGTATATGATATGCGCAAATCTTCCAACCTTCTAGCAAGTCTTTCATACCATCTCTTAATATCTTCGGAATCCTCTGCATGCAACTGTTTATTTAACACATTTTCACCATATGATATCAATTCGCCTAATTTTTCTGTTGTTGTCTGTATACACTTACCGGTTTCTTCATATATCTTCGACTCTTTGAGCAACTGAGCTTCCTGCAATTTCAATGAAAATTCCAGTTTATTCATATACTCAAGAATACTATTATATTTTTTTATTAAGTCTGCTCTTTTTTTCTTTTGGTTCTTTCTAAAAATGCCAGTTTTATTAACATTAAAATTCTGAAAGTCATCTATTTCATTAACAATATCCTGAATAACATATTCCAAATCAGCATTATTATATAACAATTGATTTACTATCGTTTTTGATAGTTCTCTTAACTGTTGCTGAGCCTCACATCCAAATAATAATATACTATCAGAATTACCTATATATAATTTGTCTTGCATACCCTTTTCGATAACAATGTCTTGTTCACTCAAACATTTCACCTCATATACTACAATTACTCGGTCAATCCATCCTGTTTCATAAGAATTTCCATTGCTGAAATATCAGTCGAAATATCTAATTCTTTCTCCTGATAAAACTTGTCCAGCAGGCCTTCAAATGACTCAATAAGTTTGTCTATAGCCCCTTCTATATCTTTTTTTGTTCTTTCCAATGATTTCCTCTTTATCTTCTTTTCATCAATTTCCATATATGCCTCAAGCAGTTTCTCAGTTGTTGGCAAGTAATAGTTCATAAACATTCCCAATTTTTCGGCATGTTGAGGATTGATATCAACCTCATGGAATATCATTGACACAACGTTTTCCATACGATCAAGCTTTTGAGAAATAATTTTATCTTTAATAATAACATTACTCTCATGAATCTTATCAACATACCCTTGTCCCTGCTTCAAAATATCTTGGATTTCTTTTGTACGTTCCTTCATTCTCAAGCGTTCCTCAATTTGTTTTCTATAATATCTGTCATACACTGCCTGCTTACTTTTATACGTTTCATATACATCGTTATTCGTAATAAAAATAATATTATCTCTTCCAAAATGTCCCTGTGGAATCAATTTCATCTTAACAGCCTT
This sequence comes from Coprococcus sp., assembly GCA_050874325.1. Lineage (GTDB taxonomy): Bacteria > Bacillota > Clostridia > Lachnospirales > Lachnospiraceae > Coprococcus. The sequence goes on along the minus strand of JBNMKK010000043.1, from coordinate 8,054 downwards.
ATTTAAATCACTTACTATCTTTTCAGTTTCAATTTTAGAATAGGCAGCCAAATCATCAATCAACTCAATGTTCTTAAATCTGAGATCTTTTATATATAAATCATATCGCCTATTAAATCTGCACATGGCTATTGCCCTTGAGCCAATAATAGCGTTCAATATAAATGCTAGCGCCACTGTCGCCGAGCCTATAAATCCAAACGAATCAAAATCATCAGAGTATACTATGGTTCCGACCAAAACAGGCAGATAACTCAGATATATACATGTCAATACAACACATATTGCAACTATCCATATGTATATCGCTGAACTTCGTCGCGTAAATACTGCCTTTCCTCTATTTATACCAACACTCGGCAGTTTGTCCAATCGCTGTGATAGTTCTGAATATGACCCCTTTTCAACTCCATCGTTTACAATATCTACAGCTTTTTGTGCTTCTAATAAATACGCATCCTCCACGGACTTTCCATCAGTACTAATCTCGTTAAGTGTTTTCATTAAAAAGTCTCCCCTTATTTTATTCTATTTTCTCTGTTGCAGACGGCTGATGTATTTCCCCTGCATCTATTTTCGTTCCTATACTTGATACTGGCACAGCCAACTGTGGCACTATACTTGATGCCGGCGTCCCATTCGGAAGTTCAATATTCTGATTTACATCTGGAAGCTTAAATGTATCATCAGTAGCTGTCACTACAGGTGTTTTTATCGTAGGTACTGTCGATGCTGCCGGCGCACTATATGTAACATCCCCCTCTGAACTGTATGAAGAGTTCGAATGTGATGATGTATTAGAATGCGATGTATGACTGGCATGGCTTGTATGTGTATTGGAATGTGAGCCATGATCCGAATGTGATGTATGACTAGAATGACTCTCATGACTTCCATGGTTACTATGTCCCCCCGAACCAGAACTATGAGAACTATGGGATCTATGAGAACTGTGAGACCTATGTCCAGCAAATACTTTTGTTTGCATCAAACTTCCGAGGACAATAATCATAGTGCCAAGCATAAGCAGTTTTTTTCCGGGAATATTACCCTCTTCATCTTCTATCAAATTTTCTATACTCTTTTGAAATTTTGGAAATAAATCGTTATTATTCATATATTTTAACACACCTTCCATTCGACCAATCTGTCTTATAATGTTTTGCCGAATTTACATAATATTGACATTCTCCTGTTGGTTGCCCATCCTCAAATGAACCCGTAAGCTTAAATCCATCCTCACCTGCAGGATATAAATATGTACCTCTTCCGTTCATTTGATCCTCGGACCATTCTCCTTCATAAGATGCACCGCTTACCCATGTGTATGTACCCTGTCCAGATTTTTGCCCATTCACTACACTTCCACTATATTTATCGCCGTTACTATATTTAATTTGTGCTTGACCAGATAACTTCCCCTCGCACATGTCTCCGCTATAGGTTGTACCATTTTCTAACACCATCTCAACAGCAGTAGGTTCTCCAGCGGTTATTGTAAATGTATACTTTCCAAAATCGTTCTTAATATAATAACTTCCGTCAGAAAAGATATTTTTACTAAATGTACCACTCGCATAACTTCCATCTGTATACGTATACGTGCCAGATCCAGTCATCTGATCACTATTCCACTCTCCATCATACTTGTCTCCGGAATTCCACGTATACACGCCTTGTCCGCTTCGATACCCTTTAGAAAACGCTCCATCGTACTCGTCTCCACTGGCAAACTTCATATTACCTATTCCCGTTAATTCACCAGATTTGCATGTTCCTTCATACGTTGAACCATCTGTATATTTTATCGAAGCCTTATCTATATTTCCTGATTTATAGGTCAGAACATATTCACCTGTATTATTCTTAAATTTACAAGATCCATCATAAAGCACATTATCATTAAATGTGCCAGAGTATACAACACCTTCTGGTGTCGTATATGTACCTTGCCCACACATTTTGTCATCTTTCCACTCGCCTTGATAGATTACTCCATCATCCCAGGTAAAGGTACCTTCTCCATTTTTCTCCGATGAAAGAAACTCTCCTTGATAATTTCCTTCATTAGGTACATGCAGTTCACCAGTTCCATTCAAATGGTTTTCCTGCCATTCACCTACATATTTTTCACCATCTTTATATGTAAATTGTCCTTCACCAGTAAAATATCCAAAATCTGTTTCTCCTGAGTAGAATCCTCTTGTTAACTGTATTTCTCCTGTTGAACGAATCTCATGCTCTCTAGATACTCTCTCCAGCAAATTATCAGAGGCCATTTTCTGTCCTAATCCACCAGCAATTGCTCCTTCAAATACAACCAAAAGGCATATGCCACTTATCAATAGCTTATTTCTGCGACCTTTAGCTTTTTTGTACTCTTCTTCTGGTGATGGAACATCTACTGTCACATGATTTATTTCTAATTCTTTTATATTTTCTTGTGATGTTTCTTCTTTTACCATATCAGTCATTTTTAATCACTCCACGAATTCAATATCTTTATTGTTTCCTCATCTGCCTCATAAAATTGCGAAAACAAATAATCTAATATTCCTGAATAAACACTACATTTGTATCCTCTAGGTTGCTTCTCTATTACATCCCCTTCAAGAGCATAATTAACGACAGGGCATGTACCACAATAAGGTTGATATACACAGTCACAACATGTAGGCAACGACTCCAAAACACTTGATGCACATACAGTTTTACATATACTATTACTTATCAAATCATTGTATGTACTTTCATATACATTGCCTAGCATGAACGTACTTTGCCCCATTTCATGTAACATTCTTCCTTCATCACAGGTAAAAATATTTCCATCTGCATAATATGCCAATTGTCCTACACCCGCTCCACAAGGAGACCGTAATTCCATATAATTCATGAAATCACCTCTTATCCTGCGCAGCAGAATAGAAGCATGATCTTCTTTTATGAATCTTCCTTTTTTATTTATCGAAAGAAGCTCATCTAATGCCTTACTATAGAATTCTATAAACTCTTCAGAAGTATACCCTATATTATTCCAATATTTTGCAGCCTTGCCAAGCGGAGTCAATGGTCTGATGAAGATACTGTCAAATTCCATATCCACATATGCATTAACAATCTCCTTGGGATAATCTAAAGAATATTTTGTAGTTGTTTCTATCGCACCTACGTGTAATCCAGCCTCTCTTATTCTTCTGATAGAATCTCTCACTTTTGTAAATGTGCCTCGTCCATCGACATATGGACGATTATTATTATGCACCAACTCATTTCCATCTATGGATGTCGATACTCCAAAATTATGGCATGCAAGAAAATCTAATATATCATTACTTAATAATGTCAAATTTGTAACAACAGTATATGAAATAATGTGATCTTGCTTATGCTGCTCCGCATATTCCACAATATGTTTTATAATCTCATAATTTAACAGTGGTTCGCCTCCCTGAAATTCAAAGCACAGAGATTGTTCCGGAGACTGCAACGCAATATCTACTGCTCTTTCTGCCATCTCTTTATCCATAACAAGATGTGGTATTTCTGATCCGTTATTTGCCTGACAATATATACATCCCATATTACACCTTGTCGTAACTACAAATATATGTAATGACGTCGCCGTGTTTACATGTCCCTTGATTTCTCTTAATAAATATTTATTCATAGACGAATACTCTAGATCCGGCTCATCATAAATCATTTTTCCATCAACAAGCGCCCTATAAAGATCCGTATTTTCTTTTATTCGCAATGCCAAAATATGTTGAAAGTCTTCTTTTTTCACAAACACATATCTTCCAAAATCATTTGTCAAAAGAATTTTATCCTTAAATTTTTTGAAATTGAAGTAGTTTAATTTCATATAATTGCTTCCAATTCTCCCTTTTCCATATAAATCGTCCCCGCAAAAATACCACCACAGGATTTTTTCATCTTGCAGTTATCACACACAACATCATATCTTACTTTGTCTGGTGATATGCTTTTCTCACAAAGCGTCCAAAATTTCCTATTTACTGTGCACAACGGGAAATTATATAATTTCACATCAATTCCATTCTCCAGCAACAACATTACAGACTTTTCGATTGCATTTGCCGCCCTCCGATATGAGATCCATACCTTGTCCATATTAAACCGTGCACTTCCAGTCATTTCCATTGCCATAATACTTACATATTCTACGCCTGCCAGCTCATCTGATATCATTTTCGCAATATTATATATATCCGCTGCATTCATTTTACTAACAACCATTCGTATCTCGATACGTATGCAAGCTTCCAGAAGCTTTTTTATACCTTGAATTGTCTGTGCAAAACTACCATCTACCTGTGTTATTGAATCATGAATCTGTCCATTAGAACCATGAATTGGAATTGCTATAATGCTATTCTCGGGTAATGTCTCTTTAAGCTTTTGAGTATACGAATCCAACGCAAAAATTCTTCCATTTGTCAGAATTAAAAATTCAGTATACTCAAATTTATCACGGAGAAATTCTATAAAACGGAATATATCTTTGCCTATCATAAATGGTTCACCACCAGTAATCGTAAGATGTGGTGTGTCCCCTGGTATATGTCTTGCTATCTCAATCAATGTTTCAACTCTTGTATTCTCACCATCTTTTCGAAATGCATCCGGGGACGGGCACATAACACAATTGGAATTACATTTTGATGTAACGAAAAAATAATTATCTATAGAACTGTCATCGTAGCACTCGACTAGTTTTCCATTTTCCCATAATTCAAATACATCATAATTGTGTGCACGACGTAATAGCTCTATCACATGTTTATTTTCAGAAACTATTATATTTTCTGGATAAATACAAACATCATCCTCAGATAAATATATAAAATCCAATTCATCTGCAAGCAAATCTTCTTTCACCGATGCTTCACATGCCAAAGATACTATTCTATATTTTCCTGTATATTTCTCAAGATTAACAATCATTTTACAAAACTCCATATGATAAAATAGGTTATAAAACCACCCATTATAAACGCTGCAAATGGAATCTTACGCACCACCGTAACACTCACTACATTTCTACTGCTCGACCATCTTCCAATACTAGCAACTTGTTCTTCTGTCAGTCTGCTTCTTAAATCTTCCGAAGAAATCGGTGGAAGCCCTCGAACTCTGGAATTCTGCATCAGCATGGAGGAAACACTTGATAAAATCATTCCTCTCTTCAATTCCGATATCGGAACTTCCTGATATATGCATGTCCTTATCGTCATTTGGCAAAGCAATAACAGTACAACTAAAATATAGTTTTCTGGATTGAATGAAAAAGGTATAAAACCTAAAACAAAGCCTGAAACCATATCTAGCATATATATTCCAGCTACCAACTGCCATTTTTTTAATATATCTTTTTTCCCTATAAGCCAAGCCATTATCATACACACGATTCTGATAATCCACTCATTAACTTGAAAGCCATATCTGCCTATAAATATAACATTGATTAAACATATATATCCTGATGCAGAAATAAATGTCTTAAGAAAACATATTATATAATTCTTTATATATTTACCAGTTATCTTTGTTCTTCCTCTCACCAATTCATATATCGAATAACCCAACAGATATAAATAGCCAAACAATATTGCTATACATATAACAAGAAACAATGTAACTTCTGATTTGCCATATACTAAGTAATAATTTGCCGGATATAGCATAGACATTACTAATACTAATTTACAATCGCCACCTGCAAAAGAATGCGTATAAAACAAAACCAGACTGATCAGTGCAATTATTCCAAAATTTAATATAAACAAACAAAACAAATCTCTTGCAAAAAATTCGTAATATATTGCATCTAACACAAATGCCACTACCAAAAATTTCAGCAGTAATTTATTATATATTCTGCCCTCTCTAATATCCGTTATCGAAGCTATTACTCCTACAGCTGCCAGAGAGATCAGTAATAAAATTTCTATAATTATCATTTTTTCATATTCTCTATATTAATTAAATAATTTTCAAATTCTTTCATGGTTATGGCTGGCTCATACTTACATCTATCAAACGTCAATTCCACATACTGTTTTCTTGCTTTTACCTTAATTCGTGCATAATCTTTATAGACTCCACAAGTTTTTCTAATATTTGATTCCGAATAAATGTCTGTATTTAAATATAATTTATTTACCTGCATCAAACCAATCCTTTAATATCTCTTCTTCGCTAAATTCAGTTTCTGTTCTCAATTCACTACCTGTCTCTTCATCACAGGCTGCAACCACACTCGTTGCAACAGCTCTGGCTAACATGAGCTCACGAATATTCTTTGTCTGCTTATAAATCTCATGTCTGACGCTTTGTGCTAAGATTTCATTTTCGAATTGCTCACTTGTTATTTCTGGACTCCCTGTTTTTTCGCTTATCGAGACATAATAATATTTTTCATCAGCGTCCAAATGTAAATATGCTTTATCTGTGAAATTATATGCCGCTTTAATAAGTGCCGTCTTTGAATAAAGCTCCCTATTATATTTCAGTTCTTTCATAAAAACTATTCCTCATTATATGTTTTGCCATTCCGCCAATTCTTATACTTTCCTGTAACCACTCTATTGTCTGTGGGCTTATCAGCGTCTGTTGGTATCGCCCATGCCCTTCCGAATTTTGTTGCACCTTTTATTCTCCCCTCTGCGCACATAATCTGTACCGTTCTTGGTTTTACTCCCCACTTGTCTGATATTTCCGCAACTGTTGTGTATCCTTTGATCATCATTAACCTCGCATCTGGAATAAAAAAGAGCACAACCTAAAAGGCAATGCTCTCATCTATTTGTACTCAAAATCCGCTCCATGTCTTGTACGAGCATTTAATTAATCATACTCGTTTTAGCGAAAACTGTCAATCTTATGGATTTTCCATTTATGTCACTATTTCATAAGTTGTTATATATACTTATCATATATCCCTCGTTCAACCCGAAACCGTTCAATCGGCGACACATCTTTCATCTTATCCACATTCTCCCGGATCTCTGTCTCAGCAGCATGTAATTGCTCCTCAGTCTGTTCAATAAAATCCGCAGATATATATGTCATCTGTGCTTCTTTTGTTAGCTTTTCCATATCAATCCGTGCCATACCAGCTCATCCCCTTTCAATCAAATTCATCATACCATCCTTGGATCTTGTATGCCTTTCTGTAACAGGTAATCGATTAGATCTTATACACAATCTCTGTCATCACAATTTCATCCACTCTATTTCTTATCGAATTCATCCTGCGTACCCATTCCATCTGATTACGGCTTTTCAAATCCTCACTAATACCTTCTACCGCCACTAGCTGCTTTGTGAGGCATTCTGCCATATTTTCTGCCTGTTCCTGTATATCGAGGCAGTGCTCTTTCAATGTGCCAGCCAGTAGCTTTCCTGTGTAAATGCCTTTATGATTATTTTTCAGAAAGCTCTCCCGAAACATACCATACTTGGTTAATGTCTGCTCCGGCTCCTCGTTTGCAAATATATTTGGAATTAAATAATCCCCTTCCGTCCTGTATGTAATATTCATTCATATGCCCCTTTCTCTTTAAGACTTTAAAGCATTATATTCGTTGTTAATACAGTTTTCAAGATTTATTTCATAATCATTCACAGCAACGAAACTCTCCATTCTTCTCATACATTATGTTCATAAATACCTCTCTTTCTCCAACCATCCCGGTCTGTCTGCTCATGCCTTACTCTTGCCTCTGCATTCTTCCTGTTTATACTGTCCTGCATTCCTGATATTTTTTTATCCAGACTATAAATCTGTCTGTCCAAAGCTCTGCTTCCTGTTTGTTTTTTATTGCAAGTAAATCTTTAGCCAGACTATACAATTCAATATGTCCTCCCTTCACCAGGCATCTCCGATTGTGATTCTTTACCAAACAACCAATCCAAGAAGATTTGTAATTCCTTTGAAGTATTATCTATCTTGTGCGTTAGTGATGATTTACATTCTCTACAAAACCAACGTTGTGATCCAGCTTTTGTCTTTCCAGATTTAACAC
>JBNMKK010000042.1:0-18956 GCA_050874325.1 Coprococcus sp. | reverse complement strand
TGATATCGTTCTTCCTGCCCATGATACCCAATCCAGAGCATGGCAGATCTGCTATCACCACGTCAGCCTTTCCAACAAGCTCCTCATCGCACACTCTCGCATCATAAACCTGTACTGTCACATTTTTAAGGTCAAGTCTCTCTATGTTCTCCTCTATGAGTTCCGTCTTTTTCTCCGTCAGATCCCTTGAGATCACTCTTCCGCCAGAACCTGCGAGAGCCGCTGCATACATGGTCTTTCCTCCAGGAGCAGCACACACATCCAACACCAGATCACCATTCTGAACGGCTGCTGCTTTAACCGCAAGACATGAACTTTGATCCTGAACAACAAATTCTCCATCAAAAAATCCCGGTATCTTACGTATGTAATCATAACCACTGATTAGCAGAGACGTATCGTTTAACGAACCTCTGGTCACTGTTATATCATTTCTTTCAAGTTTTTCCGCAAACTCATCAACGCTGACCTTTTCAGTATTGACCCTTATGGCTGTCGGTCTGTCACTATCTCCGCTTGCGAGAATTTTATCTATGGTATCATAGTCGTAATCTCTCTCCAGTATATCGAGCAGATCCGTTGGCACCGAATACCTCACAGAAAAGTACTCCCTGATATTCTTTTCCGGATCAGGGAATTTGATGCAGTCCTTATTTCTCGCTATATTTCTTAGCACTCCGTTCACAAAGCCCCTCAGGTTTCCGAATCCGTGATCCACCGCCAGTTTCACGCAAAGATTACACGCTGTGTGATCCGGTACTGAATCCATATAAAATATCTCATATGACCCCATCCGGAGCACACACCTTATGAGCGGCTTACACTTGTTGACCTTTGTCTTTGAAAACTGATTTATTATATAGTCAAGTCTGATCCGTTTTTCCGTGACTCCCTCCACCATCCTTGTGATGTAGGCTCTGTCCTGCTTGCTCATAAACTGATTGGCTCTGAGCGCTGTGCCAAGTGCTGTATTTGAAAATGTATGATTCTTCTCTATGTCCAGCAGGATAGAAAGAACCACCTCGCGGGTATTTTTCTCCATCGCAGCTCTATATCCTTTCTCCGTCACTCAGTTTGTTGCCCGCCAGAAATGCTGCCACATCCATCGGTTTCTTTCCCTCAGGCTGAAGTTTCTTTATCTGCAGCGCACCCTCACCGCACACTATTGCAAATGACTTCTTTGTGACTCCTGTTATCTGTCCAGGCTCTGCTCCATCTGGAGCATCCGTGACTTTCGCCTCATATATCTTTACACTCTTTCCATTTATCTTTGTAAATGCACATGGCCAAGGCTGAAGTCCTCTCACAAGTCTCTCTATATACTCCGCCGGCATGTTGAAATCTATATTGCCCATATCTTTGCTGAGCATTGATGCATAACAACTCTCAGCATCATTCTGTACCCTTCTCTGTGCCGTGCCATCCTCCAGTTTCCTGAGAGTTGATATTATCAGCTCTGCACCAGCCACTGCAAGCTTGTCAGTAAGTGTCTCACCCGTATCGTCATCTGCGATCGGAACTATTGTCTGCTCTATAATGTCTCCTGTATCAAGCCCCTTCGCCATATACATTGTGGTGATGCCAGTGTTTTTCTCACCGTCTATGATAGCTCTCTCTATGGGTGCTGCACCTCTGTACTTTGGCAGAAGCGATGCATGTATGTTGATACATCCGTACTTTGGGATGTTGAGTATGCTCTCTGGAAGTATCTGTCCATATGCCGCAACCACTATTGCATCCGGAGCATAATTCTCTATCTGTTCCACGTTCTCAGCCTCGCGAAGTTTCACCGGCTGATAAACCGGGATTCCAAACTCAAGAGCCTTCACCTTAACGGGCGTTGGCTGAAGAGATTTGCCTCTTCCTTTAGGCTTATCCGGCTGTGTATAACACGCAACTATATCATGTCCCGCATTCACCAGACTCTCAAGAGCATCCACCGCAAAATCCGGTGTTCCCATATATATGATCCGCATCTGTCATTCCTCCTGTCAAATACCTGTAATAGTTTTATTTCTGTTCAACTTCATGAAGACCATCAACAACCAGATCTTTATAAAGCTTTCCGTCCAGATGATCAAGTTCATGGCATATAGCCCTTGCAAGAAGTCCCTCGCCCTCAACAGTGAACTCCTCCATATTCTCATCCAATGCTTTGCACACTACATGCATAGGTCTTGTCACAGTGCCAAACTTTCCAGGGAGGCTGAGACAGCCTTCCTCGCCGGTCTGCTCACCGTCAGCCTCTATGATCTCAGGATTGATAAGACACAACGGATTGTCATCACACACATCTATGACCACTATTCTCTTTAGTATACCAACCTGTGGCGCAGCAAGTCCGACTCCATTTGCCTCATACATAGTATCAAACATATCATCTATAAGTGTGAGTGTTCTGTCGTCCATCTTCGTAACCGGTCTGCATGTCTTTCTGAGTATGTCGTCTCCATCGAGTCTGATATTTCTTATTGCCATCTCTGTAATCTCCTTTTATGATTTGTAATGCTTTTATATTCTCTTACTATATATAACAGTTATCTCTAATACATATTCATAGGATTGAAATCAAAGAATACATTTACCCCTTCATTATCTCCAAGCCATGATTCCACGCAATTTTTCACATCCACAAGTACCTGATAATCCTGATGCTTTATGTATATGACTCTGCGGTACATGTCCTTTATCTTTGACAATGCCGGCTCTGAAGGTCCTATGACTGACAAATGTCTGACAGCTTTGTAATTTCCCCTTATAAGAGAATACATCCTATCCATTATATTGGCAAGCTGTTCTTCATCCTCTCCTACAGCCATTACCACCAGCATATTCCACTCGGGCGGATATCTCATAAATGAGCGGTAAGCGCTCTCCGTCTCATAGAACGAATGGTAATCCTGATTGGCAGCGGCAACTATTGCATAGTTGTCCGGCTTGTATGTCTGTATTACCACTTTCCCAGGTGTGTCACCTCTTCCCGCTCTGCCAGCAGCCTGGGTCAGCAGATCAAACGTCCTCTCTCCAGCGCGGTAATCACCATCAAAGAGTGTGAGATCTGCCAGAAGTATTCCGACAAGGGTAACATTTGCAAAGTCATGTCCCTTGACTATCATTTGAGTTCCTATGAGAATATCAGCATCGCCTCTGCCAAAACTCTCAAGTATCTGTTCATGTGAGTTCTTTTTGGATGTGGTATCCCTGTCCATCCTGAGTGTCCTTGCACGGGGGAACATCCTGTTTATCTCCTGTTCTACCTTCTCGGTTCCAACACCGTATCCGCCGATCAGCCTTGAACCACAGGAAGGACAGGTGTCCGGCTCATTCATGGTATACCCACAATAATGACATCGCAGTTTTCCTCCTGCCACAGACATATGCTTAGTCATAGACACATCGCAGTGCGGACATTTTATGACATCGCCGCAGCTCCGACACGAAACGAAACTGTTGTAGCCCCTCTTATTGATAAACAGCATTATTTGCTCATGCCTGTCCAATCTGTCTGTAATGTCTGCGGCAAGTTCGTCGCTCACTATGGACCTGTTTCCTCTCCTAAGTTCTTCCCTGAGATCGACGATGCTCGTCTCAGCCATCTGTCTTCCAGAAACCCTCTCATCCATGGTCCAAAGCTTAAATTCTCCTGCCATTGCCCTCTTATAGCTCTCCACCGACGGCGTTGCAGACCCAAGGATCACACTTGCCCCCTCAAGTTCAGCACGCTTTATGGCAGTCTCCCTCGCATGATATTTAGGCGGATTGTCACTCTTGTAACTTCCTTCGTGTTCCTCATCAATGATTATGAGTCCAAGCCTCTCAAATGGGGTAAACAATGCTGATCTGGGACCTATGACCACATCCACATCACCGTTTTTTGCTCGTTCAAACTGATCATATCTCTCACCGCTGCTGAGTCTGGAATTCACCATCGTCACCCTGTCACCAAAGTACCTTGTGAAGTACTTTATCGTCTGATATGTGAGGGATATCTCAGGAATTAGAACGATCGCCTGTCTCCCCTGCTCGATCACTTTACGGATGCATCTTACATACACCTCTGTCTTCCCGCTGCCTGTGACTCCGTGCAGGAGGTACGTCCTGCGGATTCCATCTGCAATGTCATCTCCAAATTCCCTCACTATCTCCTCCTGCCTGTCATTTAGCTTTATATCAGGAGGAACAAACGCCTCTCTGCGCACCGACTCTGATGTGACCGTTCTGTAATGACTATCCTCCGTTATCTTAACTACACCATCATCCTGCATTGCTTTGACCGCCGCAGGCGAGACTCCCAGTTCTCCTGTCACCCTGTTCATCGGAAGAATATTATCCTTTCTCAGAGCACGCAGCAGCCGCAGTCTTGCAGTGGCATTTCTTTTCATGTATTTGTATTCATATTTGTCAGCGTCATCCGTTGCAAGTACAACATACCTAACCACGACTGACCTTACAGTTTTTTTCACCGGCATGACAGTCTGAAGTGCGTTTATCATAGTCGAACCGTAATTCTCTTTTATCCAGCCTGCCAGAGCAACCAGCCTTCCCGGAGCTGCTATCCCCTCAGTACACACCGAATCTACAGTCTTCATCTTTGATCTGTCATAGTCTGTATGTTCAGTAATTCCTATGACATAACCTTTACGCATGGTATTTCCCCTGCCGAACGGAATATTGACCTGACACCCGATCTTGATCTGAGGTACAAGATCCTCAGGTATCACATACTGGAATGCCCTGTCTATCGCCTCATGGGATATATCTATTATCACGTCCGCATATAACTCCTGCATCTTCTTCCTCCAAAATCTGCCCTATCAATTCTCTCTCATCCATATGAAACTTGTGTCCCCGCACGTCCTGATATGTCTCATGTCCTTTTCCGGCAAGCAGGACAACGTCTCCACTGTGAGCATGTGTAAGGCCATACCTTATCGCCTCTTTTCGATCAGGTATTCTGATATATTCTGCCCCTACATTTTTCAGTCCATCCTCTATATCATCCATTATTTCACCGGGATCCTCAAATCTGGGATTGTCATTTGTCAAAATAGTTATATCTGCCATCATTCCTGCGACTTTCCCCATCCCTGTCCTACGACTTTTTGCCCTGTTGCCACCACAGCCAAATACACATAATATCCTTCCCTGGCAATATGGTCTGAGTGTCCTCAGCGCACTTTCAAGACTAGCCTGATTGTGGGCATAATCTATATACACAAAAAATTCATCAGATACCGAAACCGGCTCCATGCGCCCACGGATATATATATCTGTCAAAGCCCCTGTCACGGTGTTTATCGGAAGTCCCAGCGCATCTCCTGCTGCAATCACAGCAAGAGCATTGTACACATTAAATTTGCCAGGTATTTTTATGCGCATAGGCATCCTATCGCCATTCGGTGTCACAAGTTCACATTCACTTCCGGGGAGACCTCCATTTTGAGTTTCATGTACATTTATTCCCTCATATATTGGAATATGTCCGGGGAATCTGTCATACAATTTTTTTGACTGATGATCCACTCCATAACCCACGAGATGAATATCATTTTCGCCACCACAAGACACCTGTGATCCGCACATACACTCAGCGTACATATCATCTGTGTTTATCACGACATTCCTGCACATTGAAAAAAGTGTACTCTTACACCTTACATACTCCTCAAAGCTTTCATGTTCGTTTTTTCCTATGTGATCCGGAGATATATTGGTGTATATCCCTACATCGAAGTCTACCCCTGAAACCCTTCCAAGCTTGAGTCCCTGGGATGACACTTCCATCACGCAGTACTTTGCACCATTTGCCGCCATATTATATATGGTCCGGTGAAGAGTCACCACCCCCGGAGTAGTGTTTACCGACTGGATATGCCTGCTGCAATCATCTATCTCTATGGTTCCGATAAGACCTGTGGTATACCCACACAGCTCCAGTGCTCTCTTCATCATGTACGTGACAGTCGTCTTTCCCTTTGTTCCAGTCACACCTATGACACCCAGCTTTTTTGAAGGAAATCCCCAGAAATTGTTGCACAACACGCCTATGCTGCGCCTGTGATCGTACATCATGACCACAAAAACTTCTCCGTGACTCTCCACTATGTCTTTTATCAACGCCAGCCTATCAGCATCCTCATTCTCATCCGTAAGAATGATCCCTGATGCGCCGTGCTTTATGGCGTCCTCAACGAACCTGTGTCCATCCGTGACCGAACCAACTCTGCATACGAACACCGAATCTTTTGTAGCCTGCCTTGAATCATCCACTACATCACTGACCTCTCTGTCCAAACTGCCCGTGATAAGCTTATAACTGATTCCGGCAAATAGACACTCAGCACGCATGTGTACCTCCTGTTATCGACATGATCCACTTTATATAGACTATGCCGCAGGAGCTTTATTGGTGAAATATAGAAAATGGAGGCTGTGCTGTCAAGCTCCAACCTCCTTTTTTTGTGCAGGCAACGAGTCAATGTCCGTTTCCCATAGTTCATATCTATAATTTCACCTGTGAATCTTATCCGGAAATTACTCTTCGTCAGCTCCGACAATCTTTACCTTTCCATGGTAAACCTCATCTACTGCTATAGACAGTGGTTTCTTCTTCGGATCTGCAGCGACAAATGGCTCCTGTCCATCGATTATCTCTCTCGCTCTCTTCGCTGTCGCAAGCACGATTGAATATCTGCTGTTTACTACAGGCTGCTCACCTGGCTCAACCTCTGCATTTACTACTGACATTAGATCTGTGTATGATGGATGTAACATATTATTAGATCCCCTTTCTTATATAAATTGATTGAAAATGATCTGTCAAATTCCATGTTATAAATTACATATATCTCATATAATTTATCAGAGTTTTCTTATCTCTGCAAGTTCTTCTTTTATTCCGGCTATATAATTAAGCTGATTGTCTCTGCGGCAGCCATAACTCTTTATCACAGAATCCACTGTGCTTATACATTCCTCGAGGTCGTCATTGACAATAATATAATCATACTTGTCCATGTCCTCTACCTCTTCTGTGGCTTTCTTGAGCCGCTTGATTATCGTCTCCTCAGACTCTGTACCTCTTCCGGCAAGCCTGTTTCTAAGTTCTGATATGCTTGGTGCGGAAATAAATATGAGCAGCGCATCCGGGAACTGTTTCTTGACATTTAGTGCTCCCATAACCTCTATCTCAAGTATTATATCCTTTCCCTCTTCAAGGCTCTCCTCTACATATTTCTTAGGCGTTCCATAATAGTTCTCCACATACTGTGTCCACTCTATAAATCCGCCGTAGTCAATCAGATTCTCAAAATCTGATCTCTCCATGAAATAGTATTCTCTTCCATCCACTTCACCCTCTCTGGGTGCTCTGGTCGTCGCTGAAACGGAGAGATTATATCCATAATCTGATACAAGTCTCTTTACAACTGTTCCCTTTCCAACACCTGAAAAGCCGGAGATCACTATCAGTGAACCCCTCTTCTTATTCTCTGCCATAATCCATACCTCTTCTGAAACGCTGGTAGCCCTTAACGCATAACTGCGTGCAGCCCCAAATTATATTTTACTCCAGATTCTGTATCTGTTCTCTTACTTTCTCTATATCTGTCTTGAGCTGTATAGCCTTATCTGACACATCCAGGGAATTGGCTTTGGACAAAATTGTGTTTGCCTCCCTGTTCATCTCCTGTGCTATAAAGTCAAGCTTTCTGCCCACACAGCCGCCAGCCTCCAAGATCTTTCTTGTGCTGTCAATATGACTCTTAAGTCTCACTGTCTCCTCGTCAACACATATCTTGTCTGCATATATGACAACCTCTGTGGCTATCCTATTCTCATCTATAACCGGACTCTCCAGAACTTCTGTGATCTTGTCTGTAAGTTTGCGTCTGTACTCCTCTATAAGATCAGGCGACACCCTCTCAATATAATCAACGGCATCCTTCATCTCGTCAAGCTTGTCGACCAGATCCTTTCTGAGATTCTCTCCCTCAGTCTGTCTTGACGCAACGAACATCTCTGCCGCCTCGTCAAGTGACTTCTCAAGAGCCTTCCACAACTCATCCTTGTCCACTTCCTGCTCCTCAACCGTGAACACATCAGGAAATCCTCCCAAAGCTGCCGGCGTCACATCATTTGTTATTCCAAAGTCTGCTGCCATCTGGTTGAAATAGCTCATATACTTCTCTGCCACATCCTTGTTGTACTTAAGCTTTACATTGCCATCGGAATAGTCCTCATATGTGATAAACACATCGACTTTTCCTCTCTCAATATACTTCTTCAGATAAGTTCTTATGGATGTCTCGAAAAAACTTATCTTCTTTGGAAGTTTTATATTTATATCACAAAATCTGTGATTTACAGATTTCATCTCCACTACTATCTTATATGTCTCTGTGACCTTCTCACTGCGGCCAAAACCCGTCATACTGTTTATCATACATATCTCCTGTTACTCTGTCTGTCAGCAGTATTTGAATCTCTGACAACAGATATTATATTATACTTCACACCCACGTAAAAATCAAATCAATATTGGAATATTTTAGCCTGTCTATTCAAGCTCTTTAATGCCTGCTATCTGAGGCTCCGCAACCATGGAATAATTTGTATGATATATCACAAATCCAGGTTTTGCCCCCGCAGGTTTCTTTATATTTCTTCTCTCAGTGTAATCTATCTCAACCTTTGGTGCCGTTCTGCCCGATGAATAATACGCCGCCAGCCTTGCAGCCTCCTCATATGTTGAATCAGGAAGTTCACCGGCTCCCTCAAGTCTGACTATGACGTGCGATCCAGGCATCTTTTTCGCATGGAACCACATATCTCCGCCATTTGCAAACTTAAATGTAAGTTCGTCATTCTGTATATTATTTTTTCCGACATACATATGGAATCCATCACCCGAGACATAGTGCAGTGGTTTGGACTTGGCTGCCTTTCTATCTCCTTTTCGCCCATAATGTCCCTTGATATACCCACATGATATAAGCTCCTCCTTCACCTGGGTGAGCGAATTCTCATCTATAGCCATATCAAGAAACGTCTGAACAGATGTCAGATGCTCAAGTTCCTCCCTGGTCTCTACTGTCAGTTCAGTGAGAGCCTCATATGTACGCTTTAATTTATTATACTTTGCAAAATATTTCTTGGAGTTCTCCATCACCGAGATCGTCTTATCAAGAGGTATCTTTATCATCTCATTGGTGTAATAATTCAGCGCCTCCATGCTGTCTGCCCCGGGTTCCACACCGTAACCATATGTGTTGATGAGTTCTCCGTACACTCTGTACTTCTCTCTGGATTCCGTATCTTTGAGCTGTTTCAGCTGAAGATCATACTTCTTGCTGGTCCTCTCTATGGCATTTGACACGATCGTCCTGAGATCAGCAGATTTCTGTCTTATCCTGGTCACTGCACTTTTTCTGTAAAAATACTCGTCAAGGACCTGTGATATGCTGTCCCTGTGTTCAATGGTCTTATCTCCATACATAGTCATTTCTATGGATGAAAACTCAACCGGCGTATATCCATCAAGGATTATCTGTGGTGCATAATTGCCGGATTTTATATCCTCCACCACGCCAAAGAATCTGTCACTGAGCAACTTCGCATCGGTATCTGTGAGGCTGGCGGTTGACGCATTGCCGTCAAGACCTGCTCTGTAACACACCTCCGCCGCAGCCACAGGTGAAAATCCTGTTATATTTTGATATATTGCCTTTATAAGATTGACCGGGCTGCCCTTTACACGTTTTATAAAATCTTCCTCATCCACTTCAAGCGGTGATACTTTACCGCCCGCAGGAGGATACTCATATGTTCTTCCCGGCAGAACCTCTCTAACAGAACTGACCATATGGGATATATGCTTGATACTGTCTATTATCACATCATCTTCAGTTGCAAATATTATATTGCTGTGCTTTCCCATTATCTCCGTGATGAGTTTCTTTCTCTTTAGGTCTCCCATCTCATCAAGATGCTCTATCACAATGACTACTATTCTCTCGAATCCCGGCTGATAAATGTCCACTATCCTGCCATTGTTGATATGCTTTCTGAGAAGCATGCAGAAATTAGGCGCAGTCATCGGATTCTCCTTTGATGTCTGCTGAAAATATATAAGCGGGAGACTTGCATCTGCCGATATGAGAATTCTGTAATTCTCCCTGTTGTTTTTGATAACAATATTCAGCTCGTCTTTTTCCGGCTGATATATCTTATATATCCTGCCATCGACCAGCTTTTCTTTCATATCTCTGACCACATTGGATATCACTATTCCGTCAAATGCCATAAATGTCTCTCCTGTCCTTAAAAAAGGCAGAAAATGCAAATCATTCTCTGCCCCTTTTATTTTTATAATGAATTATACAGATCCTTGTATATATTCGCTGAGTTGTACCATGAGTAATCCTGTCTCATGCCACGCTCCTGTATATAATACCACGCCTCTTTATTGTTGTAGTATACTTCCTTTGCATAATTGATCGCATTTAAGAGTTCATAAGGATCATAGTTTGCAAACGAGAATCCCGTTCCGGTTCCCTCAAACTGATTGTATGCCTCTACTGTATCTGCAAGACCACCGGTCTCTCTTACAACCGGAACAGTTCCGTATCTGAGTGCCATGAGCTGTGTAAGTCCACACGGTTCAAATCTCGATGGGACAAGCATCACATCACATCCCGCATACATCTTATGTGATCTCTCATCCGAATAGTATATGTTCGCTGACACCTTTGCAGGATGTATTCCCTGATAGTATCTGAACATATTCTCATATCTGACATCACCTGTTCCGAGAACTATGAACTGAACTCCATCACAGCATATATCATTCATGATCCTGTCAACGAGATCAAGTCCCTTCTGATCCGTAAGTCTTGAGATTATACCGATCACGAACTGATTCTCATCCTGTGGAAGTCCACATTCCTTCTGTAACTCCACCTTGTTGATCTTCTTGAGTTCTCTGAAGTTGTCAACACTGTAGTTCTTATATATCTGCGGATCTGTAGCCGGATTCCACACTTCGTAATCTATACCGTTGACGATTCCCCACAGTGACTGCCATCTTGCACTCAGGAGTCCGTCAAGCCCCTCTCCATAATATGGAGTCTGGATCTCCTTTGCATAGGTGTTGCTGACTGTAGTTATCTTATCAGCATATACGAGTCCACCCTTCAACATAGCTGCATCCTTCTGAACCTCAAGCTTGTCTGGTGTAAACACATAATCAGGCAGTCCTGAGTACTCCTGAATGGTCTTGATATCCCACTTACCCTGGAACTGCAGGTTGTGTATAGTCATAACTGACTTCATGCTCGTGTAGAAAAGGTCACCTGCAAAAAGTGTCTTGAGATATACAGGAACCAGACCTGCCTGCCAGTCATGGCAGTGTATTATATCTGGCTGGAAACCTATTGAAGGCAGTATGGACAGAGCAGCCTTTGAGAAGTAACAAAACTTCTCGATATCCCACTTGACGTCACCGTACGGTGTAGGTCCATTGAAATAATACTCATTATCGATAAAGTAAACTTTCACGCCCTCATACTCAAGATACATAACACCTACATAGTCATTCTTATATCCGATATCCATATAAAAATGTGTTATATACTGCATCTTCTCCCTGTACTTGTTCGGTATACAGAGATAATTCGGCATTATAACTCTTACGTCATATTCATTCCTGTCAAATATCTTCGGAAGTGTTCCAACAACATCTGCCAGACCACCCGTCTTTATAAATGGCACACACTCTGACGCTACATATGCAACTTTCTTCATCTAACAAAACCCTCCATAACATCTAAGCTCTGAACCCACGCCCGGCAGTCTCCTTCTGCCCACGCAAATATGTTGATATTATACCACAGCAGCTCCTATAATTCAATAAAGTTGACAAGCGTGCCCGTTAATTTTATGATATAAAAAAAGCAAAGGAGATTCGACATGGCAAACAAAAAAAACGACATTTCCGGTGATATGGACGACATTGAGATGATCGATATTACCTACGATGACGGTACGACCTGCAGCTGTGAGGTCATCGCCAAATTTGATGTAGACGATATAACTTACGCAGCCCTTCTTCCAGAAGACGATGAGGACTCAGATATTCTCATATATCGATACACAGAAAACGGCGATGATGTTGATCTTGGAGGTATCACAGACGAAGATGAATTCAACAGAGCCGCCGATGCTCTCGATGAGATCCTTGATGATCTAGAATTCAACTCAGAGGACGAAGACTGATCTATATGAGATCAGATATTACCACATGGATAAGGGTACATATATAAACCGTCTCTCACGGCGGCATGTACCATCCCTGTGGTATTTACCAATTCATTTTCATCCTCACGCATTTTCTATCAATTCATTAGATATAGTGTATTCAAGGCTGAGCGTTTTTGTCTCTCCCGTCTTTTCAAAAAATACACACAGTTTTTTCTCATCAGCAAAGGTTATCACACCTTTTCCATATCTCTTGTGTATTATTTTATTGCCGGCTCTTATCAGATTCCTGTCTACCAGCATTTCCTGTACAAATCTTGATGCCTGTACATTCTTCCCAAACACCTTTTGTGGCACATATATATACAGTCCATATTTCGCCCTTGTGACAGCAACATAAAAGAGTCTACGCTCCTCCTCCACGTTCCCGTTCTCCACAGATTTGCGGTGAGGCGTCATCCCCTCAACAGCATCCATTATAAACACATATGAATATTCCAGTCCCTTGGCAGAATGCATAGTAGTCAGTGTGACAGAATCGCTCACAGACACTCCACTCCTGTTTTTTTCCGCAAGTTCCTTCGTATACTCTTTCACATACTCAAACCATCCGTCAATGCTGAGGAAATCCCTGGCACTCTCCTGTATCTCCTCAAGCACATCCATGTAATCATCAGCATTCACTCCCCTGTACTCTGCATACTCCTGCACATACGCGTCAAGCCCCACAGCTTTTCTTATATAATTTACAGCAGCATACGGAGCGAGTCTTCCTATCCTCTCAAGATCGTTTTCCAGTACATTTATGTTGTTCACTATACGATATTTGTCCTTGTAATACTGACGCATCTTTTCAAAGTCGAACTGAGAAGAATCTATCGCATCCCGACTTATGTAGCGATTGGGCTTATTGAGCACTCTGAGCAATATCTGTCTGTCCCTGCTGCCTCTGGCAAGTCTTATATAGTCAAATATGTTCTCCGCCAGAAAATGAGTGAAAATGTTCGGTATGCTATCCTTCATTGAAAATGGTATTCCACTCTCCATCAGTCTGGATGAAAGTCCTCTCGGTTCTGTATTGGTCCTGAAAATAACAGCAATATCGGAATACGGTATACCAGAGCTGTTCAGTTCTCTTATCCGATCCACTATCTTCCGGTTCTGCTCAGCCACATCCTTTACCTTTACTATGTGGACTCTGTCACTCTGACCGGGAATATACTCTGACTGCAGATTCTTGTCATATCTGTCAACATTATTCTTTATCACCCTCTTTGAGCACTCCACCACATCGTAGCTGCACCTGTAATTTACATTTAAATACTCTATAACCGTCCCCGGAAAATCCTGCGGAAACCTCTTCATTATCGCGGGAGCCGCGCCTCTGAAACCATATATTGACTGATCATCATCGCCAACCACAAATATATTCTTTCTCTCACCGGCAAGCATTCTGATCGTCTCATACTGTATCGAATTGATGTCCTGAAACTCATCTATCAGGATGTATCTAAATTTATTTCTCCACATCCCCAGAATGTCTTCTCTCTGAGAAAACAGTTCATATGTGAACACCAGCATATCGTCAAAATCTATCTTGCCCCTGTTGCGAAGGAAATTCTCGTAATCGCTATATACTATCTGAAAATCCTCTGCTTTCATGGTTGTACTCGCATATCCGGTCAGATCTCGCATCTCGCTTTTGACATAGCCTATCTCTCCGAGAACATTTCTTGCAAAATCCTCCTGACTGTCATACCTGAATCCATGTCTTTCTATACTATCCCTCACAGCTCCATATTTTTCGGCATCCGTAGCGATATCCGCGCCTGTGTAATTATACGCATTTCTCAGTATCCAGAAAAAAACTGAATGGAAAGTTCCAAATGTCACTCCGCGAACATCCGGACAGAGACTTTGGAATCTATTTTTCATCTCACCTGCAGCAGCCTTTGTGAACGTTATCACAAGAATGTGTTCCGGTCTTATACCTTGCTCTTGTACCATATGCTTTATCCGATGTGTAAGCACCGTGGTTTTTCCCGATCCCGGTCCTGCAAGGAGCAGCATTGGGCCGTCTCCATGACATATCGCTTTTTTCTGTGCATCGTTAAACTCCACGCGCTATCACCTCCTGTATTTTCCCGGTTATACCGTCAAAGCAATCAATAAGGCGGTTAAAGATCGACCTTTAACCGCCTTATTGATTGATAAATCCTTAAATTGATATCTTTATGGCATTATTTGCCACAGCACTTCTTGTACTTGAGACCACTTCCACAAGGACATGGATCATTTCTTCCAACCTTTGGTGCCTTTATGATAGTCTTAGATGACTTCTGGATCTTATAGAGTTCATCTCTCTTCTCCTTAGGGAATATGCCATCCCACTGTGGGAGAGTATAGAGCCACTCTGCATTGCACTCAACCATATTCATATAAAGCTTTTCATAGTCGATTGCAAGCTTTACCTCTGAATCCTCAGTCACATCATCAAGATTGTTGGACTCCATAAGGCTATCGTCTATTCCATCCAGGAAACCAATCATATGCTGAATAGTAAGACCATACTTCTCTGCAAGCTCCTTCACTGTTCCATGCTCAGGATCTGCAAGCGGATTTGCAAGAAGTTTCTCATATACACCCTTCTCAGCCTGAAAATAATTCAGCCAGAACTCCTTGCCCTCTGGTGTTCTGTCATCTAATCCATATGCGTAATCACGCCATTCTTTTAATAAACTCATCTCATCTACCTCTTAAGTATTTTTTGAACTTTTATGAGTATATCAAATTATATCTTTTTTTTCAACATCTTTGTAATCGCTGTTATCCGTAGATCTTATCTCCTCGCCCTTCCGTTTCAAAACTCTTGCGATCAGCCATACACCCCAGCATATAACAGGTATCACAACATCAAGAAATATCATTCCCATGACGTTGCCACTGCCTGTTATTCCCATGACAAATGTTGCAACGTACATTCCTATCAGCAAAACAGCCAGTATTATGGCTCCAACTCTTTTTAACATACCACCGTCAACTCTCTTCTAATTTTTATTTTCTGCCCTTTATCTTCTCAAAATACTCTTTTATGGTTCTTTCATATCCATTGTCGGACGGCTCATAGAACACCCTTCCAGCCATCTTGTCCGGCAGATACTGCTGATCCACATAATGGTTCGGATAGTCGTGGGCATATTTGTAACCTGTATGTCCAAGCTTTGCAGCGCCCCCGTAATGTGCATCTCTGAGATAGACCGGAACCTGTCCTGTATCCTCATTCTTCACTGCATCCATGGCTGCAAATATTGCATTGACAGCAGA
Organism: Coprococcus sp.; assembly: GCA_050874325.1. Classification (GTDB taxonomy): domain Bacteria; phylum Bacillota; class Clostridia; order Lachnospirales; family Lachnospiraceae; genus Coprococcus. The sequence goes on along the minus strand of JBNMKK010000042.1, from coordinate 3,377 downwards.
GTTACTCTTTGGTGCACAGGCAACATATGTGGCTGCCTGCGCCAGTATTATCTGAGCCTCCGGCATACCTATCCTCTCGACTGCCTGAGCACACGCCGTGGCAACAACAATGGCATTCGGGTCTGCATTGCTCACATCCTCACTCGCACAGATCATTATCCTTCTGGCAATAAACTTTATATCCTCTCCTCCATACAGCATCTTTGCAAGATAGAACACCGCGGCATCCGGATCAGATCCCCGCATGCTCTTTATAAACGCAGATATTATATCATAATGGTTGTCCCCATCCTTGTCATATCTGATCGCTCTCTTTTGTATACACTCCTCTGCGACCGGCAGTGTTATGTGTATATGACCATCCTCACTGCGCTCAGTAGACAGAACCCCAAGCTCTATGGCATTCAATGCACTCCTGGCGTCTCCTGACGCCATATCCGCAAGGAAATCCTCTGCATCCTCATCTATCTCTGCATCAAATGCCCCCATGCCATTTTCAGAATATACCGCCTTGTGGATAAGTTTCTTTATATCCTCCTTTGAGAGTGGATGCAGCTGAAATATATGAGACCTTGATATAAGAGCTCCATTGACTTCAAAATACGGATTCTCAGTCGTTGCACCGATCAATATAACCGTACCGTCCTCAACAAAAGGAAGAAGGTAATCCTGCTGTGACTTGTTGAACCTGTGTATCTCGTCTATGAACAATATGGTCCGTCTGCCATACATGGCTTTTGTATCCCTGGCCTCATTCACCACCTGTTCCATATCCTTCTTACCAGCAGTTGTCGCATTCAACTGTCTGAACTCAGCCTTTGTCGTATTGGCTATGACCATCGCCAGAGTTGTCTTTCCTGTTCCCGGCGGTCCGTAGAATATGAGTGAGCTTATCTTGTCAGCCTTTATAGCCCTGTACAAAAGCTTATCCCTGCCTATTATATGTTCCTGACCAACGACATCCTCCAGTTTCACCGGTCTCATTCTCTTTGCCAGCGGGGAGTCATCCTCAGTGCTGTTTTCTCTCATGTACTCAAACAGATCCATTATCTTCTCACCTGCCATTTATTATATAAATATTTGATATATGTCTTGCCTGTATAGACACATTGAAACCCGATATTTTTCAATAGCGGGCTTCATCGCGTTAATCTGTTTATCTCTACTTTATTATGTCGAGTTTCTTTAACATATCATTGAACTTCATAATATCGATTGGCTTGCAGATATAATCATCATAGTCATCGCTTGCCAGATTGCTGTCAAAACTTGCCTCATCCAGAGCACTTGTCATGATAACCTTTGATCTGAGCATCCTTGATACACCATGCTTTCTCTCGGCACTTCTTATGGACGCCAACACCTTATAGCCATCTATCTTCGGCATCATGATGTCCAGACATACAAGTCCAAACATCTCACCTCTCTCAAGCGCATTGACAAACTCATCAACTGCTGCAATTCCATCAGGTGTGATCACAACATCTCCAAACTTACTTAAATACTTGGATAAAAATTTTGCATTTGCAACATCATCCTCAGCTATTAAAATCTTCATGGTCATTCCTCCCTAATCTACAACCTAAGTATCTTTTCCAGATGTCCAATCATCTCTTTCATCTCCACGCGAAAACTCTTTCTTGAATACTGATTTCTGCGTTCAAGCAATCCTTCCGTAAAGAGTCCGTTAAAAACAAGTGTCAGTTCCTTCGGCGTAAACACCGGTCTGATCTCCTTATTGTCAATTGCTCCCTGGAATAACGAACACACAAAATCATTACGTTTCAACATGCACTCCGAGATGATCTCCCGTGTTTCAGACATATGCAGGAGCTCCTCATAATGCAACATTATAGCCCCCATACCTATATAATTATCGTAATACGTTGCATATGTATCTGCATAGTATCTGATCTTATCAATATATGAACCATCAAGATGATCAACAGTTCTCTGGATATTGATATCAAATGCAGCGTATTCATTCACAACTGCTATAAGTACCTCATCTATTCCTCCAAAATACTTATATATCAATGTGTCCGAAATATTCTGCTTTCGAGCAAGATTCTTTGGTGTAAGAGCGTGCAATCCCAAATCTCCGATAAGTTCAATAGCTGAAGCGACAATTTTATCTCTGCGAGAAATATAACTATCCTCCACTGCCTTTTCCTCCCATTACACATATATTAGCCCTTAGAACACTGCTTTTATTCTATGTCATGGGGTATATTTTGTCAACCAACATGTTACCTGGCGACTGTCAAAATATTAAGTTATCAAGGTCCATTTTGTGCAATTTGACTATTTTAGTCATTCTTTAGCCGGCTATCTCTGTAAGTTCTCCACTATCCCGTTTATATAGATATATACTGTCCGAGAGAAAATCCATAGCTGTAACTGCCGTGCGGTTTGCCTCATGTACAAGATCCTTCAGATAGCTCTCATCGTATGAACAATGCGCTCTTATAAACAACAACTCATGCACACTGCACGGAAGTATATATATGTCATCTTCCACCATATCCGCACATTTTTTCAGCAGCCCATCGTACAGTATGACCGTTGCACCATTTATATCATACTCATTTGTCACCACATACAACTCATCTGCATCAATGTCCCTTCCGGAATGTGATGAAACCGGACATTTACACTTTTCCTCAAGCAGCGCAAAAAGATCTTTGATGACCGGTGCGAACAAACGCTCAGAGTTTTCCAGGGCTAGTCTATACATGGAATCCAGATCCAGTCCCCATCTTTCCATATCGCTGTTTGTGACGGCTGAACTCGAAAGTCCGGAACCTGACACCTCTATAACTCTCCTGAAAGTCACCGCCATATCCTTAAATTCCACATATGGCACAGTCTCAAGGAATCCCCTGTTTCTGTCACGGTTTACTACCCTGAGCACTATGTTTTTCTCTATGTCCCGCTCGTCCAGCACCTTTTCAAGGGTAAGCTCACCACCAACGTCGCACCTCATACGCGTCTCAAGTATTGATGTGGCTATCTCATCTATCGATCTTCCTTTTTCAAATTCCCTGTAATATGGCTCCAGATATATTGTGGGACATATGTTCTGTGTTGTTTTCCTGATGTTTAATGCCGTCAGAGTTATCCCATTATTCTTTAAAATTTTGTCTGTGGTTATATGTGCCTCATCCTCATTTTTAAGCAGACGAACCTTCAGGCAATCCACAAGCATAGCTGTAAATTCTTCAAATTTCATTTAGTTCTCCTCGTATTATATAGTAGTAGTTTTTAGAGACCCTCTCCAAGGTCTTAACAACTATTAAGTCATAGTCTCGTCTTTACCTCTTCTGTAGGTTCGACTATGATATATACGATACTGTGGATTGTTTGAGTTCTCCTAC
>JBNMKK010000041.1:0-20320 GCA_050874325.1 Coprococcus sp. | reverse complement strand
TAGAAACACTGTTAAGCTGGTTTACAGCCTGCTTGATAATAAGCTTTGTAATGTCATCCTTAGGAAGTACAGGAACAAGTTCCTTTGCTTTTCCATAGATTTCTTCAGCTTTGGATTGGCTGAAGTTGTACTTCTTACGTTTGCACCAGTTTTGATAATGGTCAATAAAGGCATTCAGGGACATTTTACGGACACAGTCCACATGCCAGTATGTAGATGCAAAATCAACCCATTTCTGGCTGCCGTCACTGCGAGCAGGACTGTCAAAGTAAGTATTAACACCAGGATAGGTTTGGTCAAGGATGCCGATAAGATTATTCTTCATAGCCGTCTTGTGCTTCATGTAAAAGCCGAACTGACGGTTCATGGTTTTAAGCTGATTGCGTAGTTCATCCATAACACTATACTGTTTAAGATTCTGCCACTTGTCAAGTGCATATCGTGCAATCTTAACAGCGTCAGCTTTATCGGATTTGACTTTGCGAAGGGAATCATTATCAAAATCCTTGATAAGTTTTGGGTTAATGGCACTGACGAAAAGATTTGCCTCTGAAAGCTGATGGGCGAGGACTTCATAGTAACGTCCTGTGTGCTCCATCACGATTCGGGACTCGCCTTCAATAGAATTGATGAGTTCTACAAGTGAATTGATGTCACTGGTTGTGTGCTTGATTTCAAAGGGTGTGGAAACAATTTCACCGAAAGGTCGCATAATAGCAACCATACTCTTACCTTTTGAAACATCGATACCTACTGCGTTCATAAATTGTCACTCCTTAAGATTATTGCAATGGATAAATACCAGTTTTACTCATTGCCTATTCAATCTACTGTGGTGTGACGCGAATGCACCTATGGCGATTCAACCTGCATAAAACGAACGCTGCGAATGAGGAGCTGGTTATCAGTCTAATTTACGGACGCGAAGTCCAAGATTGGAAGACGATATACCGATTGCTCCATCATTATACAGCTTAAGCAACAAGATGGATAATTCCTTACTGGCTGTAAGGGATATTAACCATAAATATATTGTAGTAGATTGGAGACGGTTGTTAATTGCTGCTCCTTTTAGAATATACAAAGCTGGCAACTAGCCAGATGAGGCAGGCTGTGTTTCCTGATGCCTGACTGAATACATAATCCAGTGTGGATATGTCGGTGTCCATGGCCTGTCTTATGTCAGGAATGAGCACAAATATAAGCTGCCATGTGATGATGTGAAATACGATCATGCTCCTCTTCATGACAGTTCTGTCTGCCAGCAGCGATATAAGACTTGTGAGCATGAGCAGAGCCGTAGGTATGTACACTATGCTGACGGCTGGAAAGAGCAGATTGTAGTAGTCGTCAACATATGCGATGGCCTGTTCTCTTCCAATGTGTTCAGACAGATAGGTTACCCAGTATGCGAGTGTTCCCACGAGAAAATGCAGTGTTGCGGCGGACGCGACATACATGAGCCCTGCGTATTTGACGAGTGTCCTGGTCTTGCGGTACTTGGGAAGTATCTGCTCAGAGATGGCGGCTATGCCAAATGCATAGAAGAACATACCGACAAGACCTGTCACAAGCAGCAGTGCGACTCTCCACAGCTGGAAATCCCCGTTCAGATATGCCTCCCTCACATAAAGTCCCTTGTCCGCGGGTGATGCGGGTACTATGCTGAGACACAGATCTCCAACGATCAGGAGCGCTGCGCCGAGCGCGCCCAGCAGGCAGTTCCTTTGGTATTTAATTTTTTCTTTCTGTTCCATGTAATCCCCCTTGTAAATAATCTATATGGTTAGCATAAACTAACTAGAGCATATCATATACGAGGCGATAATTGAAGAAATATTTGCCAAAAACAAGCCGCGCCAATGGGGAAAGAAAATTGACTTTTTTCGTGTATAAAAATATACTTTTCTTATATTTGCAATAAAGAATGCTATACGCTGATGAAAAATAAACAAGAGAGATTGTCCCCAAAACAGTTCTGGGTCATAAGGGAGAAGAACTTCACAAGAAAAAAGATGACAGCCGAGTGGAGATATTATGCAAATGGTGACTATGTAGAACTGGATGATGAAGAGCTTGCGACCAGGTTGCTGCTTGTTGAGAATGCAAAGAATATAGACTGGCAGTTGTAATCGTATATAATGTTGTTAGTCTATGATATAAAAGACACGAGAGAGAAGTAAATATGAAAAAGATAGAGATAAACGACAAATGGATGCAGAAGACCAGTGTTGTGTGGCTTGGTGCCATGCTGTGCTGTCTGCTGTGGGGAAGTGCATTTCCCTGTATAAAGATAGGCTACGGACTGTGGAATATAGAGAGTGCGGATACCTCGGCACAGATATTGTTTGCCGGTATGCGGTTCGTGCTGGCGGGGATACTTGCGGTGCTGTTTGGAAGTCTGCTGGAAGGTAGATTCATCAAACCGGAAAAGGGTTGTGCCGGCAAGATAGCATGGCTGGCAATGCTGCAGACAGTAATACAATACCTGTTCTTTTATATAGGACTTGCGCATACAAGCGGTGTCAAGGCATCTATCATAGAGGCGGTAAATGTGTTTGTGGCGATAATCGTGTCGGGATTCATATTCCACCAGGAGAAGGTCACTGCGAAGAAGATGCTTGGCTGTCTGGTGGGATTTGCGGGAGTTGTTCTCATAAATATGAACGGAATGAACTTCCAGATGAGCCTGTCAGGAGAGGGCGCGATATTCCTGTCGACAGTGGCATATGCATTTTCATCGGTGTTTTTGAAGAGATATTCAGCAAAACACAATCCGGTCATGCTCAGTGGATACCTGTTTATAGTTGGTGGAATCATTCTGTCAGTGGCAGGTTTTGCCATGGGAGGCAGGCTCGGCACTGTATCAGCTGGAGGAGTCATGATGCTCATATATCTGGCACTTGTCTCGGCAGTGGCATATTCGCTGTGGGGAATGCTGCTCAAATACAATCCTATATCAAGGGTTGCGGTATTTGGATTCATGAATCCGGTGTTCGGCGTGATACTGTCGGCATGGCTGCTTCGTGAGGGCGCGCAGGCGCTTGGACCGATAAGTCTGGTGTCTTTGGTGCTGGTGTGCGTGGGAATATATATAGTCAACAGCAGAACTCGGAGTGAGAAATAGTAATTGTGTTTGCTACTGGCAGTCTGTAAAATAAGGAGAGGGGCGTAATTATGAAGATGACAACACTTTGTTATATAGAACAAGATGGAAAATATCTGATGCTACACAGGACAAAGAAGGAGAAAGATATCAACAAGGGCAAATGGATCGGTGTGGGTGGACATGCCGAGGAGGGCGAGAGTCCGGAGGACTGCCTTCTCAGAGAGATAAAGGAGGAGACGGGACTTACGCTCACATCATACAGATTCAGAGGTCTGGTGACGTTTATTAGCAATGAATGCGAGAATGAGCTTATGTGTCTGTTCACCGCAGATGGATTTGAGGGAAATGTCCAAATATGCGATGAGGGTGACCTTCAGTGGATAGATAAAGAGATCGTGCCAACACTTCCGACGTGGAGCGGGGATGCAATATTTCTGAAACTGCTGCTTGACGGGGAGGAGAGATTTTTCTCACTCAAGCTGGTATATGAGGGAAACAATCTGGTGGAACACAAGCTGGAATTCTATTGATAATGAAGAAAATAAACAGAATTATAAGGAAACGTCTGGAAGATTGTGGTCTGGTTTAGTTGATAATCCTTATAATAAAAGGAGTGCAGAATGGAGAAGAGGAATAGAAAGGGACGGACAAATAACAAATTTGCAATGGTAGTTTTTTTACTCATTGGGTTGGGACTGATCATATGTGGTGTAATGATGACTTTGAACAGAAAGCAGAAAGATAGTTATTATGGCACGGTGACAGGCAGGATAACTGATGTGGAACACTATACGAATAGCGATGATGAGGATATGTATGCGGCTGTGTATACATATTGTGTGAACGATGTGCCATACACATATACAGATAGTGCATCATCAGGTAAAATTCCGGAACTCGGAGATATAGCGGATATACGATACAATCCATTACATCCAAATGAGTCATACAGAGCAGGAAAGATGTGGCCCGGGATCCTGCTCATTGGAATGGGTGGAGTTTTTATACTTGTATCGTTGCTTGTATTTATATATGACAGGAAGAGCCGACAGGGCGTTGGCAGGACTCCTGAAGACAGGGAAACTGTGCAATACGGTGCAGATGTACAGAAAAAGATGGTATGGGATGGCAACGGAGCAGTAAAAAAAGAAAATAGTACATCAACGTTGTATTTTAATAAGGGACAGGGAAAACAGAATCCATATAGCGGGCATGTGGTACAAAATTCGTATGATAGTGAAAAAGTTGACGGCGGTGAGCGGTCACAGAGTGACTTATATAAAGACAATACACATCAGTACGGTTCTCATCAAGGCAGTAAATATCAGGAAAATACTTATAATGATAATCCCGTCATGGATTTCTACAGAGAGCATAAGCAAGGGATAGACACTACTATAAAAACTGTTCAGAAAGGACGTAATATCTATGGTTGCGTAATCGGGGTTATTGCGGGTGCAATATGTGTATTGTCGGCGCTGATTATGGCAGGTGACAGTATTTCTCATATCAGTGCCATTAGGGGGGGGACAACCGGAAACACATTATTGCCGACGTATATAATTCCAATCGCGATGGAAGGCATATTTTTGGCAGTCGGAATATTTGTGATAGTAAAAGGAATAAAAGGTTTGCTTGGAAAGTAATCTACAAAATACATGGGGCTTGTTCAGATGAAAGGGGTATAGGATGTCTCAAAGAAATGATCGTGGGAATATAAGCAGTAAGGTTTCGGCTATAATAATTATGGTTATTGGTATTGGCATAATGATAGTTGGAATATGGATGGCAGCAGACAGAATGTATAAGAATAATTACTATGGTTTCGCAACAGGCAAGGTAACTGGATATTCGTATTATGAAAACAGCGATGACGAGAAAATGTACTCGGCTAGTTACTCGTATACTGTGGAGGATACGGAGTATGAATTAGAGGATGATGATGCGTCAAAAGTTCCGCCGCAAATGGGAAAAACGGTGGAGATCAGATATGATCCTGTCCAGCCGGAGGATGCGTATGTGGGCGGTAAACCTTTGCCGGGCAGTGTATTGTTGAGCATAGGGATTACGATGATCATGTTATCAATACTTGCCTTTATGAAAATGCGTAAGGGTCAAAAGTCTGATGAGAGAAAGTTTGCGATTGAATTGCTGACGGGAGTTATAATGCTTGCAGTTAGTATAGGAACTATCATATTATTACAGGACAGTGGGGATGGCATTGGTTTATTCGAAATAAGCATAGTTGTAAGTGGAATTTTGGGAATTATTGTAATTATCTCAAGTGTGAAGGATTACATAGATGTGAAGATGGGCAGGACTCCGTCTGAATCAATAATCTCCCATTTAGGATTAGATGTGGGTTCTCTGATATTGGATGATGAATCTGAAGGGGAAGAGTATAATATACCGAAATATCTTTTGTCGGAATCTGAACAAAATGAAGAGATAGAAGACAAATCGCAGAAACAGGAGTATGAAAAATTGGATCATATGCAGGGCGATGGAATTCAGAATCCATACAGCGGCAGGAAGTAATGAAATAAGAACGGCATGGATATGGAATCCTGCCGTTCTTTGTTTTTATGCGTGGCGGCTCTGTCAGAACACCTCATCCATACATGCGGTGATCCCTTTTCTCAGTTCGTCAAATGAATAATCGGTGATTCCGCGGAAACAATATACTACCTGTTCAAACACGCCGTCCACGAACATCTGAACTTTCATGTTGAACCATTCTTCCGGTTCATGGTTTATGTCAGGTATATTCTGTATCTTGGCGGCAATCTCACGTCTGAACTTCTTCAGTACATAAGTTGGTGAATCAGAGGTCAGGATCTGCCTGTACATGCTCTCATTTGCCTCCAATACATCCAGCAGGTCACTTAGATACTGAAATAATTCTTTCCTGTTATGTGGTGTTATGGACATGATCTCCGTCATGATCTCATTCTCGATCTCTGCTGGTATGTCGTAGATATCGCTGTAATGCAGGTAGAATGTGGATCGGTTGATGTCAGCCCGACGGACTACCTCAGTCACAGTGATCTTGTTCAATTCTTTCTTCTCTTTTACAAGTTCAGCAAATGCGGCTCTTATAGCATTCTTAGTTTTCACTGAAGAGTTATTCACTTCCTTAGCTCTCATAAATATCAACACATCCTTTCAAAATGTATACATGTGAACAATATAGATTTTTATGTACTTGATAATAGTTTGTCCAAAATTATATTCTTTTTATGCTATAAATCAACAGTGTTTATATATGTATAGTGTACAGGTTTTTCTGAAAAATGCAAAATTTTTGTAAAAAAGAAATGCCTGTACATTGGCATAAACACAAAAAATAAGACAGGAGAGGAATGAGAAGTTGAACAGATATGTGACATTTATATTGAAACACAGAAGAATGATAATCATAGCTTTTGTGGTACTTGCCGTAGTGTGTGCCGGACTTTCTACACAGGTTGGAGTCAATTATAGTTTTGCAGATTATCTGCCGGACGATGCGGCATCCACAAAGGCACTGGATGTGATGAATGAGGAGTATTCACAGCCTATACCGAATATGAGGGTGGTCGTGTATGATGTGACGATACCGGAGGCACTTGATTATAAGAAACAGATAGAGCAGGCGGAGGGGGTCAAGGAGGTTAACTGGCTCGATGATGCGATAGATATATACGAGCCCCTTGAGCTTGCGGATCAGGATACCATAGATGCCTGGTACAAGAATTCAGACGCAATGTTCTCAGTCACCACCAGCAGTGATGATGACGAGAAGGCGGCGGCGGTGGCGGCTATCAGGGAGATCATAGGCGATGACAATGCCATGTCGGGCAGCGCCGTGACGGATGTACTCTCGCCGAAACATACTTCATCGGAGATACAGAAGATCATGCTGATAGCACTTCCGATAGTGTTCATAATCCTGATACTCACGACAACATCATGGTTTGAACCGGTTATTTTCATGATCACCATAGGGATTGCGATCATGCTGAACCGTGGAACCAATCTGATATTTGGAGAGATATCATTTGTCACAAATGCGGCTGGAAGCGTGCTCCAGCTTGCGGTATCAATGGATTACTCGATCTTCCTGCTACATAGATTTGCAGAGAACAGGCAGGAGGGAAAGGATGTTCAGGATGCCATGGTGGCGGCGGTAAAGCAGTCCACAGGCTCAGTCCTTTCAAGCGGACTTACAACGGTCACTGGATTTGCCGCGCTGATACTGATGAGATTCAAGATCGGTCCGGACATGGGATATGTCATGGCGAAGGCGATAGTGTTCAGCCTGATATGTGTACTGTGTTTCCTGCCTGCACTTGCAATATCCACATACAAACTGATCGACAAGACACAGCATAGGAAGTTCTACCCTGATTTTACTAATCTTTCACACGGAGTACTGAAGATACGTATTCCGGTCATAACGCTGATAGTCATAATCGCCGTACCTTGCCTGATAGCACAGGGTAAGAATGATTTCTACTATGGTTCAAGCCGTGTGTACAGCACGGAGCAGACTCAGATGGGACGTGATCTGCTGGCGATTGAGGATGAATATGGAGCATCAAATCCGCTGGTCATCATGGTTCCAAAGGGACAGCTTGACAAGGAGACACAGCTAAATGATGCACTTCTTGCCGATGAGGATGTGTCATCAGTCATCTCCTATGTAAATACGGTTGGCTCATCCATACCGGATGATTTCGTGCCGGGTGAATCGCTGAGCCAGCTCTACTCAGAGCACTATAGCAGATTTGTGGTAACGCTTGACACCGAGGAGTTGGAGGATGGCTGGACTGATAAGATGGACAGAGTGCATGAGATCTGTGAGGAATACTACGGAGATGATGCCCTCATAGCCGGAGACCTTGCTAGTACGGAGGATCTGAAGAATACGATCACCGTGGACAATACCAGGGTAAATATACTTGCTATATTATTTGTATTTGTGATACTTCTGTTTAATTTCAGATCTATCACTATACCGATCATATTGACACTTGTCATCGAACTTTCCATATGGATCAACCTGTCGGTGCCATACTTTTCGGGAACTACATTGTTCTACATAGGCTATCTGATAATCAGTTCGGTACAGCTAGGTGCCACAATAGATTATGCGATACTCTTTACTGGAAGATATATGGAGGAGAGAAAGACAAGAACCAGACTTGAGGCGGCATGTGAGAGTGTGAGGTCATGCATTCTATCACTGTTTACATCTGCAATTATACTCACCATAGCTGGATGTGTACTTGGAGGGATATCGACTAATATGGTGCTGGGGCAGCTTGGAACTCTGGTCGGACGTGGAGCTGTCATCTCATTCCTGCTGGTCGTTTTGGCACTTCCGGCGCTGCTCATCATATTTGACAAGGTTATAGAGAAAACAACATTCAAGACTTCATTCTATAAGGAGGATATAAAACATGAATCGTAATAAAAAGATAATAAAAAAAGTAGGCGTGACATGTCTGTGTGCGGCGGTCACAGCCAATATGCTGGCGATGCCTGCCATGGCAGCAGGAACATCCTCAGATAACGAGCAGAAGGATGAGAATATATATGTGAACCTGGACAGCGATGGCAGTGTGTCCGGTGTGTATGTTGTAAATGAATACGATCTGGATGGAGAGACGGACATAACAGACTATGGAGATTACACATCTGTAAAGAACCTGACGTCAAACGATGAGATAACCCTTTCAGATGGCAAGGTGAGTGTGTCAGCTCCCGCTGGAAAGTTCTACTATCAGGGCAACCTGAAGGACAATGAGATACCGTGGGATATCTCGATAAAATACGAGCTTGACGGAACAGAGTGCAGTGCTGAAGATATTGCCGGCGCAACCGGAAAGCTGAAAATAACTCTGTCCGTGAAGAAGAACGGCACAGCGTATGAGGATTTCTTCGATAACTATCTGATGCAGGGAACAGTCACTCTGGATACTGATAAATGTTCAAATATCGAGGCGGATGGGGCAACTCAGGCAAATGTGGGTTCCGACAGACAACTTCTGTATAACATCATGGCAGGACAGGAGAAAGAATTTACAATCACAGCGGATGTGAAGGATTTCGAGATGGATGCCATCTCATTTCAGGCAGTGCCGATGTCGTTTGACATAGATAAGGATTCCATAGATATGCAGGAGCTTTATGACAAGACTGCGGATATCAAGGATGCAACGAAGGAGCTGGATGACGGTGCGGATGAACTCAAGACCGGAACAGAGAAACTGTCGGATGGAGCAAGTGAACTTTATGATGGAGCAGCCCAGTTGGCGGATGGAACGGCTACACTCAGCAACGGAGCGGAATCACTGAGTACAGGAGCAAATGAGCTTAACACCGGTGCAGCAAGCGCGGCATCGGGAGCAAGTGAACTTGCATCAGGTGCAGACAGTGTGTATAAGGGTTCGAAATCACTGAAAAAAGGTATAGATTCAGCCGCATCAGGAAGTACTGATCTGAAGAATGGGGCGGCAACTGTTAACAAGAGCGTGGCAACACTTTCAAAGGCAGCCGGACAGGTTGCAGAGGGAAGTAAGAGCGTTAGTGATGGAATGAAAAAATTGGATGACAGCTTAAATGCTATGGATGATGGAGCAGCGCAGTTAGATACATCTCTAACAACTCTGTCCAAACAGTCCGGAACTATCACATCCGGAAGTTCTGAGGTGTTAAGTGCCCTGAAACAGATACAGTCCAGTCTGTCATCGGTGGAGGCTGGTTCATCTGAGGTAAGTTCTGAGGTTGCTGCTCTCAGCCAGTCGGAGGATATGCAGAAATTGCTGGCAGCGTCAACACAGATGGATTCTCAGTTGAAGACTTTGAGTGAGGGTGCTGCGACGGTATCATCGGGACTTGCAGATCTGGACACACAGTGTGGTGGATTGGCAACTCTAGAGAATAACAATACCGCAAGTGCAGAGTATCTTAGAGCCATGGCACAGCAGCTCAGTGCTGATACAGAGAATGCTGAATCACAGGCGGCAGCACAGCAGCTCACGCAGATAGCATATCTGCTCGATACAAATAATGAAACATATGCATCTATAGCAAGCGCAGTGTCAGATCTTGATGCGGGGGCAGCAAAGGTTTCAGAGGGAGCGGCATCACTCAGCGCAAATTATGGAACATTTGACAGTCAGATCCAGGCATTACCGGAAACTATACAGAACACGATGGCTGAACAGATGAAGGATCTTAAGACAGCCATAGACACTCTGACAACTGAGTACACAAAGCTTGACACTGGAATAGGCGCATACACAAAGGGCGTGGATGATATACAGAAGGCATACAGTCAGTTCTATGCGGCATATAGTCAGGTGGTGGATGCAGCGGATACACTGGCGGCAGGTTCTGCACAGGTGGCAAGCGGCAGCAACTCACTCTCTGCCGGAAGTAAAAAACTTTCCGCTGGAACAAAGTCACTTCAGGATGGCAGCAGTTCCCTTGCACAGGGCATGACAAAACTTCAGAGTGGAAGTGGCTCCCTGGTATCAGGAGCCGCAGCACTTAAGAATGGAGCCGCATCCCTGAACACTGGATTAAGCAGCATCAGCAGCGGAGCAGCGTCCCTGAGTAATGGCGCGTCAAATCTGTCATCTGGAGCATCTACATTAAATGAAAATATGGGAAGTCTTGTATCAGGCGCCGGAAGTATGAGAGATGGTCTTGCAGAATTGCTTGAGGGAACATATAGTTTGAAATCAGGTACAGAGGAATTCAGATCGCAGACAAGTGACATAGATGATCAGATAGATGATGCTATAGATGAGGTAACAGATAAGATAAGTGGCTCAGACTACGAGGCGATATCGTTCACATCTGATAAGAACACGGATATCGGACTTGTCCAGTTTGCCATGAAGACAGAGGCGATAGAGAAGAGCGAGCCCGAGAAGGAGATAGTCACAGAGGAGAAGAAGAGCATCATGCAGAAACTCAAGGACCTGTTCTGATGAGCTTTAGATATAAGAAATATTGCCGGCATAGGTATGTAGATGAATATGTATCCATGTCGGTATTTTTGTTCCGTGGGATGCATTTTACAGCCAATTCTGATAAAATAAAAATATCTATGTTGACATGGACAATCTCATAAAGCAGGCTGATGAGGCTATGTATGAGAATAAGATGAAACAGGAGATCCACGTATGAAAAATCCCTACGAGCTTGCATCGGACATACTCGAAATGAATACAGAAAATAATACCCAAAATAATACAGAAACACCATCTGACACTTTCACCAGCATAGATCTGTACGGTGATTCCGTGCATGGACACGGCGGTGATGACGGAGTGTGCAGCCGTTTCCACCTTGAGAACGAGAGCGGAACCGGGGATATTACGATGTATCATGTGTTTCCTGGAATCGAGCTGGTGTACAATGACATGCACATGGCATACTGCAATAAAGAGCAGGAGCCGGCGCACGGTGTGATGGAGATCAACTACTGCCGGGAGGGCAGGAGCGAGTGTCTGTTTGGAGAGCATAAGTATTGTTACATGTCTGCAGGTGACCTGTCGTTCTGTTCGCTTCAGGATAATGCGCATCAGTCGGAGTTCCCAACATCACACTACCATGGGATCACAGTGACGATAGATTTTGGGATGGTGACGGCGGAGATGAGGAGCGTCCTTATTTTACTGAACGTCGATCTGGAGCGGATAAGAGAGATTTCACAGAAGAGAGACTTCACTATCATCCGGGCAAATCCCACCATAGAACACATATTTTCAGAGCTTTATACAGTACCGGACAGGATAAGACTTGGTTACATAAGGGTTAAAGTGTTGGAGCTTTTGCTCGTGTTCACCGGAATTGATATGAGCGAGGAACAGCCGGAACATCAGTATTTCTCAGGCAATCAGATAGCGGCGGTCAAGGAGATACGCGCATTCCTTGTGGAGCACTACAATGAACATTACACCATAGAATACTTGGCAGAGCATTTTAAAATTTCCCCGACAGTGATGAAAAAATGTTTCAAGGGTGTGTACGGCGACTCCATATACTCGTATATGAAGCAGTACAGGCTTCAGATATCAGAGAGACTTCTAAGGGAGAGTCAGCTCACAGTGGGGGAGATAGCTGCCAAAGTAGGATATCTCAACCCGAACAAATTCACCTCAGCGTTCTGTGCTGAGTATGGTATGCCTCCGTCGGTGTATCGCAGAAAAAGTCTAAATGGATAGAAAAAAGACCTCTTGGTCATTGAGATAACAGATTCTTTCTTATAGGATAAGTGTTGCGGTTAGATGGTACTAACCGCGGCACTTATTTTTTTACATGGGTAACTAGTCAAGATCCATGTCTGCATGGATCTTGGCGACTTCCCCAATAGCATGTCATAAGGTGGAGCTTGATGACATATCATGCAGACATCGATTCATATGACTGCTCATTATATTTCTATAAGGAGGAAAAATAAAGATGAGACAGAAAAAATTATTCAGTCTGATCCTTGCTGTGGCTCTTGCATTTTCAATGCTGACAGGTTGCGGAGATGATAAAGCAGCAACTGAGAGCACAACGGAGAGCACAACGGAGAGCACTACAGAGGCAACTGAAGTCACAACAGAGGCTACAGAAACCACAACAGAAGCAGCGGAGGTTACAACTGAGGCCGAGAGCGAGGAAGAGACGGAGGCAGCAGCTGAGGACAATAAGGCAGCGGCAGAGCAGCTTCTCAAGGACCTTACAGGTACATATCAGGAGCTTTGGCCGGTCATTCTTGCAGACGAATATCAGCAGATATGGCTTGATGACTGCAAGGAGCTTGTAGGTGAGGAAAATGCACAGGCTGCATATGAGAAAATGGCATCCATGGTCACCGGAACTGTATACGGAGAGGACGCTGTAAAGGCATATGCTGATGGCAACGGAGTATACGATTGTGAGTTTACACAGGGTGTGAGCAAGCTGGAATTTGACGGTGAGACATCGACCATCAAAGGATACGACAAAGACGGAAATGAACTGTTCTCACATACATATCACTATGTTGGAATGGAAGATATAAGAGGATTGTATGAGTATGAGAGTGATGACGCTGATTCAGGAGAGTTCACATATTTCTGTATAGCACCTGATACATCAGCCACAACATATCACATCGAGCTGAGATATGGCAGCGATCTGACAGCCCTTGGACAGTACGATGCCGGAGATTATGCTTACTGGCTTGGCTCTGGAATATCAACTGACTACGATCAGACAATGGTTGAGAACTGCATCAAGCTTTTCTGTACAGAGAATTTATCTGAGTAAGATAATAAAATATATTTTCGGCGGGGATTGGGGAACACCTGATTCCTGTCGATTTTTGCGTGATAAAAGATTAAGGAGGAAAATCCCATGAAAAAAGATTCTGAGATATCAAGGATGTTCCAGTATGCGGGAAACAGGCACTGGCTCACGGTGATGGGTATGATCCTGGCGGGACTCAGTACCGTTCTGTCCATGGTGCCATTTGTCTGCATATGGTTTGTGGCCCGGGACATGATAAATGCGCTGATAAAGGGAGACATATCTCTGGCGGAGCACAACAGCACATATGCATGGATGGCGGCGCACTTTGCGGCGCTCAGCATATTGCTCTACTTCGCAGCGCTCTGCTGCGCGCATCTTGCAGCATTTAGAACGGCGACAAATATGAAAAAGGCGGCTATGCATCACATAATCAAGCTTCCGCTTGGATATTTCAGCCAGAATGCCAGCGGAAAGCTCCGCAAGGTTATAGATGACAACGCTGGGCTGACAGAGGACTTTCTGGCACACCAGCTCCCGGATCTTACGGGTGCATTTGTCATGCCGGTTGCGGTCATAGTGATGATATTTGTATTTGACTGGCGGCTTGGACTGTGCTGTCTCGTGCCACTGGTCATCAGCGTGCTGTTCATGAAGCAGATGATGGGCGGCGACAATGCGCACTTCATGGAAGGTTACATGACAGCCCTTGAGAACATGAACAAGGAGGCTGTTGAGTATATAAGGGGAATACCTGTTGTCAAGGTGTTCCAGCAGACGGTATATTCATTCAAGAATTTCCACGCTGCCATAGAGGAGTATGAGAAATACGCATCGGGCTACGCGCTGAAGTGCCGTATACCACTCACTGGTTTTAATGTTGCGTTAAATGGAACATTCATACTGCTGATCCCGGTTGCGTGCATGATATTCTCAGGTGTCAGCGGACAGGCGGCTTATCAGGAGGTAATTCTTGATTTCCTGTTCTACAGTTTGTTTACACCAGTCTGTGCAACCATGATGAACAGAGTCATGTTCGCCAGCGAACAGCTCATGGCGGCAAAGAGTGCGGTAAAACGTATAGAGGAGGTTCTGAATGAGCAGCCTCTTTTCGAGACAAATGCACCAGAGCAGCCGGATGATGCATCCATCACATTTGAGCATGTTACATTTGCATATCCGGGCACTGAGGAGAATGCTCTTGATGACGTATCATTTGAGATCCCTGCCGGCAAGACGGTGGCACTGGTAGGTGCGTCGGGAAGCGGCAAATCCACCGCGGCAAAGCTCGTTCCTAGATTCTATGATGTGACCGGCGGCAGAGTGCTGGTGGGCGGAGTAGATGTGAAAAATATCGACAAGCAGACACTTATGGACAGGATCGCATTTGTATTCCAGAATACAAAGCTTTTCAAGGACACTCTGCTTGAAAATATCCGTGCAGCAAGACCGGAGGCATCCCGTGAGCAGGTGATGAAGGCTGCTGAGTATGCCCAGTGCGGTGAGATCGTAGATCGTCTGCCAAATGGACTTGACACAGTGGTAGGAAATTTGTCGGGCGGAGAGAATCAGCGAGTGGCGCTGGCTAGAGCGATCCTGAAGGATGCGTCTGTTGTCATACTCGACGAGGCGACAGCATTTGCGGATGCTGAAAATGAGCACGAGATACAGCTTGCGCTTGAGAAATTGACTGAGGGCAAGACGGTTCTCATGATAGCCCACAGACTGTCAACTATCCAGGATGCGGATATGATACTTGTGTTTGACGGCGGCAGGATAATCGAGCGCGGAACACACGAATCCCTGCTTGCGGCAAATGGCAGATATGCGTCTATGTGGCGTGATTATCAGACATCTGTCAACTGGAAAGTCGGAAAGGAGGCCAGATAGCTATGAAGTTTCTTCAGAAGAAATATGCGTTAAGTCCTCAGGGTGCAAAGGATCTGTTCAAGGGAATACTCTATTCGGTACTTGCATATATAAGCCTTATGCTCCCGGTGGCGCTCCTTGCGCTGGTGCTGAATTCATTTTTAGACACCTTGCTTGATGGCGGATCAAAGAATACAAATGTACTTATGTACACGATAATTGGCGTTGTAATATTGGTCGTTATATTTGTCATGCATTACCTGCAGTACACCATCACATATATGGGAACATACAAGGAGAGTGAGAGACGAAGGATAACCCTGGCAGAAAAACTCAGGACACTGCCTCTGAGATTCTTCCAGGAGCATGATGTATCAGATCTGACAGGAACCATCATGGGTGACTGTGCCGGATTTGAGCATGCATTTTCACACACAGTATCACAGTTCTGGGGTTCCATCATATCGACAGCAATAGTGTGTGTAGTGCTGCTGGTCTATGACTGGAGAATGGGACTTGCGCTTTTGTGGGTGGCACCTATCGCATTTGCCATAGTGCTGCTTTCAAGAAAGCTGCAGTCAAAGCAGGGCAGAAAACACATGGCGGCAAAGCTTGAGCTGGCTGATGGAATCCAGGAATGTCTGGAGACCGTGCAGGACATCAAGGCATGCAATCAGGAAGATGCATACATGAGAAAACTTGATGCCAAGATGGATGCCGCCGAGAAGGCACAGATATCATCGGAGATGATGACTGCCAGCCTTGTGACAACAGGACAGATGTTTCTGAGACTTGGACTTGCAACCGTCATAGTGGTTGGTAATTCACTTATGATAAATGGTGAGACAACACTGTTTTCTTATATATTGTTCCTTATCGCGGCATCCAGACTGTATGATCCGCTCTCAGGAGCTATGTCAAATATGGCGGAGCTCTTTGGTGTTGATCTCCAGGTCGACAGACTTAAGGCGATACAGAATCACAAAGAAGAGGACAGACAGAAGGAATACAAGACAAATGGTTACGATATCACATTTGACCATGTAAGCTTTGCCTATGAGCCGGGAAAGCCAGTGCTTAAGGATGTGTCATTTACTGCAAAGCAGGGGCAGGTGACTGCACTTGTCGGTCCATCCGGCGGAGGAAAGAGTACGATCGCAAATCTTGTGGCGGGCTTTTATGATGCTGATGGTGGAAAGATCACGCTTGGCGGTACGGATATCGCACCTATAGATTCGGTTGCCATGATGAGGGAATTTTCAGTGGTATTCCAGAATGTCGTGCTGTTCAACAACACGGTGATGGAAAATATACGAGTGGGCCGTAAGGATGCCACGGATGATGAGGTCATCGCTGCGGCGAAGGCTGCCAGATGCCATGACTTCATAGAGAAACTGCCTGATGGTTACCAGACGGTCATCGGTGAGAATGGTTCAACGCTCTCAGGCGGAGAGTGTCAGAGATTGTCGATTGCCCGTGCGCTCTTAAAGGATGCGCCGGTCATTCTTCTCGATGAGGCTACGGCATCTTTGGATGTGGACAACGAGACGGAGATCCAGGAGGCTATCTCAAAGCTTGTGAAGGGCAAGACGGTTCTCGTCATCGCCCACAGGATGAGGACAGTGGAGAATGCAGACAAGATAGTTGTTCTCTCAGACGGTGTGGTCTCAGAGTGTGGAACCCACGATGAACTGATGAGGAAGAACGGGCTTTATGCAAAGCTTGTGACCCTCCAGACAGAGGCGGCTCAGTGGAAGATTTGTTAGGACGTTCCTTCTGTTATGAGGAGTGTCCATGGGGTATGATCATAATAATATTTTTCGAAAGGGTTCGGGAGTCCTGTACGGTTTCCCCGGACTCTTTTGTTTTATAGTTGGATAACAAGGGGATTGCAGTTATAATCTATGGGTAGAAGTAAGAAATTTAAGGAGATTCATGATTAGGATGAAAGAGAGGAAAAATGAAGATATTTGAAGTCAAAGAACGGACATCATCATTCATAGACCAACTGCTCTCCATCTGGGAGTCCTCAGTCAGGGCAACTCACCATTTCCAGTCAGAGCAGGAGATACAGCGCATAAAAGTATATGTTCCACAGGCTATGGGCGGTGTGGAACACCTGATCGTGGCGGAGGATGAGCCGGGTGTCCCGGTGGCTTTTATGGGAACTGATGGAGATCGTCTGGAGATGCTTTTTCTAGCACCTAGTGAGCGCGGCAAAGGTCTGGGCAGACAGCTTGTCCAGCTTGGAATCAACGAATACGGAGTACATGAAGTCACGGTAAATGAACAGAATCCTGATGCGGTGGGATTTTATGAGCATATGGGTTTTGCCACATATAAGAGGACGGAATGCGATGAGGAGGGCGGTCCATATCCGCTGTTGTATATGGCGTTATGTTAGTTTGGAGAGTTTTATGATAGGGTAAGATAAATTGGAATTTATAAAAGAGATTAAATCAATGAACGATAAATGGAAAGAATTATAAACCGCAGCAAGGCATGTATTAAAACCTCGTGATGTTTCTAAAATCATTGAGGCAGGTGGTGTTTCCGCAGCAGTAGAATCAGCATCCGGTGAAATATATGTCGGCGTTTGTGTGGATACAGCGTGTACATTGGGGGTATGTGCGGAGCGTGTTGGGAATTTATGACACAGTTAACGCTGGAATGGTGGATATAACTATACTTTGCAAATGTCAGTTTACTGAACAATAAATTCTTAATTTAAAAATAGTAAAAATATACAGACAGTAATAAGCCACTATCAGAATGGAGAAATAAAATGGAATACAGAAAATTTGAAAATACAATAGTAGCAAGGATTGACAAAGGTGAGGAGATTTTAGAGCAACTGAAAGCAATTGCCATAAATGAGAATATAAAGCTTGCCAGTATTAATGCTCTTGGAGCTATCAATGATTTCACCGTTGGAGTATATAAGACGGATGAGAAGAAATATTACTCAAACAGTTTTAAAGGATATTATGAAATCACGTCGTTGACAGGTACAATCAATACGATGGATGGAGAATATTATGCGCATCTTCATATGAGTGCCGGAAATGAGAAAGGTGAAGTGTTTGGAGGCCATCTGAACAGAGCTGTTGTGAGTGCAACCTGTGAGCTGGTAATTACGGTAATTGATGGAAAAGTTGACAGAGTATATGATGAAGAAACAGGGCTTAATGTATTTAAGTTTGATTGAGTGCGTTGAATAATTCTTTCAGAAAAAACACAGGAGGATGGATCAGTTATTATTGAAATCAAGAAATAGTATAATACATCTCCGATTGGAAATTATTTGGATTGATCATATGGCTGAAAACATCAGAGCGTGCATTTATCGTCAAATAGATAATTGTACGCTTTTTCTAAAGAGGAAGATGCAACAGAAATTGCTTTTAAAAAGTTATATGATGTTTAATTTAATATATAGTAAAAATCACAATATAAACTGAGAAGAAAATTGTAAAAAATGTCTTTTGAAATGATAAAGAAAAATTGATAAGATAACATTTGCGCAAAAGGAAACGATATTTAAGAAGATATGACACAAACGTGCATATCTTCTTTTTTTGCGCATTTTAACAAATTAGGAGGCAGAAATGAAACAAGTAATTACTATCAGCAGACAATACGCCAGTGGTGGAAGAACAATTGGTAAAATGGTAGCTGACAAATTGGAAATACCATTATACGATACGCAAATTATTAAAGATACCATGAAGAAAACAGGTTTTTCAGAAGAAATGGTGGAAACTACAGAACAGAGAGTTACCAATAGTTTTCTGTTTAATCTGGCTATGGGTGTGGATGATGCACATAATCACATGAAACAGATTGAAAAAGCGGAACATGAGATTATTCAGGGATATGTAGAGAAAGGTTCATGCGTAATCGTAGGACGTTCGGCAAATTTTGTATTAGAAGAAAAAGATTCTGTAAATGTTTTTGTATTTTCTGATATAAAGGACAGGATATCTTATGCAGTAAGACATTATGGTGTAGATGAAAAACAGGCAAAGTTAATGATTGAAAAAACAGACCGTGAGAGAAAAATGCACGCGATGAGCTTTTACAGTAAAGAATGGGGCAATAAAAACAATTATGATCTTCTTTTGAATTCCGGCAAACTTGGGATTGAAAAGTGTGTGGAATTAATTGTAAATGCAGTAAAATAAACAGGATGGTGAAATAATGAATAGTAAAGTAAAAGTACCGGCAAAACTTGCATTATCTGTAGTTGCAGCTTGTCTGGTATCATTTTGTGGTTTGATTACGGAAACAGCAGTAAATATAGCATTTCCGGCAGTAATGAGTACATTTGGTGTATCAACAGAGATGGTTCAGTGGCTTACAACAGGAAACTTGTTGGTTGTGGCAATGATTACTCCATTATCAGCTTTTTTACAGAAACGCTTTAAATTAAAGCAGTTATTTATATTTGGAACAATGTGTTTTGTTGTAGGAACAGTGGTAGCGATTTTTTCTCCCAATTTTACATTTTTACTGTTGGCAAGATTGATTCAAGGAATTGGAACCGGAGTAGGTGTGCCGATTGCGTTCTGTATTATTCTGGAACAGATACCATTTGAAAAAGTAGGAACCTATATGGGATATGGGGCACTGGTGTCAGCAGCTGCTCCTGCATTAGGTCCTACATATGGAGGTATTGTAAACCAGACTTTAGGATGGAGATACATTTTTGTGATTTTAATTCCTGTTTTGATCATTACGCTTATTCTTGGAATCGCTACAATAGAAGAAAAACATGAACCGGAAAAGGTGCCAGTAGATATCTGGGGAATTATCTTTATCATGCTGACATTTTTAGGTCTGGTTTATGGATTTGCTAATATAGCGGCTTTTGGAGAGAATCCGGTTGTGGAAATTGCAGCATTTGTAATTGGAATTGTTGCATTGATCTTATTTGTAAACCACTGTAGAAAATGTGAAAATCCATTGATTGATATAAGTATTTTTAAGAATATTCCATTTGTATGTCATTTGGTAGCTTTTTTCCTGATCAATGCAATTATGCTTGGAACAAGTTTTCTTTTA
>JBNMKK010000040.1:0-21350 GCA_050874325.1 Coprococcus sp. | reverse complement strand
ATTTACAAGGATTGAGCTCACTTTTCATCAACACGTTTTGTCCACCCTCAAAGTTCTTCTAAAAAAGATTAAACCGACTTCAGCCCTTTATTTATCTGGGCTGAAGCCGGTTTTTATCAACACATTTTGTCCTATAGGTCGTTTTCTATCTGTTATAGAAGATTCCCATACCAAATGATACAAGGTTTTATTTGTCCTGAAGTTTAAGCTATCTGGCTTATATAATTATAAATATTGTCACTCACTTATGATTGTTCTGTTTCGTCCTGACTCCTTTGCCTGATAAAGTGCCGAATCAGCTCTGTTAAACCACGCCTTGGAGCTTTCGCCCTTTGTATACTCAGCAACTCCACAGCTACATGTGATTCCATCTTTGTTCATAAAATGGAAGTAATAGCATCTGAACTCTGTTCTGATATCCTCCACAACATTCATAACCTTTGAGAGTTCAACATCGTGGAACAATATAACAAATTCCTCTCCACCATATCTGAACGCAAGTCCCATATCCTTGGACTTTTCTTTCATCATCTTACAGAGAGCCTTGATGACTATATCACCGTTACTGTGTCCATATGTATCATTGACCTCCTTGAAATGGTCAATATCAAATATGGTCACATACGACTTGGCGCCTGTCTGCTCTACACTCTCTATCTCCTTCTCCAGACTGTCCTCAAATGAACGCCTGTTATAAAGTCCTGTCATAGGATCTATCATCAGCTCACTCATGAGTGTGACCTGTCTGTTATAACTGCCAGTTATAGAGTTCATAAGTGCCTTTGTATGTGTGTTTACTATAACCACCATAACACACAGCAGAACGATCAGCAAAAGGAATATGCTTAATACTCCAAACCAATTCAGCCCCGCTACGCTGCCCGTATACTCAATATGATACCTCACCATATCCACTATGGTAAGAATAACCACTGCAACACTCGACCATATGGTGAGCGCCTGATCTGCAAACAATGCTGTCGCAACTATCGTTATGCTTGGCAACATGATAAGCGGCAAAATAGAATAATATGTGAATGATATCACACCTATCGATACAAATATCAATCCTATGACCACATAATCCTTCTTTTTATTCGACATGTTGTCAGCCTTGATCATAAAGTAACACACCACCAGCGTGATGATCTGTATTATCATCGGAACAAATATATATTTTAACATATAGATCCCGCTGTTCATATCTTTGGCTACTCTATGAATTCCAAATAATATCCATGAAAGCGCAAATGTAACACCACATATAGCAATGACTGTCCGCCATACCAGCAGCTGCCATCTCGCTTCTATATCTTCTTTGTACATATCATTCATATCTCTGATACCCCATACAAGTAAATTTGTATACATTTTACCATATATGTTTTTATTTTTCCATCATTAATACATAAAATGGCGGGGTTTTTTAATGACTAATTAATAAATCCCCGCCATCTTATTATTTTATATTATTGTTTACAGATTATATCCAACCTCAAATGCCTCAAGGTTCTTCTCAACTGTCTTAGGTGGAACAGTATTCTTTATAACCTCAACCCATGCATCATGTGAGAAATCCATATGCTGAGCTGCGATACCTATGATAACTGTGTTGAATACTTTGTTATTTCCAAGTTTCTTTGCCTCATCCATGGCATCCACAGATATTACCTTATACTCCTTGCTGAGTTTCTCTATGATTCCATCCGGGTACTGAGCTGCCCCTGTAACCACAGTGATAGGATCTATTCTCTGATCGTTGACTATGATAACTCCATCCTTCTTCAGAAAGTGTGCATATCTGAGCGCCTCAAGTCTCTCAAATGCTATGAGAACATCTGCACACCCCTCCTCCACGATAGGCTCATTTACCTTCTCACCATATCTTACATATGTAACAACACTTCCACCTCTCTGGCTCATTCCATGAACCTCTGAGAGCTTTACATCATAACCTGCCGCCGTTGTGATTCCGCCAAGTATACGGCTTGTGAGAAGTGTTCCCTGTCCGCCAACACCGACGATCATTATATTCTTTGTCTCCATTCCAGTACTCACGATTAGAACTCCTCCCTTTCTATAGCATCAAACTTACAACGTTTCATACACAGTCCGCAACCTGTACAGAGTGTGTCATCTATACGGATCGTTCCATCCTCCTGCTTGATAACTGC
The DNA here is from genome assembly GCA_050874325.1 of Coprococcus sp. Lineage (GTDB taxonomy): Bacteria > Bacillota > Clostridia > Lachnospirales > Lachnospiraceae > Coprococcus. The sequence goes on along the minus strand of JBNMKK010000040.1, from coordinate 19,176 downwards.
AGGGCAACCTGGCTTTAAGCACATACCGCACTTCTTGCACTTCTCAGGTATAGCCTTACATCTTCCTGTGATCTTGGTAGTCTTAAGAAGTACACAAGGAGACTTTGTGATAATGACTGACAACTCATCCTTCGCTGTCTCTTCCTTGATCAGTTTCTTAAGTCCTTCTATATCAAATGCATTTATCTCATTGACATTCTTAATACCCAGTGCCTTGCAGAGATTGTATATATCGATGGCATATGTTGGATCTCCCATCAAAGTCTTTCCTGTTGCTGCATGATCCTGATGTCCAGTCATTCCTGTTGTTGAGTTGTCCAGAATGATGACTGTTCCAGTGCTCTGGTTGTATACCATGTTCATGAGTGAGTTCACTCCTGTGTGAAGGAATGTTGAATCACCTATTACAGCAACCCAATTCTTTATGTAATCCTTGCCCTTTGCTTTCTCCATTCCATGAAGGGTTGAGATCGATGAACCCATGCAGACTGTTGTGTCTATAACGCTAAGCGGTGCAACAGCTCCAAGTGTGTAGCATCCGATGTCACCTGCTGCGTGGATCTTAAGCTCCGAGAGAACTGAGAATACACTTCTGTGAGGACATCCAGGACAGAGGATTGGTGGTCTTGCAGGAACCTGAGCAGCCTCCGCTGTCTCTATCTTCTCGCCGAGAAGTTTCTCTCTGAGCATATTTGCACTGTACTCGCCCTGAACTGTGAGCAGCTCCTTGCCGACTGCATTTATCCCCCATGCTCTAACCTGGGTCTCGATGTGTGGCTCCAGCTCCTCGATGACATATACCTTGTCGACCTGAGCACAGAAGTCCTCGATCATCTTTCTTGGAAGTGGATTTACCATGCCAAGCTTTAAGACTGATGCATTTGGCATAGCCTCTCTGACATACTGGTAAGGGATACCGCTGGTGATGACACCCACGCTCTTATCTCTCATCTCGACTCTGTTGATCGGCATGTCAGCACCGTCTGCTGCCATGTCCTTAAGTCTCTGCTCTACAAATACATGACGCGGTATAGCATTACCAGGCATCATGACATATTTTCTGATGTTTCTCTCATATGGCTTGTCAGCAACCTCCTGCCTGTCGCAAAGCTCTACAACACCCTGTGAGTGTGAAAGTCTTGTGGTAGTACGGAGCATTACTGGAGTATCATACCTCTCGCTCAGCTCAAATGCATACTTTGTGAAATCCTTTGCCTCCTGGCTGTCCGACGGCTCAACTACTGGGATCATAGCTGTTCTTGCAACAAGTCTTGAATCCTGCTCATTCTGTGATGAATACATTCCAGGATCATCTGCTGCCACAAGTACCATACCTCCGTTCACACCTGTATATGCAGCGGTGAACAGTGGATCTGATGCAACGTTAACACCTACATGTTTCATTGAAACTATAGATCTCACTCCTGCAAACGATGCACCTATAGCTACCTCTGTGGCAACCTTCTCATTTGGTGACCACTCTGAGTAGATATCTCCCTTGTACTGCACCATATTCTCACTGATCTCTGTACTTGGTGTTCCAGGATATGCCGCTGATACCTTGACACCTGCCTCATAACAGCCTCTTGCGATGGCTGCGTTACCAAGCATAATCTTCTTCTCGCCCATGAATCTTACCCTTCCTGTTTATATTGATGTTCTTGTTTTTATTTTTTCGTCTTAATCGACACTCTAATTTGTTATTATACAAGAATTATCAATAAAATAAAAGAGTTTTCCCTAATCAATTATTTTCTGAGTCTGACGTACCATATCTGCAAAATCCTGCCACTGCATATTGATAATATCTCCACTCTTTTTATCCGCTCCGGTATCACCGCCATCTGAACCGTCCGCCTTATCACCAACCAGCGACAGAACCATATCAAGATCTGCAGAGCCGGCATATTCGCTGTTTTTGAGTATCATCCCGTAAGCAGCAACGGCACTTGCCGCACTCATATCTGAGGACATTTCGCTGCTGTAGCTGTCGGTCTTCACCACATGGCTCACAAGACTGCTCTTATCACCATCCGGTTCCTTGTATCTTATGTTAACCGTTACAAGCTCACCTGAATAATCCGCCTTGCTGTCACCATTATCTGTACCGTATTTATGTTCGGCTGCGGACACTTCAAAGTCAGAACCAGCAGGCACTATCTCATAGAGCACCGTGACCATATGTCCCGCACCTATCTCGCCGCCGTCCACTGCATCATTGTCGAAATCCGCATCGGCAAGGGCTCTGTTCTCATAGCCTATCTGCCTGTAACCCTTGACATTTTCCGGGTTAAATTCTATCTGAAACTTCACATCCTTGGCAACGGTGTTCAGCGTGCCGCCCATCTCGTCCACGAGAACTTTCTTAGCCTCATACGCAGAATCTATAAATGCATAGCTTCCATCACCGTTATCTGCCAGTGCCTCAAGCTTGTTATCCTTCAGATTGTCCGTTCCAAAACCAAGCACACTGAGGAAGATATTGTTTTCCTTCTTCTCCTCCGTTATCAGATCCACAAGGTCGCTCTCACTGGTAAGTCCCACATTCATATCACCATCAGTTGCTAGTATGACACGGTTGTTTCCTCCCTCTATAAAGTTCTTCTCCGCAAGTTCATAGGCCGTGATGATGGCATCACCGCCGTTGGTACACCCTTCGGCTGTCATACTTGAAAGTGCCTCAGTTATCGTGTACTGCTCTGAGCCGGGTGTACCCGAGAGTACCACTGTGTCCTCACCCGCATAAGTTACTATGCTAACCCTGTCATTTTCATCCAGATTCTCCGCCAGCATGGCAAATGACTGCTGCACAAGAGGGAGCTTATTGTCCTCATACATAGAGCCAGAGGTATCGATCAGAAATACCAGATTTGAAGGTTTCTTTTCCTCAAAATCTATATCGTCCGTGTTGATCCCCACCATCATGAGCTTTGTATCCTTATTCCATGGACAATCAGAATACTCTGTGTATATCGAGAACTTATCTCCATTTTCCGGCTTTTTTCTGTAGTCATAGGTAAAATAGTTCAGCATCTCCTCTATCCTAACTGCTCCGTCAGGTGGAAGACTGCCGGACTCTATATATGATCTGACATTACTGTAGGATGCCGTGTCCCTGTCCGCAGCAAATGTTGATAGCGGTCTATCTGCTGTGGATACAAATCCATTCTCTGTCATGCTGTCATATTCTCTCGTATCGTAGGCTATCTCTGTATACATAGAATTTGAAGTATCTGCCACGGCAGCCGTATTTCCAACGGTATTCACCTCATCACAATATTCTTCCTCATACATAACAGAATCTGACTCACCGCCAAGCAAACTATCCCAGCCATTGTCCTGCAGTGATCTCTTTATCTGCTGACTTTCTTTTTCTCTGTACTTTTCTGCAATCCCTGCTATCTCTGTTTTTTCACCTGTCTTTGCCTTATCTCCATTTTGTTTTTCAAGGCGTGTGTCCCTTTCCTTTGCTGAGTCACCGTGAGTGCATCCCACAAGTCCGCCCGCCATCATAACCCCCGCCATAACCGCGCATATAGATCTTGCAAATATTTTTGAATTATATTTCATCATAAAAATCCCTCCGTAATATGAATTTCAAGCTACCGGTCAAGCTCTATATCCTATATACGAAGGGATCGTTAATTTTTATGGAAATATCTGTAATTTTTAATTTACACTTCTAATACCTTTTTATCTCTACATTTTTCTATTTCAGAGAATATGATTTTATTATTCCTCTCTCTCAAATCTGTACCAGTTGCCCTCGACCTTCACTATGAGGCTGCCGTCATCGCACACTATATACGCCGAATTCTTTGACGGATTCCTGTCAAAGTTTACCTCACCGTCATTTGCCGGCACACCATCAGTATAACTTTGGGCATAGAGTGCTTTGCTCTCGTCCACGCTGTCCGCATCAATCATATCGTACGTGTCCTTGTAGAGCACACCGCCCACCATAATCATCGGCGCGTAATCTTCCTGCGAATCAGATGTCACAACAACCGGCTTATCTGATACCGCTTTGCCATTTGTCTCACTCTCTGATATGGAATAATCGTCTCCCACGGTTTCATCCTGGTACTCCTGATTGCTCTGTACATCAAAGTTTTCCGGGGCGCTGTCAGCCATCAGGTCGCTGCCGCCCGTGCTCTCATCAGAAGTCACCATCGCACTGTTTTCCTGCACAGACTTATCGTTTGCTGATCTCCGGCTGTTTTTCAGCGGCCCGGCTATTATCAACACGCACACCACAGCAGCAGCCACAAGACCCGATATGATCTGCACTGTTCTCCTGTTCTTTCCTTTATTACTTGTATTATGGAGTTTCGTGTCCCCATCTTTTCTGTCAGTCCTTATATTTGTGACATTACCATCGGCTTTTCTTTTTTCTGCAATTTTTCTGTTCTCATATGTTTCGCGGCTGTCCACCGCATTTTTATCCTGCGCCCTCTGCGCATCTATAGCATCAAGTCCTGATTCTATCCTTCCCCAGAGATCAGGCGCATCCATATTCTCTATATATTTGTCAGCTATTTTCTGCTCCAGTTCATCTTCATGTCTGCTCATAGTCTGCACCTCCTAAGCCTCTTGATCGCATTGTTGTATAGCCATGTGACTGTCCCCATAGGCTTTCCAACCAGCTCTGATATCTCCCTGAAGGTAAAACCTCCAGCCACCTTCAGATCGACTATCTCCCGCTCATCTGGTTTAAGTGACTCCATGGCATCCTTCAGTGATACGCTGTTCACAACCTGTTCCTCCATGCTGCTGCCCTGTTCTGTCTCCGGGATCTCATCCACCAGAGCCTCCCGGTCTATCTTCCTGATCCTGTCCACCGCCATATTTCTGGCTATCGTTACTATCCATCTCTTGTGTCCATTTCCCGGCTTGTAACTGCCCGCGATGCTGTACAGCTTGATGAAGAACTCAGATGTGACATCCTCAGCCTCCTCGCGCTGCCCTATGGTGTCGTACACCACCGCATATATGAGCTTTAGGTATGCATCATATATGTACCGCAGGCTGTCCCTGTCGCCCGCCGCCATAGCAGACATACACTGTTCAAATTCTTTGTCTGTCATAACCTGTTATAACTCCCTCCTCATGATAATTGTGGTGCAGACGCATGCAAATGCACTTCGTGCGGCGTCTGCGTGCATCACAAGGACTCCTCCCGTCTTGCGACGGGTCCCTCCTCATGATAATATACGTTTCGTCTAGCATTTATTATGGTACTTTTTAATCTTTTATATCTCTGTGATCAGGACATCATATCTTACGCATAGCGGCAAATCCCATCACATAATTTTTCCTGCCACCGGCTGTGTCAAACGGCCATATCATGTGCCTGCTGCTCACCAGCTCCACATCATAATCCATGTGCAGTGACATATCTTTCATGAGCTGGGCAACTCCCTCTATATGATCCACAGACTTCATAACCTCGACATCTCCGGCGTCAAATGCCCTGACAAGCCGTTCTGCATCAGCCTGAGTCTCATATGCCGTTTCCTCATATCCATATATGAAGATCTCCTTTGTCATGTGGTACATATAGTCATTCAGTCTCTCCACCGCCGCCTCGTTAAGCCCTGATATAGCACTGCTTATGAGGCGCAAGTCCTCCTCATGGTAGTTGTCTCTGTAGTGGTAGAGCAGCGCTGCAAATCTCGAGTTGAGCTGGCTGTGAAGACCAACCGCCACACTGTAATCAAATATATCAAGATATCTGTCCCTGTCTCCTTCTATATACCCAGTCTCCGTTTTGCCTATATATTTGCCGGAATTGCCGGTTGCTATGCCTGTCAGGAATTCCAGTATGTGTTCCGCATCCACACAGTCCTCAAGCATCGCCTCATACAAACGGTACTGGTCATCGTCTACCTGCCAGAATGGTATGTCCGCAATGATGTAATCCTGCTCCTTCAGTCCATATTTACGGACAGCCCACAACACTGCCTCCCTGTCCCTGTCTATGAGCACAAGCTTATAACACTTTGCAAGTCTGCCTATGTCTATATCTCCCGCCTGTCCTATTCCCCAAAGCGCAAGCACAGGCTTTGTGCTGCCATCATCCTGCCTGGACACTTTTGTCACCTTGCAGTTATTTTCTATATATTCTGTCACCTCGCGTCTGTACCGTTCCCACCCCGCATATGAATCCGGTATCCGCTCCGTGGCTATCATCTCATCAAAATAGCTCATTGTCCTCTCCTGACTCTGTGATCTGACAGATATGACAAACAGAGTGCATCTATCAGTATTCATTGATTGTTCACAGGTATTTTATAAAATTTTATTTTTAAGCACAAGTGTAATGTAGTATAATACACATAGTTGTGCAACATGACACACAATACCCGTGCTGGAGCAAATATTTTTATATTTTTTACATTCCAGTTTTACATTTTGGAGGAGTTATGGAATCAATACAGACAAACGCTCTGAACAGCAAATACATCAATTCCCTTCTGCGCCCGGAGGAAAATCCTTTCGTCCAGGAGATGCAGAACTTTGAGGAGATCATGATGATGTATTCCTGTGCCATCAGAGAGGTAAAGACAAAATTTGAAGTGCTGAACGATGATTTCAGTGTTAGATATAAGAGAAATCCTATCGAATTTATACAGTCAAGGATCAAGAAACCTGTCAGCATCGCAAAGAAACTTGCGAGCAAAGGCTGTCCGGTTACATGCGCAAGCATACTGAACAATCTGGATGACGTTGCCGGAATAAGAGTCATATGTCCATTCATCGATGACATATACATGGTTGCCGAAAAGCTCATCAGCCAGGACGACATCACACTCATTGAGGCTAAGGACTACATAGCCCACCCGAAACCAAATGGCTACCGCAGTCTGCATGTAATAGTCGAAGTTCCTGTATTTTTCGCAGACCACACAAGGAATATGCGTGTGGAGGTTCAGATCAGGACCATCGCCATGGACTTCTGGGCAAGTCTGGATCACCAGCTAAGATATAAGAAGGATATCCCGAACGTGGACATGATATCAGCAAGACTTAAGAAATGTGCAGATGTAATATCCGCAACTGACCTTGAAATGCAGTCCATCAAGAACAGCATATATGGTCAGCGCTATATTCCTGAATTAAAGCGCGAATCGCCGGAGGAGTAAAAAGTTTAAATATTTGCAACTTTTCATTTGACATTTGCTCAAATGTGTTGTAGTATAACTGATGTTGTTAAGCAACATGTGTGCATAGCTCAGCTGGATAGAGCACTTGGCTACGGACCAAGGTGTCGGGGGTTCGAATCCTCTTGCGCACGTGATAAAAGCTGTCTGAATTATTCAGACAGCTTTTTATTTTACTGAAAGTATGTTAAATAGGATTAACCCATCAACACGTTTTGTCCTATAACCCCGTTTTGTCCTATAACCCCAGATATTTCTCCACCTTCTCCGGCGTATCCAGTCTCAGACGCACAATGGTCATCATGATCATGTATCGCAATACTTCTTTTAATATCTCATCATCAAACTGCGACTTCATATTTTCCGGGTATGCGTGTACGAGAAAATGCACGTTGTAAGCATCGCCCTGTCTTGAGATAAATGTACTCACATACAAGCCGTTCATGACCGCTGTTATGATGTCGTCATCCGTGATCTGTATGTTTATCTTATACATCTTGGATATGAACTTTACAGTTTTGTCCTCTTTTATCAGAAAACGTCTGTCTGTTATCTCCCCTATGGAAAAGTTCTGCTTATGCAGTGTTATAGCCTGCAGAAATTCTGATTCCTTGTCGTTCTCAATTATATAATTGTATATATCATTCGGTGTGTATGCCATGTTGTTCTAGTTGTCCTTTCGTTACTTTATCTATGTTTTATATCTAAGTGACTCTGCCATTCACCTGAGCTGTCTAAAACAGATCCAGCATATTATCAAGATAGATTCCTTCTCTGACTCTAAGCTGGTACTCGGGCTTTGTCATATAGTATAACAGAAATTCCAGCACTATGGCACTTCCAAGACTTCTCCCCTCTATCTTGAAATTGGAAAATCCCATCGGCAGGTAAATGTTCCTTATATCATCTATACCTATAAATCCGGGATTCTCCATCGCCTTTGAGAAACGATAGCCGTCTGCCGCATTCGGCGACGTGCAGCGATGATCCGAGTTTTCACCGAGAGCCATACGGCTCACATCCTCATAGCAGGCTTTCCGATCCTGACAGGAGAACCAACAGCATTCGTTGCACAGGAATTCTACCTTGTCCTTCTGCTTCCCTGAAAGCTCGTCCAGTCTGTCAAATGCTTTGTTCAGGCGAAAATCCGGCACAACATATCGGAATTCGTCACGGTCAAGCTCTGCTGAAAACTGGTCAAAGTCCGTGATGACTTTTGTTGTGGATGATATCAGATATAACCCCGGATAAGTCTCCCGCAGATAATCGAGCAGCAGATCCGAATGGACTATGACACCATTTTGAACATCTGCCGCAGCTCCGCCATTTTCAAATGCTCTGCACAAATCATTGCACCGCTTATCAGCAAGATGTTTCGTTCTTAGCAGTGAATTGCTGAATGTCAGCCTCGCCGATATTCCATACTCACTCATAAGTTCCAGCACATCCCCAGCCTCGCTGTCTCCATATCCCACTCTGCCACCGCCCCAGAGGCAGTCCCCCGGTGCGCCATACACGGAACCGATATCACACCAGTCGTAAAAATATTCCCTGTGCTCACGATATAGTGGCAGGAATACCTTGTACAGCTCGTAGAATTCAAAAAGTCCGGGCAAGTGGTAATGTGCCTTATATTCTGTTTTGCTATTCCCTGTCTTAGGCTTTGATCTGCCAGACAATGAGTCATTCTTCATAATGTCCATTTTCTCATTTCTACTGTCAATTTCCGCATGTTATCTTCACTTTCGTTTTCTACACGCTATCCCTAATTATATAAAAAAAGTGGGATGATTGACAACATTATCATCCCACAATAATTATTTAATTTATAAACTTACTATTAAACTATAACACCGATCAGCGCCGCGATTCCTCCTATTATCAGGGCAAGTGGAAGGATCGATACAAGGCCTATAAAGAACCATTTCCAGTGGAATGCATAATCGTGATATGCCTCTGTCATGTCCTCTGTTCCAGGGATCACCCACCATTTTCCATGGCAGAACCAGATCGTGTCTATCACCAGCGCGTCAAACAATGAAAATGCGTTCAAAAATATGTATGACTGAACAAATCCTGCAAGGAATGTGGTCTGCTTGTTGACTACGCATGTTATGACTACACACAAAACCACCATGACAACCATTCCCCATATCTTGTTCTTCTTTGCATTTGCATCGAGTTCCTCCTGGGTGATGATTCCAAGCTCTATGGCACGGGTCTGGATCGCCTTCGGATAATTATAGAGCTGATGTGCTGCACCCTGTATCTTGAACAGGATCAGCATAAACGCTGTGTAAACCAGACTGTAGATAACTGCCTCAATTGCTACTTTTGCTATCATTTGTATTCTCCTTTGACTATTTATTTATATTCTTTGATCTATCTGCGGCATAGTTGTATATGCACTCAAATATCATGTCTATATTGGTCTCGAACACTTCATCGATGAACGTGTCCCTGTTCTGGGCCATGCTGTAGATGGTCTTGAAAAAATTGATAATGATCCGGATATCGAGATCAGGACTTACCCCATCCACAAAGGACAGATATCTCATTGCCTCGTCCGCATCATGGGATGGGCTAAACAGGCCGTCCTTCGTCCGGTGTGTCTTGAGCCATACCCAGTCATCCAGGGTGAGTTCCATCAGGATGTTATTCTCTTTCCTGAATGAATCCCGGAACCTCTTGATCGCCTGTTCAAGCGAGAGCTTGCCATTTGTCTGCAATAACGGAACGAGCTGTGCCTGGCTCTTCAGATCCTGTTCACATATCAGAGCCTCCACATACGCTTCCTTGGACTCAAAGAAATGATAAAATGTTCCTGTGGCGATATCAGCTCTCTCCGCGATGATGGACACCTTCATCTTCTTAAATCCCATCTCCCGGATCAAATCATACCCCACTGAGATGAGCTTTCCCCTTATCTCCTGTCTCTGTTCTTCTGTGAAATTAGCTGGCATCTGCACCCTCCATCTCTTATTTATTTTCAATGAATATTTATTTTGTTTATTCACTGAGCTGGATTATATCACCAGCCATCTGCCTCTTCAAGGTATGTGTTGTCTTGTTGTTGATAAAGTTTTTCATCTGTTGCAAATCATGTTCAGGATATTGTATATTTAAACTATGGAAAATTCATATTTTATAAGCGAGGGATGACTATGAATTATGCGTTTACAAATGGAAAAATATTAGACGGAACTAAGGATATGCATATACAGACAGGCCTCTGTATCCTGGTCCGGGACGGCAAAATATACGACATCGTAAAGGATACTGCTGATCTTGACGGATACAAGATCATAGACCTTCAGGGACACTACATTCTGCCGGGGCTTATCAATATGCACGTACATCTTGCGGGAAGCGGAAAACCGCAGAAAAAGCAGCGCGACAACGAAAAGCTTGTAAATACCATCATGGGCTCTGCTCTCACCAGAGCAGTCGCATACAACATGGTGGCGGGCTTTGCAAAGGACGAACTGTTAGGCGGTGTGACAACCATCAGGACGGTGGGCGGTCTTGGAAACTTTGACACCAGACTGCGTGACGAGATCGAAGCAGGCACCAAAATGGGGCCGCGTATCCTTGCAGCAAACCAGGGAATCTCCGTTCCCGGCGGACATATGGCGGGATCGGTCGCCATCGCCGCTGCGAACATAGATGAGGCGCTTGCCCACCTTGACAAATGCGAGAAGGAAAAGGTTGATATCATCAAGCTCATGATCACCGGCGGAGTCCTTGACGCAAAGGAAAAGGGCGTTCCGGGAGAACTGAAGATGTCACCTGATATGGTGCGCGCAGTCTGCGACAAGGCTCATGCAGACGGCTACATGGTTTCCGCTCACGTCGAATCGCCTGAGGGTGTGCGCGTAGCTCTGGAAAACGGAGTTGATTCCATCGAGCACGGTGCCAAGATGGACGATGACATGATAAGACTTTTCAAAGAACGCGGGGCATTCCTCTGCACCACTATCTCGCCGGCTCTTCCATATGCCCTGTTTGACCGCGCACTCACAAATGCGACTGAGGTCGAGCAGTACAATGGAAATGTCGTATTTGAGGGAATCATTGACTGCTCAAAGGCAGCCCTGGCAAATGACATCCCTGTTGTGCTGGGAAATGATGTCGGTTGTCCATGGATCACACAGTACGACTTCTGGCGTGAGCTTTACTACTTCCACAAATACGTCGGGGTATCCAACTCATTTGCACTTTACACAGCGACAAAGCGAAGTGCTGAACTTGCCGGGATCGGACAGCTTACCGGCTCAATCGAGAAGGGCAAATATGCAGACATGATAGTCACCGCCGAAAATCCTCTGGATGATCTGCGCGTCCTCAGAAATCTTGAGATGGTCGTTGCCAAAGGAACCATCATCGACCACCCGAAGATCAGGAAGAGGAAGAATGTAGATGCAGAGCTGGACAAGTTTCTGTAGGCTATGTGTCCTGTTTGTATTTTCATCTTACATTCAAAGATGAAACCTGCCGTTTCTTCCATTGTCAATAACTATGTGTTAAACTAAACCTACAAGCAATTACGGCGGAGGTTATTATGGGAAATACATTCAGGGAAGTTCAGTGTTGCAAATGCGGACATATTTTTATGTGGCAGAAAGATGGTATCGAATATCAGTCTGAATATCGTCTGGAAAGTACTAACGAACTGCTGGGAATTGCGGCATGCCCTAAATGCGGCACGGATATGTTGGTAATCCCACATGTTCTTGAGGGGATATCTAAAGATTCAAGTGGAATTGTTAAAATGGGGATACGGGGAATATAAAAAATAAGTCATTTGTATGGGCTTTGATAATGACGCTGATCTTTTTGGCGATTTTTGTGCCTGTAGATCTGGTTATTGATAAAAAGATTGAAGCTTATTATGAGAATAAGAGAGAATCATAAGTTTTCTCAATATAGAATAGTACATAAAAATAGCCGGGTATGTTTCTTCCTGAACATGCCCGGTTATTTTTTATATGAAAATATCCTACTCATCTGGATTCACGATGGCACCTATCTTAAACTCTCTGCCGTCCTTTTGCCACTGTCTGTACTCCGCTGTAGCGGCAAAGAGTACATCTCCCGATGAGTTGATCGCTGTCTCAAGTGAATCCTGAACCACTCCGATGATCATTCCGACGGCAACAGCCTGCATTGATATATCCTGTGGGATTCCAAACAGTGAGCACGCCATAGGAATGAGCAGCAGCGAGCCGCCCGCAACACCTGAGGCACCGCACGCGCCAAGCGTTGCCATGAGACTGAGCATGAGTGCTGTCGGAACGTCAACCGACACCCCCATGGTGTTTGCAACGGAAAGCGCCATTATAGTTATAGTGATGGCGGCACCATCCATATTGATGGTCGCGCCAAGCGGTATGGATACCGAATACACATCCGGGTCAAGTCCAAGTCTTTTGCAAAGTGACATGTTTACAGGGATATTTGCAGCGGAACTTCTGGTGAAGAACGCCGTCACACCTGACTCTCTGAGACATCTCCACGCAAGTGGATATGCATTTCTCCTTAAGACTATAGTCGCAAGCAAAGGATCCACGATCAATGCAACCGTGAGCATGGCACCCACAAGCACCAGCAGCAACATGCCATATTCTTTGAATATCGACAATCCACTCTCCGATACTGTCGTGAATACAAGTCCCATGATTCCAAATGGCGCACATCCGATGATCCACCTCACGACGGTCGATACCGCATCCGATATGGATACGAGCGCAGATTTCACGGACTTGCCTGTACGGCGCATGGCAAGACCAAACAAAAGAGCCCATGCAAGTATGCAGAGATAATTTGCGTTGAGTATCGCATTTACAGGGTTATCAGTGATGTTGAGCAAAAGATTCTGGAGAACCTCCATGATTCCCGATGGTACGACATCCGCCTGATATGATTCAAGATCCAGCGTCATGGTTACAGGGAAAATAAAGCTTGCGCTCACCGCCACGACCGCTGCAAACAGTGTGCTCAGTATATACATGATCGTCACCATTCGGAACTGCTGACCATTCCCCTTTCCTGCATTTGCAATGGAGCTGATGACAAGGGCAAACACCAATATAGGCGCGATCGCCTTGAGCGCCCTGACGAACATGGTTCCAATAAGTCCTATTCCCGTTGCCCCTGGCACCAGAAGTCCCAGCACCGCACCGATCACTATTCCAACCAATATCTTCGCGATCAGCGACACCTTATTCCACATCTCTACAATCTTTTTCATGAATATAACTCCTAACTATATCTATATTTCTGCCTTTTTACATACATTCTCTTTATTATTCTTCTTTCTCAGAAGAAGTATCCCCACGAGCAAAAGCACTGGGAATATAACTCCCGCAAGGATTCCGCGTTTCAAGTCATCCGATGCCAGACTCGAAACAAATCCTACCAGGGTCGGTCCGCCGGAGCAGCCCACATCCCCCGCAAGTGCCAACAATGCAAACAGTGATGTTCCACCGTTTCTCAGAACCGATGATGCCTTGCTGAAACTTCCGGGCCACATGATTCCCACTGAGAATCCGCAGACTGAACAGCCTATAAGTGATACGAACGCGGACGGTGCAAGGGATATGCACAGGTATGACAGGATACACAAAAGACTGCTTCCTATCATGAATTTGTCCAGATCGATCCGGTCTCCCCATTTGCCATAGAACGTTCTGGCACTTCCCATAAGTACGGCAAATGCCATCGGTCCGGCGAGGTCTCCAACAACCTTGCTCACTCCAAGTCCCTGCTCTGCAAATGTGGACGCCCACTGGCTCACGCCCTGCTCACTGGCACCCGCACACAGCATCATGAGCATGAGTATCCAAAATGTCTTATTCATACAAAGTTCCTTTATCGTCATTCTGGTCTCTCCCTCTTCTATGAGCGAGGTTATAGGAACTCTGGTAAATGCAATTCCATTTATGATCGGAACCACCGCCCAGATCAAAGCCATGACTTTCCAGTTCTGTATTCCACACACCTTGAAGAACAAGGTTGAAAGCAACACCACTGCCACATGTCCCCAGCAGTAAAATGAATGCAGGAGGCTCATCGCCTTTTCTTTGTTATCACTTGGGCAGCTCTCCACGATGGGACTTATCAAAACCTCTATAAGTCCGCCGCCTACCGCATATATCATCACCGAGACAAATATTCCCGTAAATGCATCTGGGAGCACATCTGGCAATATCACAAGGCTTATGAGTCCAGCCGCAGAAAAAACATGTGCGAGGACTATCGATATCCGGTATCCTATCCGGTCTACGAATTTGGCAGATGACAGATCGATGACAAGCTGGATTCCAAAATTGAATGTTATCAGCATAGTGATCTTGCTGAGCGGGATGTTGTAACTCTTCTCAAATGTCAGGAAAAGCAGAGGCACAAAGTTGTTGACGATCGCCTGTACGATGTAACCTACAAAACAAGCGTACACCGTGTTTTGGTATTTATTCTTCATTCTGCCACCTCCCATACACAGGTATTTAAATAGTATCACATACAGACAATAATTGTACATAATTGATTTTATAGCAAAAAAACGACGGCAAACAGTTCTATTTACTTCTGTTCACCGCCACTTTTATTCTTTAATATTCTATATTATAACCAGACTTCCTCTGCTATCTCCTAACTCCACTGCGAGTTATACAGATCCGCATAGAATCCATTCTGCGCCATGAGTTCCTCATGGTTGCCCTGCTCTATAATGTCACCGTCCTTCATAACGAGGATGATGTCCGCATTCTTGATGGTCGACAGTCTATGAGCAATGACAAAGCTCGTTCTGCCCTTCATCAGATTGTCCATGGCTCTCTGTATCCTGTGCTCTGTTCTCGTATCGACTGATGATGTTGCCTCATCGAGGATCAGGACCGGATTGTCAGCAAGAATTGCCCTCGCGATAGTCAAGAGCTGTTTCTGTCCCTGAGAGATATTTGTTATCTCCTCGTTGAGCTCCATGTTGTATCCACCAGGAAGTGCCGAGATGAATCTGTGTGCATGGGCTGCCTTTGCCGCCGCGATGACCTCCTCATCCGTTGCATCCAGTCTTCCGTATCTGATGTTCTCCATGATAGTTCCCTTGAACAGCCATGTATCCTGAAGTACCATTCCAAATACATCCCTGAGCTCACGTCTATTGAAGTCCTTGATATTGTGTCCGTCAAGAAGTATTGCACCGCCATTCACATCGTAGAATCTCATGAGTAACTTGACCATGGTGGTCTTGCCCGCTCCGGTAGGACCTACTATGGCTACCTGCTGTCCCGGTTTTACGTGGGCTGAGAAATCCTTGATGATGATCTGCTCCGGATTGTATCCGAACTTTACATGCTCAAATGTAACCTCGCCCTTGATTCCCTCTGTGGATACCGGATTCTCTACTATCTGCTCCTCTTCCTTCTCCTCCAGAAGTTCAAATACTCGCTCAGCAGCTGCTGCCATCTGCTGCATCATATTTGTAACCTGGGCAACCTGCTGAACAGGCTGTGTGAGGTTCTTCACATACTGGATAAATGCTTGGATATCACCGATCTGGATAGTTCCTCTGATCGCCAGAGCTGCACCTGATATAGCAACTGCCACATAACCAAGATTTCCTACAAACATCATAATAGGCTGCATGAGTCCTGAGAAAAACTGTGACTTCCAAGCTGACTTGTACAGAGTCTCATTTGTCTCATGGAACTCTCTTCTCACATCATTCTCCTTGTTGAACGCCTTTATGACGTTATGTCCGCCGTACACTTCTTCAACCTGACCGTTGATATGTCCCACATATTCCTGCTGCTGCTTGAAGAATCTCTGGGATCTTTTGATGACAAACATCATGAGCATGATACTTATAGGAAGTATCAGCACTGATATAAGAGTCATAAGTGGACTGATCGTCAGCATCATCACGATTACACCGATGACCGTACTCACCGATGTGATGAGCTGTGTGATACTCTGGTTCAGACCGTTACCCATGGTATCTATATCATTTGTGATCCTGGAAAGAACCTCGCCATAGGTTCTGCTCTCAAAGTAGCTCATCGGCATCCTGTTGATCTTCTCGGACACCTCTCGTCTCATCCGGTAACACACCTTCTGTGTAATACCGGTCATGATGAATCCCTGGACAAAGTTAAATGCCACACTGAGCACATACAGGCCAAGACAGAACAGCAGTATCTTGCCGATATAAGTGAAATCAATTCCGCCATTGCCTGTTATCTTGTTCATGATTCCCTCTGACAGGGCTGTTGTCGCCTTGCCGAGTACCTTCGGACATACCACGTTGAATATCGTACTTCCAATTGCTAATATAGCAACGACAACAACCGCTGCCTTATATTTGCCTATGTATCTGAATAACTTTCCTATCGTTCCCTTGAAGTCCTTGGCTTTCTCGCCGCCAGCCATGACGCCTCTTCCGCCTCTCGGGCCTCTGAAACCTCTTTGATTATTGTTATGTTCTGCCATGTCCTACACCTGCCTTTCTGAGTCAGTTCCAAGACTGGCCGCTATCTCCGACGGGGAAAGCTGAGACTCGGCTATCTGTCTATATTCCTCACAGGACTGCATGAGCTCCTTATGAGTTCCCTTGCCGACTATCGTACCCTCATCAAGTACAAGTATCTGGTCAGCTTGGAGGATGGTGCTGACACGCTGCGCAACGATAAATACCGTGCTGTCCTTCACATGCTCGCCAAGTGCCTTTCTGACAGCCACATCAGTCTTGAAGTCAAGCGCGGAAAAGCTGTCATCGAATATCAGGATCTTCGGCTTTCTCGCTATGGCTCTGGCTATGGCAAGACGCTGTTTCTGGCCACCGGACACGTTTCCACCGCCCTGTGCAACCGCACTGTCGTAACCGTGATCCTTCTCCTCTATGAAGTCAGATGCCTGGGCAATCTCAGCCGCAAGCTTAACATCTTCATCGGATGCATCCGGCGCACCGAATCGTATATTGGATGCTATTGTTCCAGAGAACAGAACTCCCTTCTGCGGAACAAAGCCTATATTCTGTCTCACACTATCCATGGTCAGATCTCTTATATCCTGTCCGTCTATCGTTATCGAGCCCTCAGTAACATCATAGAATCTCGGAAGGAGCTGAACCAATGTACTCTTACCACAACCAGTACTTCCGATGATCGCCGTGGTCTGTCCAGGTCTCGCCTCAAACGTGATGTTCTCAAGTACATTTTCATCAGCACCTGGATATGCAAATGCAACATTATCATACTTTACAACACCCCTTGGCGCCTCAAGTTTCTTTGCCTCTTTTGCATCCTGAACTGTCACATCTGTGTCTATGATCTCCTGTATTCTGTCCGCTGCCACGCTGGCACGAGGGAGCATGACAGACATCATGCTGAGCATGAGGAATGACATGATAATAAGCATTGTGTATGTAATAAATGCAGTCATTGATCCTACCTGAAGGACACCTGCATCGATCTTGTGGGCTGCCACCCACTCAATAAGTATGCTTATCGCATACATGATGAACATGAGTATAGGCATGGCAAATGTCATAACTCTGTTGACGAACAATGTGTTCTTCGTCAGGTCTTTATTTGCCTCGTCAAATCTCTCTTCCTCACGTTTTTCTCTGCCAAATGCCCTGATGACCGGGATACCTGTAAGTATCTCTCTGGACACAAGGTTCACTCTGTCCACAAGTGTCTGCATGATCTTGAACTTCGGCATGGCGATGACCATCAGTGTTCCCATAAGAATGAGAACAGCCGCAATGCCTATAAAGATCACCCAGCCCATTCCGGCTTCGTTCTCAACCACCTTGATGATACCGCCTATGGAAAGTATCGGTGCGTACAGTACCATTCGGAGCATCATGACTGTCACCATCTGTATCTGCTGTACATCATTTGTCGATCTGGTTATAAGTGATGCGGTTGAAAACTTATTGATCTCAGCATCTGAAAATGCGATAACCTTGTTGAACACCTTCTCTCTGAGTCCGCAGGCAACGCTTGCCGCAACCCTTGACGCCACAAGTCCTATAAGAACTGCTGCCGCCGCCATGAGAAGTGACATTCCAAGCATCTTCACCGCTGCCCACTTCAGATAAGACATCTGTCCATCTTTATAATCGTAACCAAAGCTGTCATAGCATATCCTTGTACATGCGATGGCTGTAGATTCCATATAGTCCTCACCCATGCTGTCGAGCATGCCGTCAACTGTTGGTTTCATCTGTTCACCGATCTGAGCCCACATCTCCTCCGGCATCTCATCAAGGGTAATTCCCATCTTGGCAAGTCCTGCCTTGATCTCATTGTCCTCGTCAGAGTTCACCATCTGATATGGATAGTAATACATCATAAGCCCTTTCATACAGGCACTATCCACTTCTTCTATGTGATCCTCTCCGTCTTCTGTCAGATAGTAATAACCATCCGAACCATTTTCATAATATTTCTCCCATACGGCCTTCTCATCGTCATCCATAAATCCGTCTATCACATTGTATGCCTTCTCCGGGATCTGTTTCGGACTGCAGTGCTCTATACCGTAGTTCTGTATTCCGGTATCTATAAGCTTTGAGGTGTAGTCTGGAAGTGACAGATCACAGTATGCCTGCAGCACAAGAAGAAGGGCTATGATAATGACCGACTTCCAGTATGGTTTCAGATTTCTGAATATCTGCATGTCATTTCCTCCTTGAACAATTATTGACTGAGCTATTGCAAAACATAAAATCTCTATAGGGTTGAGGCATATTGCATACCAATCAGGGGTCGCTTGCGCTTAACTCAACCTGCAGCGGTACTAAGATGCCGCTTACGCGCCATCTAAGGACCGGCGGTTTCGTATTCCCCAGATTTGGTAATGCAATACACTCCAACCCTACTACAATATATTTATGGTTAATATCCCTTACAGCCAGTAAGGAATTATCCATCTTGTTGCTTAAGCTGTATAATGATGGAGCAATCGGTATATCGTCTTCCAATCTTGGACTTCGCGTCCGTAAATT
>JBNMKK010000039.1:0-21673 GCA_050874325.1 Coprococcus sp. | reverse complement strand
CCTTCAGGGGTATTAGCAACGCGTCAAGTGCAATAGTGACTTGAACGGAGAGAAAGTCTGGAGCGCCTTGAGACGCTGTCCGGTGTTAAGGGCTTATAGCCAGCACGTCGAGCCACCCCTTTTAGGGGTGGCGGCGACTTGTATTAATTTTGTTGGGCTGGGCGTATGTGATATAAAAATAAAAAAATATGTCACATTTGTGGTAAGCTATTCGTTATATATAGTGAACGTTCAAATGACATGCAAAGGTGGATTATAATGTGTTGCGGGGATGTGGACACGAAAAAGGAACAGGAAGATTATGCATAAAGATAAAAAAGACAGTGAGATTATAGAAGAATATTACGACATGTATGAGCAGAAGATATTCCGACTGGCAAATGCCATACTTGGAGATACATGGCAGGCAGAGGAGGTAGTCCAGGAGACTTTTCTGAAAATAATCAGACACAGGGATGTTGTGCGAAGGATGGCTGATGATAAGAGATCGGCGTATATAACCAGGATCGCAAAAAGCATTTCTATAGATATGTACAGGAAGAATAAAAGAAATGCGGAGACTGTGTGTACATTTTCGGGAGACGCTCTATCCGAAGATGCATTTGAGAATGTGATCTGGCAGGGCGGAGGCGCTGCCAGCCATCGGGAAATGACGGAGACTGTGGAGAACAGGGAGATATTGGACTCTGTTCTGGACAGGCTTTCAGATGATGATGCTCTTGTGTTGAGGCTCAGGGCAGCGCGGCAGCTCAGCGTGAGAGAGACGGCAGCTGTCATGAATATGTCGGAGAGTGCTGTGAGGAAGAAATATGAGAGAGCGATCAAGAGGGCTCATAAGTTACTTGTAAAGGAGATGATGTTATATGGAGAATAATAATATACATGACAAAGATGATGTGCATAAATTTTCAGCGGAGTACGAGACAAGAAAAGAAAGGATACTGGGGGGGATAAAAGATGTTGAAGAGTCTGAAAGTCAGACCGGCAAAAAGAAACACTATGGAGGATTTGGACGATTTACCAAGGTGGCAGTAATTTTGATGTGTGCGGTGGTGCTGCTCCCGGTATCGATCCATGCAGCCGTCACGGTATACAGATTCACAGTCAGTCAGGACGGGCATACGGCTACAGTCACGATTCAGCTGAATGAGGAAGGCGATTCACAGGAAGATATGTCAGAGGAATCTTCCACATCAGAAGATTATTTTGAAAAAATGTACTCAAAAGTTGGAAGTGACGGGCTTACATATTCTATTGAACCTGACAGGAGATATGTGGAGATAAAATTCAGCTATCTGCCTGCTGGTATGGTTCAGGTTGAGGAGAATAAATATGATGTGACAGATGGAGAGCTAGACATGGGGATATCTGTTGCGGCATCGGAGTGGGACGGCAGATCGTATGATGTGGTGAACAGGGATGTTGAGAAGGCCCAGACACTGAATGCGGGTGACTATGAGTATCAGCTTTTTGAGAGGGGAGGCGTGGACTACTCCTTCAACAGACTGGCGTATATTCCTGTCAAAGAACACTCAGTGATCATAACTATGTATGTTGGACGGTCGATCACAGAGGAGGATCTGAGCAAAGTGATAGCAGGAATGTCGATCAATGAGGAAATAGGAGATGATCCGGCAAAATGGACTCTGGTTGAAGATGATGTACAGGATGACGCAGATGTAGAGAATGGTATAGAGAACTTTGTAGATGAGACCAAGGATAGATTCACAATTGCAAATGTGAATGAAAAGTTTGTCAAAGCAGGATATGAGATGACAGTCAACGATATAAAGGTATATGACAATACATGCAAAATACCTGAGAGTAACATAACCTATTGGTTTGGCGATATTGACAGTAGATTTGTTGATAAAAATGGAAAGTTTAAGACAGTCAGATGCAGGAGACTTAAGGAGACTACGGATGACACGTTCTCGAACTGGGATGACTACAATGATAGCAGCCTCCGCATGGTAGTTGTGGATATGTCATATGAGGGAGCGTTGACAGAGGGCACTGATAGCGCTGAGAATGTCCTTGGTTTCTGTCTCGACAGGGGGGAGATAAACGGATCAAAAGAATTGCAGGCTCCGGAAACTACAAATTATTACTATGCCGGTTACGATGCAAGTGCACAGAACAGTCAGATGATGACGTTTGTATCTCCTGCATATGTAGAAATCGATGGTCAGAAGGCAGATGTGCATGATGTGGAGGTAGTGCTTGACAAGGATGGTGAAAAGCATGATCTAAAAGTCTATTTTCTTGTTGATGAGAGCGAGATCAACGATTCATATATGTCTGTATCCAGTGATGACGGATATTCTCAGTCGTTTGACTATGTGTCGGTATACCTTGGAGATACAGAGTGATATATAAATACTCGGGTTATACCCGAGAAAGGATAATGAAAGAATTATGTGGAGAGTCCGAACGGATAAGGGAAGGAGTAATTATGATAAATATGAGAAGACGAAGAATACTGGTTTGTGCAGCGGCAATGTGTATGGCACTTGCGTTAGTTGGCTGTTCAGAAAAAAATGATGATGGGACAAATGTATCTGTTATCGAGGGAGATGACGTGAAAGAATACAGCAGTGGAAGTGATGCACCTGTGACAGATGATTCAGAGCATGGTTCAGATGAATTGGATGAAACATTAAATATAGTCGAGGGAGAAGACAGTGTAGGAGGCCTTGCAGCAGCTTTGGATATACCTGCCAGCGCAGATATTGACATCAGGCCGGATAACTGTGGGACCATCGAATCGGCGTGTATAAAAACTGATAAGATCAAGATCCCTGATACGGACAAGATGTATACAAAAAAATTTTCTATGGGAAAGATAGATGCGGCTGATAGAGAGAGGATACTGAAGAACATTTTTGACGAAGAAGAAGGGGTGTTTGAGTATCCTTATGATCTGAAGGATGAAGTGAGCCAGGCGCAGAGAGATGCGATTTTTGCGGATAAAGGGGCTGCTGTCGACTACAGTAAAGATTATTTTATCGGGAAGATTGATGGCACAGAGTACATACTGTACTTTTTTGACCAGTCATGGTCCACGGATGAGGGATTTGAGCTGCAGCTGGCATCGGCGAAAGAAGTGCCGGAGGAGATGCAGAAATTGGGAGCAACTTTTGTTGCATACATGACATATGACAGTGAAGAACTTGATGCCATTAACAGAAATTCTCCAATATGGGCAGCCGTGGATGAAGACAACAAATGCGGACTGAGCCAGGACGAGGCTTTGGCAAAAGCGATGGATTACATGTCCAAATGGGGCTTTAATGATGTTGCAATGACTTCCGAGAATGAGATATACAGAGAATATGGATACTATGATGCAAATGGCGGAGATGAGGCGTGTGGATATGAGAAGAACGGATATTCTGTCGGACTTGGAGCAGCAGTGACGGGGCAGCCGTTATATCAGCCGGAGGCATTTGGTGTTGACACTATATCTCATCAGAGTAATGAGGACAATTTCAATCCGGATAACTATTACTATATGGAAAAGTCGGAGTATAGTATAACATTTGACAGTGACGGACTGGTCTCGTTTATATGTACATGGCCTATGAGATCTGATGAGGATGCCGCTCAGGTGGGATCACTAATAAGCTGGGATGACGCTGTAGACAGCCTGCAGAAATGTATGCCGGAGCATTTTGCCGATTACAGAGGATACAACAAGGTGGAGTTCAACGATGTCAGACTGACATACTTTAGAACGAAGATCAGTGATGGTGAGTATGAGGCGATCCCTGTGTATACATTTGCTCAGTTGGATACTGACAGGGGGAGTGATGAGTCATATCCTATACAGCTTATCATGATCGATGCAAGGGATGGAAGTGAAGTGAGCATCGTTCAGGATGAATCAAGGTTTGGAAAGAACTGATATTTTTTGAAAAAAACTATAAAAAAAATGAAATAAAAAAAGGATTATGAAAAAAATCACAGAATAATAAAGATGTGTGGTTAATCAGATATGATTTGGAATAGATACTGTTAGGTTTTGGTTGTATATGTGGATAGGAGAAATATATGACAATACGTGAAGAACAGGAACAGCGGGAACATCAGAATCTAAGTCCTTATGCCTCATTCAGTGATCAGTCGAGAGGAAGGGACAGACAGGAGGATCAGTGCGATCTGAGAACGGTGTACCAGAGAGACAGAGATCGTATTTTGCACTGTAAGTCGTTCAGGAGATTAAAGCATAAGACGCAGGTGTTTCTGTCGCCCGGAGATGATCATTACAGGACAAGACTTACCCATACCCTAGAGGTGGCACAGATAGCCAGAACCATTGCGAGATCACTCAGACTCAACGAGGATCTCACGGAGGCGATAGCACTTGGACATGACCTTGGACATACTCCGTTTGGACATGTGGGAGAACGCACACTAGCATCCTGTGCAGGAAATAATTTCAGCCATAATGTACAGAGCGTGAGGGTGGTTGAACGCCTGGAGAACAGAGGAGAGGGGCTGAATCTTACCTGGGAGGTCCGCGATGGGATATTGAACCACAAGACATCGTGTACCCCACATACGCTTGAGGGACAGTGCGTCAGACTGGCGGATAAGATAGCGTATGTCAATCATGATATAGATGATGCCATAAGAGGTAATATATTGAAGGAGGAGGATCTTCCGGGAAATATTACCGATATACTTGGAAAGACCACAAGAACCAGACTGAACTGTCTGATACATGATGTTATAAAGACAAGCATGGATAAAGATGAGGTCAGCATGTCACCGGTCATAGGTGATGCGCTGGGAAAACTCAGAAAGTATATGTTTACATATCTCTACACCAATCCTATTGCCAAGAGTGAGGAACTCAAGGCGGATAAAATGCTCAGGATACTGTATGAATATTTCATAGAGGATGCAAGCAGACTTACAAATGAGTGTGTGGAGATGATATATATGGGAGAGGATCCCAAGACGGTGGTGTGTGATTATATAGCCGGTATGACGGACAATTATGCAATAGAGACATTTAAGAGCATATACATACCAAAGTCGTGGAAAGTTTAAGGAGGAATCGAATTGTATTATTCGGACGAAGTGATAAATGAGGTGTTGTCGCGCAATGACATAGTGGATGTCATCGGCAGTTACGCGAGCCTTAAGAAGAAGGGAAGTAACTATGAGGCATGCTGCCCTTTCCATCACGAAAAGACTCCATCGTTTAAGGTTAACAGAGAGAAACAGATGTATCATTGTTTCGGCTGCGGTGTTGGCGGAAATGTATTTACATTTGTCATGGAATACGAGAACCTGAATTTCCCCGAGGCTGTTGAACGTCTTGCAGAGCGGGCGGGCATACAGTTGCCGGAGAAATCCATGAGCGCGCAGGAGAGATCAAGAGAGCAGTATAAGATAACACTGAGGGAGATGAACAAGACTGCTGCGGCGTATTTCCACTATATATTGAAACATGGACAGCACGGTGAGAAAGCGTATGATTACTATAGAAATACACGAGGGCTCACGGATGAAACTATAAATAAATTTGCACTCGGATATGCTGATATATACAGGGATGACCTGTACAGATATCTCAGGAGCAAGGGATATACAGATGAACAGCTCAAGAATTCCGGACTGGTGGAGATATCAGAGAAGGAAGGCGGAGTGGACAAGTTCTGGAACAGGGCGATGATCCCAATACTTGACATCAACGGCAAGGTCATAGCATTTGGCGGAAGAGTGCTGGGCGATGGAAAGCCAAAGTACATCAATACCAGCGATACCGCGGTATTTGATAAGAGCCATACACTGTTTGCCATGAACATTGCAAGACGCAGCCGCAGAAAGGGCTTTATATGCTGTGAGGGATATATGGATGTGATCTCCATGCATCAGGCAGGATTTGACAACGCAGTTGCATCCCTTGGAACGGCGTTTACATTTGGACATGCGGGCATAATAAAGAGGTATACTGATGAGGTGTATCTGGCGTATGACAGTGATGGAGCGGGAGTAGCCGCCACCAAGAAGGTCATAGCAATACTTCGAGAGGTGGGAGTCGGTGCGAGAGTCATCAATATGAGGCCGTACAAGGATCCGGATGAGTTCATAAGGAATCTTGGAAGTGAGGCATTTGAGGAACGTATAAAAAAAGCTGAGAGTGGAATGATGTTCCTAGCCAGGATATATTCGGAAGAATACGATCAGGCAGATCCGGGAGAGCGAACAAAGTTTCAGAATCAGGTGGCAAGGGAACTTTCTTATTTGGAAGATCCATTGGAGCGCAACAATTATATCGATGCGATAGCCCGCGCCTATATTATAGACAGAGAGGCTCTAGCTAAGAAAGTTCATGATTATGGAGTTTCCGGAACCCCTAAACCCGATGTGGTGGAACGGGAAGAGAGACGTCTTGAGGAACAGCGGCAGGGAAACGGCAATCTTGATGGCATGATCGGATATGACACAGCCGTAGGTGAAAATGTTGCGGTGCAGCCAGGAAGACAGAGCGGAGACAGCGGGGACAATAAGACCGCAAGACTGCTCCTCACATGGCTGGTCAATGAGCCATCACTCTTTGAAAAACTCGATGGAGTTATAACAGAGGAAGATTTTGAACCTGGAGTGTTCAGGACAGTGGCAGATAAGCTGTTTTCACAGTATAGGCAGCAGCACAAGGTGGAACCCGCTGTTGTGGTCAACACATTTCAGGATGTGGAGGAACAGAGACTTGTGGCCGGGATGCTCCAGACAGACCTGTCTATAGATATGACGGAGGAAGAGATAAGCGGAGCGATAACTGATGTGGTGAGAAAGATAAAACTTGCCAGTATCAAAAAACAGCTGGAGAGTGAAAATGACATTACAAAGGTTCAGCAGCTCATAAAGGATAGAAAGAAAATGGAAAAATTCAGAGTGACGATCTGATTGATTTCATAAAGGGGATCAGACACTAGCCGGATCCTCGGTGAGACATGTGGGCGTGTTCAGATGCGCCTGCTCAAATACATTATGTGGAGGAAGAATATGAGTACCAACAAGATCAATAGTACAGTGGATGTGGTAGACACAAATGAGAATGATATGATAAAGGTCAGTGAGGACGATGCCATCAACGCAAAGTTCAATGCGAAACTCCAGGATCTGCTTGCAATTGCACACAGCAAGAAAAATGTAATAGAGGACACAGAACTTATAAAGCATTTCAACGACCTGAAGGAAGTTGCCCTTGATCTTGATACCATGCAGAAGATCTTTAATTTCCTTGAGAAAAATGGAGTTGATATCCTTCAGATCACGGACGCTGACGAGGAGGAGCCTGCGCTTGATGAGGATGTCATTGCTGAGGGTGAGGACGTAGAGAAGATTGATTTTACAGATACCGGAGACATATCAAGTACGACACAGGATCCGGTCAAGATGTATCTTAAGGATATAGGAAAGGTTCCGCTGCTCAGCGCTGAGGAGGAGATCGAGCTTGCCAAGAGAATGGAGGCAGGCGATGAGATGGCAAAGAAGAAACTTGCAGAGTCCAATCTTCGTCTTGTTGTAAGTATAGCTAAGAGATATGTGGGAAGAGGCATGCTGTTTCTTGATCTTATACAGGAAGGTAACCTGGGGTTGTTGAAGGCTGTTGAGAAGTTTGATTACAGGAAGGGATACAAGTTCTCCACATATGCCACATGGTGGATAAGACAGGCGATCACAAGAGCCATCGCAGATCAGGCGAGAACGATCCGTATTCCTGTTCATATGGTGGAGACGATCAACAAGGTTACAAGAGTGAGCAGAGACCTTCTGCAGAAACTTGGCAGAGAGCCACTTCCAGAGGAGGTTGGCGAGGTTATGGGACTTCCAAAGGAGAGAGTACAGGAGATCATGAAGATAGCTCAGGAGCCTGTATCACTTGAGACTCCTATTGGAGAGGAGGAGGACAGCCATCTTGGAGACTTTATCCAGGATGAGAGTATTCCAACACCGGTGGAGGCCACAAACCAGACTCTTCTCCACGAGCAGCTTGATGATGTTGTGAGCACACTTACAGAGAGAGAGCAGAGAGTTATAAAGCTCAGATTTGGATGGGATGACGGAAGACCTAGAACACTTGAGGAGGTTGGAAAGGAATTCAATGTAACCAGAGAGCGTATCCGTCAGATAGAGGCCAAGGCGCTCAGAAAACTCAGACATCCTAACAGAAGCAGAAAGCTCAAGGATTTCCTTTACAACTAATCAACGCAGAACGGAATGGAGAAAAGTGTCAGCTGGCAGACGACTGGCTGACATGAGACATATAAATGAAAGATATAGAATTGTCACTTAGAATGAAGACTGTTGCCGATATGGTCATACCGGGCAGCAGAGTGTGCGACATAGGATGTGATCACGCATTTGTGTCCATATATCTGGTGGCAAATGGCATAGCGGACCGGGTCATAGCATCAGATGTTAGAACCGGTCCGTGTGCTATAGCCAGAGATAATATAAGCAGGTGGGGAATGGATGACAGGATAGATCTGAGGCTCGGAGACGGACTTGGAACGGTGGAACCGGGGGAGACGGACTCGATAATAATAGCCGGTATGGGAGGAATACTCATAACAGACATTCTTGAGTCTGGAAAGGCTGTTGTGGAGAGCGCAGGTCAGCTTGTTTTGCAGCCACAATCAGAAATTGAACATGTGAGAAAGTATATATATGACAACGGATGGAATATTTCGGATGAAAAAATGCTGGTGGATGCGGGCAAATACTATGTGGTCATGAATGTCGATCTGAAAAACACCGCAGGATCCAGAAAAAATTGTGACACGGGAAATGATGCATCTGGTCATAATCCGGATATGCAGGAAATATATTTCAAGTATGGGTACACCCTTTTGAACAGTCACAGTATGGTTTTAAAGTCTTATCTTGAGAACCAGAGAAATACAGTGAAACAAATCCTGGCAGGACTTGAAAAGTCGGAGACGGACAATGCGAGAAATAGATGTATAGAACTGCGGCATGAGCTTGACTACATAGACAGGGCACTGGAGATCATATGACGTATGGGAGTTGATAGCTGATATGGGCAATGAAGAAAAGAGTGTTACATCCCTGAAGGAGACCGCAAAAGAGTGGGCGCGGAAAGTTGGAATTGATTCTGTGGATAAGCTGAATGCGATGATAGATTCTGGCCGTAGTATGGAGCTTGTACTCGTGTGTGAAGCGATGCAAAGCAACAGCATTTATGAGATAGCCAGAAGGATTTTGGCAGAGCATAGAAAGATAGTGCTCATCTCCGGTCCGAGTTCTGCAGGCAAGACTACGCTGTCGCACAGACTGGGTATTCAGCTTATGGCAATGGGGCTTAAGCCACATGCAATTGCTGCGGACAATTATTTTGTCAACAGGGAGGATAATCCAAAGGACGAGAATGGCAACTACGATTTTGAGTGCATAGAGGCGATGGATCTTGAGAAACTGAACAATGACATGTGCAGACTGCTCTCGGGCGAAAGGATAGAGATGCCGGTGTTCAATTTCAAGACGGGACATAGGGAGTACCACGGTAATTATCTTCAGATCGCAGAGTCTGATGTCATCATTATGGAGGGGATCCATTCGCTCAATCCTGCGATGACATATAAGCTTGAAGAATCAGATAAGTATAAGATATACATAAGTCCGCTAAATCAGCTTTATGTTGATGGCGAGGAGGGACAGCAGGTAAAGGTGTCGACGATGGACAGCAGGCTGCTCAGAAGAATGGTCAGAGATTACAGGACCCGCGGCAATGATGTGGAGAAGACTCTCTCTATGTGGAAGTCCGTTAGAAATGGGGAAGAGAAATATATATTCCCATATGAGAATGAGGCGGATGTGATGTTCAATTCCGGACTGCTGTATGAGTACACTGCTGTTGGAAGGGCTGCAAAGCCACTTCTTCAAGCTGTTGGACGGGAGTCAAAATACTACGAAGAAGTTCAGAGACTTCTGAAATTCGTGGATATGTTCAGGGATATAGATGAAGAATGTATCCCGGCAAATTCCATACTCAGAGAGTTCATAGGCGGCGGATGTTTTGACATATGACGTTGGCTGGGATAAAATTGCAGCTGATGCGATCAGATATTGATAGAGATATAAAACGGAGATGGCAGATCAAAGAGTTGATCGTCATCTCCGTTTTGATGTTCAGATATAATGAGTTGGACTGTAAGCCGGGTTATGTCGAGAGTGATCATCTATCTAGGAGTTATGTTGCCATAAAACTCAAGCGACCTACCTGGAATGCAGCGGGCAACTGTATCATTCCACAGGTTCCACTGGGAAACCATATTTGGTCTTGCTTCGGATGGGGTTTACAGAGCCTGCTATGTTACCACAGCAGCGGTGAGCTCTTACCTCGCCTTTCCACCCTTACCATACGAATATGGCGGTTTATTTCTGTTGCACTGGCCTGGGAGTTGCCTCCACCGGACGTTATCCGGCATCCTGCCCTGTGAAGCCCGGACTTTCCTCACCTGCAAAAAATGCAGCCGCGATCACTTATCCAACTCATATAATCTTATAGCAGAACATTTGAAAAAAGTAAAGCCCCAAATGTGTCATACATCAAAATACAGGGAACAATACATTATAGATGCGGCTTGGCAACGTCGAAACAATGTAGTTTTTAATACTACTTAATACAGTTAAGAATGCTTGATGTTGACAATGAATCGTGATACAATACGTGTATCAGAATACAGAAAGTGTATTGGAAGTAAATTGGTATTTGGGACACCCATATTTGTTTGACTGCACTTTTGTGCAGGGGTTGGAAAGGACTAATAGATTATGGAAGATTTATATTTAACTAATAAAGACTACGTGAAGATCAAGAATATGAACCTTGTGAGCTATGGCGGCAATCAGAACTGGTCTAATTCTAAAAAGATGCAGAGGGTCGGCTGTGGAGTTGTGGCAATGGCAGATCTGACCATTTATCTTGCTGAGCAGAATCCGAACATGATGACAGATGCCATAAGAAAGATAAACAAGCCAAAGGGACTTTACAACAAACACGATTATCTTGAGTATGTGAAGTTCTTCTATATTCATTATGTTATACTGCTGATGCATAAAGGAATGCTGGGGATCGCGCTGAAACACACGATGAACAGATATTTTATGCTGAACGATATAGGACTGAAGGCAAAGTGGAAAATGATGCAGTCGGACGAGGCTATGTTGAAAGATATAAAGCATCTCATCCGAAAGAATAAGCCGGTGATACTTGCGATAGGACCGAACAGGTACAATCCATTTGGCAAAAAGGGAATCCGCATGTATGTCGAAAAGGACGGAAGTCTCAAGACATCTATACGTCAGGATGTACATTCCCATTATGTGACCGTTACGGGTGTAAAAAATGTAAAGGGAAGGGAATATCTTGTTGTATCTTCATGGGGAAAGAAGTATTATATAGATTATAAAGAGTACAGGGATTACGTGAACAACGTGGGTGACAAATTCACGAGCGGTATCCTGTACATTCAGGGCTTGATATAATACAGAGTATAAGGAGGGTACAATGGACGCAATTGAATGCATTAAGACAAGAAGAAGTGTGAGAAAGTTTACAGATGAGAAGGTGCCGGTTGATGTTGTAAAAGACATTGTTGAACTTGCATCCTACTCCCCATCATGGAAGAATACACAGGTTATCAGATATACACTCGTGGAGGACGAGGCAGTGATCGCGAAGATCGCAGCTGAGGGGGTCATGGATTTCCCACTGAACCAGAAGACCGTCAGCAGATCAAAGCAGCTCATGGTCATCACAAAGAAGGATGGCATATGTGGGTATGAGAAGAACGGCGAGGCGAGCACAAGCAAGGGAAACGGCTGGGAGATGTTCGACGCTGGAATAGCTACACAGACATTCTGTCTTGCAGCCCATGCAAAGGGTGTAGGAACAGTTATACTTGGTATATTTGATGATGCCAAGGTCGGAGAGATAGTTGGAATTCCGGAGGGACAGACTGTAGCTGCGGTTGTAGCCATGGGATATCCTGCATTTGCACCGGAGATGCCACCTAGAAAGTCGGTTGACGATCTGTTTACCGTGAGATAATACATATTTTTATAAAAGAATATTTAAGGATGAATTGATGTAAGCTGCACTTTAGTATACACTAAGTGCAGCTTTTTTTCTTGTAAATATAAGGAGGCACAACATGACATATAAAATCTCATCAAAGGCTGATGTGCTCAAGAGCTTATATGGAAGGTTGAAATTTTCTAAAATTGAGAAGATGAAGATCGTGACTGGCGGCGAAATAATGGATGATCCGTATAAAGTTGCCGACGACATAGACAGAGAATTTGGCGGACAAAAGATAGTCGTGCGAAGTTCGTCATCCAATGAGGATGGAATGAATACGTCAAATGCGGGCCATTATGAGAGTATACTGGGAGTTGACTCTAAAAACAGGGAGTCGGTCGTCTGCGCTCTGATAAATGTTCTGGATTCATACAGATGCGATATAGAAGATGTGTCGGATGAGCAGGTTTTGGTACAGACTCAGGTGGATGATATAAGTTACAGCGGAGTTATATTTTCCAGGGAGCTCAAAAAGAACAGACCATATTACGCGATAACGTATGATGAGGATTCCACGGATGCGGTCACAAGTGGCAGGGGCGGAAAGAATGTGTATGTGCTTAGAAGTGCAGAGATATCAGAACTTCCGAAACATTGGGGTGTGCTGATATCGGCGATGAGAGAACTTGAGGATATATTTCCTGAGTATCCACTTGATGTGGAATTTGCCATAGATGCTCAGGATGTGGTGACGGTGTTTCAGGTCAGACCTCTTGCAGCAAGCATTAAGGCAGAAAAAAGCAGGGTGTCTGATGAGGAGATATTTGAAATCGCGGATGAGGCTGCCAGGGAGTATTGCAGGATAGGAGATATGTTGGGAGAAAAAAATACTATCCTCTCTGATATGGCATTTTGGAATCCTGCAGAGATGATAGGTGAAAATCCCCATCCCCTTGATTATTCGCTGTACAGGGAGATCATAACATCCTCCGCGTGGAATCAGGGGCTTAGTTATATCGGATACAGGGAGGTCGACGGTGATCTCATGTACAAGCTTGGAAATAAGCCTTATATTTCGTTAAAGAAATCTTTCCTCGGACTCATGCCGGATGATGTGGATGATAGGCTTGAGAAGAAACTGCTTGGATACTATAACCGAAAACTGAAGGCGGATCCGACAGCACACGACAAGATAGAATTTGAGGTGGCATTTTCGGAGTATGATTTTGCAACGGAGGATAAGCTGCAGGAACTTAGGGGAGAAGGTTTTACCAGGGAGGAGATAGCGGATCTGTCGGACTCTCTGTTCAATCTCACGAACAACGCAATATGTAATTTTGGAAGAAACAGGATGAAGGATCTTAGGGCGCTCAACGGGCTAAGGGTACACCGTGAAAATACCAGGAGCAACTGGATCATGGCGGACAACGATGTCATAACGCTGCTGCAGTATTTTGTGCAGCTCATAGAGAGTATAAAGCATTACGGCACACCGAAGTTTGCAAGACAGGCAAGACTTGCGTTTATATCAAAGGCGATAAGCCGTTCGCTCGTGTATAGGGGTGTATTCACGGACAAGGATATAGACGACTTCATGATGTCGATATATACGGTGGCATCAGAGTATGATTCGGATTTTCAGGATCTGGTGGATGGGCGTATAACAAGGGTGACATTTGACGAAAAGTATGGACATCTTAGATCGGGGACATATGATATAACCTGTGACACCTATGCACACAGAGAGTTTGATCTGTCAAAGGGAAGTGCTGCTGCGAGAAAGCAGAGGCAGACAATAGAGCAGCTCAAGCACACATCCCTTGATATGGTGAAGATGCTGGATGCCCTTGAGGATATAGGATTTTATGTGGATCTTAAGGAGTTCGTAGATTTCCTTCGCGATTCCATGGAGGAGCGTGAGTACTTCAAGTTTGAATTCACCAAGACACTCAGTCTTGCCATAGATATACTTATAGATATAGGAGATAAGCTGGGCATATCAAAGGAGGATATGGCTTATCTTGAGGTGCCGGATATTCAGCTTGCGGTCAGGAGTTCTGCCGGAGAGATAAAGGAAAACTGGCTCAGGATAATAGACAGGAACAGGCGTGCATTTGAGATCAGTTCTATGTTGATACTTCCGGATGTGGTGTATGGTCCGGGTGATCTGAAGTGCATAGAGGTATGGGAGGCAAGACCGAATTTTATCACATCCGAGTGTGTGACTGGTGATGTGATACTTCTCGAAAATTATGAGAATGAAGATCATGAGGACATCGCTGATGTCAGGGACAAGATAGTTGTGCTGCCAAAGGCTGATCCCGGATACGACTGGATTTTCGCAAAGGGTATAAAGGGGTTTATAACAAAATATGGAGGAGCGGCATCGCATATGGCGATACGATGTGCGGAGTTCAACATCCCGGCAGCCATAGGATGCGGCGATTGTATATATAGTTTTGTCGAGAGACAGACAAGGGTGACACTTGACTGTGCAAATGGAAAGATAATGAAAGGAGAATGACATATGCTGCGCGCACTTATTACACAGAGGGAAGGACATAACATGTATGGCAAATCCACGGATGTTCTGG
The DNA here is from genome assembly GCA_050874325.1 of Coprococcus sp. Classification (GTDB taxonomy): domain Bacteria; phylum Bacillota; class Clostridia; order Lachnospirales; family Lachnospiraceae; genus Coprococcus. Next base: position 7,015 of record JBNMKK010000039.1, on the reverse strand, counting down.
AGGCTGCATATGTTGAATTCTATGAGAGTATGGGTATAAGGCTTCTGCCTGTGTCCAATTTTACAAAGGATTTTGATGCCGTGGTTGAGCAGCAGTTCGATCTGCTCATAGTTACCGGGGGTGGAACGCTGCATCCTAGGCATTACATAGAGCCCCACAATGCGGAACTGCAGCCGAGACGTGATGCAATGGAGGAACAGCTCATAATGTACTGTGTACACAACAGCATACCGGTGATAGGGGTGTGCCGTGGTATGCAGCATATAAATGCGCTGTTTGGAGGAAAGATATGCTACTCGGCAAGATTTAAAGTTCCGAGACCGAGGGGTGTAGACCACATGGCACGCATAGTGAATACGGACAGGTATGTGAAGGTCAACAATTTTCACAGTGATTGTGTATATCTGGAAAATCTGTCGACAATGTTTTATCCCATTGTGGTGGACGAGGAAAATGAGTCTGTGGAGGCGTTTGTGTCCCCGGCCATGAGCATACTTGCATTTCAGTGGCACCCGGAGCGCATTTTTGAGAGTGAAGAGGGGAGACTTTTTTCCAGACACCTCATACAGGATTTTCTTGGGATCCCCAGGGATGACACAAAGCCAGCCATCGACTGACATAAAGTGAGCAATGTTAAGAAATAAATCAGGGGCATTTGTTGAAATGAACCATGAAAGATGCTAGAATAAACAAGTGTATATCTATACGATAAACGGATTATTTATAAAGGCACTATTGCGGAGGCACTATTATGGAGAACGGAAAAGCTAAGCAGCTGCTTGACAGGATACAGGATCTGGTCGGTGACGGACAGAATGTTCCATTTGCGGCTGGTAAGGTTTTGGTCAATAAAGAAGAAGTACTTGAGATCGTGGAAGAACTCAAGACAACTATAGATTTGGAACTTAAGGCATATCATGAGATAACGGACAAGAGGAGCAAGATCATAAAGGAGGCGGAGCAGGAGGCAGATGAGATCATCGCCGAGGCTGAGGAGGCTGCATCGAGGATCAGACTCAGCAAGCCGAGCCCTCTGTATGTCGACAGAAAGGTCAAGAGCCTGGGCAAGCAGGACAGACAGGCGCTCAGAACGGCCAACGAGATCTATGCGGCATCTATCATATATACGAATGAGATGCTGATGGAGATCAATGAGACAGTCAATCAAGCATACAACATGATAAGCATGGAGAGCGACAGGGTTCTTGAGTCACTCAGAAAGAAGTCAGAGATAATAGAGAACAACAAGAAGGAACTTATGGAAGGCCTCATGGATATGAAGAAACAGGAGCGCTATGCGGATATCCTGGAGATAAGCCAGCTCCTTGCAAATGAGCTTTACTATGAGAAGAATCGCTCAAAGGAAGAGAGTCATAAGGACAACAGCGGAGAGCCGGAGATGGTTCAGTGGGAGTTCGATTTTGACGAAAAGAAGGAGCAGGAACCTATCAGGGTGAAGGCGTCCAGAGAGCCGGTGAGAGCGCAGGATATCATGCAGGAGGACTCATCGATACACGTCATCAGGGACGATGATGCCGATGACAAGAAGAAGAGATTTGGTGACAGGACACCAGTTAGACTTGAAGAATCCATCACGGATGACAGTGCAAAGGGTGCTGCGTCAGACAAGAGCGGAAAGCCTGATTTCAGGATCGGAGGACGTATATCCGATGATTTTGACGATGTGGATGACGGAGTGGTGTAGACTGACCGGGTGTTCAGATCGTATGATCAGATGAATGTTAAGGTTGAATAAGTTGATGACTGATACTTTACAGGGGGTAACGTGTCTATAAACACATCATATGATGAACAAACATTTCGGACTTAATATTGAGGCTGGAACATATACATTATATAATGATGGTGTCGTCGACAGGAGACAACATTAATATTATATATAACTTTTCATTTACAAAGCGGAGGTAAAAATTATGGGAATTTTAAAGAGATTTAAGGACATCATGTCATCAAACATCAATGCACTACTGGACAAGGCAGAAGATCCAGAGAAGATGATCGATCAGTATCTGAGAGATCTTCAGGAGGATCTCAGAAAGGTTAAGTCAGAGACAGCTACTGTTATGGCTGAGGAGCAGAGATGCAAGAGACAGTTAGATGAGTGTGATGCAGAGATCGCTAAGATGCAGACATATGCTGAAAAGGCACTTGTAGCAGGCAATGAAGGCGATGCAATGAAGTTCCTTGAGAAGAAGAACCAGCTCACACAGAAACAGGTTGCACTTCAGCAGGCATATGATGCAGCAGCAGCAAATGCAGCCAAGATGAGACAGATGCATGATAAGCTCACAAAGGATGTTGGAGATCTGAACGCAAGAAAAGAGACCATCAAGGCAAAGGTTCAGGTTGCAAAGACTCAGGAGCGTATGAACAAGATGATGAGCGGTATCGGCGATTCATCAGCATCAATGGATGCGTTCTCAAGAATGGAAGCAAAGGCAGACGCTATGCTTGACAAGGCAAATGCAATGAGCGAGCTTAACTCATCAGCAGCAGATTCAGTTGATGATCTTGCAAGCAAGTATGATGCAGCTCCTAACGCAGATGTTCAGGATGAGCTTGCAGCACTTAAGGCTAAGATGGGATTACAGTAAATCCTTTTGACAGAGAGGAGCACATAGATGGGATTATTTTCAAATCAGTTTGCTAATGTTGTAGAGTGGGAAGAGTACAGAGATGACGTAATCTTCTGGAAGTGGACCAACAAAGAGATAAAGAAGGACTCAAAGCTTATCATCAAGCCGGGACAGGATGCGATATTCATGTACAACGGAGCTGTTGAGGGTATATTTACAGAGTCTGGAAGTTATACCATTGATTCACAGATCATACCATTTCTTTCAACACTTAAGGGATTCAAGTTTGGTTTCAATTCAGGACTTCGAGCAGAGGTTCTATTTGTAAATACCAAGGAGTTCACATGTAACTGGGGAACCAGTTCACCTATCAGACTTCAGGCACCGGGACTTCCTGGTGGACTTCCTGTAAGGTCAAATGGTAAGTTCTCGTTCAAGATAGACGATTACAATGTACTTATCGAGAAGGTTGCCGGCATCAAACAGCAGTATACAGTTGATGACATAAGAGACCGTATCAGAGGTATTCTGGATGGACTTCTCATGAAGTGGATAACAAAGGTTGGAAAAGATGTATTCAACCTCATGGCCAACGCAGTTGATATAGCTAAGGGTATCAAGGAAGATTTGGACATGGAACTTCTGGGAATCGGACTTACTATCACAGATTTCAGGATCAGTGAGTTTACATATCCGGAGAATATACAGAAACGTGCAGATCAGGCTGCTGAGTATTCAATGATTGGGGATATGAATAGATATCAGCAGGTCAATATGGTTGATTCTATGGCAAGGGGTGGCCGTACAGGAACAGCCGGAAGTAATGCAACGGATATGGCAAATGCAATGGTTGGCATGCAGATGGGAATGGCGATGGCTAACCAGATGTCAGGTGCGATGAACCAGATGAACAATCAGATGGGTGGTCAGGCGACAGGAACAGCTCCTAAGTTCTGTCCTAACTGTGGTCAGCCGACCAACGGAGCAAAGTTCTGCGGTAATTGTGGAACAAAGCTTGTGTAAGCTGCAAATAAAATTATATATTCATTTGCAAATAAACGCTGTTATGTTATACTGAACAGATGGAATAAAACATATGTTTGGTTTATACATGACAGCGTTTTTATACATATATAGGAGGAATTATGGCAGGACTTAATGATATGCAGCAGCAGGCATGTGAGCATGTGGATGGACCACTGCTCATACTGGCTGGTGCTGGAAGTGGAAAGACACGAGTGATAACGCACAGGGTAGCGTATCTTATGGATCATGAGGGTGTAAATCCTTTGAATATATTGGCGATCACATTTACCAACAAGGCGGCTAAGGAGATGCGGGAGAGAGTGAATCTCATAGTCGGCGATGGAGCGGATCGTGTGTGGGTCAGCACGTTTCACTCACTTTGTGTGAGGATACTCAGAAGATATGCAGACAGAATAGGTTATGGTAAGAATTTTGATATATATGATTCGGATGATCAGAAGAGTACGGTTAAGAGTATTTTGAAGGATTTTCAGATAGATCCTAAGAGATATCCTGAGAAGATGTTTATGAGTGAGATATCAAAGGCGAAGGAGAAGTATCTGTCGCCTGATGAATTTGCCAGAAGAAATGCGGCGGACTATGCTGCAACAAAGGTGGCAGAGGTCTACACGGAGTATCAGGGACGGCTTAGGAAGAATAATGCCATGGATTTTGACGACCTTATATATAAGACTGTGGAATTGTTTGAACACAATCCAGATGTGCTTGACACATATCAGAATAGGTTTAGATATATAATGGTTGACGAGTATCAGGATACGAACCATATACAGTTCCTGCTGGTGAAGATGCTTGCCAGGAAGTACAGGAATCTCTGTGTAGTGGGAGATGACGATCAGTCGATATATAAGTTTCGTGGAGCAAATATAACAAACATACTTAACTTTGAGAAGGAATATTCCGATGCAAAGGTGATAAAACTGGAACAGAACTACAGATCCTGTGGCAATATCCTTGCGGCTGCAAATGCAGTCATACAGCACAATGAGGGCAGAAAGGATAAGGCTCTCTGGACCGATAAGGATGCCGGGGAGAAGATATCGTTTGAGCAGTGTGACACGGAATATGCTGAGGGAGATATGGTCGCAAGTCGCATAAAGACACTTGTAAGACAGGGGGTTGATTACAGGGATATTGCCATACTATACAGAACCAATGCGCAGTCACGTGTGCTTGGCGAGAAGATGGTGTATGCCAACATTCCGTACAGGGTGTATGGCGGCACAAATTTCTACGCGAGGAAAGAGATAAAGGACGTGCTTGCATATCTCAAGGTTATAAACAATGCCACGGACAATCTGTATTTCAGAAGAGTGGTCAATGTTCCTAAGAGAGGAATAGGAGAGGCGAGCCTCAGCAAGGTGGAATCATTTGCAGATGCCTACGGTCTGTCTATGATGGACGCGGCGGTCAGAGCAGATGAGATACCTGGTATGGCAGCAAAGACTTCTGGAAAGATAAAGCAGTTTGCAGAGCTTATACAGTCATTTAGAGATATGCTTCAGGATGGAGAAAGTCTTGACATGGTGTATGACAAGATCCTTGAGGATACAGGCTATGAATCGGAGCTGATAGCAGAACATACAGAGGAATCTATGACAAGACTTGAGAACATCGATGAACTCAGGAACAAGGTTGTCGAGTTTGCAGAGACGAATGAAGACGCGGGACTGAGCGAATTTCTGGAGGAGATAGCTCTCGTGTCAGATCTTGATTCCATGTCGGAGGACGACAATCAGGTGAAACTGATGACACTCCACAGTGCAAAGGGACTGGAGTTTCCTTATGTGTTTATATGCGGTATGGAGGACCGTGTATTCCCAAGCGGTATGGCGCTCAATTCGGACGATCCTGATGCGCTTGAGGAGGAGAGAAGGCTGTGTTATGTGGGTATCACAAGAGCCATGAAAAAGCTTTATCTGAGTGCTGCGAGAGAGCGTATGATGCATGGAAACAGGACATGCAGTGATGTATCCAGATTTATTAGAGAGATACCTCCTCTTTTGTTTGAACATGAGGCTGATATGAGAAATATGGCTAAACGAAGGGAGTATGAATCTGTTGACAGATATAACAGAGGTGGTTCATATGCTGACAGTTATGATGGGGCGTTGAAGTTCAGATCCACATCATCGGGAAGAGAATATGGCCAGAAGAATCCGTACAGCAGCTACTCCAGACAGAAGACTTATGGTCAGCCGGCATCCCAGCCTTCATTTGGAAAAGCTTTTGTGGTGAATTCGTCTGGAAAGCCGGATTATGAAGTGGGAGACAGAGTCAGACACATAAAATTTGGCGTAGGAACAGTCGAAGGCATGGAGAAGGGCGAGAAGGATTATGAGGTTACAGTGAACTTTGACAGGTGCGGAGTCAGAAAAATGTTTGCGTCGTTTGCAAAGTTAAAGAAAAGCGAATAGGTTTATACCGCTAGTTTAATGTCAGATTTATTTATAAATTATATATAGAAATAATTGGTGTCGTATGATATAATTTTTTACAGGTATTGGAAGATTTAGACAGTATGTTTTTTCTTTCAAATCAATATAATATCATAATGAAACCCATTGCTGGGTTAAGAAAGGGTGGATTGTAACGATGAAGAGTAGTGACGTAATTTTAGTTAAGGGCGACGCAACAGAAGAGAAGGCAAAGAGCACATTATTTGTGATCCTTGTTATCATTGGAGCTGTTGCAGCTATCGCAGGTATTGCTTATGCAGTATATTCATATCTTACTCCAGATTTCCTTGATGATTTCGATGATGATTTCGACGATGATTTCGACGATGATTTCTTCGATGATGAGGAAGATGATGTTGAGGATGCAGCACCAGCTGCAGAGCCAGCAGCAGACGCTGAGTAATTTATAGTTTCCGGGAGATCGTAGAGATCATACTGTGAACAAATTAAAAAAGCTCTATCTCAGTAGAGTGATCTGATAATGGTCACAAGCTGAGATAGAGCTTTTTTATATAAGAAAATGCGGATAACAGGAATCGAACCTGCACCCCGAAGGACTAGATCCTAAGTCTAGCGCGTCTGCCAGTTCCGCCATATCCGCATATGTTAAAATATATAAAATATATTGTTTATAAATAAAAATAACCCCTCTCAATAGAAGGGGAAAGTGAGCCATCGGGGACTCGAACCCCGGACAACTTGATTAAAAGTCAAGTGCTCTACCGCCTGAGCTAATGGCCCATAAGTCTGGACTTTAATAACTGGGCTAGCTGGATTCGAACCAGCGAATGCAGGAGTCAAAGTCCTGTGCCTTACCGCTTGGCGATAACCCAATAGCATCGCTAATATATGCGATAAAGAATAGGGTGGATAGAGGGACTCGAACCCTCGGCCTCCAGAGCCACAATCTGG
>JBNMKK010000038.1:0-21931 GCA_050874325.1 Coprococcus sp. | reverse complement strand
TACAAGGAAAGGTGTTTCTTTGTATAACTTATTGACACCACCCGCATAGCAGGTGGTTTATTGTTTCACACGCTGTTTATTTATATATTAAGATTTTTCTAAGCCTTGCGTGTTCAACAGGCTAAAGCCCATAAATAAAAACATTGAGCCTGTATATATGTAAGTCAAATATGATTTCATATATACAGGCTCAATGTTTATTTAGTCTACAGGTTCAATATCTCCTGTGGTTTTTCTACTATATGGTCTGCCCCAGCAGCCTCAAATTCTTCTCTGCTGCCATAGCCATAGAGAACGCCTACAGTTCTAAGTCCACAGGCTTTACCGCCTTCTATGTCGTAGCGTCTGTCTCCTATCATGACTGCCTGACCAGCATCCACTATGTCATCTGTCAGACCATGTTCTGCCTTTAGTTTCTTAAGTACCTGAGATATTATGTGTTTCTTATCCGATCCTGTTCCGTCAGGATTACTACCCACGACAACATCAAAGCAATCCCTCACCCCGAACTTTTCAAGTATCCTGAGCGTGGGATCCGTAGGCTTGCTTGTTGCCACCGACAGTATACACCCTCTCTTCTTCAGCTCACTGAGAGTTTCTGCCACACCGTCATACACCTCAGCCTCAAAGAGACCGACCACATTGTATCTTTCCCTGTATTTTGCAACCATTTCCTTTGCCTGAGCATCTTCCATATGAAGTGTATTTGCAAATGAATCGTACAGAGAAGGACCTATAAAACTCCTGAACACCTCAGGGCTTGGATATGGCATCTTCGCCCAATCCAAAGCATATTTTATACAGTTAAATATTCCTTCTTCGGACTTGGTTATCGTTCCATCGAGATCAAATAAAAGGTACTTATACATATCTTCCTCCAGCAAGCGAAATTACATGATATCTACATCTGCCGAATAGTCTACACCATCTATCCTAAATCCGAACATGTTGTAGAAATCCTCCCAGTATCCGTCGATATCTGCGATATCCTTGACATTGTCATTGTTTACTGTATCCCAGTGTTCAGCCACAACAGACTGTACATCGTCTCTCATCTCCCAGTCATCCATACGGATAAATCCATTGTCATCGACCTGAGTGTCATCAAGGATCTTGTCCATGAACAGTCTCTGCATCTGCTCGATACATCCCTCATGGAGTCCCTTCTCCTTCATGACTTTGTACAGGAGTGTGATGTACAGTGGAACGATAGGTATAGCTGCACTTGACTGAGTCACAAGAGCTTTATTTATGGCAATCTTTGCCTTGATATTAGGGAACTTCTCATTTATGATGTCCGCTGACTTGTATAAATCCTTCTTTGCCTGACCGATCGACCCTTCCGCATATATTGGGAATGTGATCTTTGGTCCTATGTATGAGTAAGCAACTGTGATGACATCATCAGCCAGAACCCCGGCATCTGAGAGTGCCTGCATCCAGTCGATCCAGTCCTCACCGCCCATAACCTTGATGGTAGCGTTTATCTCGTCCTCATTTGCAGCTGATATATGTGCCTCTGTCACTGTGTTGTCCTTGAGAACAAGAGTCTTGTTGCTGTATTCCTGTCCAACAGTCTTGAGAACAGATGTATACTTTGTTCCGTCAGCAGTTGTTCTTCTAGGTGCTGCCAGACTGTAAACTATCATGTCAACCTTACCCATATCAGCCTTGATGGTTTCGATGACCTGATCCTTTATCTCCTGTGAAAATGCGTCTCCGTTGATTGACTTTGCGTAAAGTCCTGCGGCATGAGCCTCCTCCTCGAAAGCTCTTGTATTGTAGAATCCAGCTGTAGCTGTACGGCGTCCATTTGACTCCTTCTCGAACATAACGCCGAGTGTGTCAGCACCGTAGCCAAATGCAACAGCGATACGTGATGCAAGTCCATAACCTGTGGATGCACCTATCACAAGGACCTTCTTTGGCGCCTTGTCATTTCCTACAGTTCCCTTTGACTTTACATATTCGATCTGATTCTTGACGTTCTGAGCGCAGCCTGTAGGATGTGCTGTTGTACAAATATAATCCTTTACTCTTGGTTCTACTACCATTGTTGATCTCCTTTTAACTCTTGATAAATTCTATAAATACATATGATATTAGTGCTCTTTGTTGGCAAACTTTGTGTACTCCTGCAGCCATACAAGATCCACAGAACCTGTGGCACCTTTTCTCTGCTTAGCTATGATGATCTCCGAGATACCCTTCTTGTCAGTGTCCGGATTGTAGTAATCATCTCGGTAAATGAACATTACCACATCCGCATCCTGCTCAATCGAACCGGACTCACGCAGATCCGCAAGCACAGGCTTATGATCCGGTCTCTTATCGACATCTCGGTTGAGCTGTGACAGTGCTATGATAGGCACATCAAGCTCTCTGGCAAGCATCTTGAGGGATCTGGACATATCAGACACGAACTGCTGTCTGGACTCAACCCTTCCGGTGGTACTCATGAGCTGTAAGTAGTCGATTATTATCAGTCCAAGCTTATTCTTGCTCTTAAGTCTTCTACACTTTGATCTCAGCTCGGATATAGTGAGAGCCGATGTATCCTCTATGAAAAGTGGTGCAGCCGCGATGTTCTCTGCACTTGCAAGTATCTGATCCCAGTCATCCTCCGCCAGCTGTCCGGTCTGAACCTTCTGTGAATCGACCAGGGAATCCATGGCTATCATACGGGTGACAAGCTGTTCCTTGCTCATCTCCAGGTTAAATATAACTGTAGGTATCTTCTTCCTTACAGCCACATGATGCGCGATATTAAGCACGAATGCAGTCTTACCCATAGCCGGTCTCGCAGCCACCAGAATGAACTCTGAACCGTGAAGACCCGTAAGCATATTGTCCAGATCGATAAATCCTGTAGGAATACCTGTAACTCTTGTATTCTTTCGTGATGCCTCCTCGATCTGATCTATTACATTCATGACGACCCTGTCGATGGGTTCAAAACTGTTGGAGCCGTTTCTCTCCTTTATGAGGTTGAACACTCCACTCTCTGCTCTCTCCAGAAGGACATCAACCCCCTCTGAGTCGAGATAACAATCCTTTTCTATACCCTCACACAGCTTTATCGCCTTTCTGAGCAGGGACTTGTCCGCCACGATCTCAGCATAGTGCTTGGCATTTACAGATGTCGGAACCGCATCCATGATGTCGGCGATGACGCTGACACTTATCACCTCATCCGGCACATTGTTCTCCTCAAGTTTATTCTTGAGCGTGACTATATCTACAGCCTTTCCTTCCTTGAAGAGTTCGACCATATTCTCAAACAATATACCATACTGACCATAATAAAAATCATCCTTTGTCAGCATGTCTGCCGCATCAACTATTGCATCTCTGTCCATCAGCATCGAACCGATCACAGACTTCTCTGCATTTATGTTGTACGGCAGTTTCTTTTTGGCAAATGAATCCTCCATTATGCCTCCTCAACCTTCACTGAAAGTTCAGCCTGAACCTCAGGATGGAGCTTTATCTTCACTGTAAAACTTCCTATAGCCTTTATTGCATCCTTCATGACGATCTTCTTTTTGTCGATGTCCTTGCCAAGCTGGCTCTTTATAGCATCTGAGATCTCCTTTGTAGACACAGAGCCAAATGATCTTCCGCCCTCGCCCACTTTTATCTTCACTGTGACTGATGACTTCTCGAATTCAGCGGCAAGTGCTTTTGCCTCTGCAAGATTCTCAGCAGCAACCTTCTCGTCATGTGCTTTCTTAAGTTTAAGATCGTTCATATTCTTAGGTGTTGCCTCAAGTCCAAGTTTCTTTGGAATAATGAAATTCCTTGCGTATCCCTCACTAACCTCAACCATTGCGCCTTTCTTTCCAAGGCTCTTTACATCCTGTAATAATATAACTTTCATTATTATATATCTCCTTCCTTATACATCTCATTTAACAGATCGATCAGTTTCTCCTTGATATCCTCTGCCTTTGAATTCTCAAACTGGGCTGCGGCTATATTGGCATGTCCGCCTCCACCCATTCGCTCCATGATTATCTGTACATTGACATCATCTATCGCCCTTGCGCTTATCTTGACGTCATCTCCCACCTGTGCAATGACAAATGACGCTCTGACGCCCGCGATGTTGAGCATCTCATTTGCGATCTTTGCAGTCAGAACAAGCGGTGACTCAGGTCCGTTCTCCGATGGGGTTATGATCGATATTGCAAATGCATCCAAAACCATCTCTGCGTGACTCACGCCCTCAGCCTTCTGTCTGTAGGACTCAATATCTGTCCTGAACATCTTTCTGACTCTCATAACGTCTGCGCCACTCCTCTTGAGGAACGCAGCCGCCTCAAACGTTCTGACACCTGTCTTCGACAGGAAATTGTCTGTATCTATGAGGATACCGGCATACATGGCATCAGCCTCCGTAGGTCTGAGCTTGATCTTCTCATCCATGTACTGCAACATCTCAGCTATCATCTCACATGCCGATGATGCAAATGGCTCTATATATGAGAGGGTAGCATTCGCTATTACATCCTTTGTCTGCCTGTGATGGTCAAATACCACTATGCTCTTGGCGTATGCAAGCAGCTCCTCACACTCTGTGAGCGTTGGATTATTTACATCCGTCACCACCACAACCGTGTCGTCATCAACGAGACTGAGCGCCTGGTCATTGTTGATTATCATATCGTCCGGATACACATTGCTGGATGTGAAACTTCCATATATCGGACTGATCGCTGATGACACCTCATTTACAACTATGTGGGCTTTCTTGCCCATGGCTGCAACCATCTTATATATACCTATCCCTGATCCAAACGCATCCATATCAGGATTCTTGTGAGCCATTATTATAACCTGTTCCTTGGTCTCAAGCAATTCCTTAAATGCAAGAGTTTTTACTCTCGCCTTGACTCTTGTGGATTTCTCTGTTCCCTGACTCTTACCGCCAAAGTATGTTATCCTGTCCGCCGATTTGATGACAGCCTGATCTCCGCCTCGTCCAAGGGCAAGTTCCATTGCGGATCTTGCAGCCTCAAAATTCTCTATAAAACTCTTGTAATCAGTTCCAAGACTTATGCTGAGAGTGAGCGGCAGATCATTTCCAATGTTTATAGCCTTGACCTCATCCAGAAGGGCAAATTTGTTCTCCTTCAGCTGATCCAGATACTTCTGTGGCATCACAAACATATACTTATCCTTCTCAAGGCTCTTGACTATGGCATCCACATTTGCCATATATTTGTTGATCTTTCTATCCACCAGTGCAACCAGAAGAGAGTGTCGCACCTCCTCAAGTGATTCAAATATCTCATCATAGTTATCTATATATATGAGTCCTGCAACCAGTTTCTGATCGTGATTTTCCTGGGTGAGCTGATTGACCACAGTCACATCAAACATGTAAAACGCCAGGAACGTGTCGGTCTTGCTATGTTTTTTGCCGTGACTTACAGGAGCGTTCTCAGGATCCACATGCTGTCCATCAACATTCTCACTCTCCTGTTCCTCTCCTGATGGGTCGTATTTGTTCACCTGAACTCTCTTTATCTCATATCTGTACTCTCTGCCGCTGAAGGCTATCTCTCCCTCTGTGACATCCTCCTCATACGGAAGATTCTCCTCTGTAACCTCCTCAAATACCTGCACGATATTGAGTTTCATCAGCTTTCTCTTGCTGGTCTCAGTTATCGCGGAAAACTCATCATTTACCCACACGACCTTTCCTGATTCGTCCAGCAGGGCATACGGAACCGGAAACTCCTTTATAAGTTCCTTCTGCATCTTGCCGTGTTCCATAGCAAACTCCACATACCTGTCGCGCTCAAGAAGATTCATCCTGAGAAACGTGAATACGATTATCGTGCCATATGTCAGCGTAAATATAGTTGCAAGTATTCCGGCACCTATGCCGACAAAATACATGAGAACTGTCATAAGGCAGAAAAGTCCTATAAGATATACAGGTACCTGTCTGTAACGATTGTACACGCCGTTTATATCTCTCTTTTCATTCATCCGTCCTATCCCTTAATCCTTCCGTCCACAAATTCAGAATAATCTGTAAAACATATCATATCGGCCATCTCACAGTATAAACTGCAAAAGCCTACACACTTCATAAGTATAACATTGTGCAAATACTATTACAAGAATGCCACAAAAAAACAGGTACATATCAAATGATATGTACCTGCCTTTTCTTGTCTGTATATAAATTAACCGTTGATTCTTGCAAGAAGTTCCTTGCCGAGCTCCTCATTGCCTGGCTTGCCAAGGAGAGCGAACATGTTCTTCTTGTAGCTCTCAACACCTGGCTGGTTGAATGGATTTACACCGAGTGTGTATCCACTTACACCGCAAGCAAACTCAAATGTATAGAACAGCTCGCCGAGTGTGAACTCATCGATCTTGTCGATGTTGATCTGGATGATAGGTATTCCGCCATCCGCATGTGCAAGGATAGTTCCATTCATTGCACTCTTGTTGGCAAAATCAACTGTCTTGCCAGCAAGATAGTTAAGGCCATCGAGATCTGAGTCCTCAGCCTCCATGACGATCTCACATGTTGGGTTTACAACATTGATAACTGTCTCAAAGTGGTTCTGTGAACCCTGCTGTATGAACTGACCAAGTGAGTGAAGGTCTGTTGTGAAATCTGTTGCTGTTGGGAAAAGTCCCTTGCCATCCTTACCCTCGCTCTCGCCGTAGAGCTGTTTCCACCACTCTGATACATAGTGGAGTGCTGGCTCGAAGTTTGCAAGGATCTCTATTGACTTACCCTTGTTGTAAAGTACATTTCTAACTGCTGCATACTTCATAGCATCTGAATCGTCGAAGTCCTGTGCAAGACAATCCTTTCTTGCTGAAGCTGCACCTTCCATAAGCTTATCTATATCGGCACCACTTACTGCTATTGGCAGAAGACCAACTGCTGTGAGAACTGAGAATCTTCCTCCTACATCGTCAGGAACTACAAATGTCTCATATCCTTCCTCTGTTGCAAGTGTCTTGAGTGCTCCCTTTGCCTTATCTGTTGTGGCGTAGATTCTCTTTGCTGCACCTTCTTTGCCATACTTCTCAACAAGTTTCTTCTTGAAGATTCTTGAAGCGATACCTGGCTCTGTTGTTGTACCTGACTTTGAGATGATGTTGATAGAGAAATCTCTGTCACCGATCACCTGAAGCAGATGTGCCATATATGTGCTGCTGATGTTAGATCCTGCATAATAGATCTCAGGAGTCTTACGGATCGACTTGTCAACTGAGTTATAAAAGCTGTGTCTTAAAGCTTCGATGGCTGCTCTTGCGCCCAGGTAAGAACCACCGATACCGATTACTACGAGTACATCTGAGTCTGACTGGATCTTGGCTGCTGCCTTCTTGATCCTGGCAAACTCTTCCTTATCATAGTCTACTGGAAGATCGATCCATCCAAGGAAATCATTTCCCTCACCGGTCTTGTTTACAAGTGTTGCCTTTGCAGCTACAACCTGATCCTTGATTGCTGCGATATCAGCGTCTGTAGCCATGGCTTTTGCATTCTTAAAATCGAAACTTACTGTCTGTGCCATTACTTTTCTCTCCTTACTTGTATTAAATTTTTCACATTGACTCAATTTTAGCAAATAGGTATACCATAATCAACTATAAATCTCAAAAAACTCCCCCAAACCTTATGGGTCTGGAGGAGCCTTTCTTATAGTACCTACTTTACTGTAACCGTCACAGTCTTGCCCACACCATTATTTGCAATGACAAAAATCTTACAACGACCTTTGCCCACCGCTGTGATTTTTCCTGTCTTGCTCACAGTTGCGACTTTCTTGTTATTTGTATAATAACGGTACTCATTCATATGACTAAGCTCCGGTCTCTTTGGATCGATCAGCCTTACTTTGCACCTAAGCTGAAACGATTTTCCTGCTGTCAATGTCACCGCAGACTTATTGACCTTTACTTCAGCTGCATTAGTTTTTCTCGTATTATTCATTGCCACATGAGCCGATGGCGACTTCGCCAGATAGACTTTTCTTCCATTTTCCATCTTATATGCCGCAATATAATACTTATACTCACGATTGTTCAGGAGCTTGTTGTGTATCACTGAAAGCTTGTCTGCCTTAACTGTTGCAAATTTCTTGTAATTCTGCTTACCATCACAATATGACCAGTAACAATCATATCCATCAGCACCAGTATACTTGTTCCATGACAAAGTTATCATTCCATTTCCGCCCTTACCCTTCACAATTATAATTGGGAGATTAAGCTTTGCCACTTGCTCACCACTGAGCTTTGATTGGTCTGACTGCTTTATAGTCAATACGCCCCGTTTAACTGTAAGCTTATAATTTGAATTTGCCCCGTTTTTTTGAGCCGCATATATCGAATATTTGCCAGCCTTTTCACCCGCAGTTCTCTTTATCGTAATTCCTGTGAGTTTGTCCTTTCCAACGAGTCCTGACACCTTATATGTAAACTTTGGATCTGACTTACCTGTGAGTTTTACTGCATTGCCAATGGTAAGTGTAACCGCCTTACGATTCACTATAACTGTGATCGATGCCTTCCCCTCTTCATAATTGCCTGTTTCATCCTGACGAACTGTAATAACAGCCTTTCCTGAACCTATTATTGTGATTTTTCCGTTCTTATCAACTTTAATTACTTTCTCGTTGCTGCTGATATACGACTTATTTCCATTGCTCTTTCCTGACACAGTTAAAGAAAATGCTACATCACCATAGGTCTTTGTTATTGTCTTTGCCACCTGAAGGTCTGATGAAGCTTTAGTTATATCCGCCCTAGTTGTATCCTGCTGTCCAAAGTCTGCCAACTTATAGTTATACGCTGATGATCCGCCAAGCATGATATTTCCTATGTAAACAGTTTTGTCTTTTCCAGCATTAGCTGTTTCAAATTCACCATCCGCTGTAAGTTCAAGTTCATCGCCATCTATTTTTCCTTCAAATACAACGTCATCATATGCAAGCGCAGCATCTGGTTTGCCATCATAAACCTTGTTCTCAGCCTTTATACCCGAAACAACAACGTCCTTACGGTCGATGGTAACTGTTACACATCCTTCCTCTGAATCGTTGTGATTTATGTCTCCTTCAACCTTATAATACACCTTGTACCCACCTGCATTTATCGCCTCAGGTATATTCTCTGACCACTCACCATCTTCAAGCTTGTAAATCATCTTGCCATAATGAGCTGCGCCTTCTGTTACTAATTTTTGTGAAGTGCCATTATATGTAAGTTCATTTGCCTTTGGAGCTGTGTATTCTGAATCCGTCCTTTTGATCTGGAATATGGATTCAACAGTAAATGTTCCTATTGTTACGCTCACCTTGTAAGTTCCCGCATTCACAGGAGCAACGTCAGTCTTTTCATACACAGTGCCGTCAACACCCTCATAATACATAACACTCTGAACTGCACCAGTTACACTTGTGATGTTATTAACAACATCTGCACCTACATAATGATCACCTGTGTAATCCTCATCCTTTGCCGTAAGCACAAATATCAGAGCATGTGCCTCACCCTGATAACCACAGTCATCCGCTTTGTACTCATTGTCACACCATACATTTACTGTATTTTCCTGTGGCTGCTGATAATTCCAGTTGTGTTCATGTGGTTTTGGAGCAATATGCATATATTTGTATGTTGAAATCTCGGTTTCTCCATCCCACTGTACTGTTCCATCTTCTGCCGTTTCAGCATTTACATCTATTCTACATCCAGGCTCAGTATACTCTGTGACATCCACAATTCTGTTTACTGCCCGAATCTCACCTATCGATGTTATGTCTGGTGTACCATTTACAATCACTTTTCCATTGCTCTGTGCTAGATACAGACCTACGCCACCATAAGTTTTAACTTTAGCAGTATCGCTTATAGTTATATTGCCCGAATCTGCTCTTATGGCTCCAGCAGTTGTTCCCGCAGTTACAGAAACATCTGAGGTTCCTTTGATCTCGATACTTCCAAGACTTCTTATTCCATATTTGGTATTGATTATAACATTAGAATTATCTATGACGATTGGATTGATTCCTTTAAAATCACATAATCCATAGGTTCCCGAAAGAACAGACAGATCACTGTCTATTATCTTAACCTGACTGACCGAACTTGGCTCACATCTCACACCATATGTATCAGAATTGATCACAACATTACTTTTCTCTATTGTGAGCGTCTTATAAGTATCAAGTGCACCAGTACTAAGTTTACCCTTTGTTTCTGCATTTATTTTTGTATTTTTTATATATCCATCATATGCATATATAAGAGTACTCTGCACATTTGTGCCATTGATCGTCACGCCATCTGTGTCAATGTCTATACCATTGATACCGAACTTGCAGTCGATTACTTCCATACTGCCTGTTCCTGTAATGTACACATGTGGTTTATTCGCAGATGATGAAGTGCTGTTGCCATCCGCTATACACTCATACAAATACCTGAATGTGTTTGTACCAATGAGTTCTATATCATACTCTGTATCAGCTTTTAATCGGATACCCTCATATCCATTATTGGATGTGGATGACTCCCATGTATCTTCTTTACCGCTGTTGATCTCCGCATTATTGAGCACGATCTTTGCTCTTGTGCTCTCTGTCGCAGGAACAAAGGTAATTGTTCCGTTACCTGCCTTGTATACCGTCTCCTCTGCCGGCACACTTGTATACAAATCCAGACCTGTTGATGTCACATCTTCTATCATCTGCGACTCTTCTGCCGCATATACATATCCAACCGGTGCCACTGTTGAAATCGTCATAGCTGCTGCCATGATTCCGACTAAAATTCTTTTACATAAACTTTTGTTTCTCATTCTTTTTCTCCTTCCATTTATTTTGTGATATGTTGCTCTGTCTCTGTTCCCCTCCTTGATTTGTACATTTTTCACAAGCCTATTTGTTTATTATACGCTTGCCAAATATACCAAAAATATACCTTAAAATACAAAACGGAGCTGTTGCAAACACAACAACTCCGCTTTATATATAACTGCTACCCAAACTGCTATTTTCAATTTTTATCAGCCAAAATAACATTCTGTATTTCTCCCCAGCTATACTGTGACATATACTCGCCATTGTATGCCCTTACTCCTTCCGGCTTATCGTCAAGATAGTCATAGTAATCACAAGATATCTTTGCAGGATCAATGGAATATTTATTCCAGGAGGTCAGGAAAACATCACCGACTCCTGCTTGCCTCAAAGTTTCTGTCAGATCTTTCTTCAGTTTCTGCAAATATACACCTGTATTATCATCCGATTGCACATTCTGCCACAAGACAGCTCTGAGCTCTCCAGAAGTTACCGCACTTCCCCGCCTATCCACCAGATATGCCAACATCTCTTTCGTTTTTCCCCTTTTAAACTCAAGACTTCTTCCATCTACAAACACGTCAAATGTCCCAAAACACCTGACCACACATCTTGCATTTGAATCTACGGCAATCGGATTTCTGAGATTATCAAGTTCATCCGCTATATCCTCCGCCGATGCGGGTTTCATTACATAGCCGCTCGCCCTCAACCTCATAGCTGTATGCACATAATCATTGTAACCGGTCACAAACACTATATTCACACCCGGATTGCTTATCTTCAGTTTCTTCGCAACATCTATTCCAGACACACTTCCCATCTCTATATCAAGAAATGCGACATCACACTCAGCATCTATCGCATATTCCAGCAGCTCATCCGCATCCGTAAACCACTTGACATCCGCATCCGGTCTGACCTGTTTTACAGTGTGTACCAAATCTTCAAGTGCCAACGGTTCATCATCAACTGCAATTATTTTCATACCCAACCTCTACCTTCTTATATAATATTATCATAGCAATAAGCAGACATGCCGCTCGCCCACAACATGTCCTATCTCTGGGGCAGCTTTATAATAACCTCTGTCCCCTCTTCAACAGCACTTTTTATAATCATGTCTCCACCACACATACTGCACAATCTGTTTTTTACATTTGCTATGCCCACATGACTTCTATTTTTTTCATCGTTGCATACATTATCAACAATAAATCCAACGCCATCATCTTTCACTGTTATATATATATCATTATCCCTGCGTTCCGTTGCGATGTTCACTGTTCCGCCGCCTTTTTTCTTACATATTCCATGCTTTATGGAATTCTCCACCAGTGGCTGAAGTGTAAGCGCTGGAATCATAAAATCTTTTTCCTTTATGTCATATATAACTTTTACCCGATCTCCAAATCGCTTTTTCTCAATCTCCACATAGCATTTAACATGTTCCAGTTCAGACATAAATGGTATACATTTTGTCTGGTTGATCGAATCCAGATTTCCTCTCAGATATCTGGCAAAATAATCGACAGTATCCCTCGCCTGTTCGGGATCCTTTATACACAACGACTTGATAGTCGTCAAAGCATTATATATAAAGTGGGGAGCTATCTGCGACATCATAAGTGACACCCTCAGGTTCGCCGCTTCCCTCTCCTTCATAGCAAATTCCTTATTCTGCTCAACGACCGATACAACAAACATCAATATCATGGATATACATATAGCTATATTGATAAGTGACACACCATAGTACACCGTCTGAACCGCCGCTGCAACGTATGGCAGCACAATATAAGTGAACATGGATATTCTGATCGCCCTGCTGATGTTCTTTCCATATTGAACTATAAGCGACATGTCTATGAGCATTCCCAGCATCGGTATGGCAAATGACAGTATGTGAGCCGATGTCCTGTGATAAAAATTATTATCATCAAAATAATAATACAGATCAGTATACTGTGACACAACCACTAGGATCGCAGCCACCACACACAACACATCAACCAGCCAGAACCGAATAATGCGTTTCTTATCCATCTTTGTATTTTTCCTGTCATCATCCCACAGATATGCGCACACGTAGTGGTGAAACAATATCAAGACAATATCACTGAACAGGAACACCAGGAAGTTACTCACACGTACCATATAATATCCTGTCTTCCCGGGATTTCCCTTAAACCACCATGCCAACGCGTCACTTCCAAGCAATATCACACATGCAGCCTGCATGAGTGCCATAAATATTCTCTTTTTCTTCTCAAATTTGCCTATTATGCATGTGCATACCACGGCTATAGCGCTGAAAATGCATCCCCACATAAGCATCGCTATATGTATTGACTGTACATTAAACATTATATCTAACCCTCATTACATACTTATCCTCAAGCTGCAACCTAAACAAAATATATATTAATTTCTTCTATTATAAATAGACGAAATACTATTTTATAAGAACGCCAATTTAAGAATATTAACTTCAGCTACTTACGTCAAGCCACAATATTGTAAAAATCCCCACCCAGGGATTGCGCAGCAACCCCGAAGTGGAGATTTATAGTTTCTGTTTATTCTATTTCTTCTTCATCTTTTTGTCTATTACCGAATATGTTACTATTCTGCTAACTAAAATAGCTACTTCACCGTAACTTTTATCCTTGCACACACACCATTTTCAGCCATTACATAAACCGTACATGTGCCCTTGCCAACTGCCTTGATAACTCCTGCTGATGAAACAGTTGCCACCTTCGCATTGGATGTTATATAGAATTCATTCTTCAGAAAATGTCTTAACGCCTTCTTCTTCGGATTCTCAAGCTTAACCTTCTTGGTTATCTTGAATGTCTTGCCCTTTGCAAGGCTGACCGCAGTCTTGTTTGCAGTAACTGTCAGGGCATTTGTCCTTGATGCATAAGGCATTGCAACGTGAACTATATTTGTCTTGCCAAGATATACCTTCTTGCCGCCCGACATCTTGTATGCAACGGTAAAATACTTGTACTCGCGCTTGCTGTTGAGGCTCTTATCAGCATATTTCAGAGATTTAGTAACATTAGCAAGCTTATTGAAGTTGTTCTTTCCATTACAGTATGACCAATATACATCATATCCTGTTGCACCTTTGACCTTGTCCCATGCCAGATCTATTCTTGTTCCTGTTCCCTTTCCTTTCATAACAAAGAACGGAAGGGTCTTCTTACAAAGCTCTGTACCACTAAGTTCAACATTTGGTGCTTTCTTTATAACCAGACGTCCAATGGCAAATGTTATATTGTAGTTTGGATTTGCACCCTGTTTCTGGCTCGCCGTGATAGTGTATGTTCCCGACTTCTCACCGGCAGCCCTCTTGAGAACAATTCCTGTGAGCTTGTCGTTGCCAACAAGTCCCTCAGCCTTAAATGTGAATTTAGGATCCGCCTTGCCTTCATACTTCGATGCATCATTTGCAGTTACTCTGACAGCTTTTCTATTTACAGTGATCGTAACCTTTGCAGTAGCAGCCTTATAGTTCTCATTTGCTGCAACGGATACGGTTACAACTGCCTTACCGGCACCAACTATAGTCACTTTGCCTGTGCTGTCCACTTTGACAACCTTTGTGTTGCTGCTTGCAAATGTCTTCTTGTCGTTTCTGCTGCACTTTACGCTGAGCGCAAACTTAGCATCTCCATATGTCTTTGCTGCAACCTTGCCTACTGTGAGGGTCGTTGCCGCCGGAGTTATATCTTTCTTGGCAACTGTGAACTGAACCGGCTGTGTTACATATTCATTGTAATTTGTCGTTGCACAAACCTTGGCATACATATAATATGTGCCCGGCTCTGCCGATCTGGAGTTCTCCCACAGCGCACCCTCTGTGTTTCTGTTCTCTGTTGTGTAGTAATACTCTACAACAGGATCTTCATTTGCACCTGTGATCTTTGGACCATCTATGCTGTCGCCAAATGTATAGTCGCTGACACTGAGTTCTGCATTCTGGTCAAGTTTCTGTATTTCAAAACCCACCTGGGCAGTAGTATCTTTTATCTTTGCAATCACCCTGTATGTTCCTGCATTTGTCGGAGCAGTCTCACTGGCAGGATAGTCCGTATCTCCGGTTCCTTCATATGATATCTCAAGCTTTGCTCCGGTTGTCTCTGTCACATAATCTCTGTATGTAAGACCAGCATATTCTTCCCCATTGTACCGGCTATCCTCTGCAGTCATCGAAAATACCATTGGTCTGCCGCCCTCAAGCTGGTATCCACACATTTCAACAGTCTCAGTCTGAGCACAGTATGCGCTTATCATGTTGCCTTCATCACCATATGGAACATACTGCCAGTCGTGTGTATGCACCATCTCTACTACTGTGTTTTTCAGAGTATAATTAGCTGCTACATCAGTGCCTTCCAGGAAAACAACATAATTTGCTGTAAACTTCGGAGCCTCAACTGACGTACTATGTGCATATACTGTATAATCTGTCCTGTATACAAATGAATCTCCATCTACAATACCTGAAAATTCAACTCCGCTGATACTCATATAACCGTACATCAGGATCTTTTCTGCCGTGATCTCTCTCTTTTTAATTATCACATCAATCTCACCAAATACCGGTAAGCATCCATCTGCGGTAACAAGGTAATAAACTTTGTATGTTCCAGCATTTTTAAACTCAGGAACCGCCTGCGTGTACGGCTCATCTGCTGCCAACGAGTAGCGGATAGAAACACCTTCCAGACCATCTGCGACGGTGATATATGGGCTGTGCATCATTCCATCATAAGTGCAGGTGACATCTTCTGCAGTAATTCCGGCAGCCTGATCACACGAAACTTCCCTGGCATCCGACCATAAGGAAGCAGGTCTTGTCGTATTTGCCACAAATCTTGTGCGAACATATACCCTCTGACCATCTTCAAGTCCGGATATCACATAATTATCTGATACGTTCAGATCGTCGAGAACTATCCAGTTATCCCCATCAATCGAATACTGATACTGCTGCCCACCAAACGGACTGACTGTCACAGAATCACCAGTCACGCCAACTATCTCTGCAATTCCTCTATCTGCTGCATTTTCCATATCTGCCGGTGTCGGATCCTGGATATCTGCAAGAGTCTTTGGTGCAGATGGAGCATCCGGTCTAGCCGCAACAATTATATCAGCAGGTGTATCCTGGCTGTCTTTCTTGCTGATGCTTATGTTTTTTCCAAACAGACTATATGCCTTGCCATTGTCATCTGTTCCCTCAACGGCTATCTCACCATACATATCACTCGCGATGTCATATGTCTCGCCATCCGCAGTGATGATATATGATGTATCTTCATCGAGCTCTATAATTTTTTCTGTTATATAATCAACCTGTCCTGTAACGGCTCCTACATCAGCCACCGCTCCCACACTGAATCTGAAACCGATGTGACCGCCATCTCCAATGTTTGTCCAGGACATAGTCAATCCCGAATCTGTTCCTTCGACCAGGGAGGCAACATTTCTTCCATCAATTTCTGCAGTCGCTTTTATGTAGCTTTCTGTAGATGTATTGTATCCAAAGATATTTCTGGACCTGAAATTTCCAATCCAGTAGTAACTTGCATTAGTTATCGGTGCAAGGACGAATGACGGAGTATCATCTGTTGCATCCGCTGCTTTAGCAACTCCCATCATTGCCACCTGCTGTAATTCCCCGTTCTTTACACTGGCAGCAAGTACCGCTTCATCAGAACTTCCAGAACTCGTCGTACCATTTCCAATATTTGCATCTGTTCCAATTGCAAATGAATGCTGTCCTTCCTCAAGCTCAGCATCAAATATCAGATCATGCGTGTTCATCGGGTCAAATGCCAGTCTCAAAGCTGAGAGATATGCCACCGATGATGAGGATGTGGCAGTTTCACTCGAAGGTTCAGCATCGTTTCTGCTGTACATTCTCCAGGCTTTATTATAACTTGTTCCAAGCATATAATTAGTTCCGCCCTTACTATACAATCCCACAATATCAAACGCACTGCCGTTTGACATATAAGCCATAACTCCATTGCTTATATACCAGCTGTTATTTGGTTTTGTCCATGTATTGCTATTGTCACTGGAAGGCAAAACCGTCTTTACCGCTCTGCTGGCTGTACCGTCCACTACGCATCTGTACCAGTTTCCGTGGGTCGGTTTAAACTGGTATGTGCTCTCATTTGCCCCCTCAATATCGGTAAATGGCCCACGTTTATTGATCGAACTCTGCCACTGATATGTTGTGGCCTCCCCTGTCACATCCATGACAAGAACGATTGAATCCTGAGTCATATCCCTGCCGTATGGATATCCGTTATTCATGAATACAACTTCTTCCTCCGAAGTATCTACAGCATATACTGTATTCTTACCGCCCATCAAAGCCAAACATGATATGACCATGAATGCTGCCATGAGCCACGCCATAACTTTTCTACATAGAACCCTTTCTTTCATATATTTCCCTCTCTTTCTTACAAAAACATCTTTTCATGTGTGCAACATTATTTTCTCTCTTATAAACTAATACCTCCTGTTAATTCTTGACTCTTTCACTCGAACTCTTTATGATGATTATAATTCGTACATCAATGTACGAGTCAATAGTAATTATGCAATATTTACAAATTGGCTTGTGCAGTTTTTTGAAAAGAGGGGGATCAATATGAATCCAGCAAATAAAGACCTGTTTCAAATTGGTGAGGTCACCAAAATGCTTGGTGTGACAAGAAGAATGCTGCTAAACTACGAAGATCTGGGTCTTCTGAAACCCGCATACAAAAATAAGAGCAGCGGTTTCCGCTACTACTCTGCCGATAACATCGTACACATACGAATCATAAAAACTCTCCAGGGACTGGGATTATCACTGTCAGAGATCAACAGGTATTTCAATAATACTGAAAAGCTTGAGGATGTCATTGAGCGTATGACTTCTCTCCGTTCACAGCTAGACCTGTGCATAGCCCAGCTACAGCTCCGTCAGACCCAGACGTCAAACTCGGAAATTCTTCACACTATTCTGCCTTCGTTCACTGCATTTTGTCAGGAATTCAAAGGATCTGATCTGACCAGAAAAACCGAAGATCTGCGGCAGACTTTTATCGAGGCAACAAAAAAATATCAGCTTGGCACCACTGGCAAAATGTGCACAGAAGTTTCAATAGAATCAACGTCCGCCGGAAGATACATTATCCCTGTCTCTGTAGATACTGAAACCACTGATGAACATATAAAAACCATACCTCAGGTTACAGCTATATGCATATACTATCGTGGTTCCTACGAAAATTTCCACATCGCCCAGAAAAAACTATTGGATTATGCAAGAGATAACAATCTTACGACCTGTGGCTATTTCCGTAATACTTATATGGAGGGACCTCCAACCCACGGAGCAAATAAAGATGCTTATATCACGCAGATCGCTCTGCCATTTTATTTTATATAGAGATCTCTTGCACATAAAAACTCCCTGTGCTGACCGATATGATCCGCACAGAGAGTTTCTATTTCCGATACTGCTATTCATAATTCATCTCATCAAGAGATCTGAATTCAAAACCTTCCTTTTTCAAATTGGTAAGAACCGTATCCAGTGCCTGAGCATTTGACGACGATACATTGTGTATGAGCGGAACGGCTCCGGCATGATAGTATTTTGCAAAATGATCAATGACATAGTCCGCCCCCGGCTGGTTATTAACATCAAAATCAAGGTAAGCCATACTCCAGAAGATGGTCTTATACCCCATATCCTTAGCCAGCTGCAGGACCTGCTCACTGTATTCTCCGCACGGCGGTCTGAAATACATATCCATATCGTATCCCGTTTCACTCTTCATGAAATCCGAACACTCTTTGAGCTCATTTTTCTGCTCCTCCACACTCTTTTCCGGCATGCACGGATGATGTACAGTGTGGTTTCCTACCTGATGTCCTTCCTCCTTCATCCTCTTTACTATATCCGGATTGTCCCTTATATACGTCATCGTCACGAAGAAACAGCCCTTTGCATTGTGTTTCTTCAGCACATCCAGCATCTGTTCCGTATATCCATTCTCATACCCACAATCAAATGTAAGATACATCACCTTCTCGTTCTTCTCCGCACATACTCTGTCCACGTAGTATGCATCGTACTGATCCAGTGAAAAACTGTTGTCGCAGCCACTCATACCGTGATTCTTGTCCCTGACTATGTACCACGAATACTTCTTTGTCGGCAGAGCACTGTAATCCCTGAGTTTTGTCATATCCTCAGGATCTGTTTCCGCATTGTCCTTCTTCTCCTTTGAATCCCCCTCTGTCTCTCCTACAGCATCGCCCCCTTCTCCTGTCTTGCTGTCCGCATCAGTCGCAAATGCATCTCCCGGCGTGGCTTTCATCTTGTCAAGATCTGCCTTGTCATAGATGGAACACCCTGCCAGCATTACACCCATAATGCACACAGCACATACACCTGTTGCCAGTTTCATTCTTTTCAATT
Organism: Coprococcus sp.; assembly: GCA_050874325.1. Classification (GTDB taxonomy): domain Bacteria; phylum Bacillota; class Clostridia; order Lachnospirales; family Lachnospiraceae; genus Coprococcus. The sequence continues at coordinate 2,578 of JBNMKK010000038.1, read as the reverse complement.
TCTACCATCCTGAATTTTTTTGTTCACCTACCCATCCGCTAGTATCTTCTGCATCATCTTATCCAGCAGCTTATCATAGTCCGCACTATCAGACCGGGCAGCACCAGCTTTCTTTGCCCCCGTCCGCCTTGCAACATCAGACCGCTTTTTCACTCCGCTCTCTACATTATCGTCACCGCACTCAGTCCTCGCACTGACAGCATCATACTCATCCTCTGCGATCACATCTGAAACTGCATCTGCAGCTGCCACCTGTCTCCTATCCTCCCGGCTAAACCTGTTTGACAGGCTGTTGCCCAGATAATTCATCACTCCGTCCCTCAAAGTCTTCATATATAACGAAGGATTCCACTGATTATGTGCAATCAGCAGTACCATATCCACCGCCAGCGAACACGCCAGCAACTTGACAGCCTCCCCTCCGTCACCTACTACATAATATTGATAACCTGCTGCAAATATGCCTGTCCCTGCAGCTATCACACCAAGATTTTTGACAAATGCATTCCATGAATTGGCAGAGAACACACCTATTTTTAATCTGTCTATGTACTTGTCCACAAACGCAGCAGTGTCTCGCACCTCCACATCTAAAGAACTCATATCCTCATACCGTTTCCTTATCTCCCGGAGAGCTCTTTTCTTCGTTCTTCCCATAAACTCCGTTTCCTTTATCAAACTCTTTAAAAAGCCTCCCATGATCATTCGTCCGACAACTCCCATAAATCCACACATCGCTATCACATATACACATACATTCTGACTCAATAAAGTTTCAAACATAGCTAATCTCTCCTCTACACTTCGATTATTTTTGTCATGCCTGTCCCACTTATCCGTTTGGCCGGTCCGGATGGTAGTATTATATGAGCGGATTTCCCGGGTATACAATTATTTTCGCTCGACAAATGTTTGGATTTTATTCTCTTTTCTGTTATTATATAGGGCGAAGAATGCGCGGAGCGGACCCAACGTCCACCTATGCGAATATAAAAATGATTGGTAAAGTACAATAAGAAAAGAGGTATTGTTATGGTTTATAAAACTAAAGGAACCTGTTCTGTTGAGATCTCTTTTGATGTGACAGACGGAAAACTTCACAACGTAAAATTTACCGGAGGATGCAACGGAAATCTCAAGGGTATCGGCGCTCTTGTAGAGGGCATGTCCCCTGAGGACGTGATAGCAAGACTTGAAGGTACAACATGTGGATTTAAGTCTACATCCTGCCCGGATCAGCTGGCTCAGGCTCTCAAGCAGTATCTGGCTACAGCATAAAATCAGGAGGATTAACAATCAATATGAAGAGAATTATTCTGACCGGCGGTGGAACTGCCGGACACGTCACCCCAAACATGGCGCTCATGCCTGAACTTAAGAAACATGGTTACGACATACAATATATCGGTTCATACGATGGTATGGAGAAAAAGCTTATAGAAGATATGGGAATCCCTTATCATGGAATCTCTTCAGGAAAACTCAGAAGATACTTCTCAATGAAGAACTTTTCTGATCCATTCAAGGTTCTTAAGGGTATCTCAGAGGCTAAAAAACTTATGAAGGAATTAAAGCCTGATGTGGTATTCTCAAAAGGCGGATTCGTAACAGTCCCTGTCGTATTTGCAGCTCATTCAGCAGGCATACCCGTCATAATCCACGAGTCAGACATGACTCCAGGACTTGCCAACAAATTAGCACTTCCGAAAGCCACAAAGGTATGCTGTAACTTTCCTGAGACAAAGGAACTGTTCCCTGAGGGAAAGGCTGTCGTAACTGGAACCCCTATCAGAGAGGAACTGTTCCGCGGCGACTCTGCATTTGCATATAACTACTGTGGATTCACCGACAACAAGCCCGTCCTTCTCATAGTCGGCGGAAGTTCAGGAAGCGTGATAATCAACAATGCTATAAGAGAAAATCTCGACAAGCTGCTGGAGACTTTCAATGTCATCCATCTCTGCGGCAAAGATAATCTGGACGAAAGCCTTAAAGATAAGAAGGGCTATGTCCAGTACGAGTATGTCAAGAAAGAACTTGCAAGCATGCTTGCTCTCTGCGACATTATCATCTCCCGCGCCGGTGCAAATGCAATATGCGAACTTTTGGCACTCAGAAAGCCAAATATCCTCATTCCGCTCTCAAAAGCCGCATCCAGAGGAGATCAGATCCTGAATGCGCAGTCCTTCGAAAAGAGTGGCTACAGCTACGTGATCCAGGAAGAAGAGTTAAATACTGACTCACTGTTTAAAGCCATACATGAGGTCTATGACAATAAGGACAAATACATTCAGGCTATGGAATCCAGCAATCTGGCAGATTCAACTGGTATCATAATCAATATGATAGAAGATCTGACAAACAGAAATGACTAATACTATTAAACCGATGATTTTCTGTTTTGGCTAAATATATACAGTCGCCGCCACCCCTAAAAGGGTGGCTCGACGTGCTGGCTATAAGCCCTTAACACCGGACAGCGTCTCAAGGCGCTCCAGACTTTCTCTCCGTTCAAGTCACTATTGCACTTGACGCGTTGCTAATACCCCTGAAGGGGTGTTCGTATTACTTCGACTTT
>JBNMKK010000037.1:0-23463 GCA_050874325.1 Coprococcus sp. | reverse complement strand
GTAGAAAGATACTGTGTGCCACCTTCTCCATTTATGTATTCTAGAACTAATTTTTTCTTGAATTCAAAAGAATATTTAGCCATAAAAATACCGACCTCCAATCATTATATTTTTAGGTCTAACTTTTGGGGGTCGGTACAGATTTAAAAAATCTGCAGCATTTTTATTTTTTTGTAACGTTTTTTAGTTATACTGGTCTTATATGTGAAGGGAGGTAATAAAACTTGGCGTCAGGAAAAGGAAAAAGTGGAATAGAAGAAATATACGAAAAGTATTACAAAGACGTATATCGTTTTGTGCTGGCACTGTCTAAGAATCCCCACATAGCGGAAGATATAACACAGGAGACATTTGTGAAAGCGATAAAAGCTGTGGATAGATTCAAGGGAGACTGCGATATAAAAGTCTGGCTCTGCCAGATAGCCAAGAATACATACTTTACATATGCGGGAAAGCAGAACAGAGAGCAGGTGGACGGTGACGTGGTAAATAACCGGTCGGAGTCACAGGCTGCACTTATGGGGGATACGGAGTATGATTTAATATCAGAGACGGTTGATAGGGAGCAGGCAATAAAGATTCACAGAATACTGCATGATCTTCCGGAGCCGTATAAAGAAGTGTTCACGCTCAGGGTATTTGGTGAACTGAGATTCAGCCAGATCGCTGATATATTTGGCAAGACGGAGAGCTGGGCGAGAGTTACATATCACAGGGCAAGAATGATGATAATGGAAAAAATGTAAAATACCGGTAATTGTAGAAACAGGAGGTAGAATAGTGAATAAAGATTGTGAAATGATAAAAGATCTCATACCACTTTATGTGGATGGTGTATGCAGTGAGGAGAGCAAGGCAAAGGTTGAGGAGCATATAGAGCATTGCCCGGACTGCCTGATGACAGTTGAGAGAATGAAGTCACATCTTGTACTGCCGATGGAGGACAGTTCAGGTGTCAAAGGGTTCAAGAAATATGTGAATAAGAAGATATGGGGAAGGGCACTTGCGGTTATATTGATATTTGTGCTGCTCTGGATATTGCTCAATTGGGCGATAACCTGCAGATGGGCTGAAGTGTGGCCAAAGATGACATCAGAGGGAATACAGCAGGCTGCCCAGGTTGTCGAGATAGACGGAATGTTGTACCTTCACCAGAATGGACTTGAGGGAATGGGGCAGATAGTAGATATAAGCACTTCGGATGATATGGACAGTGGTGTATTCAAATTTTATCTCGGGGAGCAGGGCCTGACATCACTTGATATCTTTGGAAATGCAAGGTCGTGGATGTCAAGTGAGGCATACCAGAGCTTTGGCGGATACAGAGAGGGCGCAGATACCTCTCAGGTTGCAAATACAGAAGGCGCAGATATGTATTACGATGACGCCGAACCAAGAGTTATAAAGAAAATAGTGTATTGTCACAAGGATGGAACCGAAGTGGCGACTCTCTGGGAGGAGGGACAGAACCTGCCGAATTTGAACAGTGAAAGATAGAAAGTATATGTCGGAAAAAACGCACATTACAAATAATTAAAGTAAAACCCGTCATTTTTTCCCATTTATTTGAATAATCCATGATATACTAGGACACAGTGACTTTGGATCATAGCCTGGATTGGTGGCATACGATATTTACAATAGGTCCATAACGTGTTAAAAAGGGAAATCGCCCTAGTTATGAAAAGGATAGGAAGATAAATGGGAAATAAGAAAAAGATGGTGTTCAACGTATTGTTCCTGGTTCTCATATTTGCCGGAACTATATATGGAGTGTTTCACGGTGAGGATATCGGACAGATATCTGAGATACTCCGGACGGTGAACCCTTGGTGGCTCATACCGGGAGTGGTATGTGTTGTGGTATTTATATGGGGAGAATCAGTTATCATACATTATATGATGAGAAAGCTTGGCGTGAAGATAGGCAGGGGAACCTGTTTCCTGTTCTCATCGGTCGGATTCTTTTTTAGCTGTATCACGCCTTCTGCGTCGGGCGGACAGCCCGCTCAGATATATTATATGAAGAAAAAGAAGATACCGATTCCTGTTTCCACTCAGGTACTGCTCATAGTGACGATCACTTACAAGCTGGTGTTGGTACTTCTGGGCCTTGGAATCGCCATATTTGGACAGAGTTTTATACATACATATATAGATGATGTGCAGTGGGTATTTTATCTCGGACTTGTGCTGAATGTTGTGTGTGTGGCTGGCATGGTGCTGTTTGCATTTCATCCATCGCTTGCGAAGGCATTTGTGGTGAAGGGCAGCAGACTTCTTGAGCGGATGAGATTCTTAAGACACAAGAAGTCTCGCGAGGAAAAGCTGGCTGCATCCATGGAGAAGTACAACCAGACCGCGGATTACATGATGGGACATTTCGGGATGCTGGTGATAGTATTTCTCATAACACTTGTGCAGAGATTCTCGCTCTTTGCGGCTACATGGTTTGTGTACAAGGCATTTGGACTTTCCGGATCATCTGCATGGCTTATCATTCTCATGCAGGGAGCAATAGCTGTTGCGGTGGATATGCTGCCTCTTCCGGGTGGTATGGGAATCAGTGAGAAACTTTTCATGGAAATGTTCCTGCCGATATTTGGCAGCACATTGCTTCTGCCGGGTATGATACTCAGCAGAGGACTGGGATACTACACCGAGCTTATCATCAGTGCAATATTTACAGTGGTGGCAAGTTTTGTGATAGGAAGGAGATCTGAATGAAACCGAGATCAGAGATGAGCATGGAACTTTATGATATGATGCTGGATCGTGGTTATCCGGAGGAGTTCTGTGACCTCATAACAAAGAATCTGAACACCGACTTCACCGCCGGAAGGATGATAGGATATCTGTCTCACTATCAGGAGCTGCCCCTTGAGGAGATCGTGGATGAGATGCTATCCATTCTCACAGACAGAAACAGGATCATGCAGAAGAAAAAACTTGAGAGCAATAATGCCGAGTGGAACAGATTTCTGGAAGAGGGCTTTGGACTTTCGGATGATGATGAATAAACATCAATATAACTGCATTCTTAACTGGTAAAATCCGTTGTTATATGTTACAAATATTACTAGAAAAGTATATGGAAAAAGGATTGGTATAATGACGGAAAATGACACATATTTGAGCGCTGAAGAACAGGAAAAAAAGGTTCAGAGCGAGATAGATGAGACACTTGCCGGAGCGGGTATTGGTATGTGGACCATGGTGCTAGCAAATGATGGAAGATCGCTGCTGTATGCGAACAAGAAGATGAACGATCTTCTCGGTACAACGGAGGATATGTCTCCGGAGGAGAGATACGTCAGATGGATAGCGGGCATTACAGAGGAATCCCAGCAGGCTACGACTGAGTATATGGATAGTATCAGGCGGGACGGCAGAGCTGAGGTTGTATATACATGGATGCATCCGACCAGAGGTCTTTTACATATAAGATGCGGAGGCGTACAGGATACAAGTTTCACAGATGGGATAAAGGTTAGAGGATATCATCAGGACATAACGGCTGTCAGAAAGGCTGAGCAGGCTCACAGGGAAGAACTCAGGGAGCAGTACTCGGTTATAGAGGCTGTCAGCAGTATATATTTTGTAGTGTGGATATTTGACCTTCAGACGGGACGCGTGAGGGTTGTGAAAGAGGATGAGATCCGCAGGACTCCGGCACAGGATGCAGATTTTGATTCGGAAAGAACAATAGGAAATGTGATAAATGGCTGTGTGGTCCAGGAAGACCGCGAGCAAATGCGCAGATTTTATCGAATGGACAGATTGGCCGAGAAACTGAAGAACGAAAAGAGTGTCAGCAAGGAGTTCAGGGATACTATATTTGGATGGTGTCGTATAACAGCGATCCCGGTCAGAACAGATGCAAATGAGAAACTGACGAGGATACTTATAGGTGTGCAGAAGATAGACGAGGAGAAGGAGGCAGAGATCCGTGCCCAGAAACTGCTTGCCGATGCGTATGAGGAGGCAAAGCGTGCAAATACTGCCAAGACGGAATTTTTGTCGAGAATGTCACATGATATAAGGACGCCTATAAACGGCATACTTGGAATGTCACGCATAGCTCAGCAGTGCATAGATGATGGCAACCGTGTAAGGGACGCCCTTTCCAAGATAGATGAGGCTGGTCGTCAGCTGGAACTTCTCATAAATGATGTGCTTGACATGAGCAGGCTGGAGAGTGGCAGAACCGAGCTGACAAATGAGCCATTTGACCTGATAAAGGTTCTGAGTAGTGGTTATGATCCTATCATGGTCATGGCTGAGGAGAACAACGTCAAACTTGCGGGTGCTCATTTCAATATTAAGCACAACCGAGTTATAGGCAGCCCACTTCACCTTCAGAGAATATCACTCAATATTCTGACAAATGCCATCAAGTACAACAAGCCTGGTGGCGAGGCGGAGACATGGCTGGATGAGATTCCAATAGATGACACACATTCCAATTATGTGTTCAGGATAGCTGATACAGGTGTTGGTATGAGTGAGGAGTTCGTAAAGCATTTGTTTGAACCGTTTTCAAGGGAGCACACAGATGCGGGAACGGAGTATCAGGGAACCGGTCTTGGAATGGCGATCACGAAAGAGCTGCTTGATCTCATGGGTGGAAGTATAGAGGTAGAAAGCAAGCTTGGTGTGGGATCTACATTTACGATGAAGATTCCATTTGAGATATGTACCGGGGACATTGAACCTGAGAAAAAGGAAGATCATGAAAAGGTAAGCCTTGATGGCATGAGGATACTTCTGGTCGAGGATAACTCCTTGAACATGGAGATTGCCACATTCATGGTGGAGACGGCTGGCGCGACAGTAACACCTGCCCGCAATGGAAGAGAGGCTGTGGATGTATATAGGAGTCATCCGGCAGGAACTTTTGATGTCATCCTGATGGATGTCATGATGCCTGAGATGGATGGGCTTGAGGCGACCAGACAGATAAGAACGTCAGAGCAGGCAGATTCAGCAGAAATTCCTATCATAGCCATGACGGCAAATGCATTTGCAGAGGATGTCAAAAAGTGCAAAGCAGCGGGCATGAATGAACATATAGCAAAGCCGCTTGACGCAGACAGAGCATTACATATAATTGCGAGATACAAGCCGGCTAAATGATTTTATAATGAGAATATAAGGATCTGATACAAGCGGATGCATATATTATATTGGTTCATTTACCGCATAAAAAATACTGACAATATCGTGAAGGATATTGTCAGTATTTTTTGTTTAAGCTAGCAACATGCGTTCAGCATGTGTGCGTCCATGCTTGTTAGCCTATACCTCCAAGTGCGATTCCAAGTATCAGTACAAGAAGACACACTGGGCAGTAAATGTATTTGCAGATCGGAACGAATTTCTCTGTAAAGGTCTTTTCCCTTCCGGTGTTGACCTGTTCCTCAACATATTTCTTGCCGCATACCCAGAAGAACATGATTCCGGCAAGTCCTGCGCCGAGCGGGCAGATGTAGATGGACAGGACATCCATCCAGTCTGACACGATACCCTGGATGCAGATTGATACAACAACGGCGATCGCACCGATGATCGCACATGCAGGTTTTCTGCCGACACCTAGCTTTTCCTGAACGGTTGCGATCGGTGCCTCGTACAGGTTGATGAGTGATGACAGACCTGCCATAAATACAGCCACGAAGAAAATTATTGCTATGATATATCCGCCTGGCATTGATTTGAACAGGCAAGGCAGGAAGATGAACAGCAGTCCCGGACCTCCCTGGTTCAGCTGCGCTCCGGCAGTTGCCATGGCAGGTATGATGACCAGTGCTGCGAGCATGGCAGCGATGGTATCGAAGAGTGCCACACGTCCGGCAGCTCCTGGGATATCTTCATTGTCAGGAAGATAGGAGCCGTATATCAAAGTTCCATTTCCTGCGACAGACAGTGAGAAGAAAGCCTGTCCCAGGGCAAATATCCATGTCTTAGGATCCGCCAGAACCTTTGGCTCAATGCGGAAGATGTATTTGTATCCCTCTATTGCACCAGGCTGGCACGCCGCATATATAGCCAGGATGATGAACAGTACGAAGAACGCAGGCATCAGGATCTTGTTTGCTTTCTCAATGCCGTTTCCAACTCCGAACATGAGGATTGCGATTCCTATGGCGAGAGCAATGATCTGCCATACGTTATTGCCAAATGCTGATGCCATGCCTCCGAATTCAGCACTGAATCCATCTATGTCTTCCGGAGACAGAGTGCTGCCGGTGAAAGCACCGATCATGTATTTGAGTATCCAGCCCATGACTACGGTGTAGCCTATTGCCATGGCAAGTGCTCCGAGCACGGGTATGCCGCCTAGCAGCTCTCCAAGTTTTCTCTTGCCCTTTCGTTCCATAGCAATGCCAAATGCATCGATGGGACCAGACCTTGTAGCTCGTCCAAAGCTCATCTCTCCGATAACTCCGGTGAAACCGATCAGTACCACGAATATGAAATATGGTATCAGATAGGATCCGCCGCCGTACATGGAGACTCTTGTCGGAAACATCCAGATGTTGCCCATTCCCACGGCTGAGCCGATACAGGCGAGGATGAATCCCCATTTGTTGTTAAAAGATTCTCTCTTTTTCATGTAATATTCCTCCCAGATATGTTTGTCGCCGTACCGCCGGACCTCCCTCGTATCATGCGTAATACGTCAACTTTATTAATATACATGAATTTGTCATGGATGTAAATTGGATTGTGAGGTAAACTTGGCAGGGGGACATTGATTGGACTTGCAGTAGAAAATTATGAAAGAAAAATAAAAAAATAAAATATAGAAATTACCAGACTGGTAGATTACAATATATTAGATGAATTTAAGTATATCATAGACCCGATGCCCGGATTTAAATGGGAAGAGGTCCGACAACGGAGGAAGGATCATGGCATCACAGAACAAAAAAACAGACAGATACGAGCATATAGTACATCCATTTCTGCCGCTTTACGATGATGACTCGGAGATACTTATACTGGGAAGTCTTCCATCTGTGAAATCCAGGGAGCAAATGTTCTTCTATGGGCATCCACAGAACAGATTCTGGAAAGTTATGAGCAGAGTGCTTGGGGAAGATCTCCCAACAACCATAGATGAGAAGAAAGCTATGCTGCATGCACATCACATAGCGCTCTGGGATGCGATATACAGCTGTGACATCATAGGATCAAGTGACAGCAGCATAAAAAATGTCACTCCAACGGATCTGGGAAAAATAATCAGTTCATCAAAGGTGACAAAGGTCATATGCAATGGAAAGACATCAGGAAAGTATTTCACAAAATACCAGAGTAAGGAACTTGGTATAGAGCCGGTGATACTTCCATCCACAAGTCCCGCAAATGCAGCATTTTCCATGGAGAAACTGGTTGATATTTGGGGCGCAGCCATTCCGGAAAGCTGCAAATCTATTGAAAATCATTGAAGTTCAAATATTAAAATCTGAATATGACTACCCATATATAGATATAATGTAAACAGAATCTCAATATTTTCTAAAGCTTTAAAAAGAATGATGTACAACGTAGCAGAATATGTTATTATAGAGAACGCAGTCGTCGAATGCTAACAATCCAGATATAATGTTACAAAAGGCTGCATCAAGGTAAGCAGAGATTAAGATCGAGTCAAAAGGAGAGAAAAAATGGCACTTAGTTTTATTGAGATACTTAAGGTAGTGTTCTTGGGTATCGTTGAGGGAATCACAGAGTGGCTGCCTATAAGCAGTACAGGACATATGCTGTTGGTTGATGAGTTTATCACGCTTGATGCCAGTGACAGTTTTAAGGATATGTTCTTTGTCATCATACAGCTTGGCGCAATACTTGCCGTAGTCACGATATTCTGGAACAAGATGTGGCCGTTCCAGATGAAAGACAAGACTCAGTCGGTATTCAAGAAGGACACATGGAGCATGTGGTTTAAGACCGTGGTTGCATGTATACCGGGAGCAGTAGTCACATTGTTGTTTGACGATTTTATAGAGGCCCACCTGCACACGGCGGTGGTTATAGCCATAGCACTTGTATTTTATGGAATTGCATTTATCGTGATAGAAAACTGGAATAAGACCAGGACACCAAAGGTTGAGACATTGAATGATATTACATACAAGACCGCATTTTTTATAGGTATGTTCCAGGTGCTTTCCATCATTCCGGGAACATCCCGTTCAGGTGCGACCATCATAGGTGCACTGCTTTTGGGCGTATCCAGAGTTGCAGCTGCCGAATTCACATTTTTCCTGGCAGTTCCTGTTATGTTTGGTCTTAGCGCACTTAAGCTCATAAAGTTTGGACTTTCATTTACCAGCGCAGAGCTTGCGATACTTATAATAGGATGTGTCGTAGCATATCTTGTTTCCATTGTGGTGATCAAGTTCCTCATGGGCTACATCAAGAAACATGATTTCAAGATATTTGGATGGTACAGAATAGTTCTTGGAATTATAGTTCTTTTATATTTTGCATTCTTCGCATAGAACTGAACAGATATATAACAAACACCCTATCGTCATATTTACACATAATGTAAATGTGATGATAGGGTGTTATTTTATGTGTTTAGATTTTCTGATTTAGAACAGGTTCATGGCTCCGATGATACCCTGGTTGCCTTCAAGTTTTGCAGGTACGATGAATGTATCCGGATCTTTTACCTGTGGCATATCTATGTATCCGGAGAGAAGTTCTGTGTAATATTTGCGGATCATAGGAAACAGGAATTCATTGGACATGACGCCGCCCCCGAGGACTATCCTTTCAACAGAGTAGCACATGGTGTAGTTTACAAGTGCCTCTGCGATATAATATGCCTCCAGATCCCACACTGGTGAATCTGCAGGTATATCTTTGCCCTTCATTCCGGTTCTGCGCTCCAGCATAGGACCGGCAGCCAGCCCCTCCGCGCAGCTCTGATGAAAACGGCATGTACATGGTGTGTCATCGCCGTCACGTCTAGGTATAAGAATGTGACCGGTCTCAGGATGCATCATGCCATGGATGAGATGTCCGTCAACTATCACGCCACCTCCTATGCCGGTTCCGATGGTGAGATACATTCCAGAGTGAAGTCCTTTTAATGCGCCGAACAGAAATTCGCCCCATGCGGCTGCATTTACGTCCGTGTCCACAACTACCAGACACTTAAGAGCCTCACTGAATGTTTTATAGAAATTGAATCCTTCCCATGCTTTCTTAGGACTTTTTAAAATGGATCCGTATGATGGGGAATTCTGGTTTACATTTGCCGGACCAAATGTTCCGATGCCCAGGGCTGATATATTGTGTTTCTTAAAATAGTCTATCATGACAGGTACGGACTGATCAGGTGTATCTGTTGGAATGGATATTCTGTCTATGATATTCTTGTTCTCATCGCCTATAGCGCATACCATCTTGGTACCGCCGGCCTCAAGTGCTCCGTAGTACATATTTCCTCCTCGTTGCTGTGGTAAGGCAGCATAAAATAATATAAAAAGTTAAATACATTATAATATGAAGACAGATACATGTCACGCATAAAGATGTGCAAATAGCAGTAGTTTGATGTACGTTTTTTTGGACACTTGACAAAGTAAGATAGAGCCATATTAAGGAACTTGGCAAATAAGACTAAAGAGTCAAAGCGTACAGGAGGTGCCATTATGGTAAAAGGTTATTTTGTGTCAGATGGATATATGGGATATGTGGATGGACAGTATCAGTTATTTGCTGATGAGAGCGATTATATTGACTATATTGAGGATTAAAAGGATCGTAACTTGTGTTTATTAGCCAATTAACTATTGCTCATTATTTTACATGTGTTATGATGGCAGTCACGGGTTATCAGAATAAGAGGGGTATTGTATAAAAGGATACTGCGAAACTATGTATGAATGAAAAAGTATAAAGAATATGATGTAATATATGGACGTCAGAGGAGAGCATAGTGGAGAAAGTATTGAATAGTACGGCATCAGAGAAACAAATAAACAGAAAAGAATATGTAATGGACATGACAGAAGGGAACAGCTTGAAACTTATCATGAAGTTTTCAATTCCGCTGCTCATAGGCAATCTGTTTCAGCAGGTGTACAGTGTGGTTGATTCAGTTGTTGTAGGCAGGCATCTTGGGGCAAATGCCCTGGGCGGAGTTGGTTCGGTCGGGATGATAAGTTTCCTGTTCTTTTCTTTGTGCAGTGGAATGGCATCAGGAATAGGAGTTGTCATAGCGAAGTATTTTGGAGCAAAGCATGATGATCTGGTGCGGAAAGCCATAGCTAATTCCGTTTACGTGATACTGGGAGTTGGCTTGCTTATGAGCATACTGGGATTCTGCCTGACGGGGACGCTCATCAGACTTATGAACACACCGGCAGAGACTGTTCCGTATGCGTATACATACATGAAGATAACTTGTGCGTTTACCGTGGCAGTTGCGGTATACAATGGAATATCATCCATACTCAGGGCTCTTGGGGATTCGAGGACTCCACTGATATTTCTGATAATCGCATCGGTTATAAATGCAGTGCTGGACATAATACTTGTCGTATATCTGGATCTGGGTGTAGCCGGCGCTGCGTATGCAACGGCGTTCAGTCAGATCATTTCAGGCGTGGGTTCGATAATATATGCAGTGAAAACCAATTCATATTTCAAACTCAGGCGAGAGGACTTTACCGTGGATCACAATATAATGAAAGAAGACTTTCGGATCGGACTTCCAATGGCGGTTCAGACTTCCATGATCTCCATATCATGTTCACTTCTTCAGGCGCTTATAAATGGATATGGGCCTGCGGTCATGGCGGCTTACACTGCAACCGGAAAAGTGGAGGGAATAGTATTCCAGCCATTTTCATCACTTGGACTTGCACTTTCGACATTTGCCGGACAGAACATGGGAGCCGGACGCTATGACAGAATAAAGAAGGCCGTATGGCAGGCGGAATGCATAACAATAGGTTTAAGTGCTGTATTATTTGCGGCAATATTGCTTTTCAGGGAAAATATTATTCATTTCTTCGTGACAGATCAGGAGGTTATCCGCCTTGGTGCGAAGGGAATGGTGATATCAGGCAGCATGTATGTTGCACTTGGAACTATCTATACGTTAAGAGGTGCATTAAACGGCATGGGGGATGTGGTATTCTCCATGATAAATGGATTCCTTGAAGTTGGCGGCAGAGTAGTATTTGCCCTGATCCTCATGTACGCTTTGAATATGGGATTCTGGGGAATCTGGTATACAAATATATTTACATGGATAGTCATAGCACTTACAGCCGCAGTGCGACTTATCGTGTATCTGAAAAAGGCACAAAGAAAAGTAAAATAGATGCAGAAATATAAGATTGATAAGAAATGAAAAATCCGGTAATACACAGAATGTATTACCGGATTAAGTATTGTGTTCGTACAAATCTATTATTTTTTTCCCCATCTGAGCAGCAGTGCCGAGTTTATTATGACAAGCACGGAGCCACAGTTGTGTACAAGTGCGCCGACAACAGGGTTAAGTACGCCTGTTATGGCGAGGATGATAGCCAGGAAATTCAAGGCCATGGAGAATGTGAGGTTGCATTTTATGGTTATCATCATACGCTTTGACAGTGCAAGCAGATGAGGGAGTTCCTTGATGTCGTCATTTACCAGAGCAATGTCTGCGGCGTCAACGGCTATGTCGCTGCCAACACCTCCCATGGCGATTCCCACATTTGCCTTTTTGAGTGCGGGGGCATCGTTGATTCCGTCGCCTATCATACACACGGCGATTCCCTGCGACTGGTAGTCATCGATGACAGAAAGCTTTGTCTCGGGAAGACAGTTGGCGTGAACCTCGGAGATGCCAGCGGTTTCTGCGATGGCATGTGCTGCGTTGTTGTTGTCCCCGGTAAGCAGGACTGGGGTCACTCCAATCTGCGAAAGCTTGCTGATCATAGGTGCGCTCTCATCTCTGAGCTTGTCTGAGAGTGCTATGTATCCGGCAAACATGCCGCCGGCGGCAACCAGTGTCACAGTACAGCCTTTTGACAGATATCCGTCAATTTCGTTGCTGATATCTGCTGATATGGATATACCGTTTTCATTCATCATCTTTTCATTTCCGGCAAGAAATCCGGTCTGGTTCACCACTGCAGATACGCCCTGGCCGGGGATCATGCGAAAATCATTTACCTTATATATATCGCCTTCAGATGCTTTCTTATAGCAATTCACAATTGCTTTTCCAAGAGGGTGCTCTGAAAAACTTTCTATGGACGCAGTGTATCTGTAGAGCTCATCGTCAGACATGGCAGACGTCACACTCTTCACTGCAACGACCTCGGGCTTTCCCCATGTAAGAGTTCCAGTCTTGTCAAATGTTATTCTGCTCACCTTTGCAAGCCGCTCAAGTGCATCGCCCTCACGGACAAGAAATCCATGTTTTGTTGCATTGCCTATGGCAGCCATGATGGCAGTTGGAGTTGCCAGAACAAGAGCACATGGACAGAATACGACCAGTATGGTGACCGCCCTAATTATCTCGCCGCTTATAAGCCATGTGAGTGCGGCGGCAGTCAGTGCAATGACGACTATCCATGTAGCCCATCTGTCCGCAAGACCGACGATCTTGGCCTTGCCGGCATCCGCAGACTGTACCAGTCTTATCATTCTCTGTATGGAGCTGTCCTCACCTACCTTTGTGGCTTTCATGTCAAATGTACCAAACTGGTTCACAGTTCCGGAGGATACCTCGTCGCCCGGAAATTTGTCCACAGGCATCGACTCTCCGGTCATGACAGCCTGGTTGATGGATGTCTGACCTGTCACGATCACTCCGTCCACGGGAACTGTCTCGCCTGGACGTACTCTGAGGATATTGTCGCATTTTACTTCCTCGGCGGGAATGATCTTCTCTGTTCCGTCAGGCAGGAGAAGATGGGCTGTCTGAGGCGTAAGGTGGACAAGCTTTTCAATGCCTGCTCTGGCTTTTGCGACTGTCAGCTCCTCAAGCAGACCTCCGATCTGCATGATAAATGCGACCTCGCCCGCGGCAAAGTGTTCGCCAATGATGACAGAGGCTATGAGAGCCAGGGATACGAGCACATCCGCCTTAATGTCAAATGCTGTCACAAGGCCGATGACAGCCTCCATGATGATCGGTACACCACACAGTATGATTGCAACCCACGTAATGTCAAATGGGAATGGCTGTATCTTGCATAGACTCAGTATGAGAGAAATTCCTGATATCACGAGGAAAGTGACATCCTTTTTTGTTCCACCGAGGTCCATGAACCATTCAATCTTATCTGTTATCTTTTTCATAAGCAGCTCCTTTCGGGATATGAATTCAATCAATGTAGCCTATACCCCTATGGGTATTGACAATTGGATTATACCTATGGGGGTATAGGTTGTCAACAAGAAAAAGAAAATGCCAGCACAGATGAGAATATTTCATCATATGCTGACATATCATTTTAATTACAGATATGGATATGTGGTTATGACATGTTGGCAAACCTCTCGACAGCCTTTGTAAAGCTCTCGATAGTCTTATCTGCATCCCCATGCTCAATTCCATCTCTTACACAGTGCTTGATGTGACCTTCAAGTACCACCTGACCAGCCTTGTGCAGTGCTGATTTTGCAGCATTTATCTGGGCAAGTACATCCTCACAAGGTACATCTTCGTCTATCATCTTATCTATTGCCTGAACCTGTCCTATGATTTTCTTTAACCTGCGGTGGAGATTATCCGCGTCCATACATTGTCTCATATATAACATCCTCCTTCGATACGATCATGCTGATACTCCAGGGGGTATCGGTATTCTTAAGTTATCATACTTTATATTTTGACAAAAATCCAGCGCTATATTATTTTAAATATATATCAAATAGGAGATGCAGATTATATGTTAAATGATATAGCAGGGAATACTGCAAAAGAGAATAGAATAGATGGCACACACATAAGGAGTATGGTCGTACTGGCTATGTTTAGTTTTGTATTTCTGGGGACAGAATTTTTCTTTGACAGTCGTGCTGCAGAAGTGGTGGATGCGAGGAAAGTCATTCTTTATCAGAGCGTGGTATTGCTTGCAAGTGTAGTGGGGGTATTCATATATGCTCTGATACAGAAAATGATTGGCGATAATATCACGAAAAAAATGCTCATCGTTTTGAATATTGTGGGAATATTTGCACTTGCAGGGATAATGTTCGGAAATGAAAATATAATATTGTTGTATGGCATAGTATTCTTTATTATTTGGGGCATGACAGGAGGCTGTACATATTATGCTGTGTCTGGTGCATATACGGATAGAAAGCATCTCACAGTGACGATAGGCACATCATATGCCGCAGGATTATTTTTGCAGTATATCAATTACAATGTCATAGGCAGCATGGCGATACGGCTTGTGATGTTCATATTTGCTGTCATAGTACTTATGACAATGTTTATGGTATATAGTGATACAGCGTATGTACCAGAGAAGATAGAAGATGCAGAGCAGAGTGCCGGCAGCAAGTCTATTGCATTGGTGCTAGTGATCGTAATATTGCTTATGACTTTCATATTCTCAGAACTTGACAATATTGTGACACTTGTGCATGCAGAGGGAGACGCGGATATAGGTCAGTGGCCAAGACTGTTCCTTGCACTGAGTGGGATAGTGGCAGGTTTGCTGTTTGACATAAAGGATCAGAGGTTTATGAACCAGATGATGTACTGTGTGACAGCACTTTCGGTTATAGCAATGTTGGTTATAGAGTTCGGGGGAGCTTTCATTATAGGGCTTATTGTATTTTACCTTGCTGCAGGGTTCTTTGTAGTTTATTTTACTACGGGATTTATAAATGTCTCCTACACCATGAGATGGCAGTCATTGTGGACGGGAGCAGGCAGGGCGATAAATAATATTGGTGCAGGTATTGTGGGAATTGTATCATATGTGATTGTTAAAACCCCGGGAATCATGGCGATGAGTGTCACCGTTATCCTTTTGTTGGTACTCATAAGTATAGCGATATTTGTACTTGAGAGCCTTCAAAAGAGACAATATAGGCATTATGATGAGGAAAAAGTGATAAAATCATCAGGGCGTTCAAATGAAAAAACTGAGGTGGACTTTGACCGGTTTGCAGATATGCATGGGCTCACGGGTCGAGAGCGGGAGGTTTTGCAAAAACTTCTTATATCTGACGGAAGTGTACAGAAGATTGCGGATGAACTATATATATCCAGGGCATCATTATACAGACATATATCATCAATGAATGAAAAGACGGGGACTAAGTCAAGGGTAGGGTTGATACAGTATTATTATGGTTGGCATGAGTAATGACGATATAGTCGGGAAAACCATGGGTGACCGGCGGTGCAGGAAGATCAATATCACATTATTGATTTGATTAATGAGATCAAAATTGTTTAAAATTGAATATGAGACATATGTAACGTTACGAAAACGACAGCAAATGACTATAATCTATGACATGAAACAGATGGGTGAAAGATGTATTTCACCTGCAGACGAGAATTATCATAGAAAGGGGAATGACTATGAAACATTTCAGAAGACTAACATTTTTGCTGTCGTTTATTTTAGTTTTGACAGCGGGCAGCGTAGTGGCGATGGCAGCCAACAATGGACCGTGTGAAGATGAGGAATGGGGCTATGCATATGTTCAGTTCTACAATTTAGAAAAAGATGACATGATATATGTGTACAGTTTCAGAACTCCACAGGAAGGAACAGCGACAAGTGTAAAAGGTGCAGTTTATGACAAAGGGACAAATACGTTGACACTAACCAATTGTAATATGCCAGACTATATGCTCAGCACGAATATGATGGGAGACAACTTCAAGATCAAACTGGTGGGTTCAAGTCACATAGGTATGTTGTGTGCCTGGGGATATGGATATGGCGGTTCGGTTGAGATCATTGGTGATGGCAAGTTATATGTCAATGAGAAACAAAAGATGTCAGATGCCATAGTGTTACAGCCGGAGGGAACAAAGTCTTATTTCAGAATAAGTGGAAATGCGGAAGTGTATGTATCTACAGGTAAAACAGATGGAAATATTGTTATAGCAAATTATACAACTGTTACTGATTGCTTTGTTGTAAATGGACTTACTGGTCTGAAAAAGGAGCAGGCGTCCGAGATGAGGTACGATGAAATACAGGCGATTATTGTTGACATGGATGATTCGTATGATTGTCACGTATATACAAAGGGGGATGATGGAAAAAAATATACAGTAGAAGATTATGTCAGAACCTACTATAACGATGATGGCAGCATAAAGACAGAAAATATCAAGGGATATACGTTATATGAACTTATGCTTATGCCTGGATATATTGACAAATATTATATGCGTGCTATAGACGAAACTGATGGTACTTTTGAGTCGGAAAAATGTGGTTATACAGATACAAAAGAAAACGTAAATGGATATAAATGGAGATCAACTATGCCAGCAAAGGTATATACTGATCAAAATACCGGTGACAGATGTGTATTCAATCGTGAGGCAGTAGATGATAGTTATAAGGAGTTTGAATACTATAAGTATGATATCAAAGGTGAACTTGGAGATGTGACAGATGAATATGGGAATGTTATGACATACTGTATTGTTGAAAAGTCTGCGGATAACGTGAAGTTCACGGTTGATCAGTTTTGCGATGCTGATTATTTATTGACACAGGGCTACAAGGTATCAGGCGAAATGGAATATTTGGACGGTATCTATGTTGTGTACAGCAATGCCAGGTCAGCTGTTCTCACTGCAAAGACAAAAACAGTATGTAAGCATACGGCAAAGGTGAGTACAGTGACAAAAAAGGCAACCATATCCAATGACGGTGTTATCACCACAACGTGTAAGTCGTGTG
Organism: Coprococcus sp.; assembly: GCA_050874325.1. GTDB lineage: Bacteria > Bacillota > Clostridia > Lachnospirales > Lachnospiraceae > Coprococcus. Next base: position 6,544 of record JBNMKK010000037.1, on the reverse strand, counting down.
GAAAAAAGCTTTCGACATCGAAGATATCGAGGGTGTCTACAGTCAGATTAAATTCCACTTCATGTGTATATAATGGAAAGGTCAGAACACCGATCGCTACAGTGAAGGATGCTGCTGGAAAGACTCTGACAAATAATAAGGATTACAAGGTCACCTACAGTGCGGGGAGAAAAAATGTAGGGAAATATGCAGTCAAAGTTACATTGTGTGGAAATAAATACAAAGATTCCAAAACTATGTATTTCCTTATCAATCCAAATGGAACAACCATTGTAAAGAAAGCTGCCGGAAAGAACAGTTTGGCTGTAAAATGGAGTGCCCAGAAGACACAGACGTCCGGTTATCAGATCCAGTATTCAACGGATAAATCATTCAAAAAGTCTGGCAAGGTATTAACTGTTGGAAAGAATACAACGACATACTACAAGGTATCAAAGCTTAGAACGGGCAGTACGTATTATGTCAGGATTAGGACATATAAGAATGTAAAGCTGGGCGGAAAAGTTGTAAAGATATATTCAGCATGGAGCAAATCTGTGGCTGTAAAGGTAAAATAGATATATAGATGAATCACACAGGTTACTGCGGGTATCTCATGTAATATGATATGCCCGCAGTTTTTGTGTATATTATGTGGAAAAATCATTGTGAAGTATTATAATATACGGTGATATGAGTATTCAGTTCAGAGCTGTGAATGGAGAATATATAATATGAAGAAAATACTCGTGGCGGTGGATTCATTTAAGGGCAGCATGACTTCCGTTGAGGCGGGAAAATCCATAGAAAAAGGAATAAAAAGCGTACTGTCAGGCAGTCAGGTCAGGGTGCGCCCGGTGGCTGATGGCGGTGAGGGTACAACAGAGGCTCTTATATATGGAAGAGAAAGTGTACATCGTGAAGAATGTGTTGTGACCGATCCGCTTGGAGAAAAATGTACGGCAGCATACGTGACATATGATTCGGCGGATGGAAAAGTGGCGGTCATGGAGATGGCAGCGGCGGCGGGACTTCCGCTCGTCCCTGTGTCACAGAGAAACCCAATGCGGACAACCACATACGGGGTAGGAGAGATGATCCGTGACGCCATAGAAAAGGGGTGCAGCCGGTTTATCATAGGAATAGGTGGAAGTGCCACAAATGACGGAGGAGTCGGGATGCTCCAGGCACTTGGATTTTCGTGCCTTGACGCGCATGGATATGATGTGCCGTATGGTGCAGCCGGCCTTGAGAGCATAGATCGCATTGTAAGCCCATGTGATACGATATTTGCAGATAAGCTTTCAGGATGTGACTTTCGTATTGCCTGTGATGTGACAAATCCTCTGGTTGGAGAGCTTGGATGCAGCAGGGTATTTGCGCCGCAGAAAGGCGCAGATGCAGAGATGGTGGAACTCATGGATGGATACATGAAACATTATGCAGATGTTGTGGAAAAAACGGCTGGAACATTCAACAGAAACACTCCGGGTGCTGGTGCAGCAGGAGGCATTGGATATGCGTTTTTGATGTTCCTTGGCGGAAAACTTATGCAGGGAATAGACATAGTGCTTTCAGAGATCGGACTTGAGTCGGATGTAGAGTGGGCAGATACGGTCATCACCGGTGAGGGCAGGATAGATGCACAGACAATGATGGGTAAGACCCCATCCGGAGTGGCAAAACTTGCAAAAAAGCATGGAAAGTATGTGATCGCAATAGGTGGATGCCTCGGTGAGGGTGCTGAGAGTTGTGTCAAGGCTGGTGTGTTTGATGAGTGTTATTCAGTGAATGATGTGTTGAAAATAGATGTTGGAGATGCTGAACAGGTCAGGCTGGCTATGGAACATGAAAATGCCATGGCAAATCTGGAGCTATGTACTTCGAGAATTGTGGAGCTTAGGGAGAAGAGATCAAGACTTGTGTGCAGGCCGCCGAGACTGAAATAGTTTGCAGTGGCACAATAAGTGAAATTGTATAGTTGTGTATAAATATTTGATGTGAAACGTCAGTCGTTGCAGGAGAATGCTACTACAATTGACAGGTGTAATAATAGGAGGATAAAAAGATGACAAGAGAAGAGGCGTGGGAATTACTCACAGAATACAACAAGGATGAGTTCCATCTGGAGCATGCACAGATAGTAGAGGGAACCATGAAATATTTTGCAAGGGAGCTTGGTTATGGCGACGAGGAAGAATTCTGGGGAATAGTCGGACTTCTCCATGATCTGGACTTTGAACAGTATCCTGAGCAGCATTGCATCAAATCACAGGAGATCATGAGGGAACGCGGTGTTGACGAGAGGATCATACATGCAACGGCAAGCCATGGCTATGGTATAACGGTTGACATAAAACCTGAGCATGAGATGGAGAAGGTTCTTTATGCTGTGGATGAGCTCACAGGACTTATCGGAGCGGTCACACTTATGAGACCATCAAAGAGTGTTCAGGATCTCGAACTCAAGTCGGTGAAGAAGAAATATAAGAGTAAAGGTTTTGCAGCAGGATGTTCCAGAGAGGTCATAGAGCGAGGTGCAGATATGCTTGGATGGTCACTTGATGAATTGATCACCAAGACTATAGAGGCACTCAGGACATTCAGACCATGATCTGGGGGATGAAGAAAATCGGAGAATTTGTCCGCAAAGAGACAGTGCTGAGTGTGGCACTTCTGCTGGCAGTGATATCGGCATTTGTCGTGCCGCCGGACAGCGCATATGCAGATTACATAGATTGCAGGACGCTTGCGATCCTGTTCTGCCTTATGACGGTTGTTGCGGGATTTTCACAGCAGGGAATGTTTGGTATCATAGCGAAAAGCATGATAAACCGTATGGGTTCGCTCCGGGCGGTGACATTTGTGCTGGTATTCATGTGTTTCTTTTTCAGCATGTTCATCACAAGTGATGTGTCGCTCAAAACATTTGTGCCGATGACACTCACGGTTCTTGGAATGGCAGGAGAGGAAATCCTCACCAGATGGATGGTGCCGGTGATAACCCTCCAGACCATAGCTGCGAACCTTGGCAGTATGTTGACACCCATAGGCAATCCTCAGAATCTGTATCTGTATGGACTTGCAGGGATCAGCGCAGGCAGGTTTGTATTGCTCATGCTGCCATATACAGTGGCATCGGCAGTGCTTCTTGTGATATGGGTCATAGTATGCATGAAAGGAAAAAACAGGCAGCTTGAGATCAGACTTTCGGGCGGGGATATACATGTGAACAGGAAACTTGTTGGAATTTACTGTATACTCTTTGCTCTTTCCCTGCTCACTGTGGCGCGGATTATCCCATATTGGATCACATTTGCGGTAGTGCTTGTTGTGATCTTGGTATGTCAGAGAAGACTTCTTTTGAAGGTGGATTATTCGCTGATATTTACATTTGTGGGATTTTTTGTGTTTATAGGCAACATGGGAAGGATAGATGGATTCAGGGCATTTGTGGAAAATGTTCTGAGCGGGCATGAGATGATCACATCGGTACTTGCAAGTCAGGTCATAAGCAATGTGCCAGCGGCGGTGTTATTGTCGGGATTTACAGATAAATACACAGATCTGATAGTAGGTACCAATCTCGGCGGACTTGGAACTCTGATAGCGTCCATGGCGAGCCTGATCTCATTCAAATACGTGGCGAGACAGGACAAATGTGCCAGAGGAAGATATCTGTCATATTTCACATTTGTAAATATCTTGTTTCTGGCGGTGTTAATATGCATGTGGAGTATAATATTTTAGCCAAATAAATATTGCCCTTAGATGGCAGTAGTCATAAAATAAAAGGGTAAGTTTCTTAAATTTAAGGAGGTAGATATTATGAGCAAGAATCTTGGAGCAAAACCTATGTTGGTGCCACAGCCGGTCATGATGATCGGAACATACGATGCCGATGGCAATGCAAATGTCATGAATGCGGCATGGGGCGGAATAGTCGGAGCAAATGAGATCATATTTGACCTTGGCAGTCATAAGACTACCGAGAATATAAAGCTGAACAAGGCGTTCACAGTTGCCATTGCAGATGCAGAGCATGTGGCAGCCTGTGACTATGTGGGAATCGTGTCGGCAAATGATGAGCCGGACAAGCTGAAGAAGGCTGGATTTACCACGAGAAAGAGTGAATTTGTAAATGCCCCAGTCATCAACGAGCTTTCCCTGACACTTGAGTGCAGGCTCAAGGAGATTATAAATGGGGACAAGTTCCTCGGAGAGATCGTGAATGTAGTTGCAGATGACCGTATCCTGGGCGATGACGGCGAGATAACATATGAGGAGTTCCATCCGATCCTGTTTGATACGATAGGACATGGCTATTTCGCACTTGGCGACAGAGTAGGCGATGCTTTCTCAGAGGGAAATAAGCTTAAGTAGAAACAGCATGCTATGTTGAACATCGTCAGGATGATTGCAGGCACTGGGTTGGATAAAACTTTGTGAAAATAGATTATGACAAATGGGCAACTTGTGAAAATCATCAAATTATACTCAGTAACATGAAAAAATTAGCCGTTTTTCTAAGAAAAACCTTAATTTTTCAAGCAAATGTTCAATATACATATGGAAAAAGGCGAAATAATGTGATATAACAGACACATAGCAAAAAGCGCAAGCTAAAGTGAAAGGAAGATGTAGATATGGATAAGAAGAATATCGATTGGGCAAACCTTGGATTTGGCTATGTTCAGACAGATAAGAGATTTGTAGCAAATTATAAGAACGGAGCATGGGATGAGGGTACACTCACAGAGGATCCTAACGTAGTATTAAACGAGTGCGCAGGTGTTCTTCAGTACGCTCAGACAGTTTTTGAAGGAATGAAGGCTTACAGAACAGAGGATGGACGTGTTGTATGTTTCCGTCCTGACCTCAATGCAAGCAGAATGGCAGATTCAGCAAGAAGACTTGAGATGCCACCTTTCCCAGAGGATAGATTTGTACAGGCAATAGTAGATACAGTAAAGGCAAACATTGATTATGTACCACCTTATGGATCAGGCGCTACATTATATATCAGACCATATATGTTCGGTTCAAATCCTGTTATAGGTGTTAAGCCGGCAGATGAGTATCAGTTCAGAATCCTTTGTACACCAGTTGGTCCTTACTTCAAGGGCGGTGCAAAGCCTATCACTATCAAGGTTTCAGATTTTGATAGAGCAGCACCTCACGGAACAGGACACATCAAGGCTGGTCTTAACTATGCAATGAGTCTTCATGCAATAGTTACAGCACACAAAGAGGGATTCGATGAGAACATGTACCTCGATGCAGCTACAAGAACAAAGGTAGAGGAGACAGGTGGAGCAAACTTCATCTTCGTTACAAAGGACGGCAAGGTAGTTACACCTAAGTCAAATAGTATCCTTCCATCTATCACAAGACGTTCACTGATGGTAGTTGCAAAGGATATACTTGGACTTGAGGCTGAGGAGAGAGAAGTATACTTTGATGAGGTTAAGGATTTTGCAGAGTGCGGTCTGTGCGGTACAGCAGCAGTTATCTCACCAGTAGGCAAGATCAACGACCACGGCAAGGAGATCTGTTTCCCAAGTGGTATGGAGAAGATGGGACCAGTTATTCAGAAACTGTATGATACTCTTACAGGAATCCAGATGGGCAGAATCGAAGGCCCAGAGGGATGGCTCAAGGTAATCGAGTAATGACTGAGTGATTCAGTGTTATATAATAATTATTGAGATTGATTAGAACCCCACAGATGGCTGACGGCAAGTCGGATGTCTGTGGGGTTTTGTGTATATCTATGTTAGTCTGGCATAAGAAAGATTAGCCTCGTGTACTAACAATTAGAATTGACTTGCACCAGCCCCTAAGAGTTATAATTGTGTAGACAACAGAAGAAGTAAAATGTGAATTGCATATCGGATAGTGAATCTATACATAATATAATTCATAAAATCAATTATTTCGAAGGGGTGGTTACTATGATGTCATTATCAGATGCAGTGAACGGTTTTTCAGGTGAGGTAGCCTGGAACTGTGCGGACAGATCGCTGTTCGGTACATGCCAGCTGGAAACCGGAGATCAGGTGCAGGTCATATCGTCTTACTTTGGCAATGTGATAATAAGGGCAAAGGGAAAAAGACTTGCGATAACAAAGGATGCGGCAGAGCGGATAAAGCTGGCCTAGATTGAAAGTCAGAAGAAACAGAAACATTTGGAAAATACGGCAGTTGCTGGAGAACAGCGGCTGCCGTATTTTTGTCATAAAAATTATTAAATCTTTATAGATATTTAATTGACTGAGAATATATGCGATGATAAACTTTCAAAGATATTTATATAAAGTAAGAATACGCTTGAAAATAAATGGAGAAGGAACGCTGGTTAAAGCATGGTATTTTCTCCGTCAAAAGAAAGCGTAGATAGCAATTGCAAGACTTGAGATCTAATATTAGCCTGCAAATAAAAAGTCAAGGCTAAATTGAAGAACATTGAAAATTTTATACAGGTTGAAAATTAGGTATCAAAATAAGACCACCACACCAGTGCTGGTCTGAAAATTATAATGATGATTAGGATTCTGGAAGAGAT
>JBNMKK010000036.1:0-24605 GCA_050874325.1 Coprococcus sp. | reverse complement strand
TCAATACTCCTTTTTTGAGCACCTATAACGATGCTCTTTTTGTCATGCAGTTTTCAAAGTACAAATATATCTGAAATGCATTTCTGCAATTCATTCAAAAATTTTCATTTTAGTCTTGACTTTTAATAGTTAGTCTTTCTATATTACCTCGCGGTTGAAAATATTAAAAATATCAATTTGTATAATTGGTAAAACAACTTCAAAAAAAGCATCTCATAGATTATACTTGTATAATAGAATAGCGTCAAGGGCTGCGATGCATGATGTGTGGCAGTATGAGAAACAGCGCAAATAAATGTTGGAGATTTGTACAGATGGCAGATATGGATATAAATCAACTGGTAAAAGAAATCGCTGAGAATGGACCGTATAAGATTGTGCTCAGTGGCGGGCGGGGAGAATACAGAAAAGTTGTGTTTGAACGAAAAATGATCGGTGGCAGACGGTGCTATCAGATCGAAAGATATACGGAAAAACAGGTGTTCCATGAGAATATAGATGAAGATTCCCTTGAAACTGCATTGGCTGGCCAGGAAGTAGATCGTTACAGGCAGCTCAATGCATTTGCAACGGAGCAGGAGTGGGATGCAAAGATTTCTAAAAAAGGAAAGATATCAGTGAACAGGAGACGGACGGAAGGAAAGATGATAACGGTTTCCGGCAATAACCGCAAGAAGAAATACATCCTTGAAGAGGGGATGGATATACCTGTATTTACCCATCTTGGGATATTTACAAAGGATGGCAAGGTAGTCCATTCTATGTATGATAAGTTCAGACAAATCAACAGATTTGCGGAGATCGTTGATGATGTCGTGAAAAATTACAATAAAACTTCTATTAATATAGTAGATTTTGGATGCGGCAAGTCATACCTTACATTTATAGTGTATTACTATCTTCATGAAGTGAAGGGGCTTGATGTCCACATAACAGGGCTCGATCTCAAAGAGCAAGTCATAAATGACTGCAATGACCTGGCGGAGAAGTTTGGTTATACAGGACTTAAGTTTGAACTGGGGGATATAAATGGTTACAAGACGGACGTGGATGTGGATATGGTGATGACGCTGCACGCGTGTGATGTTGCCACGGACTATGCGCTCTACAATGCAATATGCTGGAATGCGCAGTATATATTGTCAGTTCCGTGCTGTCAGCATGAACTGAACAGGCAAATGCACACGGATGGGCTTGCAGCTCTAACAAGATACGGTATTATCAAGGAAAGGGTTGCGGCGCTTGCCACAGATTCCATAAGGGGATTGATGTTGGAGGCGTGTGGTTACAAAACGGATATAATGGAATTTATAGATATAGCACATTCTCCTAAGAATCTGCTCATAAGAGCTGTGAAGAAAAATGTGTCTCAGGATAAGAAGAACCTGGCTGTGTCGGATGCTGAAAATCTTTGCCGCGAATTCGGGGTGAGACAGACGCTGATGGACATGCTCAGGGAGGATGGAAGAGTGTGATCAAACTGCGGGTTTGTTGCGCGGCAGATGAGATTGTGGCATATTTCATAAGGAGGAAGAAATGAGAGCGGCATTGTATATAGATTGTGGCTGTGTTAGTGCTGGTGATATACCGGCTGTATGTGAGGAGATCCGCAGGACGGATGAATTGATACTCTGTAGGATGTATGGAATGGATAAAAGCTGTGAGGAATATGAAGAGGCTGTTCGTGGACTGCGGATGCAGAGAAGTGAGTACGGCGGAGACGGTTATGGATCGGCGCTAGTTTCCCTTGCGGCGGATGTCATGGCAGATGCTGCGCTGGAGAAAGTACAGAGGGCATATATCGCGACTGGAGATCGCTCTTTTATACCGTTGATTGAAAAATTAAGATTCATGCAGGTGGATGCAGTTGTTATTGGGTCTTGCAAATCGGACAGGAAACTCGTGGAAAGTTCGCAGAGATATATCTATATTGAAGTGATCAATGGAGGCGAGTGCACAGCTGACATCCCATCGGAAGATGAGATCGCAGGACATATATATGCAGTTTCTTCTTATTATAATGGCATGGGTGCAAATGCTGATATGGAACAGGTGTACAAAAGCCTTATCAGGAAATATCCGGATTTTGATGTGAGAAATTATGGATACACACATTTGTCAACATTTGTGAAGAAAAACGTGACAGGTGTGGAGGTTGTAAACGGTGACCACGGAGCTACATATTTAAAGATCATAGATGATAGAAAAAGCATAGACGAATTTGCATATGAATATGTAGCTGACAGGGGATACACGATAGATGATATGGCGGAGCTCATCGATGCGCTGCGGGAAAAATTCCCGGGCTTTGCCATGGAGAACTATGGTTATCATACAGACTATGGTTTTATATTGAGCTTTTCCAGATTTCAGATATGGGAGAATAAGGGAATAAAAATGAAAAGATCATTTAAACTCAGCTCAAAAACTGAAGAAGGGACAGAAGAGAGCTGAGCAAAACAGAATATTAAAATAATAATTAAAAAAACCATAAAAAAAATAAAAAAACCTCTTGATTTAAAGAAATCCCTAGTATATAATCAGATTTGCTGTGACATGATAGCTGTGAAGCGGAGGTTGCTGCGTACATATCGCAGGTTTTTCGTGGAGCGAATGTCAATTTACAAAACTGGCGACAAGTCACTGTACAATTTAACCGTCTGCCAAAGGGGCAGAAACGACGTGTAAGTTCCGGTCTTTGACATAGGACACACACGGGAGAGTGTACAGTCACCACTTGTTGTACTAAGATTAAGTGCGAAAAGGAGGCGGCTTTTTTTATGGCAAATCAGATTATGAGAATTACACTTAAGGCTTATGACCACAAACTTATCGACAAGGCAGCAGCACAGATTGTTGATACAGTTAAGAAGACTGGCGCAAAGGTAAGCGGACCAGTTCCAATGCCTACTAAGATTGAGAAGATCACAATCTTAAGAGCAGTTCATAAGTACAAGGACTCAAGAGAGCAGTTTGAGCAGAGAACTCATAAGAGACTTATCGATGTAGTTGCACCAACTCAGAAGACAATTGATGCATTACAGAAGATCGATCTGTCAGCTGGTGTATTCATCGATGTTAAGATGAAGTAATTTAACGATTACAGGATATCGGCAATTAAACAAGTAACCCAATTAGATGCGGACTAATTTAAAATAAACCGCGATAACAATTAAATAACAGTACCTAATGCATCTTCGGATGTAATTTAGTATGATTGCAAAAGCAATCCGCTGTGAATTAAATTAGGAGGAAACAGAAATGAAGAAGGCTATATTAGCTAAGAAAGTCGGAATGACACAGATCTTCGACGAGAACGGTGTATTAACACCAGTTACAGTATTACAGGCTGGTCCATGTGTTGTAACCCAGATCAAAACAGTTGAGAATGACGGTTACGATGCAATTCAGGTAGGATTCGGCGAGAAGAAAGAAAGAGTAACAACAAAGGACGTATCAGGAAAGAAAGTTATCAGAAATCCACATGGTGCTGGTAAGGCAGAGGTTGGTCATGCTAAGAAGGCAGGAACAACTCCAAAGACTTTCTACAGAGAGTTCAGACTTGAGAACACTGCTGAGTACGAGCTTGGCGCAGAGATCAAGGCAGACGTATTTGCTGCTGGCGACAAGATTGATGTTACTGCTAAGTCAAAGGGTAAGGGATACGCAGGCGGTCTTAAGAGACACGGCCTTAAGTCAGGTCCTTCAGGACATGGTTCAAAGTATCACAGACATGCAGGTTCAAACGGTTCTGCAACTACTCCAGGTAGAGTATTCAAGGGCAAGAAGATGCCTGGACATATGGGAAATGTAAGAGTTACAATCCAGAACCTTGAGGTAGTTAAAATAGATGTTGAGAACAATGTAATCTTGGTTAAGGGCGCTGTACCAGGACCAAAGAAGTCATTGGTTATGATTAAAGATACAGTAAAGTCTGGTAAATAGGGCTTTGGAAAGGAGAGACAACAATGGCATCAGTTAAGGTTTATGACATCGAAGGCAATGAAGTTGAGACATTAGAGCTCAATGACGCAGTGTTCGGTGTAGAGATAAATGAGCATATAATGCATAAGGCTGTAGTTGGTCAGTTAGCCAACAGCCGTCAGGGAACACAGAGCGCTAAGACACGTTCAGAAGTTTCCGGTGGTGGAAGAAAGCCTTGGAGACAGAAGGGAACTGGTCATGCTAGACAGGGTTCAACAAGATCTCCACAGTGGACAGGCGGCGGAGTTGTATTCGCACCAAAGCCAAGAGATTATTCAGTTAAGATGAATAAGAAGGAAAAGCAGCTTGCTATGAAGTCAGCACTTTCATCAAAGGTAGCTGAGAACAAGCTTGTAGTAGTAGATAAGCTTGAGCTCCAGGAGGTTAAGACAAGCGTATTTGCAAAGATCCTTGCAAAGCTTTCAGCTCCTAAGGCTCTCGTAGTAACAAAGGATAAGAACAATAACGTTGTTCTTTCAGCCAACAACATTCCAACAGTTAAGACAACAGTTGCTAACTCACTTAGCGTATATGACATTCTCAAGTATGAGAAACTTGTTCTTACAAAGGAAGCTGTTGCAGCAATTGAGGAGGTGTACGCATAATGGCAGATATCAAATATTATGACGTTATACTTAAGCCAGTGATCACAGAGAAGAGTATGAATGCTATGGCTGAGAAGAAATACACATTTCTTGTTCATCCAGATGCAAACAAGTCACAGGTTAAGGAAGCTGTAGAGAAGATGTTCGAGGGAACAAAGGTTGCTAAGGTTAACACAATGAACAATGACGGTAAGGTCAAGAGACGTGGAATGACACTTGGTAACACAGCAAAGTACAAGAAGGCTATCGTTCAGCTTACAGCTGACAGCAAGGACATCGAGATCTTCGAGGGACTTTAAGATATAGCCGTGGGTAGCTGCACATTATAGCTGCTCATCATAAAAGATGTATACGCAATCAAAGCGTGAGAATAAATTGAACCGAAAGGAGAACAACAATGGGAATTAAGACATATAACCCATATACACCTTCCAGAAGAAATATGACTGGCCTTGATTTCTCAGAGATCACAAAGACTACTCCAGAGAAGTCGCTCGTTGTTTCAACAAGCAAGACAGCTGGTCGTAACAATCAGGGAAAGATAACAGTAAGACATCACGGCGGTGGTGCTAAGAGAAAGTACAGAATCATAGATTTCAAGAGAAATGACAAAGATGGTATTCCAGCAACAGTAGCAGCAATCGAGTACGATCCAAACAGATCAGCAAACATTGCACTTCTGTTCTATGCAGACGGTGAGAAGAGATACATCCTTGCTCCATTCAAGCTTGCAGTTGGTGACGTTCTTATGAACGGCGCTGAGGCTGATATCAAGGTTGGTAACTGTCTTCCACTTCAGAATATTCCAGTTGGTACTCAGGTACACAACATCGAGCTTTACCCAGGTAAGGGTGGACAGCTTGTTCGTTCAGCAGGTAACGCAGCACAGCTTATGGCTAAGGAAGGCAAGTATGCAACACTCAGACTTCCTTCAGGCGAGATGAGAATGGTTCCAATTATCTGTAGAGCAACAGTTGGACAGGTAGGAAACATCGAGCATGGCCTTGTTAACATTGGTAAAGCCGGACGTAAGCGTCACATGGGCATCAGACCAACAGTTCGTGGTTCAGTCATGAACCCTAATGACCATCCACATGGTGGTGGAGAAGGTAGAGCACCAATCGGTCGTCCAGGTCCTTCTACTCCATGGGGTAAGCCAGCAATGGGTCTCAAGACAAGAAAGAAGAACAAGCAGTCTAATAAGATGATCGTAAGACGTAGAGACGGTAAGAATGTTAAATAGTTAAGGAGGAAGAAATATGGCTCGTTCATTAAAAAAAGGACCATTCGCAGACGCACATCTGCTTAAGAAGGTAGATGCATTAAACGCTGCTAATAAGACAGAAGTTATAAAGACCTGGTCAAGACGTTCAACAATCTTCCCATCATTCGTTGGCCACACATTTGCCGTTCATGATGGAAGAAAGCACGTACCAGTATATGTAACAGAAGATATGGTAGGACATAAGCTCGGCGAGTTCGTAGTTACCAGAACATACAGAGGTCACGGTAAGGACGAAAAGAAGGGTAGAAGATAATATTAGGAATATTTGAAAGGAGGACTTTTCAAAATGGCTAAAGGACATAGATCCCATGACAAGAGACTCAGAAATGAGAACAAAGATACTAGACCATCAGCTAAGGTTTCATACGCAAGAGTATCAGTAACTAAGGCATGTTTTGTACTTGACGCTATCAGAGGTAAGGACGTTCAGACAGCACTTGCTATCGTAGAATACAACCCAAGATATGGCTCAAGTGTTATAGAGAAGCTTTTGAAGTCAGCAATCGCAAATGCCGAGAACAACAACGGCATGAAGAAGGAGGACCTTTATGTAGCAGAGTGCTACGCTAACAAGGGACCTACAATGAAGAGAGTTCATCCAAGAGCACAGGGTAGAGCATATAGAATTGAGAAGAGAACAAGCCACATCACAATCGTGCTTGACGAGAAATAGGAGGTAAAGTATGGGACAGAAAGTTAATCCTCATGGTTTAAGAGTCGGCATTATCAAAGATTGGGATTCAAACTGGTATGCTGACAAGAGAAATGACGAGTTTGCTAAGAATTTAGCAGAGGATCAGATTCTTAGAAAGTATTTAAAGACAACTCTTTACAAGTCAAACATCTCAAAGATCGAGATCGAGAGATCAGCTAAGAATGTAAAGATCGTATTATACACAGCTAAGCCTGGTGTAGTAATCGGAAAGGGCGGAGCTGGAATCGAGAAGATCAAGGCAGAGGCTCAGAAGTTAACAGACAAGAAACTCTTTATCGACGTTAAGGAGATCAAGAGACCAGATGCTGATGCACAGCTTGTTGCTGAGAACATTGCAGCACAGCTTGAGAACCGTATCGCATTCAGAAAGGCTATGAAGTCTTGCATGGGTAGAACAATGAAGTCAGGTGCACAGGGTATCAAGTGTGCATGTTCAGGTCGTCTTGGCGGTGCTGATATGGCTAGAACAGAGTTCTACAGCGAGGGAACAATTCCTCTTCAGACACTCCGTGCTGATATCGATTACGGATTTGCAGAGGCAGATACAACTTATGGTAAGGTTGGCGTAAAGACATGGATCTACCATGGTGAAGTACTTCCAACAAAGACAGTTAAGGAAGGGGGAAATAAATAATGTTAATGCCAAAGAGAGTAAAGCGTCGTAAGCAGTTCAGAGGAACTATGGCTGGTAAGGCACTTAGAGGCAATAAGATTACAAACGGTGAGTATGGTCTCGTTGCTATGGAGCCAGCTTGGATCAAGTCAAATCAGATCGAGGCAGCCAGAATTGCAATGACAAGATATATGAAGCGTAGTGGTAAGGTATTTATCAAGATTTTCCCTGACAAGCCGGTTACAGCAAAGCCAGCTGAGACTCGAATGGGTTCAGGAAAGGGAGCACTTGAGTACTGGGTAGCAGTAGTTAAGCCAGGCAGAGTAATGTTTGAGGTTCAGGGAGTACCTGAGGATGTAGCTAAAGAGGCTCTCAGACTTGCAATGCACAAGCTTCCACTTAAGTGTAAGATCGCATCAAAGGAAGAGTTAGAGGAGGTAGCAGGCAGTGAAAACTAAGGATTTTATGAACGAATTGAATAGCAAGTCCGTTGACGATCTCCAGAAAGATTTAGTAGCTGCAAAGAAGGAATTATTCAACCTGAGATTCCAGAATGCTACAAATCAGCTTGACAATACAAGCAGAATCAAGGACGTTAGAAAGAATATAGCAAGAATACAGACAGTTATAGCCCAGAAGGCTAATGCTTAATTATCTTGGAAGGAGGAATTATTGTGGAAAGAAATCTGAGAAAAACACGTGTTGGTATAGTTACAAGTGACAAGATGGATAAGACAATCGTTGTTTCTATCGTAGATAATGTTAAGCATCCTCTTTATGGTAAGATTGTAAAGAGAACAGTAAAGCTGAAGGCACATGATGAGAATAACGAGTGCAAGATTGGCGATAGAGTAAAGGTTATGGAGACAAGACCATTATCAAAGGATAAGAGATGGAGACTTGTTGAGATCATCGAGAAGGCAAAGTAAGGAGGCAAATTAAATGGTTCAGCAGGAAACAAGACTTAAAGTTGCTGATAACACAGGTGCAAAAGAGTTACTTTGTATCAGAGTGTTAGGCGGATCAGTTAGAAGATATGCAAATATCGGCGATATCATCGTTGCCTCTGTTAAAGATGCAACACCAGGCGGAGTTGTAAAGAAGGGCGATGTTGTTAAGGCCGTTGTAGTTAGAACAAAGCATGGCGCTCGTCGTAAGGATGGTTCATACATCAAGTTCGATGAGAACGCTGCTGTAATTATTAAAGACGATATGAATCCAAGAGGTACACGTATCTTTGGACCAGTTGCAAGAGAGCTCCGTGATAAGAAGTTCATGAAGATCGTATCACTTGCACCTGAAGTATTATAAGGAGGTGTGACTATGGCAACAATGAAGATTAAGAAAGATGATATGGTACAGGTTATCGCTGGTAAGGACAAGGGCAAGAGCGGAAAGGTCGTTTCAGTAGATAAGAAGAATGGTACCGTAGTAGTTGAAGGAATCAACAAAGTATTTAAGCATAGCAAGCCAAGCATGGCTAACCAGCAGGGCGGAATCATCGAGATGGAAGCCCCACTTGACATCTCTAATGTAATGTATCTTTACAAGGGCAAGCCAGTTAGAGTTGGTTTTGAGGGAACTGGTAAGGATAAGGTTCGTGTAGCCAAAGTTGATGGCAAGACAGAGAAGATAGATTAATTGGAAGGAGGTCGTCTTAGGTGAGTAGACTTAAAGAAAAGTATGACGCAGAAATCAAAAGCGCCATGGTTGAGAAATTCGGATATAAGAATGTAATGCAGATACCAAAGCTCGATAAGATCGTTATCAATATGGGCGTTGGTGAAGCTAGAGAGAACGCTAAGGTTCTGGACGCTGCAATCAAGGATCTTGAGACTATCACAGGTCAGAAGGCAGTCGTAACAAGAGCAAAGAAGTCAGTAGCTAACTTCAAGCTGAGAGAGGGTATGCCTATCGGATGTAAGGTAACTCTTCGTGGCGAGAAGATGTATGAGTTCCTTGATCGTCTTGTGAATCTTGCACTCCCACGTGTACGTGACTTCAGAGGAATCAATCCAAACGGATTTGATGGAAGAGGAAACTATGCATTTGGTATTAAGGAGCAGCTTATCTTCCCTGAGATCGAGTATGATAAGGTAGATAAGGTTAGAGGTATGGATATAATTTGCGTAACAACAGCACAGACTGACGAGGAAGCTCGTGAGTTACTTACACTGTTCGGCATGCCTTATAGCAAATAATAAAGGAGGAGATTCGAGAAATGGCTAAGACATCAATGAAAGTTAAGCAGCAGCGCAAGCAGAAGTTCTCAACAAGAGAGTACACACGTTGCAGCATTTGTGGACGTCCACATTCAGTATTAAAGAAGTACGGAATTTGTAGAATCTGCTTCCGTGAGTTAGCATATAAGGGACAGATTCCAGGCGTTAAGAAATCAAGCTGGTAAGAGTAAGAAGGAGGAAATTTATTATGTCAATGAGCGATCCAATTGCAGATATGCTTACAAGAATTCATAATGCTAATACAGCAAAGCATGATACAGTAGAAATCCCTGCTTCAAAGATGAAGAAAGCTATTGCCGACATACTTTTATCAGAAGGATATGTTAAGGCTGTAGATATCGTTGAGGACGGCAAGTTCGAGACAATAAAGATCACATTGAAGTATGGCGCAGATAAGAATGAGAAGATCATCACAGGTCTTAAGAGAATCTCTAAGCCTGGTCTTCGAGTATACGCAAGCAAGGATGAGCTTCCAAGAGTATTAGGTGGACTTGGAACTGCTATTATCTCCACAAACAAGGGCGTATTAACAGATAAGGAAGCTAGAAAACAGAACGTAGGCGGAGAAGTACTTGCGTTTATTTGGTAAAAGGAGGACGGCAAAATGTCACGTATCGGAAGAATGCCTATCGCTGTACCTGCAGGCGTAACTGTAGATATAGCAGAAAATAATAAAGTGACTGTTAAAGGACCAAAGGGAACTCTTGAGAGAGTTCTCCCTGCGGAAATGGAAATAAAGTTAGATGGCGATACACTTACAGTATCAAGACCTAACGACTTAAAAAAGATGAGATCATTACACGGACTTACAAGAACACTCCTTCACAACATGATCGTGGGTGTTACTGAGGGATTCTCAAAGGATCTTGAGGTCAATGGTGTAGGTTACAGAGCTCAGAAACAGGGTAATAAGCTTGTTCTTGCTCTTGGTTATTCACATCCAGTAGAGATGGTTGATCCAGAGGGTATCGAGACAAAGGTTGACGGTAACAAGATCACAGTAAGCGGAATCAGCAAGGAGAAGGTTGGTCAGTACGCTGCTGAGATCAGGGAGAAGAGAGCACCAGAGCCATACAAGGGCAAAGGTATCAAGTATATGGATGAGACTATCAGACGTAAAGTTGGTAAGACTGGTAAGAAATAATAAAGGAGTGAGATAAGATGATTAATAAAGAATCAAGAAGCGCAATTCGTGTAAAGAAGCATATGCGTGTTCGTAATCGTTTAGCTGGAACAACAGAGAGACCACGTTTAGCTGTATTCAGAAGTAATAATCATATGTACGCTCAGATTATTGATGATTCAGTTGGTAAGACATTAGTAGCAGCATCTACAACAGAGAAGGCTATTAAGGATGAGCTTGAGAAGACAGATGATGTTGATGCAGCAGCTTACGTTGGTAAGGTTATTGCTGAAAGAGCACTTGAGAAGGGTATCAAGACTGTTATCTACGACAGAGGCGGTTTCGTATACCACGGTAAGGTTCAGGCATTAGCAGATGCAGCGAGAGAAGCTGGTCTGGAATTCTAGTAAGGAGGAAGAACAACGTATGAAGCGTGAAATAATTGATGCAAGTAAGTTAGAGTTAGAAGATAAAGTTGTTGCCATCAAGCGTGTAACAAAGGTTGTTAAGGGTGGACGTAATTCTAGAGTTGCAGCTCTCGTAGTTGTAGGTGATAGAAATGGCCACGTTGGCGTTGGTGTTGGCAAGGCAGTTGAGACTCCAGAAGCTATCCGTAAGGGTAAGGAGGATGCTGCAAAGCATTTAGTTACAGTTCCTGTAAATGAAGTTGGTAGTATCCCTTACGACTGGAATGGACAGTTCGGCAGTGCTTCAGTTCTCCTGAAGACAGCTCCAGAAGGTACTGGTATCATCGCTGGTGGTCCTGCTCGTAGCGTACTTGAGCTTGCAGGATATAAGAACATCCGTACAAAGTCCTTAGGATCAAACAACAAGCAGAACGTAGTTCTTGCAACAATCAAGGGCCTTACAGAGATCAAGAACCCAGAGGATATCGCAAGACTTCGTGGAAAATCTGTTGATGAGATACTTAACTAAGGAGGTATTAGAAGATGGCAGATAAGTTAAAGGTAACTTTGGTAAAGTCCCCTATCGGTGCTGTACCAAAGCATAGAAAGACAGTAGAGGCTCTTGGACTTAAGAAGGTTAATAAGTCAGTAGAGCTCCCAAATAACGCTGCAACACTTGGAATGGTTAAGCAGGTTAGTTATATGGTAAAGGTTGAGGAAGTATAAGAGAAGGAGGATACGCAGATCATGGATTTATCTACATTAAAGCCAGCTGAAGGCTCAAAGCACAGTGCTAATTTCCGTGTAGGCCGTGGACATGGTTCAGGAAATGGCAAGACTGCAGGTAAGGGACATAAGGGTCAGAAGGCACGTTCTGGATCACCTAGACCAGGTTTCGAAGGTGGACAGATGCCATTATATAGACGTCTTCCTAAGAGAGGCTTTAATTGCATCAATCACAAAGAGATCGTTGCAATCAATGTATCAGCTCTTGAGAGATTCGAGGATGGCTCAGACGTAACAGTTGAGACATTAGTAGAGGCAGGTATCATTAAGAATCCTCGTGATGGAGTTAAGATTCTTGGAAATGGAGAGTTAACTAAAAAGCTCAACGTTAAGGCTAATGCTTTTTCAAAGTCAGCAGCTGAGAAAATTGAAGCTCTTGGCGGAAAAGCAGAGGTGATGTAATATGTTCAAAACCTTAATCAATGCATTTAAGGTACAGGATATACGAAGAAGACTTTTATATACGTTCTTTATTCTCGTGGTAGTCAGACTTGGTAGTCTGATTACCGTGCCGGGAATAAGCGCGGATGCAATAAGAGAATACATGCAGAATGCCCTTGGTGATTCACTGAATATCTTCAGTTCATTCACTGGAGGCTCATTCGAGCAGATGTCAATTTTTGCTTTGTCTGTAACACCATATATCACAGCATCCATCATAATACAGCTTCTCACAATAGCAATACCAGCATTGGAGGAGATGCAGAAGGATGGTGAGGATGGTCGAAAGAAGATCACAGCGATCACAAGATACATGACAGTAGGTCTTGCTATACTTGAGAGTTCAGGTCTTGTTGTAGGCTTTGGAAATAAGGGTGTAATTGAGAATTATAATTTCTGGACAGTGCTTACGATAGTAGTTATCCTTACTGCCGGAAGTGCTATTGTAATGTGGCTTGGTGAGCGTGCAACTGAAAAGGGTGTTGGTAATGGTATATCAGTAATCCTGTTGATCAACATCGTATCAACAATGCCAAATGACCTCAAGAACATGTACACACAGTTCATGAAGGGAAAAGATTTTGTAAGATTTACACTTGTAGGTCTTCTGATCGTTGCAGTAATAATACTTACAGTAGTATTTGTATGTGCGCTTCAGGGTGCTGAGAGAAAGATCCCTGTTCAGTATGCCAAGACCGTAAGAGGAAGAAAGACAATGGGCGGACAGTCCACACACATTCCTCTCAAGGTAAATACAGCCGGTGTAATCCCTGTTATCTTTGCATCATCTATACTGTCAGTTCCACAGATCATAGTAAATCTGTTCAACATCAAGACATCAGGTGCAGGAGCAAAGGTTATTCAGGCACTCAGTCAGAGTTACTGGTTTAACAGAACTTATCCTTGGGCATCGATCGGTTTGATTGTATATATATTACTTGTATTCTTCTTTGCTTATTTCTACACAGCAATCACATTCAATCCAATGGAGATTGCAAATAACATGAAGAAGAGTGGTGGATTTATACCAGGTATCAGACCAGGTCAGCCAACTCAGGATTATTTGAATAAAATTTTAAACTACATCATATTTATAGGTGCTGTAGGTCTTATCATAGTAGCATGTATACCAATGTTCTTCAGTGGTTTCTTTGGAGCAAATGTTTCATTTGGAGGAACATCACTTATCATCGTTGTAGGTGTTGTTATAGAGACAATAAAGAATATTGAGTCACGTATGCTGGTAAGAAACTATCAGGGATTCCTTTTGGACTAATATGACGTGGCTGAAAGCATGAATGGGAATGTGCCATATAGGATCAATATAGTATTTATATATTATTCATATAGTACATTCCTATTTGTGCCATATAACGCATGAGGGACCGCCGATGGCAGTCCCTATGCGTGTAGTTAGAGGGAAGTATCTTATGTTTTCGTCCTAAGGCGGGAAACGGGTCAGGAAGTATTAGAAAAATACCAAAATATTATATAGAGAAAACAGATCAGATTTTGGAGGTTAAATATATGAAGATAATCATGTTAGGAGCACCAGGTGCAGGAAAAGGTACTCAGGCGAAGATGATCGCTGCAAAGTATGGCGTACCACATATCTCAACAGGAGATATATTCAGAGCGAACATAAAGAATGGCACAGAGCTTGGAGCAAAGGCAAAGGAGTACATGGATAAGGGACTTCTTGTACCAGACGAGCTTGTTGTTGATTTAGTTATAGATAGATTTAAGGCAGATGACTGTGCGAAGGGATATATCCTTGATGGATTTCCAAGAACAATTCCACAGGCAGAGGCTCTTGACAAGGCACTCTCAGCAATTGGAGATTCAGTAGACTATGCGATCAACGTTGAGGTTCCTGATGAGAACATCATCGAGAGAATGTCAGGCAGACGTGCATGTGTAGGATGTGGTGCGACATACCATATCGTATACAATCCTACAAAGGTCGAGGGTAAGTGTGATACATGTGGAGCAGATCTCATCCTTAGAGATGATGACAAGCCAGAGACGGTAAAGAAGAGACTTGATGTATATCATGAGCAGACACAGCCTCTTATCGATTACTACAAGGCAAAGGGTATTCTCAAGGAAGTAGACGGAACAGTGGATATGAAGGATGTATTTGCTGCCATCACTGATATATTAGGTGAGTAAATATGAAAGGTATTTCCATAAAATCCCAGGAAGAGATAGAACTTATGAGGGAGGCGGGAAGGATTCTCGCCATAACACATGAGGAGCTGCTAAAAGCACTGAAACCGGGAATGTCGACGTATGACATTGATAAGCTCGGTGAGGAGGTTATACGGAGTTATGGCTGCGAACCATCGTTTCTTAATTATCAGGGGTATCCGGCATCGATATGTGTGTCAGTAAATGAGGAAGTAGTTCACGGAATTCCTTCCAAAGACAGAGTACTGAAGGATGGAGATATCGTAAGTCTGGATGCTGGAGTTATATATAAGGGATATCATTCAGATTCAGCCAGGACATATGGCATTGGTGAGACGACGGATCTTGCAAAGTATCTTATTGAGGCGACAAAGCAATGTTTCTTTGAAGGTATGCAGGCTGCAAGAGCTGGAAATCATGTTCGCGATATAGGAACTGCGATAGAGTCATATGCCGATGAGTGTGGGCTTGGAGTTGTGATAGATCTGGTAGGACATGGAGTTGGTAAGAATCTTCACGAAGAACCGGAGGTTCCAAACTTTGCAACCAGAAGACGCGGTCCAAAGCTTAAAGCAGGTATGACCATAGCGATAGAGCCGATGATCACATTGGGGGATTATGATGTGAGATGGCTGGACGATGGATGGACAGTTGTGACTGCCGACAGATCGCTGGCAGCACACTACGAAAATACAATACTTATAACTGATTCGGATCCTGAGATATTATCAAGGGCGGATGGAATAGAGTTATAGTTGTTATATAGAACTCATAAGTTGATTTATTATAATAGGAGGATTTTAGAAAATGTCAAAGGCAGATGTAATCGAAGTAGAAGGAACAGTAGTTGAGAAACTTCCAAACGCAATGTTTCAGGTAGAACTTGAGAATGGACACAAAGTTCTTGCTCACATAAGTGGAAAGCTCAGAATGAATTATATAAAGATTCTTCCGGGCGATAAAGTTACTATAGAGTTATCACCATATGATCTTACAAAGGGCAGAATCGTATGGAGAGATAAATAAACACTATATAATAGAGAAATAATAAAAAAAGTAAAATTTGCTATTGCATTTTATCGTTTCAAATGGTAGAATGCTAATTTGTAGCGGACTTTTTTTGAAAGGAGAGTTTCTAATGAAGGTTAGAGCATCAGTAAAACCTATCTGCGATAAGTGCAAAGTTATCAAGAGAAAGGGAATCGTTAGAGTTATCTGCGAGAATCCAAAGCACAAGCAGCGTCAGGGTTAATCAAAAAAGGAAAAGAAGTATATGGATGATAGCCCATCCGGAGGTATACTTATTTTCGTGCGTCAGTACATATATCTAATGTACTGTATTATTTAAAAGCGGCTGTGGCATACGAACAACAGATATGCCAATACAATTATAGAAATATACAACTTAGTTGAAGGTGACGGTGTATGCATTTCACCCCATAGCTGTGCGCTATGGGATACATTTGTGAATTCAGCTTAAAAGAAGATTTTACGGAGGTTATTATAATGGCTCGTATTTCAGGTGTTGATTTACCAAGAGAGAAACGTGTTGAAATTGGTCTTACTTATATCTATGGTATAGGACTTCCTTCATCACAGCGTATTCTTAAGGAAGCAAACGTTAATCCTGACACACGTTGCGCAGATCTGACTGACGATGAGGTTAGAAGACTCAGCGAAGTTATCAAGGCAACACAGGTAGTAGAGGGAGATTTACGTAGAGAGATAGGATTCAATATTAAGCGTTTACAGGAGATCGCTTGCTATCGTGGTAAGCGTCATAGACAGGGACTTCCTGTTCGTGGACAGAAGACTAAGACAAACGCTAGAACTCGTAAGGGTCCTAAGAAGACTGTTGCTAATAAGAAGAAGTAATATTTATAGAGTATATTTGTAAAAAACCATAGGAGGTTTAGGCTAATGGCTAAGCAGGCAACTAAAAAAGTGGCTAAGAAGCGTGTCAGAAAGAGCGTACAGCACGGACAGGCTCATATTCAGTCATCTTTCAATAATACAATTGTTACATTAACAGACGCTGAAGGCAATGCGCTTTCATGGGCAAGCGCTGGTGGATTAGGATTCAAGGGTTCTAAGAAGTCAACTCCATATGCTGCTCAGATGGCTGCAGAGACAGCTGCAAAGGCTGCTGCACCTTACGGACTCAAGACAATCGATGTATTTGTTAAGGGACCAGGTTCAGGAAGAGAGGCTGCAATTCGTGCGCTCTCAGCATGTGGTATAGATGTAGTAAGTATAAAGGATGTTACTCCGGTTCCACATAACGGATGTCGTCCACCAAAGAGAAGAAGAGTTTAATTTTAGGAGGTACAAACAAGATGGCAGTAGATAGAACCCCAGTTCTTAAGAGATGCAGATCTTTAGGCATGGAGCCAATGTATCTCGGAATAGACAAGAAGTCAAACAGAAAACCAAACAGATCAAATAGAAAGCAGAGCGAGTATGGACTCCAGCTCCGCGAGAAGCAGAAGGCAAAGTTTATATATGGTGTACTTGAGAAACCTTTCCGTAACCTTTATGCAAAGGCAGAGCAGCAGAAGGGATTAACAGGTCCTAACCTCATGACATTACTTGAGCTTAGACTTGACAATATCATCTTCAGATTAGGTTTTGCTAGAACAAGAAGAGAGGCAAGACAGATCGTAGATCATAAGCACGTACTTGTAAACGGCAAGTGTGTAAACATCCCTTCATACTCAGTTAAGCCAGGCGATAAGATCGAGATCAGAGAGAAGAGCAAGTCTCTTCAGAGATACAAGGATATCATGGCTGCAACAGAGGGCGTTCTTGTACCAGGCTGGTTAACAGCAGACAGAGATAACCTCGCAGGTGAAGTTGTAGAGAAGCCAAGCAGAGAGCAGATCGATGTTCCTGTAAATGAGACTCTCATCGTCGAGTTATATTCTAAGTAAGATTTGTTCTTTATTTATACATTTTGTAACTTGGAGTGTAGCATTTTAAAACCCGTAAAGGAGGGGCTTAGATGTTTGAGTTTGAAAAACCAAAAATCGAGATCGTTGAGACTTCAGATGACAACAAGTATGGCAAGTTTGTAATCGAGCCTTTAGAGAGAGGTTACGGTATAACACTTGGTAACTCACTTAGAAGAATAATGCTTTCTTCATTGCCAGGTACTGCTGTAAGCCACGTTAAGATAAAAGGTGTTTTACATGAGTTCAGCTCAATACCAGGTGTAAAAGAGGATGTTACTGAGATCATAATGAACATCAAGAATGTCGTTATCAAGAACAACTCAGATACATTCGAGCCAAAGCAGGCATATATTGATGTTGTTGGTGAGAGAGTTGTTAAGGCAGGAGATATCAAGGTTGACGGAGATATCGAGATCGTAAATCCAGACCTTGTTATTGCAAACCTTAGTGGCCCTGATGCAAAGCTCGAGATGGAGCTTACAATTGCCAATGGACGTGGATATGTGAGCCTTGACAAGAACAAGGAAGCAGATGCACCTATTGATGTTATCGCTATTGACTCAATCTTCACCCCTGTTGAAAGAGTAAACCTTACAGTTCAGAATACACGTGTTGGTCAGGTTACTGACTATGATAAGTTAACTCTTGATGTATATACAAACGGAGCTCTTGCTCCAGATGAGGCAGTAAGTCTTGCTGCAAATCTTCTGGTAGAGCACTTAAAGCTGTTCGTAGATTTATCAGAGAACGCACGTCTTGTAGATGTTATGGTTGAGAGCACAACAGACGAGAAGGAAAAGGTTCTTGAGATGAATATCGATGAGCTTGAGTTATCAGTTCGTTCATACAACTGTCTCAAGAGAGCTGGTATCAACACAGTTCAGGAACTTATCAATAAGACACCAGAGGATATGATGAAGGTTCGTAACCTTGGTCGTAAGTCACTGGATGAAGTTTTAGCTAAGCTTAAGGAGTTAGGCTTATCACTTAATCAGAACGAGGACTAATAAACTAGTTTTCGCATACCACTCAAGCTGAATAATAGTAAGCACAGTGAAGACCCGCAAAGGGTATAGGAGGATAATTAAAATGGCAAAGTATAGAAAGCTTGGAAAAGCAAGCGCACAGAGAAACGCATTACTTCGTAACCAGGTAACTCAGTTACTGTATCATGGAAAGATTAAGACAACAGAGGCTAGAGCTAAGGAAGTTGTTAAGATCGCAGAGAAACTCATCACATTGGCAGTTGCTGAGAAGGACAACTACGATGAGGTTACAGTTCAGGCTAAGGTTGCTAAGAAGGATAAAGATGGCAAGAGAATCAAGGAAGTCGTAGATGGTAAGAAGGTTACTGTATACGATACAGTTGAGAAGACAGTTAAGAAGGATCAGCCTTCAAGACTTCATGCCAGAAGAGAGATGCTCAAGGTTTTATATCCAGTTGTTGAAGTTCCTACAGATGCTGCTGGTAAGAAGGCCGGTACAAAGAAGATTGATTTAACACAGAAGTTATTCGATGAGTACGGTACAAAGTACGCAGGACGTAAGGGTGGTTACACAAGAATCATCAAGATCGGTCAGCGTAAGGGTGATCAGGCTCTTGAGGTTATTCTTGAGTTAGTATAATCAATAGGATTTATACAGATAAATAAACAGGGCTGCAGTACATAGACGTATTAGTATACGTTTTATGTGCGGCGGCTCTTTTTTTATAAAAAATATAAAAAAGAGAAAATATTATGAGTTTTATAGACATTAGAGGATTATCTCATAAATTTAATATAAAGGATAAGGATGGCAATAAGATCGGTGAAAACTGGGCTATAAAGGATGTAGATTTTCTTGCAGACAGGGGTGAAATGATTGCGATCCTTGGACGAAACGGCTCCGGAAAATCAACATTTGCCAGACATTTGAATGGGCTGCTCGCACCACATGGGGGATCAATTGTAATAGGTGGAAAGGATCTTGCAAGTACTGATAACCTTATGGCTGTCAGGAGGCAGGTAGGTATGGTATTTCAAAATCCTGATAATCAGATAGTGGGCAACACTCTGGCTGAGGATATAGGATTTGGTCTTGAGAATCTTGGAATGCCATGCTCTGATATATGGAACAAGATTGATGAAATGCTTGAACTGACAGGACTTACAGCCTATAAATACAGCAGCACATCCAGAATAAGCGGAGGTCAGAAACAGAGGCTGGCGATTGCATCATCCATGGCGATGACACCAGAGTGTTTAGTGCTTGATGAGGCGACATCTATGCTTGACCCACAGGGAGCAAAGGATATGCTAAAGCTTGTTTTGAAATTGAATAAGGATAAGAATATAACCGTCATTATGGTGACTCATAAGATATCTGAGGCACTGTTGGCGGATAGAGTATATATATTGGATGATAGCAGGATTGTGGCAGAAGGGATCCCTGAAGATGTGCTTTCCGATGTGGAACGACTCAAAACATATGGCCTTGAGATTCCGGTAAGGATGAAAATAGAAACAGGAATACCGGTAGATATCTGCAGCGAGTACAAGAAAAAGCATTTGCAGATAAGTCAGAAAATGGAAACGACGGCGGATCATGTAAACGACCATGACAGTACACTAAACGATTTGAAGAAATGTATAGTTGAACTTCAGAAAGTATCATATTCGTATGTAAATGGAAATGAATCATTTAAGGCACTCTCTGATATAGATTTAAAAATATATGAGGGACAGGTGCTGGCTGTAATCGGACAGACCGGTTCAGGAAAGAGCACATTGCTGCAAATGATAAATAAGCTTATTGCACCACAGAGCGGAAAAGTTTATCTGTATGGTACGGATGTGCAGGGGGTTAGAAATATCAAGGATATCAGGAGACGCATAGGTTATGTGTTCCAGTTCCCGGAATCGCAATTATTTGAGAGTACGGTACTTAAAGATGTCATGTATGGACCGATAAATTTCGGTATGTCAAAGGAAGAAGCAGAAATGTCGGCGAGGCATGCCCTTGAACTTGTGGGAGTTCCTGATAGATACACAGATTACTCTCCGTTTGAGCTGTCTGGAGGGTTGAGAAAACGTGTTGCTATTGCCGGAATACTTGCATATGAGCCGGACATATTGATTCTTGATGAACCTGCTTGTGGACTTGATGGGGAAAGCAAAGAGCAGTTGTGGGAGCTTATACGAACGCTCAACAGAGAAAAAAATGTGACCATCATACTGGTATCTCACGATATGGAGGATGTATATGAGATGTCAGAGCGGGTTCTCCTTATGGATCATGGCAAAGTTGTGTATGATGGGGGAACAGAAGACTTCTTTGATGATAGAGAGTTGCTTGAGCGGTATGGTATAGGGACACCGGATGTTCAAAAACAGATGATCAAATAGGAGATTTAGGATGATTCGAGATGTTACAATAGGACAATATTACAGCGGAGATTCTGTGGTTCATAAAATGGATCCGAGAACCAAGCTTGCAATTACATTTGTATACGCTATATCACTTTTCCTCTGCAAAGATTGGATAATGATATTGGCTGCAACAATATTTCTCTGTACATATGTAGCTGTAAGCAGGGTTCCAATCACATATATATGCAAAGGCCTCAAGGTTATATGGATGTTTATTCTTTTTACGGCAATATTCAGTGTGTTCAATGGTGATGGAAATGTGATCTGGAGTTGGCACAAGCTGCGTATCACAGATGCCAGTGTTATGACTACTGTGCTTGTGGTTGTGAGATTGGTTTATCTTATAATAGGTTCATCAGTCATGACATATACCACAAGACCAATGAATCTGGCAAATGGCCTTGAGAGCAGCCTCGGATTTCTGAAGAAAGTAAAAGTTCCTGTGGCGGAGATGGCTATGATGCTTATGATCGCACTGCGGTTTATTCCAATCTTTATGGAAGAACTGGACAAGATAATGAAGGCACAGCTTTCCAGAGGTGCGGATTTTGAGAGTGGAAATATTTTCAAAAGGATAAAGAGTTATGTGCCGGTATTTGTACCGCTCTTTGTGTCAGCGATAAGAAGGGCTACAGATCTGGCTCAGGCTATGGATGCCAGATGCTTTGACGGCAGTGAGGGCAGGAGTCGTATGAATCCGTTAAAATACAGTGGAACAGACTATGTAAGTTATGCTATAGTGTTGGTGTATCTGGGATGCATGATAGTATATAGGTGTGTGATGTAAAAAATACCGCGGATATTATTTCGTGATACCTGAATGATTCGGGATAAAGATCTGCACTGCATATAGAATTGACTGAGAATGTATTAGTGGCAGAGTAATTTGGATACATTGATAAGTATAGAAAAGGATATGGATATGAAAAGAGTAAAATTGATCGTTGCCTACGATGGAACAAATTATTGCGGATGGCAGGTCCAGATAAATGGAATAACGGTTGAGGAAGTTTTGAACAAGACTCTCAGCGAACTGTGTCACGAGGACATAAAGGTGATAGGAGCCAGCAGAACGGATTCAGGGGTACATGCATTGGGAAATGTGGCGGTGTTTGATACCGAGTCAGGAATCCCTGGAGAGAAGTTCTCGTTTGCTCTTAATCAGAGACTGCCGGATGATATAAGGATACAGGAGTCGTGTCAGGTTGCTGATGATTTCCATCCGAGATACTGCGATACCGTTAAGACGTATGAATACAAGATACTAAACAGAAGATTTGATGTGCCAACAGAGCGTCTTTACTCGACATTTGTCTATTATCCGCTTGATATAGATAAGATGAAACGAGCTGCGGCTGTTCTGGTAGGAGAGCACGATTTCAAGAGCTTCTGTTCAACAAGATCGCAGGTAGAGAATACAGTCCGTACAATAACAGATATAACCATAGATAAAGTTGGTGATATGATACATATAAGGATAAGTGGAAATGGTTTCCTGTACAATATGGTCCGTATCATAGTGGGAACTTTGATGAAAATAGGTCTTGGAATCTGGCCGGAGGACTGTATGGAGTCAATACTTGCGGCGAAGGATAGGACGAAAGCAGGGCCGAAAGCCGAAGCAAAGGGGCTTACTCTTGTGGAGATAAAATATCTGTAAACGTAAACGGCTGCAGACGCATAATATCTGCCGGGATAAAATAAAAGTGCTGATAATGTGTTGGCAGTTCACAAAACAGCGTGGTTATATTCTGTATATTATAACTTGGAAAAGTGGACTTGATATAATCTAGAAACAAGAATAAAAGTGGACTTGGTATAATCTAGAAATAAGAATGAAAAGTGGAAAACATCTAGCAAAACAGTGAAAAATAAATGAAAAACATTGTGTGAAATGCACAAAAAATAATGAAAATAAGAGCCAATCATGTTATAATTACATTGAAATGCTGCTACATGACGGATATGTCAGGAATTGTTTCGAAGTGTTCGGAATATTTCAAGGTGTTTCAATGAAGATAACATTATTGGCTTTTTTTATTTTGATTTTAGGAGGGCAAACGATGGCAAGATTTACATTACCAAGAGATTTATATCACGGAAAAGGTGCTTTGGAGGCACTCAAGACATTCAAGGGTAAGAGAGCTATGGTCTGTGTCGGAGGCGGATCCATGAAGAGATTTGGATTCCTTGACAGGGCGGTTCAGTACCTTGAGGAAGCTGGAATGGAAGTTAAGTTATTTGAGGGAATTGAGCCAGATCCTTCGGTTGAGACAGTTATGAAGGGCGCAGCAGCCATGCTTGAATTTGAGCCAGACTGGATAGTGGCCATCGGCGGTGGTTCACCTATAGATGCAGCAAAGGCTATGTGGATAAAGTATGAGTATCCAGATGCGACATTTGAGGACATGTGCAAGGTGTTTGGAATTCCGGAGCTCAGAAAGAAAGCTCATTTCTGTGCTATTTCTTCAACATCAGGAACTGCAACAGAGGTTACAGCATTCTCGATCATCACAGATTATGAGAAGGGAATCAAGTATCCGATAGCTGATTTTGAGATCACACCGGATGTTGCGATCGTAGATCCTGAGCTGGCAGAGACCATGCCTCAGAAGCTGGTTGCTCACACAGGTATGGATGCTATGACACATGCAATCGAGGCTTATGTATCGACAGCAAACTGCGATTTTACAGATCCACTGGCACTTCATGCGATCAAGATGATCCAGAATGATCTGGTTGGATCATATAACGGAGACATGGAGAAGCGTGACGCAATGCATAATGCGCAGTGCCTGGCAGGTATGGCATTTTCAAATGCACTGCTTGGAATCGTACATTCAATGGCACACAAGACCGGAGCAGCATTTGCCGATTACGGTGCACATATCATCCACGGAGCAGCAAATGCGATGTATCTCCCGAAGGTTATCGCTTTTAATGCAAAGGATGAGACAGCAAAGATTCGTTACGGCGAGATAGCAGACTTCATGGGACTTGGCGGTGAGACACTCGACGAGAAGGTAGCTCTTCTCATCGCATATCTGCGCAAGATGAATGATGAGCTGAACATACCTCACTGTATCAAGAATTATGGACCTGACAGCTATCCATGTGCGCAGGGCTTTGTTCCGGAGGATGTATTCCTTGAGAGACTTCCTGAGATTGCTGCAAATGCGATACTTGATGCATGTACAGGATCGAACCCAAGACAGCCAAGCCAGGAGGAGATGGAGAAATTGCTGAAGTGCTGTTACTATGATACAGAGGTGGATTTCTAAGATAGGCACATGCTAACAAACAGTGGAGAGCAGTAGCAGACGCATATTGATGAATAGCAAGTGAATAATAAGATACTGATATAAAAGTATATTTAGAGTATATTTTGAGAATATGCTATCCGGCGATGCAGATGTGTCGCCGGATATTTTTTTTGCATTTTTGCAATTTTGTAAAAGGCAGTTGCTTATTATTACAGATTCGTGTATATTTGAAAGGCTGGCATGAACAGTCAGAAAACACGAAAGACATGGAAAAACATGGGAGGAACTTACATTTGTAGTCTGGTTATAGTCTGGTTGTAGTCTGGTTGTAGTCTGGTTGTAGTCTGGTTGCAGTTGTCATTTGCAGTTCTGGTTGCAGTGCAAAAAAATAGTTGACAACAAAATGTAATTATAATGTACTTGCAAAGTATGCGAAGTTTATAAGTGCGTTTCGAACCAATGCCCCGGTAAGAAATGTGCTGAATATACATTAGTAAAGAAGATTATAAAAGAATAATTTAGGAGGTACCACGATGAAGAGCTTTATGGCAAGCCCATCAACAATAGAGAGAAAGTGGTATGTAGTTGA
>JBNMKK010000035.1:0-25400 GCA_050874325.1 Coprococcus sp. | reverse complement strand
GCTATCTTCTTCGGCCTTTCAGGAACAGGTAAGACAACACTTTCAACAGATCCAAAGCGTCTCCTCATCGGTGATGACGAGCATGGCTGGGATGACAACGGCGTATTCAACTTCGAGGGTGGATGCTACGCTAAGGTTATCGACCTTGACAAGGATTCAGAGCCAGACATCTACAATGCGATCAAGAGAAATGCTCTTCTTGAGAACGTTACACTTGATGCAAACGGCAAGATCGATTTCGCTGATAAGAGCGTAACAGAGAACACTCGTGTATCTTACCCAATAGATCACATCAAGAACATTGTAAGACCTATATCATCAGCACCAGCTGCAAAGAACGTAATCTTCCTTTCAGCAGATGCATTTGGAGTACTTCCTCCAGTATCAATCCTTACACCAGAGCAGACACAGTACTACTTCCTGTCAGGATTCACAGCAAAGCTTGCTGGTACAGAGAGAGGTATCACAGAGCCAACACCTACATTCTCAGCATGTTTCGGTCAGGCATTCCTCGAGCTGCATCCTACAAAGTATGCAGAGGAGCTTGTTAAGAAGATGGAGAAGAGTGGAGCTAAGGCATATCTTGTTAACACAGGATGGAATGGAACAGGCAAGAGAATCTCAATCAAGGATACAAGAGGAATCATCGATGCAATCCTCAGCGGTGCTATCAATGAGGCTCCTACAAAGAAGATCCCTATGTTTGACTTCGAGGTTCCAACAGAGCTTCCAGGTGTAGATCCGGCAATCCTTGATCCTCGTGACACATATGCAGATGCATCAGAGTGGGAGACAAAGGCTAAGGATCTTGCAGCAAGATTCCAGAAGAACTTTGCTAAGTATGAGGGAAATGCAGCAGGTAAGGCATTAGTTGCAGCAGGTCCACAGCTCTAAGATATATAATATAAGCAATATACAAACCGGATATATCCAAGGCATTACGTCTTGGTATATCCGGTTTTTTTTGCGTGAACTGGCAGAAATTCTCATTTAAAATCACTTGCATTATCGAACTGATGTTCGTATAATAGAACATATGAACGAGATAATAAAAGGGTTAACGACAAAGGAAAAATTAAATATTCTTGCGGATGCAGCGAAATATGATGTGGCATGTACGTCAAGCGGAGTGGATAGAAAGGGAGAGAAAGGCTCCTTGGGAAACAGTGTATCATGCGGGATCTGCCACAGCTTTGCAGCTGATGGAAGATGTATATCGCTTCTCAAGGTCCTCATGACGAATCATTGTGTATACGACTGCAAGTACTGTCTGAACAGAAAGAGCAACGATGTGCCAAGGGCTACATTTGAGCCGGAGGAGTTGTGTGATCTTGTCATTGAATTTTATAAAAGAAATTATATAGAAGGTTTATTTTTGAGTTCCGGAGTGCTGAGAGATCCCACATACACTATGCAGAGGATGTGTGAGACTCTGTATATGCTGAGGACAAAGTACAGGTTCAATGGATACATACATGTGAAGACCATCCCCGGTGCGTCGGATGAGCTGATAAGTATGGTGGGGTATTTAGCGGACAGGGTCAGTGTTAATATGGAAGTGCCCACCGAGGAGAGCCTTGAACGCCTGGCACCGAACAAGA
This sequence comes from Coprococcus sp., assembly GCA_050874325.1. Taxonomy (GTDB): domain Bacteria; phylum Bacillota; class Clostridia; order Lachnospirales; family Lachnospiraceae; genus Coprococcus. The sequence continues at coordinate 23,799 of JBNMKK010000035.1, read as the reverse complement.
GTTTTAAGACTATTCTTGATCCTATGGGGAAACTCACCAGCACTATACAGACACACAGACTTGCGGTGGGCAAATCTGCGCGCATGGAGAGGAGCAGTATAAACAAGTATCTGACAGGGAGCATATTTAGCGAAGACAACCTGAAAAGAGACGTGCTGATGGCGGGCAAGACATCTGAACAGAGTATGATTTATGGAAACTGCGGAGATCAGGTACTGCCGTCCGCAGCAGATCATAGCGTGGCAACCCAAAATGCTTTGCCGTCCATGTTTGGAGATGCGGACAGGCGAAGACCATTCGCACCGGCAGGGCAGAGCACGCAGATGATAGTCGGGGCTGATGGTGGATCTGATTACACTATCATACATACTGCTCAGCGGCTATATCAGAGCTACGATCTGAAGAGGGTATTCTATTCTGCATACATACCGATCAATGATGATTCGGCGCTGCCGTCACTGGGGACGGAGGTTCCGCTGCTCAGGGAACACAGACTATACCAGGCTGACTGGCTGCTCAGGTATTATGGGTTCCATGCGGATGAGATACTCACTGAGTCGGAACCGAATCTTGACCAGAGGATGGATCCAAAGTGTAACTGGGCGGTGAGACACCTTGATCAGTTCCCGGTGGAGGTACAGACAGCTCCATATGATCTGCTGCTTCGGATACCGGGGATAGGACCGAAGTCCGCAGCAAGGATAGTCAGATCCCGCAGATACGGAAGTCTTGATTTTGACAATCTTAAGAAGATGGGGGTGGTGCTGAAAAGGGCTCATTATTTTATAACCTGTGGAGGAAGAATGATGTACAGGATTCCCATTGAGAGGGATTATATTGTCAGAGAGATGACGGACATGAGCAGGAGTGAGAATTGGCAGGTGGCACATCAAAATGAACAGTACAGACAGATGACACTGTTTGACATAGGGCTTCAGGGGGGCGGATCGTCATGAAGATTTTTACGTGCGATAGTACATATGAGGGAAAGGCATCTTGTATATACTCTGCATGGGAGTGCGCACTTGAAGAAGGGCATGAGAATGTCAGTATAATCAGAGAACCGGTGACTCAGTTTGACATGTTTGCAGAGTATGTACATGTTGATGCGGACGAGGAGAAGGCGGAGAAGTTTACAAGATCCGTGAGACGGATATCACAGCTTGTATACAGAAATGTGTTCTATGCACTCCTGTCAGAACAGTCAGATGCGGTGGATGCGGTCTATCGCTATCTCATACTTGCCTTTAAGGCGGGGCGGAAGGTTGAGCATATGCTCATAAGACCTGAGGTCATGAGGATCATGGAACTTGTGAGAAATGTGAACAACGAATCATGCAGGTTCCGGGAATTGTCGAGATTTACATCTGTGGACAGAAAGGTGTATGTATGCCATATGGAACCGAAGAATGATGTGTCACTTCTGGTAGCAGAACATTTTGCTGACAGAATGCCATCGGAATACTGGGTTATAGTAGATGATGGGAGACGTACAGCTGTGGTGCATCCGGCAGATGGGGATATGTATGTGAGGGCACTTACGGGTGAGGAGTTTGAGGTGCTTGGACGGGCAGAGTATGAGGAGGATGATTACACGGATATGTGGAGGACGTTCTTCAATGCGATAGCCATAGAGCAGAGGGAGAATTACAGATGCCAGATGAATCATTTCCCTATGTGGATAAGAAAGCATGCCACAGAATTCAGGTAAAACATAACTGGATTTGGACTTATTTTGATAGCTTTATTTTAAACAAAAAAATGCTTGAATTGCCTGGAAAAATATGATAATATCAATCCTTGTGATGTATTAATCATATTCCTTGCTCACAGACAGCTGTGGGCCAGAGACCATAAGGAGGTGCAATGTAATGAACAAATATGAATTGACTTTAGTTGTTAGTGCAAAGATTGATGAGGAAGCCAGAACAGCTGTTGTTGATAAGGTTAAGTCTTATATTGAGAAGGCTAACGCAACAATCACAGATGTTAACGAGTGTGGACTTAAGAAGCTTGCTTACGAGATTCAGAAGATGGGCGAAGCATACTACTACTTCATTCAGTTTGATGCAGACGCTGACGTTCCAGCTCAGCTCGAGGCTAACATTCGTATTATGGAATCAGTTCTTAGATATCTTTGCGTTAGATTAGACGCCGAGTAATAGGAGGTATTCTATAATGAACAAGGTAATATTGATGGGTCGACTCACAAGAGATCCAGAAGTTAGATATTCACAGTCGAATTCAGGTGATGGTCAGATGGCTATCGCAAGATACACTTTGGCTGTAGACAGAAGATTTAATAGAAACGGCGACCAGAATGCAGATTTCATAGGCTGTGTTGCATTCGGCAAGAGTGCAGAGTTTGCAGAGAAGTATCTGAAACAGGGTACTAAGATTGCCATAACAGGCAGGATACAGACTGGTAGCTACACGAATAAGGATGGTAACAAGGTATACACAACAGATGTTGTCGTTGAGGAGCAGGAGTTTGCAGAGAGCAAAGCTGCCAGTGGACAGGCATCAGGTGGTGGATATCAGCCAGCAGGAAGACCTGAGCCAAGCAATGCGGGCGCTGAGGGATTCATGAGTATACCGGAAGGCATAGAGGACGATTTACCATTCAAATAAAACAGGAGGTAAATACAATGGCTTACAATAAGACTGATAGAGCTGACGCTCCAATGAAGAGAAGAAATATCCGTAGAAGAAAGAAAGTCTGCGAGTATTGTGCTAATAAAGAGGCTGTGATCGATTACAAGGATTCAAACGCACTCAGAAAGTATATCTCAGAGAGAGGTAAGATCCTTCCAAGAAGAATCACAGGAACATGTGCTAAGCATCAGAGAGCAATCACAATTGCTGTCAAGAGAGCTAGACAGATCGCAGTATTACCATACGTTCAGGATTAATTCTTATCAGTGATAAGTATATACAGGACCACTATTCAATGTTATTATTGGATAGTGGTTTTTTTGTGCGATTTAATTCGCGTTTTATATGAGGGATGTTTAAGGAGAATATAGAGAAAGGTAGAGGAAAATATGGCTGAGACGATAGTAAGAGTGAATGGTGTCACCAAGTCATACGGCAAGAACAAGGTGCTGTCGAATGTGAACATATCACTTGAGCGAGGAAAGATATATGGTTTTATAGGCCAAAATGGCGCTGGCAAGACAACCATGATCAATCATATCAATGGACTGCTGTTCCCGGATGAGGGAACTATAGAGCTGTTTGGAAGTTCGGACAAAAAAGGTTTGGTCCAGGCGAGGACCAGGATAGGAACTGTATGTGAACATGCGGGACTTCATGCAAATTACAACGCAAGAGACAATATAAAACTAAACATGAAACTACGTGGGATAGACAATCCGGATCTGGTACAGAAGACAATTGATAATGTGGGACTCGGAGGCGTAGGCAATAAGAAGTTCCGTAACTATTCAATGGGAATGAAACAGAGGCTGGCGATAGGCTGCGCTATGCTCTCCGGACCCGATCTACTGTTGCTTGACGAACCTATAAATGGTCTTGACCCGGTGGGTATTGTGGAGATAAGAAATCTTTTAAAACAACTCAATCAGAGATTCGGAGTGACGATACTTATATCAAGCCACATATTGACGGAACTTCATGAACTTGCAACTGACTATATAGTCATAGATCACGGGCAGATCATGGATTCTATCTCGGCACAGCAGCTCGATGCCAGATGCGGACGCAGGATAAGGCTTAAGACGAATGATGTACAGAAAGTGCTGGAGATACTTTCAGGAAGATATAATATTACCCAGGTGTTTGTGAATGGACCGGAGGTAGTGATAGACCAGCCGATCAATCCGGATGAGTTTGCCTGGGTATTATACAATGAGAGAGTGTTTGTGTCGGAGTATCATCTCGAGGAGGAGAGTCTGGAGAATTACTTTATAAGAATGATAGGAGGTGGCAGCCGTGCGTAGATTGTTGTCAGCAGAATTCTATAAGTTATGGAAGAGTGTAGGTTTCAGGGTGTGCCTCATAGTGTTCTTTGTTCAGGATGTGATATATCTGCTGTCTGTTGGATTTGTGGGTGATCTGCTCGGGATGGAACTAAATGGTTTTGAGCAGTTTAATTATCTCCTGACATCGTTTTCGGGAAGTACAGTGTCTGGAATGTTGTTCGGATTCATAGCGGCATCGCTGATCACCAGTGATTACAAGTCGCGAGACATACAGTGTGCCATAGCGCAGGGACACAGCCGTGCACATATAATGATCTCTAAGATCATAGTATATGTTGTGGCTATATGGATACTTGCTGCGGAGGATATACTTGTGTATATTGTCGGTTCTTCTATTGTAGGAGGATTTGGAAGACCATTTGACGGGGATGTTGCACTATATATGCTGAGAGCGATAGCGTGTGAAGGCTTTGTTCTGACAATGATGTTTATGACATGTGTATTCATAGCATTTTCACTGACGTCAAAGGCTGCCTCAGTGTCGATCAACATACTGTTATTTTTTGTGATAGACATGGGGCTTACTATCATGCCGCTGATATTTCAGTCGGAAAAGCTGGAAAAGTTCCTGTCATATCTGCCGTTTGTGGCTGTAAAGGAGATGGGCGACTGGAATATTGACTGGGGACATGCCGGAATATCGATGGGTATCGCAGCGGTTTATGGCGCAGCGATGATAGTGGCGACATGGACGGTATTTCGCAGGAGAGATCTGAGATAATGATAAAAATGCATCGGTTCAACCGTGTTGACAAAAAGACTGTCAAAGTTTATTATTACTCTAGCTATGCAGCATGCTGACATTGCATGTATGTGCATTGGCATGCGGCTGCTCAGAGAATGTGTAGAAAAGGAGTATAACGATGGGAAAGTACACAAAGGAAGACATATTGAAAAAGGTTAAAGAAGATGACGTAGAGTTTATCAGACTCCAGTTTACAGACATTTTTGGAGACCTTAAGAACGTAGCGATAACTGCTAGTCAGATTGAGAAGGCACTCGACAACAAGATCATGTTCGACGGTTCATCTATCGAGGGATTTGCCAGAATAGAAGAGTCAGATATGTACCTGTATCCTGATTATGATACATATGAGACATTCCCATGGAGACCACAGCAGGGTAAAGTTGCGAGACTTATATGTGATGTGTATAAGCCAGATGGAACACCTTTCGAGGGAGATCCTAGATATGTACTTAAGAGAGCACTTGCAGAGGCCAAGGAGATGGGATATGAGATGAATGTTGGTCCTGAGTGTGAGTTCTTCCTCTTCCAGACAGATGAGAATGGCATGCCAACTACAAATACATACGAGAGAGCAAGCTATTTTGATCTTGGACCACTGGATTTCGGTGAGAATGCAAGAAGAGATATGGTACTCACTCTTGAGCAGATGGGATTTGAGATAGAGGCATCACACCATGAGGTTGCTCCTGCACAGCATGAGATAGATTTCAAGTACGGAGAGGCACTTAAGACAGCTGATAACATTGAGACATTCAAGCTCGTTGTCAAGACTATTGCCAAGAGACATGGCCTTTGTGCTACATTTATGCCAAAGCCAAAGTACGGTGTATGCGGATCAGGTATGCATATGAATATGTCACTTCAGAAGGATGGCAAGAACATATTTGCAGATGAGAATGATAAGCTTGGTCTCAGCCAGGAGGCATATTGGTTCATCGCAGGTATCATGGAGCATATGAAGGAGATGACAGCCATCACAAATCCACTGGTAAACTCATACAAGAGACTTGTACCTGGATATGAGGCTCCTATCTACATCGCATGGTCAGCAAAGAACAGAAGTCCTCTTATCAGAATACCAAGTGCAAGAGGCGCTGGTACAAGAGTGGAGCTTAGATGTCCAGATCCAACTGCCAATCCATATCTGGCTATGGCAGTATGCCTTAAGGCAGGTCTTGATGGAATCAAGCGTCAGCTTCCTGTTCCACCAAGTGTTGATACCAACATATTCAACCTCACAGCAGAGGAGAAGAAGGCACGTCATATCCATAGCCTTCCAGCCAACCTCAGAGAGGCTACACTTGCAATGAGTGAGAGCGAGTTCATGAAGGAGGCTGTCGGTGATCACATCTTCGAGAGATATACAACTGCCAAGATGGATGAGTGGAATGAATATACAAGACAGGTAACAGACTGGGAGATCTCAAACTATCTTTACAAAGTCTGATCTTTTACAATTTTATAAAATGAAGAGTAGTATAGGTAAGCGGTTCAGAGAACTGCTTACCTATATATTTGAAGAGATATACGCATACGATTGAGAGGACACAGATTTGGTAAATGTAATAGTGGTGTTTCCCAAAATAGAAGAGGCAAAAAGTGTAAAGAACCTGCTCGTTCGCAATGGTATAAACGTTACAAAGGTGTGTACAACTGGTTCACAGGCTGCTCAGGCGGCGGATGCCTGTGACGATGGAGTTATAATATGTGGATATAAATTCTCTGACATGATGTATACTGATCTGGAGAATTTTATACCAAAATATTTTGACATGATAGTTCTCAGCAGCAGAAAGAATTACGAGGAAGTCCGGGACAGCGGTGTGGTATGTCTGTCTATGCCTGTCAAATCAGCGGACTTTGTAAATACTGTATCTCTTACTATAGAGAATCTGCTGTGGGAGAGAAAGAAACGCAAGTCGCAGCCAAAGGAACGAACAGAAGAAGAAAAGAAAGTTATCAAGGCAGCTAAGCTCAAACTTATGAATGACTATGAATATGACGAGCAGGGTGCACACAGATATCTGCAGAAAAAAAGTATGGATCATGGAATCAACATAGTTGAGATGGCATATATGATATTAAATAATACAGATTCTTTCTGACGGCTTTGCGGCTGTATGTAGGGTCGCAGATTGATAAATTCAATTGAATATATAAGACTAAATTCTGGAGGTCTTGAATGCATTTCACGAAGATGGAAGGTCTGGGAAATGACTATGTGTACGTGAATTGTTTTAAAGAGAAAGTGGGTGATCCACAACGCCTGGCAAGGCTTATAAGCGACAGGCATCGCGGAGTGGGAAGTGATGGACTCATCCTTATAGGACCCTCAGATAAAGCAGATTTCAGTATGTCTGTCTACAATTCTGATGGCAGTGTTGCTGAGATGTGTGGCAATGGGATAAGGTGTGTCTGCAAATATGTCTATGACAACCATATGACAGATCGCAGAGACATCACGATAGAGACTCTCGCCGGAGTGAAACAGCTCCACTATATATCCGGTGACGGCAGACAGTGCATTGTCAGGGTTGACATGGGGGCGCCGAAGATCGGGCGTGGGATGCTCACGGCCGTAGAGGCATCCTCAGCAGAGCACATAGAAGAAACGATATATGAGCACGGCGATAAGATATCGTTCGTTCGGGTATCCATGGGAAATCCCCATGCGGTGGTGTGTATGGATGAGACCTGGATGGATGGTGGTCTGGTATCGAGGATAGGACCGGCGATGGAGAGACATGACGCGTTCCCGGCTGGAACAAATGTGGAATTTGTCAGGATACTAGGGCGTGATCTGATACATATGCGCGTGTGGGAACGCGGGTCAGGAGAGACTCTGGCATGTGGCACAGGCGCCTGTGCTGCGGTTGCTGCATGCATCGCACGGGGATATACAGGTGATGAGGTCACTGTACGTCTCTGCGGCGGTGAACTTAACATAAAATATGACAGAAAAAGAGATGCAATATATATGACGGGACCGGCAAGGACAGTGTTTGACGGCCGTGTTGATATAAATTTACAGGAGGAATAACATGTTTAAGGCAAATGAAAACTATTTAAAACTTCCGGGAAGTTACCTCTTCTCAACAGTTGGCAGAAAGCAGAGAGAGTACAGTGCTGCTCACCCAGACAAGAAGGTTATCAGACTCAGTATAGGTGATGTTACCCAGCCGCTCGCCCCAGCGATCATTGAGAGACTTCACAAGGCTGTAGATGAGATGGCAGTGGCAGAGACATTCAAGGGCTATGCTCCGGATCTCGGTTATGAGTTCCTTAGAAATACAATAGCAAAGAATGATTACGCTGACAGAGGCGTGGATATATCAGCTGATGAGATATTTGTCAGCGACGGAGCAAAGAGCGACTCAGCAAATATTCAGGAGATATTCACAGCTGACAGCAAGATCGCAGTGTGTGATCCGGTATACCCTGTGTATGTAGATTCAAATGTAATGGCTGGAAGAACAGGCACATATGATAAGGATACAGAACTTTGGAGTGATGTTATATACATGCCATGTCTGGCTGATAACAACTTTGCGCCTGAACTTCCAAAGAAGACACCGGATATCATATATCTGTGTTTCCCAAACAATCCTACAGGTGCAACCATCAAGAAAGCGCAGCTCCAGGAGTGGGTTGACTATGCCAACAAGGTAGGTGCAGTTATCATATATGATGCTGCGTATGAGGCATATATCAGTGAGGATGATGTTCCACATACAATATATGAGTGTGAGGGTGCCAGAACATGTGCCATCGAGCTCAAGAGTTTCTCGAAGAACGCAGGATTTACAGGAACACGTCTTGGATATGCGGTGGTTCCAAAGGATCTCAAGGATGCAGACGGTGTGTCCATGCATAGCCTCTGGGCAAGAAGACACGGAACAAAGTTCAACGGTGCGCCTTACATTGTTCAGGCAGCAGGCGATGCTGTATATTCAGACGAGGGCAAGGCTCAGACAAAGGCTCAGATCGCATATTACATGAACAACGCAAAGGTTATCTCGCAGGGACTTAAGGATTCAGGATACACAGTATCTGGAGGTGTAAATGCACCATATATCTGGCTTAAGACTCCAAACAACATGTCATCATGGGACTTCTTCGACTATCTGCTTGAGAATGCAAATGTAGTCGGAACACCAGGTTCAGGATTTGGTCCAAGCGGCGAGGGATACTTCAGACTCACAGCATTTGGAACATATGAGAATACGGTTGAGGCTATAGAGAGAATAAAGAATTTATAATGAATCAGATGCAGTCCGGGACTTTCTTTTGACGAGGAAAGTCTGCGGGCTGTTTTTGTCTGTCGGTCTTTACTCATATATTCAGATTTGATATAATGATTCATAAGGGTGATTATATGCCAAAAACGGAGGTATTGAGATGAAGGATAACGGACTTTTGGTTCAGTATTTTACGGCAAATACAACCGATAGCCAGAATTTGTGGAAGAAGGCAGCGGAGGATGCTGCTGTACTTAAAAAGATGGGGGCTACGGCTGTATGGTTTCCACCTGCAACAAAGGGTGCGCAGGGCAAAGAGGATATGGGTTATGCACCGTATGATCTGTACGATCTGGGTGAATTTGATCAGAAGGGTTCAGTTGGGACCAGATACGGAACAAAGGATGAGTATCTGGCAGCGATCAAGGCTATGAAGGCTGAGGGTATAAATGTCTATGCGGATGTGGCAGTGAGACAGAAACTTGGTGCTGACAGGATCGAGAAGGTGTCAGCGGCGGATTTCAACTCCAAGGACATTCCTCAGATGATAGGAAATAAAAAGACTGTTGGAGCACTTTCAAAGTTTACATTCCCGGGAAGAAAGACAAAATATTCAAAGTTCAAGTGGAACTGGAGACACTTTGCGGGAATAGATTGGCAGCAGGATGAATTTAGAAAGCGTGTGTGTGCGCTTGAAGGAAGAGATCCTGAGGAGGCAGAGAAAGAGTTTTCAAAGTACGATTACATCATTGGAAGTGAGATAGATTTCTACAATCAGGAAGTTTATGACGAACTCATGAACTGGGCGCAGTGGTATGAGAAGAATACAGATGTGGATGGTTTCAGATTCCAGGAGGTTGAGGCTATCCCTGCATGGTTTATAAAGGATTTTGTTGCTGCTGTTTCAGACATACCGGTGACAACAAGGAAGAAGACAGCTGAGGATGCACCAGAATTTGTACATAAGGATATATTTGCAGTGGGAGATTTCTGGCACTGGAATGTCGATTATCTGAATGGTTACATAAAGGCGACGGATGGTCAGGCGGCTATGTTCGATGTGCCTCTGCACTTTAACTTCCATGATGCGTCTGTGGCTGACGGAACATATAATATGGCAGATCTGCTCAAGGGTTCACTCATGATGAGCAATCCGGAGAAGGCAGTCACATTTGTGGACAACCACGAATCTCATGTCGGCGGAATACTCGAGTCATATGTTGAAGATTGGTTCAAGCCGCTTGCATATGCGGTCATTCTGCTCAGACAGCAGGGATACCCATGTCTGTATATGGGGGATTATGCCGGTATACCTCAGGTGAAGGTGAAGTCCAAGAAGACGATACTCAACAAGATACTTAAGCTCAGAAAGAAACATGCTTATGGTGAGCAGCATGATTACTTTGATCACAGCGATGTGGTTGGCTGGACCAGAGAGGGCGATGAGGAGCACAAGGACTCTGGACTGGCGGTTGTAATGTCAGATGGAGTTGGCGGAACCAAGAGAATGTATGTCGGAAGACAGTTTGCAGGTGCTCATTTCGCTGATGTTATGGGCAATGCAAAGTATGATATAAAGATAGATGATGAGGGCTGTGGCGAGTTCTATGTGAACAGACGCGGACTTTCAGTGTGGATCAAAAAAGATTGCAAATTATAAAAAAGTGGTATATAGTATAACTACTTTATCACACTAAAGTTGTGAAAGTTATAAAGGAGCTTGATTATGGGAAAAACAGTACACACAGAAGCAGTACAGGATCTGTTTGAGGCAATACTTACATTGGAGACTGAGGAAGAGTGCTTTGATTTCTTTGAGGATGTTTGTACGGTGAATGAGCTGTTATCTATAGCACAACGATTTGCAGTGGCAAAGATGCTGAAAGAGGACAATACATATCTTGAAGTGGCAGAGAAGACTGGAGCATCCACTGCCACCATAAGCAGAGTCAACAGATCTCTGAATTATGGTAAAGATGGATATGAACTTGTATTCTCCAGAATGAAGAGTTTTCAACAGCCGGATGATACGAAAGGCGATCAGAAATAACTAGTTTCCAGAAAAATACCGCTGTGCACGATGCGCAAATCGCATTTGTTCACAGCGGTATTTTTGTTTATGTTATCTGTTTGTCTAATTGTTTTGTGATGAAGTTGTTTTTTGCTGGCTTTTGGCAGCTTTTGCGGCGGCCTGCTGTTTTGCTTTCCTGGCAGCAGCCTGCTGTTCTTTAACTTTCTGTGCCTGAGCTTTTGCTTTTGTTTCATCCTCAGACTCCTGTCTGAGCTTATCCACGAGATGCTCGACATATTTCTTTTTTGCATATATGTCGACGGACAGCAGAGAGATCATGCTGAGATCGTGAAGATACGAGTCCTTTTCAGGATCGTACATAGCATCTGCTTTATTTGCTGTTCGGACGATGTCCTTTATGATGTCGCCGTAGTGCTGTGAAAGGTGCTCATAGAGATGTGCATATATATCTGAAATGTCCTTGCCGTCTTTGTTTGCATTAAAGTAACCGTCGATAAGGGGCTGCAGCAAAGTCTGTATATCGTTTATGCTGAGCATGTTTTTCAGATAATAAATGTATATGAGCAGTATAAGGTGCTGCTTGGAATATCTCTTTTTGTTAGGTGAAGGGAGAAGATTGTTCTTGGTATAGTTGTTGATCATAGTCTTCGTCATCACCTTGTCCTCATCATTGCGCCTGTTTTTGCCGAGCTGATCTTCCATGAACGTGGTCAGCTGATCCATGTACAGATCAATGGATGGGATATCTTTCGGGTTTATGTAATCAAGGCCACCGGCCATTGATATTATATCTTTTATATTTGTCTTTTTATCCATGTAGACACCTCTTATTATATTTGGATAATATGTCTTGATCGTTGTATCAAAATGCGAAAATCGCTATGTTAAAGTCAACATGACATATTATATAGTATTCAAAACTACATTACAAGGTTGTTTTACCATAAAACGTATTAATTTGTGAAAAATATTGGGTGGGGAAAGTATGAAAAAACGCTGCAAGTGCGGATGACTTGCAGCGTTTTGCATTGCTGTTTGAAATATTCAGGATCTGAACGTTATTCATCGTCGGTGTGCTCCTGCGGAGCCAGTGTAACAAGAACCCTTGCAACTCTTTTCTTATCCATCTCGATGACCTTATAGATACAGGTTATGTCGGTTACCGACTCGCCCTTTGATGGGATGTGGTCAAGCAATTCTGTTATGTAACCGCCGAGGGAATCATAATCCTCAGATTCTATCTTTAATCCAAGGGCATCGTTCAGATCGTCCAGTTTTATGGAACCATCCACATTGTAATGGGTGTCGTCGATCTTGATGATATTGTTGTGCTCCTCCATGTCGTACTCGTCCTTGATGTCTCCGATGATCTCCTCGATGAGATCCTCTATTGTTATGAGACCTATGCATATTCCATATTCATCAAGAACGATCGCCATCGTGTTGGAATCAGACTTCATGGAGTGGAGAAGATCGTTGGTCTTCTGGTACTCATATACATAAAGTGGCTTTCTCATTATGTTTCTGACACTGAAATTGTTTATGTCGTGGGTCGCCTTGTAAAAGAAGAGATCCTTTACATGGAGGATTCCTATGACATTATCTCTTGAATCTTCGTATACAGGGATTCTGGTATATGGAACTTCCATGTATAGATTCAGCAGATCCTCGTATTCCATGTCCACGGAGGCTATGGTCATATCAGCTCTTGGTATCATGACATCTCTGGCAATTGAATCTCCGAAGTCTACAACATTGGTTATCATTTCCTTTTCTTTGCCTTCGATGACGCCCTCTTCCTCGCTGACATTTACCATGCTTATGAGTTCGTCTTCGGTCATCTTCTGATTACCGCCGTCTTTGTCAAGTCTTATGACCCAGAAAATAAAATCTGCAATCTTGTTTACAATAAATATCACAGGTGTGAGAACAACCATGAGGAACTGAATGATATCAATGTACAGGAGCGATATCTTCAGGTTATATCTCTGTGCAAGAGTCTTTGGGGTGATCTCGCCGAAGAGAAGAACGACAAGTGTGAGAATACCTGTTGCGATTCCGACTGCAGCACTTCCAAAAGCTTTTGTGACAAATGTAGTGGTGAGAGACGATGCCGATATGTTGACTATATTGTTTCCTATAAGAATAGTACTTATCAGCTTGCTTGAATTCTCCGTGACTTTTAGAACCCTTGTCGCTCTTTTGTTGCCATTATCGGCAAGTGATCTAAGGGAGAATTTGCTGACTGTTGTAAGAGCCGTCTCGGCTGATGAAAAAAATGCTGACAGTGCCACCAGCACCACCAGAATTATAATGTTTATTATGGAACCCGCGCCCAAAATTTCATCTCCAATCATTTAAAAATTTTTATTTCTGATTGTACTTAATATATAGTGTATTGTCAAGAATCCGAACACTTGCATGGCAAAGATATGGCGCAGAACGAAAATGCTGCTTATATGAATATAGTGGTGAAATGTGCAGATAATAATAGGGCAGCAGAAAATGCATAGCAAACATGGCAAAGGAGATAATGACATGAGAAGTTCAGCAGAAACTTACAGGGAAGTTGCAGAGAGATGCAGTGCTTATGAGAAGAAGTGTTCATGCAAGGGACACACAAATGATGTGACAGGCAAGAGCTGCCTTAGCTGTGATCATTTCACGGACACAGAGTATTGTGAACTCGATCTGTATGATCCGATAGTCAAGAATCTCTAAGACAGAAACAGAGATATGGAAGAGTGGGGCAGATACAAGTGAAATGTATCTGCTCTATACATAATGTGAAGTTGACACATCTGGCATGTATTGTTATACTTAATCACTGATAATGGAGACGTCTGCGTGCGCAGATACAGCAAATAGTGAAAGGTATATACGTCAATGATTAGTGCTAATAATGTAACATTGAGATTTGGTAAGAAAGCTTTGTTTGAGGATGTGAATATCAAGTTCACAGAGGGCAATTGTTATGGACTTATCGGAGCAAATGGAGCCGGAAAGTCTACATTTCTTAAGATATTGTCAGGTGAGATAGAGCCGTCAAAGGGTGATGTGACCATGAATGATGGGGAGAGACTTTCTGTCCTTCAGCAGGATCACTACAAGTATGACGAATATCAGGTACTTGACACGGTAATCATGGGAAACAAGCGTCTGTATGAGATTATGAAGGAGAAGGACGCTATATATATGAAAGAAGATTTCTCGGACGAGGACGGAGTAAAGGCTGCAGAGCTTGAGGCTGAATTCGCTGAGATGAATGGATGGGAGGCTGAGTCAGATGCCTCAACGCTCCTGAACGGACTTGGAGTTGGAACAGAGTTCCACTATAGTCTTATGAAGGATCTTGACGGTGGACTTAAGGTCAAGGTGCTTCTTGCGCAGGCACTTTTTGGCAATCCTGATGTACTTCTTCTGGATGAGCCTACAAACCACCTTGATATGGACGCTATCGCATGGCTTGAGGAGTTCCTCATCAATTTTGAGAATACTGTCATAGTTGTATCGCATGACAGATATTTCCTAAACAAGGTATGTACTCATATAGCAGATATTGATTACAGCAAGATCCAGCTCTACGCAGGAAACTATGATTTCTGGTATGAGTCAAGCCAGCTGATGATCAAGCAGATGAAAGAGGCGAACAAGAAGAAAGAGGAGAAGATCAAAGAACTTCAGGAGTTCATACAGAGATTCTCTGCAAATGCATCAAAGTCCAAGCAGGCGACATCACGTAAGCGTGCTCTTGAGAAGATCGAGCTTGATGATATCAAGCCATCGAGCAGAAAATATCCATATATCGATTTCAGACCAAAGAGAGAGATCGGCAACGAGGTGCTTACTGTATCACACATCTCAAAGACTGTGGACGGTGAGAAACTTCTGGATGATATCTCATTTACAGTTGGACATGATGACAAGATAGCATTTGTAGGACCAAACACAAAATCAACGACCATGCTCTTTAAGATACTTGCAGGCGAGGAGGAGCCTGATGAGGGAAGTTACAAGTGGGGTGTTACAACTTCACAGGGATATTTCCCTAAGGACAACACAAAGGAGTTTGACAACGACCTTGTGATAGTAGACTGGCTCACACAGTATTCAGATGAGAAGGACGCAACATATGTAAGAGGATTCCTTGGAAGAATGCTCTTTGCCGGTGAAGATGGAGTTAAGAAGGTCAAGGTTCTCTCAGGAGGAGAGAAAGTAAGATGTCTTCTGTCTAAGCTTATGATCATGGGTTCAAACACACTGATCCTTGACGAACCTACGAACCATCTGGACATGGAGTCTATCACTGCGCTGAACAACGGACTTATCAAGTTCCCGGGAGTTGTATTGTTCTCCTCACAGGATCACCAGTTTGTTCAGACAACAGCCAACAGGATCATAGAGATCACAAATACTGGTCTCATAGATAAGCAGACTACATATGATGAGTATCTTGCAAATGATGAGCTTGCCAGAAAGAGACAGGTCATGAATATGGATTCTGAGGACTGATTATATCAAATAATAGAATACAGATAAACAAAAACGCATGATGTATTGTTAAGATCCCGTTTGGTGGGACGAACAGATACATCATGCGTTTTTTATATGATATGTTATTCGGAGAGGTCTATGCCAAGCACATACTCAAGGAACTGGAGTGAGTTGGTATAGTTCCTGTCGATTGCTCCTGGGAAAGCGACATATACATCGGAATATCCCAGATCCAGATCTTTGGCGAACTGGGTATCGCTGATATCAATAGCATATGTTCTTGAAGTTCCCTTCGGATCATCAAATTCCACCATGTAAGGTTCAAGGGCGGCATATGCCGATTCACTCAGATATCCCTTTAATGGTTTGGAGATGTTCTGTGCAGAACAGTACTTGATACCTGTTGCATTGCTTATAATAACGTCATATGTTCCGAGATCGCAGTCAGACGACAGTATGCTGTAGTCTGTGCTGTTGCTTGTCTGTATATATTCGGAATGCTCAGTGTAATAGTCATAATCGATATCTAGCCCAACGGATTCTTTGAACTGATAGCTGCCAGTTATGTCAAGGTATTCAACGTAGTCGTCCTCAAATGACAGATCAACGACATCAGCATCCTGTGCGTTCAGCACGACAAAACCGAGGGCTACAGGTCTTTTGTTCATGTATATGGTGCCTCCGAGATAACATAAAAATGCAACGACAAGGATAGGCGTTATGACTCTCCATTTGTAGTAGTCGAAGAAGTATGAGAATTTCTCTTTGCGGTTCATTCCCTCGGTGTTCTTCTGGTATAGCTCTTTCCTGACTGCCCTGCGCTCTTTTTTGCTCATACTCAGCATATCGAGGTTGCTGTCTGCGTGCAGACTCTTTGGGGCAGGTTTACTGTGGGGCATTCTGTCATCTGTACCCTCAATGCTGATCTTCCTGAATTTTTCCGGCTGCTTTTCTGTTTCAGCTGGCGTGTTCTTGTCTTTCACTGCCGGTTGCTTATTTTTTGAGTTTTTATTTTTATCAGACATATCCTTTGATGTACCTGTATCTCTGCAAATATCTCTGCAGATGCCCTTTCTATAATGATAATATGTTAATATTCTATATTTGATAGTAGCATAAAGAAAAATATAAGTAAACCGAGGGCAAATAGAATTTATTTACTTTTAACATTTGTTGGTATATCATAGATTGTATTACGTTGTGCCGCATAAATTTGGACACAATGACTAAAAAGAAGAAAAGGAACAGAGGTAAAAGCACAGGTATGAGTACTGATAAGAAGACTAACGAGAAAAACAACGAGAAAATGATCCCGAAGACAACGACTAAGGAACCGCCCAAGTCGGTGAGCATGTCGATGACCAGGGAGGAAAAGAATAAAGAACGAAAGAAAATGGGGAAGATGATCCTTAAGGCTGTGGGAATAGTCCTGCTGGCAACGGTGGTGACATTTGGCAGTGTACTTATCTATGCAAATGTAAAGCATAAAAAAGCACTCAAAGAAGAGGAGAAGTACCTGACCCCTCCGGGACAGATGGTTGAGATAGATGGGCACGAGATACATGTTGTGCATAGGGGAGATGAAACCGCGGAACATGCTCTGGTGTTCATACACCCGAATAAGACGGCGGATGATTCGATAGCACTCGAGCCGTTGTTCGATGAACTTTCTGACTATGAACTTATATATGTGGACAGGAGCGGCAGCGGTTACAGTGATGACTGGGATGCGCCGAAGGACATAGACTCCATGCTGGCTGAGACAAGAGAGGCAGTTAAGGCTGTCACAGGAAGAACTTCATATATACTTGTGGCGAGCAAGAGCGGCGGAACATTGGCTGTGGACTGGGCAGATGAGTATCCTGACGAGGTGGAGGCGATAGTTGGACTCCAGATGTATTTCCCGGATCAGTATGAGGGCATGGATGAGGATGCATATTGTTCATTCCAGAATAAACTGATGCTTGAGCTTGTCAAGATCGGTGGGCAGAGACTTTCAGATAGTGTATTGCCAGACAATTCTTATGATATATATACAAAAGATCAGATGGACAGAAGAGATGCTCTTGTGGAAAAGGGACTTTACACCCGGGGCATGTACAATGAGGACAAATATCTTGTTAAAAATGCCAACAAGGTGGCGGCGCTTGGACTTCCGGAGAAGACTCCTATGTATATGATATACTGCAATCCATATACTGATCCGTTCCTCCATCAGGATGACGATACGCTGGAGACATACGAAGATCTGGCGCAAAATTCAGAGGAAGACCCTGCTGACACATATAATTCCTACTATAAAGAATATGCAGAGTCACACAGTAATGTGGAGATGACCGAGATGTCTGGTCCGGACCGTCTGATTGTATATAATCCACAAAAAGTGGCGGATTTGATCAAAGAATACATAAGTAACAGGGCTAAATAAGGCAATTTAGTCCTGTTACTTACAAATTTACCATAAAAAAGCGAAAAAAGGGCTTGCATTATTGTCTAATATGTCCTATAATGACATTGTCGCTAAGGAAAAGCGATAGAAAATGGGTAATGAACTGTTAGCAAAAGTGCTTATCAAGTTCATAAAACAAACTCGAAAGTTGGCTAAATTGACAGACGACTGATTATCGGTTGCCTAGCCGATATGAAAGGGATTTGGCAAGTTGCCACATTTGAGTAAAAGATTATATTTTTAAGGAGGGTTTTTTTGTGAGAAAATTCAAGAAGGCATTGGTTCTTTCATTAGCATGTGCTATGGGACTTTCACTCGTAGCTTGTGGTGGTAATGATGACGCAACAACAGAGGCTAAGAAGGACGACACAACAACAGAGGCAGCAAAGGATGACGCATCAGATGATACTTCAGAGGCAGAAGTAAGCAACAGCGATGAGGGTAAGGTTCTTAACATCTACGCTTGGAATGAGGAGTTCAAGTCAAGACTTACAGAGCACTATCCAGGATACGAAGAGGTTGATGGAACTCATGGTAAGATCGGTGATGTAGATGTTGTTTGGACAATCGTTCCTTCAGATGACAACGCATACCAGAACAACCTGGATCAGCAGTTACTTAAGCAGGCAGATGCATCAGCAGATGACAAGATCGATATGTTCCTTGTAGAGGCTGATTACGCACTTAAGTATGTTGATACAGATTACACAATGTCAGTTTCAGATCTCGGAATCACAGATGACGAGCTGGCAAATCAGTATCAGTACACAAAGGATGTTATGACAGATTCAAAGGGCGTTCTTAAGGGCGTTTCATGGCAGGGCTGTCCTGGTGTCCTTATCTACAACAGAGACATCGCAAAGGATATGTGGGGTTCAGATGATCCAGATGAGGTTCAGAAGCACGTATCAGATTGGGATACATTCTATGCAACAGGTTCAGAGTTAGCAGCTAAGGGCTACAAGCTTACAGCAACAGTTAACGATACATACCGTGTATATTCAAACAACGTATCAAGCAAGTGGGTTGAGGATGGAAAGCTCAACATTGATCCACAGTTCAAGGCTTGGGCAGATGCAGAGAAGGCATCATATGATGCTGGACAGACAACAACTGGTGACCTTTGGGGCGATGAGTGGAAAGCTGGATTCTATCCAGAAGGAAAGGTATTCGCTTACTTTGGACCAGCTTGGATGATCGATTTCTCAATGGCTGCTGATGATGAGAAGTCAATCGCACATGCAGGCGGATGGGGCGCAACAACAGGACCTCAGGGATTCTTCTGGGGCGGTACTTGGATCTGTGGTGCTACAGGTACAGACAACCCAACACTTGTTGCTGATATCATGAGAAAGCTTACAACAGATACAGATATCATGACAGAGATAGTTAAGAAGGATAACGACTTCGTAAACAACAAGCCAGCTATGGATGCTATGGCTGCTGACACATCATATGGTGATGCAGTTCTTGGTGGACAGAACCCTATCGGTATGTTCTGCGCAGGCGTTGAGAAGATCGATCTTTCAAACATCTCAGCTTACGATCAGGGATGCAACGAGTCATTCCAGAAGGCTATGAAGGATTACTTCACAGGTCAGTACGCTACATATGATGATGCTGTTGAGGCATTCAAGCAGGATGTTGCTACAAAGTATCCAGCAATCACAGTAGAGTAATCAATATTAGGTCTGTATAACACAAGCATAGTATTATACGCGTGCCTGTCTGGCAGGTGCCAGATGGGCACGTTTTTTATGCTCTCACAGACTTAGCTAGGGAGGTTATAGAATGAAAAGTAAAAAAGGCAGCATAGTACGCTATAACCGTTGGGGATACTTTTTCTTGATTCCGTTTGCGGTTGTTTTCATAATTTTCCAGTTGATTCCACTGTGCTCAACTATCTATAACAGTTTTTTCAAGCACTTCTTTGATGGAATTACGGAAATTGGTCCTGACCCGGTGGGATTGGACAACTATGTTAGTATGTTCAAGAGCGGAAATATTTGGACATATTTTGGAAACACAATGATCATGTGGATCCTGGGATTTATCCCACAGATTCTCGTTTCGCTTCTCCTTGCGTCGTGGTTTGCTAACCCAAGCCTGAAACTCAAGGGTAAGGCATTCTTCCAGACAGTTATATATCTTCCAAACCTGATCATGGCATCGGCTTTTGCGATGCTGTTCTTTGCTCTGTTCTCCAAGGTTGGACCTATCAATGGTATGTTACAGAGCATGGGAGTAATAGCTGAGGGACATCCATATGATTTCCTTGGACATACAGGATCAGCAAGAGCTTTGGTTGCATTCATGAACTTCTTGATGTGGTTTGGTAATACAACTATCCTTCTTCTGGCGGGTATGCTTGGAATTGACACAGCACTTTATGAGGCAGCAGAGGTGGATGGAGCTACATCTAACCAGGTGTTCTTCAAGATCACACTTCCTATACTGAGACCTATCTTGGTATATGTTATGATCACATCTCTTATCGGTGGTCTCCAGATGTTCGATGTTCCACAGATTCTGACAAACGGTTCTGGTGGACCAAAGAACACAACCATGACACTTATCATGGCTCTGAACAAGCACTTGTTCAGTAAGAATTATGGTATGGGTGGTGCCCTTTCCGTATTCATGTTCGTTATAACCGGTATCTTGAGTATGATTGTATTCAAAATGAATAAACAGACCGAGAAATAGAAAGGGGGATGAATATGGACGGAAAGAAAGAAAAGGGTTTGCCAGTCAAGACAAGACGAATCATTGCGTATACAGTATTTGTACTTATCACGATTCTCTGTCTGTTCTGGTTCTATGTACTTTTTATAAACGCGACAAGATCGAATGCTGAACTTAATCGTGGATTCACCATGATCCCAAGTAAGTACGCTGCTAAAAACTTTAAAGGTATTATCCATGGAACACAGCCTATTTTTACAGGCTTGCTTAACAGTTTTATAGTTGCAGCATGTACAGCATTCTTATGTACATATTTCTCAACAGTAACAGCGTTTGCAATCTATGCATACGACTTCAAGTTGAAGAAAGCAATATTCACATTCATACTTGCAATCATGATGATTCCTACACAGGTAACTGCATTAGGTTTCGTTCAGTTGGTTGACAAGATGGGACTTATGAACAGCTTTATTCCGCTGATCGTTCCAGCAATTGCTTCACCTGTAGTATTCTTCTACATGAAGCAGTCTATGGACGCATCACTTCCAAAGGAGCTGCTTGAGTCAGCACGTATAGACGGTGCAGGAGAGTTCCGTATATTTAATCAGATAGCACTTCCACTTATGAAGCCATCTATCGCAGTACAGGCAATCTTCTCATTCGTTTCAAGCTGGAATAACTACTTCACACCAGCTCTTATTCTTAAGAAAGACAACAAGAAGACACTGCCTATCCTGATAGCACTTCTTCGTGGAGCTGACTTCCTTAAGTTTGATATGGGTCAGGTTTACATGTTCATCGCATGTTCTATCCTCCCAGTTATCATAGTTTACTTGTGTCTGGCAAAGAACATCGTTGCTGGTATGACAAGTGGAGCTGTAAAGGGTTAATTGCAACAATATACAATATTTATCACACAAGGTACACAAGCAATTGTGTGCCTTGTATTTTTTGAGGAGAACATATGGCACAGAATGGAAATATCAAAACAAATATATTTCAGAAACTGGAGAAATTCGGAGACTTATTTATAATCAATATTTTGTTTATAATCACAAGTATTCCCATTTTTACCATAGGAGCGGCGACGACCGCTATGTATTCTTTTACAACTAAGCTTGTAAAAGATCAGGAAGGATCGGTGTGGAAGAGTTACTGGTCAGCATTTAAGAAAAATTTTAAGCCTGCGACAAAGGCATGGCTTGTCGTATTGGTGATATTGGCAGCAATGGTCTTTGAGTATATGGTATCCTTTTCTATGGGAGGGGTGGGATATGCGCTCATACTCGGACTTATGGCACTTGAAGCTGTATTCCTCAGTTTTACACTACCGATGCTGTTCCCGATGATAGCCAGATATGAGAACACTACAGGAAACTATATAAAGAATTCATTTCTGATCAGTGTATCCAACATAGGATCATGGTTCTATCTGTTCTTTATATGGGTATTGCCTATAGCACTCTATGCATCAAATAATAAGATACTCTATTACACATGGGTGTTGTGGCTGGTTATACTTATCGGAGTCCTCGCGTATGCAAGTTCCATGGTGGTTGTCAGATTGTATGATAAGATAGAGAACCGGGAAGATGATGACTCAGAGGAGAAGAACGATGCCGATCAAGATGAGGAGAATATCGGCAGGATCACAAAGAAACTTATTGATATCAGCAAGGTAAATGAAGAACGTGCTGAGGATGATGATACTGAAGATAAATAGACAAATTTATCAGATGTACAATGAATAAGGGCGATAATAAGTGAGGGATGTTTGATCTCACAATTGTTTATGTGAGATCGATACTATATCATTTTATAATAAATCAAAGGATGTTATATATTATGAAGAAAATGAAATTGGTAAGCTGTATTTGTGCGGCTGCACTGGGACTTTCGATGCTTGCGGGATGTGGTGGCAATTCAGATGGATCAGGCAAGTCTGCAAAATCATCTGAAAGTGACAAAAGCAGCAATGTGGTTATGACCGTAGGCGAATATGAGATAGGCGAAGATGAACTGATGCTTTACAGTATACTTGAGATCTTATCTGGAACTGTTCAGTATGAGGAAATTCAGAAGGATGAGGATAAATACAAACAGGTGGTTATCGACAATATAGTGGAGACTAAGATGGCAGGGGATGCGGCTAAGGATGCCGGGATGGAATTCACTGAGGATGATGAGAACACCAGAGACAGTCTCATCAAGAACTTTACAACTTATGTACCAAAGTCGGTGAGAGAGAAGTATGGAATAAGCGATGAACTCATAGATTCCGTGTTCAATGACACTTCTATAATGAACAAGATCGAGACGAATACTCGTAATGAACTCGGAAAGAAACTCACGGCGGAACTGAAGGAACAGTATAAGGATTATAATTTCCAGAAGATATATTATATAACATTTCCAAAGGTAAAGGCTGACGACGATGGCAATCCGATGACGGATGATGACGGCAATTATGTGAAACTTGATGACAAAGAGCTTGCTGATATGAAGTCTAAGGCAGAGGCGGCAGTCAAGGAGATAAACGCAGGCGCAGATGCCGAGGAGACAGCCAAGAAGTACGGTGTCGATGCTTACTCTGAGGAGAAACAGAGTTATGTCGGTGGTTATGCAGATGATATGAATGATGTGATGGATAAGCTCACTGCCGGACAGTGTACAGAGGTGTATGAGACGGAGACTTCATATTATGCCATTGCGGTACTCTCGGATCATGACAGTGATCTCTTAGAGAGCTTTGCTTATCAGGCTGCGGAGGCGCAGGTCGACACGGAGCTTGAAAAGACAAAACAGCAGTGGATAGATGGCTGTGACGACAAGGGTGGCATCGTCTACAAGGATGACACATGGAAGAATTTCAGTTTTCTTGATATGGCTACGGATCTGAACGATCAGGGGCTCATGAAGTAAACACAGACATAATATAAGAATAGGTTTAAAATGACGAATAAGGACGGATACCAGTTACCGATAATGTGCGGTGACTGGTATCCGTCTTTTTATGGGCTTTAGCCTGTTGAACACGCAAGGCTTAGAAAAATCTTAATATATAAATAAACAGCGTGTGAAACAATAAACCACCTGCTATGCGGGTGGTGTCAATAAGTTATACAAAGAAACACCTTTCCTTGTACAAT
>JBNMKK010000034.1:0-25436 GCA_050874325.1 Coprococcus sp. | reverse complement strand
GTTCATCCTGAGCCAGGATCAAACTCTCATTAAAAAGTTTGTAAATCCTATGTCAGAAATCATACTAGCTTGTATTTTTCCTAACCATCTTTACTGTTATTGGTTTGTTGGATCTTTCGATCCGACGTTCTTGAAATTCTTATTTGGAATTTCAGGGTTGTCATGTTGTTAATTTTTCAAGGTTCTTTATGTTCTCGCCTCTCAGCGACAACTTCTATATGTTATCACATCTGAAGTTCTTTGTCAACAACTTTTTTATCTTTTTTTCAAGATCTTTTAGGTTGCTGATGTCTGACCTCTTCGGCGACAACTTCTAAATACTACCACACCGAGGTGTGTATGTCAACAACTTTTTTCATTTTTCTTTGTCAACGTATTCCAGTTGCAAAAGAAGAAAATCACTGTTAACCTATGCCGGTCACAACCAGCAAGTGAAACTATACTAAATATTCCCCAATATGTCAACAACTATTTTCAAGAAAATATTCTTTTTGTACACAAAAGCGAGTATTCGACTGTCATCAACCATTTTCATCATATCTGCTCCCCAGCCAAATGCTGAAAAAAACGTGACTATGAGCATAAGGAACCATATTATAAGTACCGCCTGTGCAAACCCAAACGCAATTCCTCCGGCCTTATCTATCCCTCCAACTATAGGTATACCGCTTACAAGATTCGAAAGTGTCAGAGCTATAATTATTATCAACACCGCAAGCAGAAATGTAGCAAAATATGCAATTCCATTCATAACCATATCTGTGAGGTAATCAACTATATGCTGTACATACGACTCCAGATTTTCCTGGCCTCTTTTTATACTGTCATTACTTCTGATATAGTTTTTTACTATCTCCGGAAGATCGGTATTCTCCAGGTATCCTTCTTTCCCATATACGGTGTCCTGATCTTCCAGCTTATCTACATTCAATCCCATCTCTATTTTTTGTCTCACGATACTCTGAATCTCTGTATGTTCGCAGATAAAATTTTTTACATATGGGTTGAGCGCATTTGCAAGCAGGATTGCCCCAACTATTCCAACAGCACTGAGAGCGCTTTTGAGCAGTCCCCTGTGATACCCCAGGAGTGTGCAGAGCAAAACTATAGCAATACACGCAAGCAGCATCAGATTCATAATATTCCTCCCTGTTCATCCCAGACTGCACCTGTTTTGTAGATCAATGTGCTATTTCAGCGCAATTATCTGGGTCTCATTTTCAGATATAACTACATATTCTTCTTTATTTGCATCAGGTACAACATTTACCAGTTTTTTTGCAAATGAGTGTCTAAACTTTACACTTCCGTTGAGTCTGAATATACTGCAGTCCATATCTCCAACAACTATTATCTCGTCCTGTGCTGCATATATCTTGTCATACGAGTCATCATAGCCTATGACAGATTTCTGCGTTCCGTTGTTTCCATAAACATATATCCTGTACTTTGATCCCGAATCTGAATTTGCGAGAGAAATGTAGCCTACACATGAAGAATTATAGAATACGCCCTGCATTTCTCTTCCCTCAAGATCTATGACCGCCTTCTCCTTCGGTTCCTCCGGCATTGTATATATCCTTATGTCTTTATCACCAAAGCAGACTATAGTATCGTTGTCGATAAATTTCACTGTCGGATAGACAGAATCCTCCACTGTATAGGAATCCATTAGTCGATCCGCATTTTTATTCTGTCCTACGGAGCCAAAATTGTATGCCGCAAGCACAGTCTCTGTCTTAACTCCATTTACCCTGAGATAACTTACAATCAGTTTCACTCCATCATTTGAAATATCAATATCCAACGGATAGCCATCTTTATCTATGGACGCTTTTTTCTCATATATCATCTTACTGTCTTTGTCGTACTCACATATATATGAGCCATCTTCGCCCGAAAGCACAAGACAATATACCCCCTGCTCAGCAATATCAACATTTGCAATATCATAGCTCAGCGTCTGACGGCTTACCTCACCTTCAGTTGTAAATATGTATACATCCTTACCGTTCATGTCTGCAACTATCGCATAATTGCCACACACCTCAGTCTTTGGCATCTTCATGGCATAACTTACATCCCACTTCACAGTACCTGTCTCATCTATATAGGACGCACCATCCTTCGTAACCTTGAGCACATTTCCTGAAAAAACATAATAGTCAGCTATATTATCTCCTGATGTCTCCACTGATTTTACAACATTGAACCCTTCGTATGTCTTGATCGTATTGTATCTGAGATATGCGGATATAAGTCCTGCTGCCACGATAATTATCGCCGCAATAAGTATGCCGCGTCCCTTTTTGCCCATGGTGCGCTTTACTTCTATTACATTATCCGAGTCTTCCTTTTCCTCAAAAAGTGATCTGACGTCCCCGTCTCCATTCTCGCTTTCATTTTCTATCTTTCTGATCTTTATATTTCCCTTATCTGCACTTTTCTTATCTGTATCTTTCTTATCTCTCTTCAAAAAACTCATAATCCTTATCCTCTGGAATCTGTGATCTTGTCAGTAAAAAGCACGCTCATTATAGCATTTTTACTCTATATATGGAATAACAATTTTCTGTCCCTCATATATAGGGGTATCTATATCCAGCGAATTTACCGACGCAATATATTCAGCTTTTGTCTGATCTCCATACATTTTTATCGCTATGCTGACCAGTGTATCCCCCGCCTCTACGGTGTACACCATCTGCCCTTCATCAGTCTGAACCGCAGTGTCATTTTCTGTGGTCGGGTCACCATTTGCAGTTGTAGCAGAATCATTTTCCAACGGCGTTGACACGATCGTCGTTCCCTCTTGCTGTGTACTGCCATCAGTATAATCACTTTTATCGCTTTTGTCCGTATTTTTCTGTCCATTTGTCAGTGATGTCTGCTCCATTTTTCCGCCGTTTTCTGTGTCAGAGTTATTCATAAATACCTGAACCTCACCGCCACTGTTTCTGCCAAGTATCGTGTCTCTTATGCCATCAACAGTTGATGGCGATATGTACCACAATACCCCCAGCGATACAGCACACACAACTCCGATCCCTGCAACTGTCCGTCCCAGTCCCGATCTTTCCCTCTTTCTCTCCTTTGTCCTCCCACGTTCTTTCTCCCTGAATGTCTCAACCACCGTCTTATCCTTTATCAACACGGCATCCCTGCCTGTTTCCACCTCATCATTCTTTCTGCTTATTATGTAATTTTGCATTTTTTCATTTCGCACATAATATATGTAATACCCCTTTTCCCTTACCAGACTTCCATTTTCATAATAGTAAAATGCCTCATCACATTCCAGGGAATCCATAAGGAACAATATCTTATCATCCCCAGGGAAATTATCCCTATGTATTTTTTTCATCTGCTCATTTATATTTGTGGAAAATCCCATTCTGGACAAAAACCACCCCACTATCACAAGATCATCAAAATATTTATTTATCTCTGAGTAGAGATTACTCCACACGCCGTCATTGAAATTTATCATAGATATGTCAAATTCCATATTCTGCGCATCAACAGCCCCGCTTATAAACAGAACTTTCTCGCCATCCTGGCGGTACACCTGCCCGAGAAGTATCGCTCCCCTACATGTCATATTCCCAGGTGCTGCTATTTTTCGGAGGTAAGTCATAACATAATCTTCTATATATATTTTGTAATTTCCGGGAGCATTGCCAACCTGCCTGATATTTTTAGGCAGTTCATATCTCTTTCTGCCATGCTCTCTCATCTTGTCCCTCTCTTCATCGTACACGATCTCTATCATACATACATAACCTCCCGGCTTTTATTTGGTAGTCTGTATAATATCATTCACCATGTCTTTTTTTTGGGAAATTCTGTCACAAGAGGCTCTTATTTTTAAGCCTTTTTCTTTTTTATATGACTTTTATCATCACGCAGTTTTATATGCATCCTTAAATATAAAGATGTGTAAACTTTGCGATGTTTGGAAATAATCTAATATTATAGAATCAAGGCAGGTCTACCATATGAATATAACTGATCATAAAAGAATGTTACGAAGAACCGAATATTTCAATCCCACCAATTCTTCATCCATAGACGACATGTCCTCAAAACTGCGAAAGTTACTGAGGAACATGGACTCCGATGCCAGAAACATCGTAGTACTTTGTATAGGAACAGACAGGGCTACAGGAGACGCCCTCGGTCCTCTGGTTGGCAGCCTGCTCTCCGGAAGATCCTGCAGTTACAATATCTACGGAACTTTGCAGCATCCTGTCCACGCTCTGAATCTGGGCGAAACCATAAAAAAAATCTACTCAGAGTATACAAACCCCATAGTCATTGCTGTAGATGCATCTCTGGGGCACCGAACAGATGTCGGCATGGTCACTCTGAGCAGATCCCCTCTGCTCCCCGGGATAGGCGTAAACAAAAAACTCCCGGCAATAGGCGATCTGTCTATTACCGGGATAGTTAATCTGTCTGGCAAACCGGGGCTGAGTCTTCTGCAAAGCACCCGATTATACACAGTCAACAATATGGCTCACTACATCGCAGAAGTCATATCGCGATCTGAGTTGTAATCTAAATTTAAATGTACTAGTCCTCTCCTTTGTACACCTCTATGGCTCCTGACACTGTACTTGCTGTGCCCTCCTCCATAATGGAGATAAGATCCGTAAGTTTTTCTTCTGTACAGAGATCTTTTCCAAGGAACGTGACATAGCTGTCTGTGAGATGACTCCGCATGTCAGCCAGCTTGCTCTCCATGGCATTTATATTCTCCTCAACAGTCTTAAGTTCCTCCTTAAGAGAATCTATCTTAGGCTGTCTGCGGCCAGTTATCTCCGCCACTATAACCTGTTTCGTCTCGTTCTCAAATACTTTGATAGCCTCTATCTTTCGATTGCTTATATCTTCTCTCTCTTCCTCAAACTTTTTCAGTCTCTCATCATATTTGCCGAGATTATATACGCTCTCATCCTTATCTCTTGTTATCGAGTTCCTGATAGCCCTTATCTGTCTGTCATTTGCTCTGACTTTATTTCTGATCTGACGCCCTTCTCTCACGACATCCAGATTTCTTACCTTTGCCATATTGAATATGATGAAATAAACAATAAACTCAAATATTATGATCGAAAGTCCTATGACCACATACACAAGAACATTCACGCCATCCTTATAAACCGTGTAAGACAATGCTGCAGAAACCAGCGCCGGAATGCCAAGACAGAACAGTATGATAAGCAGAATAAGCTTTGCTATCTCTGCCGCGCCACTAGGCGCAAACATGCAGTAAAAGAATCCACTATTGCAAAATGATGATACATGATTCTGCTTGAAAAGCTCCTTTGCCTCAAGTTTCAACTGCCTGTTATTCTCATTCAACTCAGCAGTCTCACTCTCTATCCTGTTGCCCATGCGCTCACTTTTTTTCTTATCTTTCTGTGTCTGGAGCTGTCTTATCTTGGCTCCGTTTTCAGTGAGACGGGCATCATATCCATCTTCTATCTCATTTTTTCTGTTCTTAAGTGTTGAACCTATCTCATCCGCCAGTCCTTTCTCCTCCTGCGACAAACTTCTGGCAGTTTTCTTCTGCAGTGTCTTAGCCTGATCCAACTCATCTTCCATATCATCTATGGCTGTCACCAGTTCTCTCGCCTTTATAAGATACTCCTGATTTTCCTGGAAAACATTTTCCGTTCCCATACAGACCTCCTTATATCGCTTGTAAATTGTACATACATTTTTATAATATCAAATAGCTCGATATTTAACAACAGATTTTCACACTTTATTCAATTGAACTTCCATGTATTATAGCCTATAATTGTATGTGGAATATCTACTTTCCGATCTTATTATTTGCAGCAAGGAGAGCAAACATGAATATTTTATTTTTTTTGACACCCAAGAGTGAGGTTGCATATATTGAGGATAATTTTTCCCTCAGACAGATACTTGAAAAAATGGAGATACACCGCTACTCAGCAATTCCTATATTGTCTAACAACGGAGAATATGTCGGCACCATAACAGAAGGCGATATTCTGTGGTACTGCAAGAAGAATTCCATGAGTGCGCTAAAAACAGCAGAATCCATATTTCTAAGTGACATTCCGAAGAAATTCGAGTATGCATCAGTGTCCATAGGATCCAACATGGAGGATCTGATAGCGCGCGCAATGGCACAGAATTTTGTTCCGGTTGTGGATGATCAGAACAAATTCATCGGCATCGTCACAAGAAAAGATATAATTGGATACTGCTATAAAAAGCTTAAAAATGTTCAATCAGAATAAACATAAAAGGACTGTGTTTCTGAATTCCAGAAATCACAGTCCTTTTTCGACTTCTCATTTTAATTTCTATTATCTTATAATTTTCCTGTTCTGTTCACTGCGCTGACAAGTGCATGTACTGATGCATCGATGATATCATCCTTTATTCCTGCACCCCATACAACATTGCCATTTTCAGTCTCAACACCAACATAAGCCACAGCCTGTGAGTTAGATCCTGTCTGAAGAGAATGTTCTTCATAACATACAACCTTAAACTGTATATCAAAATGTTTCTTAATGGCATTGCTGACCGCATCAAGACGTCCATTTCCCTTGCCATGATATACCTTCTTTTCGCCATCCTTGAGAATAGTGATCTCAGTTGATATTCCATCGCCCTGAACAAAATGGTTCTCAAGCATCTTTATCGGTGCGTCCACATTGACATATGTATTCTGGAATATGTCAAGAACCTCCTTTGGACTAAGCTCCTTGTGCTCCTTATCTGAAACATCCTTAACAGTATAACCGAGATCCTCTCTGAACTTGGCTGGCAGATCAAATCCATACTTTGTCTGGAGGATAAATCCAATTCCACCCTTTCCAGACTGACTGTTTATTCTTATGACATCTCCATCGTACTTTCTTCCGATATCCTCCGGGTTAAGAGGCAGATATGGACAAGTCCACATTCCATCGCCCTGTTCTTTTCTGAACTTCATACCCTTTGCTATGGCGTCCTGATGTGAACCTGAGAATGCAGCAAATACAAGTTTTCCTGTATATGGTGAACGATCATATACCTTCATTCCTGTCACTCTCTCATAGAGTTCTGTAAGCTTTGGAATATCGCTCAGATCAAGTTCTGGATCTACTCCATGGGTGAACATGTTCATACACAGTGTGATTATATCCACATTTCCTGTTCTCTCACCATTTCCGAACAGTGTTCCTTCTATTCTATCCGCTCCGGCGAGTATACCAAGCTCCGCATCAGCAACACCGCATCCTCTGTCGTTGTGTGGATGAAGTGATAATACTACGTTCTCTCTGTCGTGGAGATTCTTGCTCATGTACTCTATCTGGCTCGCATATACGTGCGGCAGGGACATCTCAACTGTTGCCGGAAGATTGATTATAACCTTTCTCTGTGCTGTCGGTTTCCATACATCTATAACTGCGTTACATACTTCGAGAGCGTAATCCATCTCTGTTCCCGTAAAACTCTCCGGTGAATACTCAAACTGATATGGCACTCCATACTCTTCTGCCATCTTGTTAAGGAGTTCTGCACCATCTACAGCTATCTTGAGGATCTCCTCCTTTGACTTTCTGAATACCTGCTGTCTCTGTGCAAAAGATGTAGAGTTGTACAGATGTACGATGACATTGCTGCATCCCTCTATGGCCTTAAATGTCTTTTCAATGATATGTGGTCTCGCCTGTGTGAGCACCTGGATAGTTACATCATCCGGTATGAGATTCTTCTCTATAAGTGTTCTACAGAATTCATACTCAGTCTCAGATGCTGCTGGGAAACCGATCTCTATCTCCTTAAATCCAATTCTCACAAGCTCCTGGAAGAATTCGAGCTTTTCATCAAGGCTCATTGGAACTATAAGAGCCTGATTTCCATCTCTCAGGTCAACACTGCACCATGCAGGAGCCTTGTCAATATACTCCTTCTTTACCCAGTCCGTACACTCCACAGGCGGCATAAAGTAGCCACGCTTGTAATTCTGATAATTCTTCATTGATAAATCCTCCTAATTCTAAAATGTTGATATAAATATTTTTAGGATTCTGTAACGCTTTTTGATATCGACAATCAGCTTAAATAAAAAAAACTCACATCTCCCAATACTATAGAGACGTAAGTTACGCGGTACCACTCTATTTCATACTTTAAAAAGTATGCTCTCGTTACAGATACAGATATGTCTGAATGCGAATTGTAATGATGACTTCCATATGTACGACATAACATATCAGATAGGCACTATACATATCCCGAACCACATCTTATATCCTTCTGCTATAACGGTCAGCCTCCGTTCCATCCTACTCAACACACAATGTCTTTTAGTGGACTGCTCCAAGGCGAGTTCAAACCCTCTTGATCACTGCCTCACACCAACCGGCAGCTCTCTGAATATCTCCAGGATCCTACTACTCCTCTTCATTGCATTTTCTAGGTTGACTCTAACACATTATAAAGTCAGATGTCAACCCCTTTTATATGACTGAGATGTACGTTTTGTGTATATCTCAGGTTATATTATAAACATATATTTCGGTTTTACCAAACTATGAATCTCTTGTTCTTGAGAGATCTTCCACCTGCTGTAAGCATAAGTATACCTACTACTAGACCTGTAACTATAGTTATTACCCCAAGTGCAATGTTGAGTGCCCCTACATGTTTCATAGTATTATATGCTTTTTCCATACATATATGCTCCTTTCAAATAGCTTTTGCCAATTATGCCTCATTATACCATGTACCTCTATTTCTTACAACTCAATTCCTCAAAAGTTCATCGTTTGTTTTACATTATATCTGTGCTGTGATAAAATACTTGTGTCATAAAAATATCATAGATTTAAACAAAAAGGAGATAATATAAATGCCCGCTATCACAAATGACTGGGCCGAGTATCTGAAGCCCGAATACAGCAAAGAATACTATAGAAACCTTTTTAATTTCGTTGGTCAAGCCTATGCAACGCAGACCGTTTACCCACCAGCTGATGACATTTTCAACGCTTTTCACAACACACCACTCTCAAAGGTAAAATGTGTCATCATAGGTCAGGATCCTTACCATGAACCAGGACAGGCTCACGGTCTCAGTTTCAGTGTAAAACCAGGAGTTGCCATTCCTCCATCTCTGGTAAATATTTACCAGGAGCTACATGACGACCTTGGATGTAAGATACCAAACAATGGCTATCTTGAGAAATGGGCTGATCAGGGCGTTCTGATGCTCAATGCCGTTCTGACAGTTCAGGCGCACAGAGCCGGTTCTCATCAGGGCAAGGGCTGGGAGAAATTTACCGATGCCGCTATCCGCATACTAAATGAACAGGACAGACCGATA
This sequence comes from Coprococcus sp., assembly GCA_050874325.1. Taxonomy (GTDB): domain Bacteria; phylum Bacillota; class Clostridia; order Lachnospirales; family Lachnospiraceae; genus Coprococcus. The sequence continues at coordinate 16,072 of JBNMKK010000034.1, read as the reverse complement.
GTGTTCATCTTGTGGGGAGCATATGCTCAAAAAAAGGCAGCATTTCTAAACAATCCTCATCATCTTATACTGAAATCAGCGCACCCAAGTCCCCTCTCCGTATACAGAGGATTCTGGGGCAGCCGTCCGTTCAGTAAAACCAATGATTTCCTCACCGCCCACGGCGTGGAACCTATAGACTGGCAGATTGAGGACATTTAATATTTTTTATAACATAGACACATGGAGATTGCAGATGGAAATATATATAGTACGCCACGGTGAAACCGTATGGAATGAAAAGAAACTTCTTCAGGGAAGAACCGACATTGAACTAAATGAAAACGGACGCAAGCTGGCAATCATAACCGGGGAGAATCTCAGAGACACTCATTTTGATATAGTATTCTCAAGTCCTTTGAAGAGAGCACATGAGACTGCTCGCCTCATAGTCGGAGACAGAGACATCCCTATAGTAACCAACGATCTCATAAAGGAGATGTGTTTCGGCGACTGGGAGGGACAGAATATGTCCGAACTGTTAAAAGATCCAAGCCAGGATTTTCAGTATTTTTTCAAGCACCCTGAACTTTATCATCCTACCGGATGCGGAGAATCATTCCAGGCACTATGCGAAAGAGCCTCAAAATTCATGACAGAATACATTGAGCCTCTTGCCAAAACTGATTCAAGAGTTATGATAGTTGCCCACGGTGCCATTAATAAAGCAATGATGATGCACGTCAAGAAACACGATCTTAAGGACTTCTGGTCCGGCGGGCTGCAGCAGAACTGCAACGTTATAATACTTGACTACTCAGACGGAAAATACAAGATAATTGACGAAACAAAAATATTCTATTAAAAAAGATCCCGCCGCTATGTATGCCAGTTCGCCGATCAGCGATACCGGCTGTCATAACAGCAGGATCTTTTATATTATATTTTAATCTTTATCTTATATTTTTAACTTTAATTCTCTTTGCACCGTAAGTATCTGCTCCTCTATCATGTCTGCCAGCATATTTATCTTATCATTATATGGTCCATCGATCCTCTTCATCGTCTCATGCAGAGGATTTAGTATATCCGTATATGACTGCTTTATCTTCTTCTGTATCCAGCGTGTGTCAGGCATATATGATATGGTCCTCAGATTGTGTAGCCTGTCTGCCAATTTTACTAGTATGGTCTTGTCTGTGCCATTTGCAAACAATCTTCTGGCATACACCGAAAATGGCTCCCCCTCTATTCTGGTGAGCAGTCTGACCTGTTCACGGATTTCGGATCCAAAAGCTTTTTCTATATCATCCAACGTACAGGACGTATCCTCAACCGTATCGTGAAGGAGTGCGGTCACAAGGATCTCCTCATCTTCTATCTGACATTCTTCTTTCAATATATTATACACTCCGAGGATATGCTCATCATAATAAGGAACAAAGCCACCGTTTCCACGGCGAGTCTGCCCTTCATGATACTTCTTTGCCATATCCTTGGCTCTCTGTATGGAATCTGTCATATCCATCTTTTTCGCCTTATCCGCAATCTCTGTCATATTCAGGTTCCCCAACCTCGTTTATCCCTTTCAGTAGTTCCCAGCTAAGCAGAGTATAACATAGCGGTCTTGAATAATCCACGTATTTTTTATATACTTTACAGATGTGCCGCCATCATTTTTTACATTACAGTGATATATTTTATAATTTGGCACAAGACATTTGTACAAAGGAGTTTATGCATGGATATAATCAAAAAAATCTCCGAGGAGATAGGATGCCGTACCTCACAGACTGAGGCGGCTGTAAAACTCATAGACGAAGGCAACACCATACCTTTCATCGCCCGTTACAGAAAAGAGGCGACCGGCGCACTCAACGACGAGCAGCTCAGAACACTTCACGAGAGGCTCACATATCTGAGAAATCTTGAGGACAAAAAAGCTCAGGTCATCGCAAGCATCGAGGAGCAGGGAAAACTCACCCCAGAGCTGCGAGCCGAGATAGAATCCGCTGAGACCATGGTGCTGGTGGACGACCTGTACAGACCTTACAGACCAAAGAGAAAGACCAGAGCCACGGTCGCAAAGGATAAGGGGCTCGAAGGTCTTGCAAATATAATATCACTTCAGATGACGTCCACCCCGATAAGGACGGAGGCTGAAAAGTATGTGTCAGCCGAAAAGGGCGTGGAGACTGTGGACGACGCCATCACCGGAGCAATGGACATCATCGCCGAGAACATATCTGATACCGCAGACTACAGAACAAAGATCCGTGATCTCACAACCAAAAAGGGATTTATCAACACGGCTGCCAAGGATCCTGATGCGGAATCTGTATATGAAATGTATTACAACTTCTCTGCCCCTATATCGAAGATGACCGGATATCGTACACTTGCCGTAAACAGAGGCGAGAAAGAAAAATTCATAACCGTAAAGATCGAGGCCCCTGTGGATGAGATAATCTCTTACCTCAGAAAGAAGATCATCGCAAGGGATAATTCTGACACAACAGAGATTCTGGAAAATGTCATAGATGACAGTTACACAAGACTCATCGCACCTGCCATAGAGCGTGAGATCCGCAACGCTCTAACCGAAAGTGCTGAGGATGGTGCCATAAAGGTATTTGCATCCAACCTTCAACAGCTGCTCATGCAGCCTCCTATCGCAGGTCAGACCGTCCTCGGATGGGATCCCGCATTCAGGACAGGATGTAAACTCGCAGTGGTCGATCCAACCGGTAAAGTTCTTGACACTGTTGTCATATTCCCTACTGCACCACAGAACAAGGTTGCTGAAGCAAAGAAGACTGTGAAGGCTCTCATCAAAAAATACGGCATCACACTGATATCCGTTGGAAATGGAACTGCATCCAGGGAATCTGAGATGGTGATCGCTGAACTTATCAGCGAACTTGACACACCAGTCCAGTACGTGATAACCAACGAGGCGGGAGCGTCCGTTTACTCCGCAAGCAAACTGGCGACAGAGGAATTTCCTAATTTTGATGTTGGTCAGAGAAGTGCCGCCTCCATCGCCAGACGAGTTCAGGATCCTCTTGCGGAACTTGTAAAGATAGACCCTAAGGCTATAGGTGTCGGTCAGTATCAGCACGACATGAATCAGAAGAAACTCACAGAGGCTCTGGATGCCGTTGTCGAGGATTCTGTAAACAAAGTCGGCGTTGACCTCAACACAGCCTCAGCTCCGCTCATGGAACACATTTCAGGAATAAACAAGACTCTGGCAAAGAATATCGTGGATTACAGAGAGGCAAACGGCCGTTTCACCACAAGAAAAGAACTTCTCAAGGTTGCCAAACTTGGTCCTAAAGCATTTGAACAGTGCGCAGGATTCATGAGGATAAGCGACGGAAAGAATCCACTTGACGCAACATCTGTCCATCCGGAGAGCTATGATATAGCCACAGCCCTTTTAGAGCACCTCGGCTACAGTTCAGACGACATCTCAAAGGGCAACCTTAAGGATCTCTCAAAAACCGCAGGCAATATCAAAAAACTCGCAGAAGAACTTGGAACAGGAACCATCACCCTCACAGACATTATCAAGGAGCTTGAGAAACCCGCCAGAGATCCGCGTGATGAGATGCCTAAGCCGATACTTCGGGGCGATGTACTGGAGATGAAGGATCTCACCGAGGGAATGATCCTCAAGGGAACCGTCAGAAATGTTATTGATTTCGGCGCATTTGTTGATATCGGAGTGCACCAGGACGGACTTGTACACATCTCTGAGATGTCCAACAAATTCATCAAGCATCCTCTCGATGTTGTGAGCGTTGGAGATATAGTTCAGGTCAAAGTAATCGGCATTGATCTGAACAAAAAGCGTATACAATTATCCATGAAAGGAATTAATTAAGCTGTCACACTGTCTTTCACCCAGCATACTCTATACAGAGAATGTTATATCTGGAGGCTTTTGTGGAAGCAAACAGAAACTGCAGCCGCGGCGGCCAGGGTCGTTACTATTACAACAACCAGGGCACCACGGTCAAATACACAAATCAGGCTGGCGGATGCCGCCCTGCAAAAGATGAAAAAAAGCCATGCCCGGAGGATTCAAGAAGACGTCCTGTGGGCATGACTTATATTCCGGAACAACCATTTGAAAATCTCTATGACGCCAAGTGCGGTCTTCAGGAAGGCACTATGTTTAAGGATCTCAATCTCATATTCTGCGGCGTAAGGGGGAAACAGTCATGAACAAAATGAACAAGAAACAGCTCATGCGTTTTATTACAGAAGTATCATTTGCCATGGACGACATCGCCCTCTACCTTGATCTGCATCCATCATGCAAGCACGCACTGTCCAGCTACGAAAACTACCAGAGCATGAGGCAGCAGGCTGTGAAGGACTACATCAGTCTGTACGGCCCGCTCAACAAATATCAGGTAAACGATGACAATTATTTCACATGGGTGAACGACCCATGGCCATGGGAAAGGGAGGGTAACTGCTGATGTGGATTTATGAAAAAAGACTACAGTTTCCTGTAAATATAAAGGAGACAAATGCAAAGCTCGCCCAGGATATAATCAGTCAGTACGGCGGTCCAGACGGCGAAATGGGCGCATCCATGCGATACCTCTCACAGAGATATTCAATGACTGACAACAAAGTCAAGGCTGCTCTCACCGACATCGGTACCGAGGAACTCGGACATCTGGAGATGATCGGATCCATCATATACCAGCTCACCCGCGACCTGAGCATGGAAGAGATAAAGGCATCTGGCTTTGACAAATACTACACCGATCACACGATAGGCATCTGGCCTCAGGCTGCCGGAGGAGTTCCATTCAACGCCTGTGAATTCCAGTGTAAGGGAGATCCTATAACAGATCTCTTCGAGGATATGGCAGCAGAGCAGAAAGCCCGCTCGACATACGACAATATCCTGCGACTTTGTAAGGACCATCCGGATGTCGCTGAGCCGATAAAGTTCCTCAGAGAGCGTGAGATCGTTCATTTCCAGCGCTTTGGCGAGTGTCTGGAGACCGTGAAGGATAATCTTGATTTCAAAAACTTCTATGCATTCAACCCTTCATTTGATACTAAGGCTCCGTGTCTGAAAAATAACTAAACCAGATAGCCGGCTATCTATTATCTGTGATCCTCCCAAAGACAAAGGGTTTTGACCTCACGGTCAAAACCCTTCTTTTTTTAAAGTCTCCATAGCCGCCCTCATGAGTCGGATTTCCCGGAGTTTCTCGTCAAGTTCTCTCTCTCTTCCGGTCAGTTTCTCATACATGTCTCTTCTTCGTCCATCAAGGCTCTGGAGTTTTTTCCTCTTTTCCCGCACAGCATCGCGCTCAGCACAAAGCCTATCCAGCTCTCCCTGTCCATCCGCGAGTTCAAGTCTCATTCGATCTCTGCCGCCACTTCTCCTGTTTCCCCAGTATTTGGACACTGCATATCCGGTGCAATATGCCATTCCTGTCGCTGCAAGAGCCAATATCATGGCATAGACAACTCTCCTGTCAGGCACTCCTCCCCCATGTGTCATGACCGCCGCAAGAAGGACAGCCGATAAAATTCCCAGTATCATCACCGGAACAAGCGCCGCTCTGATTCCGGTTCGCACCCATGCCCTGCGATACTGTTTAGGAAGTTCATCAAGGCACCGACGGCTGGTGGATATCTCAAGTTCAAGAGCCCGCTCCTTCGCCCATGTGGAGTTAAGCTCTTCTAGCACATCCGGGCTAACTTCGTAATCACTTCGGATCTGCATGTATTCTTTCACCGCACGATCATTTTCATATGACCGACATCTGACAGAAAGCAGGCTCTCCACCTGTTTTTTTGTATTCTGGAACAGTTCATGTCCCATCTTTTTATTGTTCCTTGCATAAAGTCCCGACATATCTATCATCATGTCAACAGCCATCTTCACGCCGCTGCTCTGCTCAAGCTCCGAAATGACCATGTCATCTAACAGCCTGCCAAGTTCTGTGTTCTTGTTGCCTTTTGCATACTCACTGTAATCGGCGCGTTCAAATCTCTCACCATTCAGTGCAATTATCCTGTAATCCGTGAGCATATCTGATATATCAAAACTCTTTTCACACCCGCTGCTCCTGATGATATTTATGGTATATATATTGCGCAGTCCTTCTTTATCCAATAGTTTACAGATAGATCCGCCCAGTTCGCCATCCTTTGTCCTATTGTCAACTGTGTAATCTATCCTCTTATATTCGCGTACACATACAGGCACAAATTCAGCTCTCACTCCATCTGCATCAAGTTCTCCATATATATATCCATGAGGGCCTGTGGATTCCGGCGATACAGCCTCCGGACTTCCCGAATAGTATGCTTTACCCGCAATCTCAGCAGAATACTTCTGATGCCCGCCAAACGCAATGTAATCAAATCCATTGTTCCTGAGCCTGTTCCAGCTAACCGGCATTCTATGTCTGTCACCGCCGCATGCCACAAGTATATTATGTACGGATCTGTCAGAAGGCTCCGCCTCATCCACCACATATGCATCCATCTTCTTATAGAAATAACTGGCACCATATACATCAGTGTCAAGCTCCGGAAAATGTAGGTGATCCATCGCCATCGTCGCCTGCTCATCCCTGAAAACAGGCAAATTCTCTGACAAACCTCCATTTAACAGCGGACTTCCCAGCACATAAACCCGGGAAGAAAATCTGTGTGTCATCAAGGCAGCCTCACCGCCCATATTGTCACAAAAACCAGCCAAATATATTACCGCGGTCCGCTTTAACCTGCCAAGCACGCCGTCCAGCCACAAAAGTTCATCCCCAGATGGCTGATGATCAAACAGATTTCCCGATATAAACATAAAATCCACATCCGCGTTCCCAGCACGATCTATTATATTTTCAAATGTTCCATATATCTCTTTTTTTCGCTCATCCGCCCAGGGCATGTCATTGTCCACATCTGTTCCCAGGAGCACATCAGATATATGGATGAATTTTATATTTTTCATTCGTCTCCACCTTCGGCATCACTCCTGACAAGCTGATGCCACAGTCATCTTTTTTTCATGATAACACAGTTGCCTTAGATTATCACGTATTTACCCCTAAAAACATTTGTTTCATTTGCCGCCGCATTATTTTATCAAGTTTAATTTCTTTTTAACTTGTTTTTCTCAATTGACTTTTGAATATAGCTTGCATATAATATGTTAATGTAGTTTTTGAAGTTTTTATGGAGGATAAAATTATGGCAGTCAAGTATGTGTTTGTCACTGGTGGTGTTGTGTCTGGGCTCGGCAAGGGTATAACTGCTGCATCCCTTGGTCGTCTTCTCAAAATGAGAGGCTACAAGGTAACCAGTCAGAAATTCGACCCGTATATCAACATTGATCCCGGAACAATGAACCCTATCCAGCATGGAGAGGTGTTTGTAACGGACGATGGAGCCGAGACAGATCTGGATCTCGGACACTATGAGCGTTTTATTGATGAGAGTCTCAACAAGAATTCAAATGTAACGACAGGAAAAGTTTACTGGAGCATTCTTCAAAAAGAGAGACACGGTGATTTCGGCGGACACACCGTTCAGGTTGTTCCTCATATCACCAACGAGATCAAAGACAGATTCTATAGAAATCCCGACGCAAAGGACACTGAGGTTGCCATCATCGAAATAGGTGGCACTGTCGGCGACATCGAAAGCCAGCCTTTCCTTGAGGCGATCAGACAGTTCCAGCATGAGGTTGGACCAAACAACTGTATCATGATCCATGTAACCCTCATCCCTTATCTCCGTGCATCAGGAGAGATCAAGACCAAACCTACCCAGGCAAGTGTAAAGAATCTGCAGGGAATGGGAATTCAGCCAGACATCCTCGTATGTCGTTCCGATCTTCCTCTCGACCAGGGCATAAAGGACAAGATTGCCCTCTTCTGTAATGTTCCTAGCAGAAATGTTATACAGAATCTTGATGTCGACGTACTGTACGAGGTTCCTCTCGCAATGGAGAAGGAACATCTCGCAGATGTTGTCTGCGAATGTCTCGACATGGAATGTCCTCCGCCAGAGGAGCATGCATGGAAAGAATGGACAGACATGATAGATGCGTGGAAGCATCCGACCACTTCAGTAAAGGTTGCTCTCGTCGGCAAATATGTGTCTCTCCACGATGCTTACATCTCAGTTGTTGAGGCCCTCAAGCACGCCGGAGTTGCCAATAGATCCGATGTGGAGATCAAATGGATCGACTCAGAGCTTGTCACTGAGGAGAACGTAGCTAACATGCTCGGCGATGTGGACGGAATACTTGTACCAGGTGGATTTGGTGACAGAGGTATAGAAGGTATGATAACAGCCATCAACTATGCACGTACCAACAATGTTCCATACCTTGGTCTCTGTCTCGGTATGCAGCTCACAATAGTTGAATTTGCTAGAAACGTACTTGGCTACTCAGATGCCCACAGCTCCGAGTTCAATCCAAACTCTTTCCATCAGGTTATACATATCATGCCTAACCAGCACGACGTGACTGACCTCGGCGGAACACTGAGACTTGGTTCTTACCCATGTGTACTTGCGAAGGACTCAAAATCATACCAGCTGTACGGAACAGAGTACATCCACGAGCGTCACAGACACAGATACGAAGTCAACAACGATTACAGACAAGCTCTTTCAGACAACGGAATGGAGCTTGTAGGACTCTCACCTGACGGACACATTGTGGAGATGATTGAGATTCCTGATCATCCATGGTTTATCGGAACTCAGGCCCACCCTGAATTTAAGTCAAGACCAAACAAGCCACATCCTCTTTTCAAGGGATTTGTAGCAGCAGCTCTTGAGCATATGAACAAATAATTTTATCCATTACAAATACAAAAATACCAGACAGTGCCACATTTTAATGTGCTCTGTCTGGTATTTTCTCTACTCGACAACATCCAGAAGATCTTCAAATCTCTGTATAGACGCATCCTTATCATCGACTTTGCCAAATCCATAGGCTGCATGTATGAACTTTATACCTGCATATCTTGCGCTGTCACAATCACCCTGAATATCGCCTACATATGCCGCATCATTTACATCGTTCTTATCCATAAGGAGCTTTATGCTCTCTCCTTTTGATACCTTCGTGTCTCCCCAACACAGAATGTCTTTGAAATACTTTCCAAATCCATAATACTCCAGAAAAGCCTCAATATATCCACTCTGACAATTGCTCACAATGTAAAGCCTGTGATCTTCGGAAAGTTTTGCCAAGGTGTCTTCAACACCATCATACAGTCTTCCTCCATGCTGTCTGAGATAATCATTCTCATATTCTCCACAGGCATCCATGAGTTCCATCTGCCTCTCCTCCGGATATTCCCCGAACATCTTTCTCGCTATGGCATCCATCGGCATACCCATAACTGACTTTATATCAGCCTCTGTCACCACCATGTCCACATCCGGCTGTTCTTTAAGCACCGCTGTCCATGACTCTGCCACCTTCTCTGCACTGTCCCATAGCGTACCATCCATATCAAATATAAGTGATTCAACTTTCATCGAAATACCTCGCTTTATTTTTATTCCAGAATATGATCTACTCCCTGCTTTATGATCGTAACCACATGCTCATCTGCCAGTTCATATATGATATTCTTGCCTGATCTTCTGCTTTTTATAAGTTTTGCCTGCTTTAACACTCTGAGCTGGTGTGATATAGCCGACGCATTCATGCCCAATCTGTCTGCTATCTCTCCGACACTGAGTTCCTGTTTCAAGAGAGCAAACATGATCGATATCCTTGTCGAATCACCAAATACTTTAAATAACTCCGCCAAGTCTGAGAGATCGGAACTTTCAAGCTCGTACTGGTCAAAATCTATCATCTTTTATCCCGTCCTTTCCGTATATAAACATAAACGTTCCTTCTGGGCAAACAGTCGGAACGCTATATCTGTGCTAATTGAACAATTATTCAAATGTAAATGTACTACAGTAATGCACAAGTGTCAAGTAAGTCACATCCTGCAGATAAAATTCCATATCTAAACTCTATATTAAAATTTTGGAATAAAATAATTATTAACAGTACACACTTACATTATAGAAATATATAAATGCGCCGTTTTACGGTGCAGATAAATTTGGGAGGTCATCAATGAAAACACTTAACTGTATATGCCTTACGTTGACCATCATAGGTGCCATCGTATGGGGCATCGTAGGTCTGTTCAGCTACAACATCGTGGACGGTATATTTGGTGCCGGAACAGCATTCTCCAGGATTATTTATACACTGGTTGGAGTTGCAGGATTATACACCATATCTTTCTACTGGTTTCTCGACAGAGATTAATCCTAACGTTCATCAACATACAGAAAATGCCCACAGATACATTATCTGCAGGCATTTTTTGTTGTAGAACTACATATGCTCAAATGTTTTATCACACTTTACTTCTGAAATCCAGCTATAAAACCTCACTTATTATCATAAATCCTATGCACACAGCCAGTGAGATAACAAGAGGGATCGATATTATCCCCGGTTTCTTGATCTCTGAGCCGTCTTCCGCAAATCTTCTTTGTCTTCTGAACATTCCAAAGACCTCTTCCTTCCTGCCATTGATAACAGCAAGTGCATAGAGGAGTGCAAATGCTACACAAAGTCCTCCAATTGCAAACGGTGTCAGACTGACTATCGTGATAATAAGTTCTTTTGTAGATACCGTATTTTTTGCTGTGGACTCCACGACGCTCTTTAATGCATTGTTGTGATATACAAAATAACTTATACATACTGATATCTCATTGAAACAAAAATGTGCCAGCATCGTTGGAAGTATACTTCCTGTAACCTCCGCCAGAAGTCCCAGCATCATTCCAAGGATCATCGCATAAGCCATCTGATTAAAATTCATGTGCATGGCGCCAAACAGTAATCCGGAAATGACGATCGCCCATATACGGCTGCTGTATCTGTAACTTCCCAGAATAACTCCCCTATACGCCAATTCCTCCACTATACACGGTGTGAGTGCCATAAGAGCTGTCGATACCCAGAAAGGATACTTTGCCACCAAACCAGTCGCAAGCTCCGTTGTAGCACTGTCCACCCACAACAGACTTATGGAATTGATGACTGACATGACCGGTTCCAGTGCCAACACAAAAAACGGCACGATAAAGATTGCCGACCAGTGAGTCTTTCTTATCCTGAGAGTCTCCCTGATGTCACATTTTGTTATGATTATATAGATCAGAGTCGGCACAAATATCATGCCCTGACTGATAAGCAGGTTCTGGACCATTGAAATCTTATTTCCCAGCCCACTTAACATAAGCACCGCAAGGACTATGATATAAGTCACTATAAGCGATGCGAAGAACCATGTAGCCCCTCGGATCTTCTTCCTTGTCTCTACCATATCCATATCTTTATTCAACCACTGCTATAGCCTCTATCTCTATCAGCACATCCTTTGGAAGTCTTGCAACTTCCACGCATGAACGGGCAGGGAAATCACTTGTAAAGAAATCCTTGTATATATCGTTTATCTTTCCAAAATCATTCATATCCTTTATGAACACTGTCGTCTTCACAACCTTGTCCATAGATGAACCTGACGCCTCGATAAGATTCTTGAGGTTGCCTATCGCCTGTCTCGCCTGAACCTCGACATCTCCCTGAACCAGTGTATTTGTCTCCGGGTCAATAGGTATAACACCTGATGTGAACAACATCCCATTCACAAGGACTGCCTGTGAATATGGACCTATAGCTGCTGGTGCCTTTGGTGTACTTATTATTGTCTTCATAATTAATATCCTCCTGTTATCCTTTTTTCATCTTATGTATGACTCTGCATCTTAATCGTCTGCGCTGTCCGTCTCCTGTTCGGCCAGCATAGCATGCCAGTTGTTGCGTCTTCCGCCACTGCTACGGGTGAATTTTACCTTTCCTGTCTTATTTGGAACAGGCCTGCCTGTAGTTGACTTTGGCACTTTCTTTCTCTTTACAAAATCATCCTTAGTAGTTTTTCTCGATGAAAGTTCCTTGCGCTCATCCTCCGTAAGAAGTTCTATACTGTTCTCAGTTATACGGATAAGTCCGTCTCTGAGCAATTTGCCCACAGCCATCTTGAATGCCCTCTTGCTTATGCCAAATTCCTTCTCTATAACAGTTGTATCAGCCTTATCATTAAACGGAAGTACGCCATTGTAAGATTCTATTATATTCACTATCATCTCTGCATTCTCACGAGTCTGAACCTTTGCCGGTTTCTGCAATGTGAGATTCAGCTTGCCATCCTCTCTCACATCCGCTACTCTGCCCTCGATCTTGTCTCCAGGGTATATTGCACTGTGGATCTCCTTTCCAGGTATAAGTGCAGCATATTTGTTGTCAACCGCTACAAATGCACCGTACTCAGACTTATACTCTATGACTATGCCAGATATCTCATCGCCCTGTTTGTATGGGGATTCACAGCTGAGATATTCATACACCTTCATAGATACACACAGTCTGTCCGACTTGTCAGTGTACATTCTCACAAGATACTCTCTGCCCTCTCTGACAGGTCCTGACTGCTCCTTAAAAGGAAGAAGTATATCCTTCTCCAATCCCCAGTCCATAAACGCACCTATCTTGGTGGTTCCGACACACTTAAGTACCGCCATTTTCCCCATGGTAATGTACGGAACCTTAACCGTAGCGATCAACCTATCATCCGAATCTCTGTATATGAATACATTGACATGCTCTCCGATCTTTGCGCCATTGGGAACCTGCTTTCTTGGAAGAAGCACCTCCCTGTCGTCGCCTGCACATCCCAGATATACTCCAAATTCTTTTTCTCTCTTGATCACCAGATCGTTCCATTCACCTATTCTTATCATAGTTATACCGTCCTCTTATTATAATATGACCGATTTTTTCTCTTCCAGTTCTCATTCCTCTGTCTTAAGCTCAAACTGGACAACACACTTTACACGGTCTTCTTCATCACACAAAAGTATCTGCTCGTACCTACCGTCACGAGCCTTCTTCACTACTATAACATCATCTTTGACATATTGCATCTTATATTCTGCTCTCACAGCAATTATGTCTGTTATCTCCTCAACATATTCCTGTGCCAGAGCAATATAAGCCTCATTATTCATATGGTTGTTGGAATCTATCTGGTATGACATAACCCGACGCGTATCTACCTTTATATACTCATCCCACAACTTTATCTTTCGCGGCGCATATTCCATATCTATGGCCGGTTCCATCGGATATGCCGCTGCTACCTCAGCGTCTATCTTTGCAGGACGCATACTCTCCATATCAACGTAACTCCATATAGACGCCGCCTTGACTATTCTGCATCCTTTATCATCCACCACATCTATATTTCTAAATCCCATGGATGCCTTGAAGTCATATGCCCATGTGCGCACCTTTATCTGTTCACCAAGCTCCGGATATCTGTCCACCTCTATCTGCCACGACACTAGAAACCAGGCCCTCTTATGGTCTGCCAAATAGTCAAGACCTATCCCAACCTCCTCCGACTGCAATATCGCACAATCCTGAAAATAATTTGCTATTGTAGCCATATTTGCGGTCTTTCTTCCGCCTGTCTCACTGTATCTAACTATAGCGTCATATGAATACATTTATGTTCTACCCCCGATGCAATTTCTATATAAATTTATACCCTATTTCCATCTCTGCGGCAAGCTAAAATAGCCATCCGAAAGGCTTACAAAATTTTTTTAAATTTTTTCAAAAAAACACTTGCATTTTTTCTGTCAATAATATATACTACCATTTGTTGAGGCAATGGGCTATCGCCAAATGGTAAGGCACTGGACTCTGACTCCAGCATTTTCAAGGTTCGAATCCTTGTAGCCCAGCTTTTAAAAGACTTGAAATCAATGATTTCAAGTCTTTTTTTGTGTAATAATTTCAGGTAGCCAATTTAACACTGACTTCGTCTCGTTATCCACATAAAAAATAGAGACATGTCGGAAGGCATCGACATGTCTCTATGATCCTCAACTAGTCTATCATCCATTTAAGGAGTCATCTTATAATGCTTGTGAAAAATTCATTTCTGTAATAAAAATGTAACACATTTTTAAATTACTTGCAATAGTATTTTCCACATTTACAGTTTTTTTATATATTTAACAGCCTTGCAGCATTCTCCCCCATTATCTTCTTTCTGACATCATCCGGGAGCCGTAACTCCTCTATGTCAGTGATAGCCTCCGCCTGATCTGACCATGGACTGTCCGTTCCAAACAGTATATGATCTGCGCCATGACTGTCCACTATTGCCCGAAACATATCTGCATCCATAAGATTCCATCTGTGTTCTACACCACTTTTGTAACTTATCTGTCCATATGAAAATGCCGTGTCGAGATACACCTCTCTGCCACACAACCTGTCCAATACATCCTGCCACATCTGCCAGCCCCCCATATGGGCAAGGACCAGCTTGTCCGGCTGAACCTCGTCCAGCACCTCCTCAGCCATGGCCGGAGTGCAGTGGATCACTTCAGGCAGACCTATATCCTGTCCCGCATGCGTCACCACAATAAGTCCCAATTCTGTTGCGTAACTTATTATACGCTTATATCTTATATCGTTAAAAAATGCCCCTTGATAGTCAGGATGAAGTTTGATTCCCTTAAGCCCCTTGTCACTTATATCTCTGAGTATCTCCTTGTAATTGTCATTTTCCGGATGTATGCCACCAAACGACCACACATGGGTATCCTCAAAATGTTCATTCTCCTCCTGTGCAACTTCGTTTATACGTTTATATTGTTTCGGGGATGTCGCCACCGGAAGTACGACCGACATGTCTACATTTCTTCTCTCCATATCATTTTCAAGTCCAACAAGTGTTCCATCCGAGTGCGGCTCAGTCCCGGATCTTCCTGCCAGAAGTTCCACTGTCTTTGCAGCAATTTTATCCGGATAAGTATGTGTATGGAAATCTATTATCATTGCTAATGTCACTTTCCTTTCAATATTTATTATATCCGCTGGTATTATAACATTCATCGCTGAACGTTGTACAGGGTTGAAAAACATCGAATTATTGTATAATATGGTATACGCAGATGCCACCAACGCAGTCAGTCTTTCAGGCATCTATCCAGATATGGAGGAAATATGAGCAAACGAAAAAAGAAAATGACAGTGAAACAACTGCGTGCACTTGTGGCATTTCTGGTTGTGATCAATATTATCCTGCTGCTGTGCGTTCTGGTGCTGGGAATCTTCCTGGCAAGGGCAAACAATGGCAAGAGCAGGCAACAGACCGTCCGCCTCAAAAAGGCAAATGATACATATACCGTATGCGTCGATGCTGGGCACGGTGGAAGTGATGTCGGTGCCGTAGGGCTTGACGGCAGCTATGAAAAAGACGACAATCTCCGACTTGCCTTGAAAGTTGCAGACGCCCTTGAAAAAAGTGGTGTAAATGTAGTTCTGACCAGGTCAGACGACAGTGATACACAACTAGGTTCAAGATCCGTCATTGCCAACGATGCAAAAGCCGACTTATTTGTCTCTCTGCATCGAAATTCAACTGCCACCGCCAACACCACAAAGGGAATAGAGATCTGGATACACAGCTCCGGCTCTGAGCGCAGCTATGCTGCAGCCGATGATATCCTCACAAGTCTTGAGGAAGTTGGCATAACCGACAACCGTGGAGTCAGGATCGGAACCCAGGGAGACAGCGATGACGATTATGCCGTGATCCGAGACACCGACATGACCAGCATGATCATAGAAATGGGCTTTATGACAAGTCAGGACGATCTTGATTACTTTAACGAAAATCTTGACAACTACGCCAAAGCGATATCCAACGGAGTCGTGGAATGGCTAAACGAATATGTTGAATAAATAAAACAAAACCTTGCATCATCCAATATGGTTTTCTAGGGTTATAGGACAAAACGTGTTGATGGGTTAATCCCATTCAACATACGTTTTGTCCATTCTATGTAAATCACTCCAAACAACTGCATCTCCCCAGATAGACAAACTCTTTTCCAATCGGTATTTATCATTCATCCTTTG
>JBNMKK010000033.1:0-26892 GCA_050874325.1 Coprococcus sp. | reverse complement strand
GATATATGAACGGAGGACCAGGGACACCGCCGCCGGGATATATGAACGGAGGACCAGGGACACCGCCGCCGGGATATATGAACGGAGGACCAGGGACACCGCCGCCGGGATATATGAATGGGGGACCGGGAATGCCAGCTCAGGGATATTATAATGCGACCAGACCGCCACAGAGGAGAAATCCAGCTGTGTCGGCAGACAGATTTAAAATGTTTGGTATACCAGTGTTGGTGTATGCAGTGATATGTGCGGCATGTCTTTATAAAAACTGGTCCAGTATACTTTCGGCAACTCTGTCGATAGTATCAATTGTGTTTATAAGCATGGGGATTGTTCGTGCAGAGAAGAGAAACGCAGAAAGAAATGGGGGCAGTATTTCTACTGGAGATGTGTTGGCCAGACAGGCAGCACTCATTCCGTATTATCTTATAACTATCATGTTGTCGGTGGCACTTTGCCTGACGGATGAATCTTATATGATATTTGGCTGTAATGTGGGAATAATACTGACAGAGATGTACGCTGTGATGTCATATTTTAATGACACAAAAAAGCATGGGATAGTGAAGGGTGTGATATCGTTCCTTGAGATGTTCTTTTGTTCTATTGGATATATAAACATGCCGTTTATGGACAGAAAGGCAGAGCGTGAGGATATGGGAAGAAAGAGAAATTCCAAGCTTATGTATGTGCTGCTTGGATGCGCGATAGCGCTGCCTCTGCTTGTTATTGTGCTCAACGTGCTGTCATCGGCTGATCCGGTATTTGCAAAAGTTATAAAGGATATATTTGGCAAGTTGTTCTACTCGTGGGATGTTGTCAAGATCGTGCTTTTTGCAGTTATCATATTCTTCTTTGTGTATGGTTTTATAGTAAAGGCAGGCAGAAGAGACCTGGGGGCAAATGCACCTAAGGAGGGAAGTTATGAGCCAGTGATCGGAATAACGATAACGGTTGTACTTACAGCATTTTACCTTATATTTGTGGGTGTTCAGATCGTATATCTGTTCATGAACAGTGCGGGGCTGCCGGATGACATTACATATGCAGAGTACGCAAGGCGAGGATTTTTCCAGCTGCTTTTCGTAGCGATAGTAAATGTTGGACTTGTGCTTATATTCAGTGCGTTATTCAGAAAGAATCTGGTGCTGAAAGTTGTACTTTTGATCATGTGCATATGTACATATGTGATGATCGCATCTTCAGCGATGAGGCTTTCAATGTATATAAAGGAGTATGATCTGTCATACCTGAGAATAAATACTATATGGGCATTGATCGTTACATCCATTGTCATGGCGGGCGTGATCGTCAATCTGTTCATGGATAAAATGCCGCTTTTCAGATATATATTTGTCACGGTGATGGTCATGTTCACATTGTACGCATTTGTGAGACCGGGAGCAGTGATAGCAAAGTATAATCTGGAGCATGCCAGCGGAAGAGTTGATCTCAAATATGTCATGGATATCGGCAGTGATGGTATACCATATGCTATTGATTATCTGAGAGAGAAGGATATATCCCCTGATGATAATCTCCGGGAAGTATATGAGAAATATGGGGATCCTGACAGATACTATTATTACAGTGACAAGACTGTTGGGGAGGCTCTCGATGATTTAGTTGAGGATAATGACGAAAAGGGTTATGTGAGAGGATTTAACTTATCGAGATATAGAGCTACAAAGGCCATAAGAGAATATGTGAGATAACTTATTACGGTGGTTCAAAAAGGATTTGTGACAACAATGTCCTTGACAGATCGACCGTACAAATAAAAAGCCGCCCGCAGGCGGCTTTTTGTATGATCGGAGCAGGGCAGTCCTGCTCGTCCGTTTGTTTTATAAATCTATTTAGTCGTCCTTCTCAGGGACATAGTGTCTTGAGGTGTAGTACTCAAATATATCCTCCGACTTATCATAAGGAAGGAACTGAGAGCGTTCCCTTACGATCCATTCATCACCGTTGTGAATTACCTCGCCAAATACATAGCAGTTGTTATGCTTTGCGTCTTCACAAGCCTTGAAGATGGCATCCTCTCTGACATAAACCTTCTCGGTATGCTTACATTTGATGAGTGCAAATACATTGTCGACCTCAGCAAGGCACTGCTTGTGGAGATTGCCATTGTATATGTAGAGGAAGAGGATGATACGCCCAACATTCTCGCCTCTGTCGAGGTAGATACGCATTTCCTCATCGATTCCCTCTTTCTGACCGGTTCTGTCATCGCCCTTGAGAACAACTGAATCACTGCGGCTATATTTGTGACCCCAGAATACAAGCTCTGGATCTGAACCATCGTTGTGCTCAACGATTGCGGCGAGATTGAGGTCGTAGGTATCTTCTGAAGTTGCACTCATAATGCTGTCTATAGCTATCTTTATCTTTTGCTTGAGGTCGACCTTCTTGGCATCCCAGCCTATGCCGACCGTGAGTTTATTATCATCTTTTACAACATATTCATTCATAATAACCCCTCCTAGTGTAAGAAGAATAAAAGTGTATCTATGAAGAAAGTAGGTACGAGAATTGCAACTGACCATGCAAGATAGCCGACAAATGAAGGCATCTTGATACCATTTTCTTCAGCTATTGAGCGCACCATAAAGTTTGGCGCATTTCCAATGTAAGTGTTTGCTCCCATGAATACGGCACCGCAGGAGATCGCCATGAGCATAACCTGTGGGACGATACCCATCGCAGTGCTGATACCCTCCGTAAATCCGCTTGATGCAGCGGTTGTGAAGAATACAAGATAGGTAGGTGTGTTATCCAGGAAACTTGATAACAGACCGGTCATCCAGAAGAACTGTGCCGGATGTGTGAGTCCAAGCTCTGAGCCTCTTGCCTTGAGGATGAGGAGAGCAGGGATCATGGTTATAAATATACCGATGAACAGTATGGCAACTTCCTCAATGGCTCCCCATGTGAAGTTGTTGGCCTTGCGGACCTTCTTGTTCGTTGTCTTAAATGAAAGCAATGCGGCAACAAGCATGATCACGATCTCGATGATAGCAGCCCATGAAAGTGTTACGCCTTCACAGAAATTGATGCCCTTTGCAAATGCAGGGAACTTCATAGGAAGAACGCCGCTGAGTATAACTGCACCAACGATCATAACAAGGAATATGATATTGTGTGCACCCTTAAGTCTGACAGGTTTCTTTGTATCCTTATCGAATACAGGCTTTTCACGTCCGTCTGCAATATCCTTCTTGTATGCTCTTGTATCGAGGAAGAAGAATACAGTGAGAAGTATAATGAGATTCACAACCATGACTTTTGCAAGACGAAGACTCCAGAAGAAGTCTACTCCGTTCATAAATCCCATCAGAAGTGGAGGATCACCGACAGGGGTGAGACATCCACCGATATTTGATACGAGGAAGATGAAGAATACGATGATCTGTACTTTTCTTCTTCTCCATTTATTTGCCTTTATTATAGGTCTGATCATGAGCATACTGGCACCTGTGGTACCGATCCAGCTTGAGAGTAATGTGCCGATCAGAAGTAATAACACATTGAGTTTTGGTGTTCCGACCAGATCACCTTCAAGTGATATGTTGCCCGCTACACAGAAGAGTGCGAACAGCAGTACTATGAAAGTGAGGTAATCGCCTATCATTACTTCCAGCAACTGCTCACCCATGGTTCCAAAACCATGGAATATGGCAAATGGTATTAAAAATAAAAGAGACCAGCCTGCAACGGCCCACTGCTTGTGCTTATCCCACCATTCGCCGGCGATAAGTGGCATGACTGCTATACAGAGGAGCATACATACGAAAGGAATGCACCATGTAAGAGGAAGTTCGGCGCCGAGAGACTCAGAACCGGATTCACCGCTTGCCGCCAGGACATTTATCCGTGAAAGACCAACGAGTGAGATAAATGTGCCAAGACCTAGAAATAACTTGTTTTTCATCGTTTTTGCCTCCTATTAATTATAATTGAAAAACCGTATTTATGCTAACAAATATATGGTAAAAATTCAACGAAAAAAATCGAAACTTAGCCATTTATTTTCCAGAACAAAAATATATTAAGTGTGGCTTGAAGATGAATTATGTGATAGAATGATAAGAGTTGTAATAACACAGTAATATTGCCGTCAGGCAGGATAAGAGGTAGTTGATAGATTATGGAACATCAGTGGTCAAAGGCATATAAGCCGAAGAGGAAACTCTATATATTGAGATCCCGTGAGGCAGAAGGATTTGACGATTTTTGTCAGGAAAATGGTTACGATTGGTATAAAATATTCAGCAATGTGTACAGGCCACTGGCTAACAGGGCTTTATTTTATATGCCTGATAAGATGATGGATGCCGGATATTCAAGGCTTTGCGGCGGTGTAGAGATAGGTTACAGTGATATGGAACAGATCCCGCAAGGCTGTGTCAGTGTGACTATACCGGGATTTGATGTGGTGGACATAAAGGGATTTGACATATCTCTTATAGAAGATATACCAAGACTTATGACCATGGCGTATTCATATGCCAAGCTGTATATAGAGACTGAGAAACTTCACATAGTCTCCAACCACAAGCTTCCATATATATGTTACATGGAGAGTGCGGACAGTCTATGTGTCGAGATTCCTGTATGGTCAAAAAAGACGAAGACGGAAGAGATGCTCACCCTAGACAATATGAGTAAGAGAGATCTGTATGAGATAGCGTACAGAGAGCCGGCAACCGGATATTATAATTGGACATGGCTCAAGGAGAAACTTGAGCAGTGTGAATATATAGGTCTTGATCAATTTATATTTGCGAGGTTTGATATAAAGGGATTTAGGCTTATCAACAATGTGATGGGACGGGAAGTTGCGAAGGAACTGTTCAGATATGTGTGTGATGCCATGTCGAAACAGGATTGGATATTATACTCGGCAAAGTGTACCAGTGATGATTTTGCAATGATAATCAAGTATATGCCTGAGGAGGAGATCGTCAACAGGCTATATACATTTTTTGAGGAGATCGGACAGCTTCCTACGAATAAAAAGTACAAGATATTCTATAGCTGCGGATTGGTATTCTATGATGAGTTTGAGAAGATCAATATGTCTATGAGAATAGAGGATATGGCGCAGATGGCTCATTTACAGTGTATGAAGACCAATGTAAATGAGATAAAGATATATACATCGGAGATGAAGAAAGAGTACACTATGGCTCAGCAGTATAAGCTTGAACTGCCGGATGCGATAGAAAATGAGGATCTCATGGTGTACCTGCAGCCAAAGTATAATCCACAGAATGACACACTCACAGGTGCAGAGGCTCTTATAAGATGGTTCTACAAGGGTGGGGACATACTGTCTCCGAAGTATTTTGTTCCTCAGTTTGAGGCAGACGGAACAATTGACATCATAGACAGATATGTGCTCAGAAAGGTGTGCAAGAAGTTCAGGGAGTGGAAGGAATTGGGATATCCGTTGTATCCGATATCCTGTAACCTCTCGAGGCACCAGATATCGAGACCTGATCTGATATATATTTTGTGTGATATCGTGGATGAGTATGGAGTTGACCATTCACTTATAGATTTTGAGATCACAGAGAGTGCTGATTTTGCAGATGTACAGTATCTCATAGAGGTGTTGAACCAGTTGAAGGAGAAAGGGTTCAAGATATCTATGGATGATTTCGGAACCGGATATTCAAGTATGGCGTTGCTTAAAGATATGCCGCTTGACATCATCAAGATAGATAAGAGTTTTATTGATGGTATAGCGACAGGGGAGCTTAACAACAAGGATATGCTCATGACACAGGATATACTGACAATGGCCAGGCATCTGGGAATCAAGAGTCTTGCAGAGGGTGTTGAGACATTTGAACAGAAGGAATACCTCAAAGAGTGGGGATGCCACTACATACAGGGGTATTATTACAGCAAGCCTATACCGATCTCAGGGTACGAATATCTATTAAAGAAGATAGTGCTTGAGCAGAGCTGATATAGTTGCCGGCAGTCATATATGTCAGACCTCAGGTGGAATAAATAAAATATATACAATAAAGAATACCACGTATGATCATAGTGGCGATACGGTGATCATGCGTGGCTTTTTTATAATATGGTCAGAAAAAGTTATGCAGTGTGTTTCTGACAGCTGTTAATTGAACGCATCAACAAATTTAATTACATAATCATGATGTACATAATATACAACAGAAATATACACATTGTATAACTCTAAAATAAAAATAATCAAGAATAATTCCCAATAAGTATTGACAATGAGATTTTTATTGCTATAATAGGATGTAGTTGATGACAAAATATCAACAAGAACAAAAGAAATAAAAAATGCGGAATAGTGTTTCGCAGATACTACACAATATTATTTAATAAAGAAAAGGAGATTTAAGATTATGGCAAAGTTCGTATGTACAGTATGTGGTTATATCTATGAGGGAGAGCAGGCACCAGCTGAGTGTCCAATATGTCATGCAGGAGCAGACAAGTTCAAGAAGGTTGAAGGCGAGCTTACACTTGCTGCAGAGCATGAGTTTGGTGTATATGCAGAGACAGTTAAGAACAATCCAGAGATAAGTGATGAGGATAAGAAGTATATCTATGATCAGCTCAAGGCAAACTTTGAGGGCGAGTGCTCAGAGGTTGGAATGTATCTTTGCATGGCGCGTGTGGCACACCGTGAGGGATATCCAGAGATCGGTCTCTACTGGGAGAAGGCAGCGTACGAGGAGGCTGAGCATGCTGCAAAGTTTGCAGAGATGCTTGGATCAGATCTTGAGCAGAATATGACTTCATCAACAGAGAAGAATCTTGCATGGAGAGTTGATTGTGAGTTTGGAGCAACAGCTGGCAAGGTTGATCTTGCAAAGTGTGCTAAGAAGAATAATCTGGATGCTATCCATGATTCAGTTCATGAGATGGCAAGAGACGAGGCAAGACATGGCAAAGCCCTGAAGGGACTTCTTGACAGATACTTTGGTAAGTAATAACTATGAGTATAAGTAATTTACATCTGTTAATACAGATATAAGTTTTATAAAAATAAAAAATACGATGGCGTACCGAGATGCGTACGCCATCGTATTTTTTTGTGGGGAGTATGTTATCTATGAATATGGATTCTGCTGTGAATCATCCTGTCCGGAAGTATACTGAGACTGCTGAGAGTCGTTTGGCACTGCAGAATATGGATCATACTGTGTTCCATAAGGTGTATTATTTGCAGGCTGCTGATTGTATATAGGATCTACATAGCCAGAACCAGATCCTGTATAATTGGAGTAGTCGCCCTGGTATGTAGCAGTACCAGTACTTGCAGTACCCTGATAAGCTGCTGTATTGGCTTTTTTCTTCTTGATTCCAACAAGCAGGAATATCACTCCGATAATCAGGAATAAAGCTCCAAGTCCAAAATCAAACAGATAGTCAAAACTTGTTTTGACCTGTATATAATATGGAAGGGCCTCAGCTTTGATAGTTGCGTAGTCCTCATCTGTAAGTGTGATTCCGTATGTGCTGGCATACATGTCGATATAACTCTCAAGATAATCATCGAGGTATCCCTGGATCTTTGATGAGTTCTTTTTGATCAACCCCTTGATATATACAGGTGATGGATTGTCGTCATTTGATATTGATTCATATTTGTCTGAGTCTGCCTTGTCAACTGAAACACCTATCCAGCTTGCTGAGTCTTTGGCTGAACCGTCTTCGTTCTTGTCGCATACATCGACAAGATAGTAGTATCCATCAGTTGTGGTGACTGAGTGATTGTATGTCGTTGTCTTCTCAATGTACTTTCCGTAGCCTGTTGTGAGGGTTGCTTCAACGTATGTACCCTCAGTGATCTCAGATGGATCACATGTTGAAACGTTCAGCAGATCGCCGTGCAATCCAACAAATTCTTTGACACCAAAGATCAGCAGAATGACTGCTACAACTATAAAGATCAGAGCTGAGATTATCGGATTTGTTCTTTTCCTTTGTCTTGCCATTTGTTATTTACCTCTCCCTTTCAATGTGCTGAGACAGATGTACAGATCATATCAAAGTCAGGCTCCCCGAAATCCGTGACAATTCATAGAAATACATCTGCTTAATGGTTTTACTTTTAAAACATACATGTAAAATCATGATAATTCAAGCTAAAAAAAGTAAAAATCTTAAAATAGTACTGTTTTTTATGTTATAATTTAGCTCGGCAGTAATGTGGGAAAGGAAAAGTGTATGGCTAATACATCAAAAAAGAGCAATTCAAATAACAGAAAAAACAGGACAAAGGGTAATGATACCAATTATTGGTATGTTGTTCCGGTCATCATATGGATGGCGTTTATATTTTACATGTCATCAAAGACAGGGGATGGTTCGTCCGCCGTAAGCAACCCTATAACTGATTTTATAGTAGAGCTGTTCCAGAGAGCCAGAAATGATACGGCACCTGTGGTTGATAGGATGACGGGAGTTGTTGAGGTGATGGTGAGAAAAGGTGCGCACATGACGGAGTATGGGATACTCATTGCACTTGTCGTACTTGCTGTGAAAAAAGTGAGTGTAAAGATGTCTGCGGTGGGGACAAATATATGGGCATCGGTGATAACATTTGCGTATGCGTGCTCAGATGAGATACATCAGCTTTTTGTCGCAGACAGAGCCGGACGTGGAACAGATGTCATCATAGATATGTGCGGTGCGACTATTGCACTTCTTATAATATATGGAATGAAGTCTGCCAGGGGCAGGATAGTAACAGGGTTTATCATTGCAATGGTATGTGTGGCTTTAGTGTTGTTTCTTCTCCTGTGGAGATTTTAGCCTGTTACATAATAAAAATGGTGTGCGAAAGCCTATGCCAGCCTTGAATTAGAACGAGGCAGATGGTATATTAAAAAAGACTATGAGCATCAGTATATTTTTGATGCCCGACTGGAGGATAAATAATGACTTTAGCAGACGTCAGAAAAAATATAGACAGGGTTGACAAAGAGATCAAGCAGCTGTTCAGAGAGAGAATGGAACTTGCAGATCAGGTGGCTCAGGTGAAGGCTGAGACGGAAGATGATATATATAAGCCTGACCGTGAGGAGATCATCATATCCAATCTGACCGGTGATGTGGATGACAATATAAAGATGGAGTACACAGCGCTTATCAAGAGGATCATGGAGATAAGCAGAAAGTATCAGTATGGAAGAACTCTGGAACTCAGAGATTGTCTGAATGTGGAATATGATGAGCGAGAGCCGGAGATAGATGCGGTTGCCATGGTCAAACCGGAGCTTTATATATGTCAGGGCTGCTCAAGGGATAAGGTTGTAGCCGTGGATTCATATGATGATGTGTACGAGCTGATAAGGTCCGGCAAGGTGGATGCAGGAATGGGTATACTGGAGGATATAAGCTACGGTGTGTCAGATGCACTCCACGAGGTGCTCACCAACAACAGATTATATATATATAGATGTAATGTTGTGAATGAGAACGGACATAACAAGAAAGTCGTGACATTTACTGATCACCTTGTGGTTGAGGAGAATCACAACAGGCTGAAGGTCATGTTCGTGTGCAAGAACAGGAGTGGAAGTCTGAGCAGTGTTCTGTCAATGATATCTGATTATGGAGTGAACCTCACCGAGATACATTCGGCTCCGAACAGACAGGAACATTGGAATTACAGATTCTATGTTGAACTCTCTGCAAATTTCCTGAGGAAAGACATACAGGCACTTGTGTTCCAGCTTATGAACGAGACTGAGGAGTTTACCATCCTTGGAAGTTATGCGTGCGATGAGGAATTTTTTTAGATTATTGAATGACATGCTAAGGAGCATGACTTCGATATATAATTAAGAAAATAAATTTTAAGGAGAAAATATCATGATAGACAAGTTAGTAAAGAATATCCAGAAGACAAATGCACCTATAGTTGTAGGACTTGATCCAATGCTCAACTATGTACCGGAGCATATCCAGAAGGCTGCATTTGCAGAGTATGGAGAGACTCTTGAGGGCGCTGCGGAGGCTATATGGCAGTTCAATAAAGGAATAGTTGATGCAACATATGACCTCATTCCTGCGGTAAAGCCTCAGATAGCTATGTATGAGCAGTTCGGTATCGAGGGACTCAAGGCATTCAAAAAGACTGTTGACTATTGCAAGGAGAAGGGACTTGTCGTTATCGGAGATATAAAGAGAGGCGATATAGGCTCAACATCAACAGCATATGCGGTTGGACATATCGGAAAGGTACAGGTTGGCAGCAAGTCGTATGCTGGCTTTGATGAGGACTTCATCACAGTAAACCCATACCTTGGAACAGATGGAATCAAACCATTTGTGGATGTATGTAAGGAGGAGAACAAAGGTATATTCGTTCTCGTCAAGACATCCAATCCATCATCAGGCGAGTTCCAGGACAGACTTGTGGATGGCCGCCCACTCTATGAGATAGTCGGTGAGATGGTTGACAAGTGGGGCAGTGATGTCGTAGGTGAGTCAGGATACTCAGCGGTTGGAGCGGTTGTCGGTGCCACATACCCTGAGATGGGCAAGGTGCTCAGAAAGGTTATGCCAAAGTCATTCATCCTTGTTCCAGGTTACGGAGCACAGGGCGGTAAGGCGGCAGACCTTGTACACTACTTCAATGAGGACAGACTCGGAGCTATCGTCAACTCATCAAGAGGTATCATTGCTGCTTACAAGCAGGACAAGTATGCACAGTTTGGTGCTGAGAATTATGCAGATGCCTCAAGACAGGCAGTAGTTGATATGATCGAGGACATTAACGGCGCACTTGATGCGTAAAACACTGATAATAAAATGATTATGGAGGAAGACTATGGGCAAACTTAAGACGACAGCAAAGGTGGTCAGCCAGGAGACTCTTGCCACTGATGTATACAGTCTGGTGCTTGAGGCACCGGAGATAGCCTCGCAGGCTATAGCGGGACAGTTTGTGTCTGTGTACACTCATGATGGCAGCAAAATGCTTCCGAGACCTATCAGTCTCTGCGGCATAGACAGGGAGAAGGGGACACTTCGTCTGGTGTACAGAGTGGTTGGATTTGGAACAAAGGAGTTCTCACAGCTTGTGGCTGGCAATACTGTTGATATACTGGGACCTTTGGGAAACGGTTTTATGAAGTCAGACAAGAAGGCGATCCTGATAGGCGGTGGTATAGGAATCCCACCTATGCTCCAGCTTGCAAAGGAGCTTGATTGCGAGAAGTCGGTAGTTCTCGGATACAGAGATGAGATATTCCTGAACGAGGAATTTGAGCCTTACGCACAGGTGTATATGTCATCTGAGGATGGACAGCATGGTGTGAAGGGTAATGTAATAGATGCAATAAGGGAATACGGCGTGGATGGCGCTGTCATATATGCATGTGGTCCTACTCCTATGCTTCGCGGAATAAAAGCATATGCCATGGAGAAAAGCATTGAGTGTCAGATATCCATGGAGGAGAAGATGGCGTGCGGTGTGGGCGCATGTCTCGCCTGTGTCTGCAAGACTAAGGATATAGACGAACACTCACAGGTGCATAACAGAAGAATATGCAAGGATGGTCCTGTATTCTATGCAGAGGAGGTGGAGCTGTAATGTCAGATAAGATCAATATGTCAGTGGATATAGCGGGTGTTACTCTCAAGAACCCTATAACAGTCGCATCAGGAACATTTGGCTCAGGTATGGAGTACAGTGAGTTTGTGGATCTTTCTCAGCTCGGTGCAGTGACCACCAAGGGTGTGGCAAATGTGCCTTGGCTGGGCAATCCTACCCCTCGTATAGCGGAAACCTGCGGTGGAATGATGAATGCCATAGGACTTCAGAACCCGGGAATAGATGTGTTTAAGAAGAGGGATATTCCATTCCTCAGAGATTACGATACGAAGATCATTGTAAATGTGTGTGGAAAGTCCAAGGAAGACTACGTGGACTGCGTGGAAAAGCTTGGTGACTGTGACGTCGATCTGCTTGAGATCAATGTGTCATGTCCAAATGTAAAAGAGGGCGGAATAGCATTTGGCCAGCAGCCGGATGCTCTCTATGATATAACAAAGGCAGTGAAGGCAGCGGCAAAGCAGCCTATCATCATGAAGCTGAGTCCAAATGTCACAGACATAACAGAGATGGCAAAGGCGGCTGAGGCAGGCGGCGCTGATGCGGTATCACTCATCAACACACTGACCGGTATGAAGATAGATGTGAACAGAAGGACATTTGCGGTTGCAAACAAGACCGCCGGTGTGTCTGGCCCTGCGATCCATCCGATAGCAGTGCGCATGGTATATCAGGTTGCAAATGCGATAAAACTTCCGATCATCGGAATGGGCGGTGTGGCTACAACTGAGGATGCTCTTGAGATGATTATGGTTGGAGCAAGCGCAGTGGCAGTTGGAACAGCCAATTTCCATAATCCGTATGCTACAGTGGAGATCATCAAAGGTATTGAGGAGTATATGAAGAAGAATTCCATCAGCGATATACATGAGCTGATAGGATGTGTTAAATAAAAGGAGGATTAAGAGATATGGAACAGTACAAGAAGGAATTTATCGAGTTTATGATCGACTGTAACGTACTCAAGTTTGGAGATTTCGTTACTAAGAGTGGAAGAAAGACACCATTTTTTGTAAATACAGGTTTCTACAGAACAGGTGCACAGCTCAAGAGACTTGGTGAGTATTACGCTGAGGCTATAAATGCTGAGTTCGGACTTGATTTCGATGTGTTATTTGGACCTGCATACAAGGGAATCCCTCTTACAGTTGCAACTACAATGTCCATAGCTGAGATGTATGACGAGGACATCAAGTATTGTTCAAACAGAAAAGAGGTAAAGGATCACGGAGATAAGGGAATCCTTCTTGGAAGTCCTATTGAAGATGGAGATAAGGTCGTTATCATCGAGGATGTCACAACAGCCGGAACATCTATCCAGGAGACACTTCCTATCATCAAGGCTCAGGGCGATGTGGATGTTATGGGACTTGTCGTATCTGTTGACAGAATGGAGAGAGGTCAGGGCGAGAAGAGTGCCCTCACCGAGATCGAGGAGAACTATGGAATCAAGACAACAGCCATCGTAACTATGGCTGAGGTTGTTGAGCATCTGTACAACAAGGAGTACAAGGGCAGAGTTATCATCGATGATACTTTAAAGGCTGCCATAGACGCATATTACGATCAGTATGGTGTGAAATAAAAATGACATATTAATCCTTAAAATATTGTAAAATATCTTAAGATAATATATAAAATAAAGATGTGGTGCTTTATAGCTGCATCTTTATTTTTTATGCAGACAAAAGCGGCGCATATAAATTATTTTACGGATTACGGAGAAGAAATATGTCAAAATATAGTAAAAATGTGTTTGCTGATATGAAAATGTATTTGGGTAAATGGTCCGGATGGATATTGTTTACGACTATGCTGTTTTATTATGAGATTTTATTCCATGGCATTAATTTTGATATTGGTGATGGCAATATAGTGTTGATAGTCATATTTGCGTTGGTTTGCGGCGGGATATGCGGAATTATCACAAATGTTTTTCCAGTCACGGTAAACAAGATAATAGCCACTGTGCTGACTCTGTTTATAGGTGTATTGTTTGTTGCTCAGTATGTATATCACTCAGTGTTCAATAATTATCTATCGGTCATGGGAACTATACGATTTGGAAATCAGGCTGCGGACAATGCAGATACGGTATTGTCCAATATGAAAGCTGATATATCAGACATTGTGCTGCTTGTGATCCCTGTTGTAATTGCTATTGTATTGATATGGACGCTTATGTCGTTTGAAAGGCGGAGATGGTGGGTGAACCTGATCGGTATCGGTGCTGTGTCGGTCCTGTATATTGCAACAGTCATGGTCATGTGGGCAGTGGACTCAGATGTATATAGTTCATATAAGGTGTATAGTCAGTATACGTCCGTGGATCTTGCTGTGGAAAAACTCGGGGTTATCGAGAGTTTTATAGTTGATGTGAGGGAGAGCGTGACAAGTGGCTCAGATAAGGGACAGATAAACTTTGCATCGGCGGGAATGGATAATGCCGTTGATCCGTTTGAGAGCAGTGGAGATTCAACCGAAGATTCTTCAAATGCTGCTGATGAATCAAACTTGGATGTGACCGGAAAAGATTCTAATCCTGACAGCAGCAATGGGCTGACGACCACTGAGGAACCCACCACGGAGATACCTGTTGACACTTCTCCAAATGTTCTTGATTTCGACTTTGATGCAATAAATGAACTTTCGGGCAGCGAAGCGGTCGCGTCCATGAGTGAATATTTTAAGAGCGTCACCCCTACAAAAAAGAATGAGTATACAGGAATGTTTGAGGGATATAATGTAATATGGATAACGGCGGAGGGCTTTACGGGATATGCTCTGGAATCCGGACTGTTTCCGGCACTGTCAAAGCTTGCTGATGAGGGATTTGTGTTTGAAAATTATTATCAGCCACTTTGGTACGGATCCACACTTGGCGGTGAGTATGCCAATCTGATGGGAAGTCCCACTAAAAATGGTGCCTATCTCAGTATGTGCAGAGCGGCGGACAATGAAAATGGCATGTACTTTTCAATGGCAAATACATTGAAACGCATGGGCTATAGTTGTTATGGTTTCCACGACAATGATTACACATATTATGACAGAAATATAACTCATCCGGCTCTGGGATATGAGTGGATAGCCAGCGGCAACGGGCTGGAATATCAGACAGATGAGTATGGACAGGACATATGGCCACAGTCAGATCTGGTCATGCTGGAGGAGACATTTGACCAATATACAAAGGATCAGCCGTTCCATCTGTATTATCTCACTGTGAGCGGGCATGTACCGTATGGATATGGCGCGGCAAATGCAATGTCGGAGAAGAATAAGGATGTGGTGGCAGACCTTAATTATTCAGATATGACAAAGGCATATCTTGCATCACAATATGAGATGGAAAAGATGCTGGAGGAATTGCTCGAGAGACTTGAAAAGAGGAATCTTATTGATAAGACAGTGATAGTTCTGGCAGGGGATCACGTTCCATATGACAATATGGAGGTTGTGGATGAACTGGCGGGACAGAGCTTTGGAAATGACCTTGATGCATACAGGAGCAGACTTGTAATATGGTCCGGCTCCATGGAAAAGCCGGTTCAGGTTGAAAAGGTGTGCAGCAGCATAGATATACTTCCTACCATGTTGAATCTGATGGGTGCAGAGTATGATTCAAGGCTCATAATAGGCAGGGATATATTGTCTGACAGCCCTGGGCTTGTCCTGTTTCCTGACAGAAGTTATATCACAGATACATATGAATATAATGCTTCCTGGGATCAGATAGCCAGGGGAAGTGTGTCTGATGAAACATTTGAGGCTATGCAGCTATATGTTGCGGACAAATTTACCGTCGCTGACAACATAACAGAGACGGGATATTACAGTTATGTTGCTGAGTATCTCAGCAAATGACAATATTTATCACATAAAATGTAGAAGTTCTCTCCAAAATGTATTATATTTACTTGTGGGTATGAAACAATCAAATATAAGTGCATATTATTATCATTTAACAGATGATATAGATATGAGAGACAGATTTAATGTAAATAACAGGAAAGAGGTTAGTTATGAAACTTGGAAGAAACGACATGTGCTGGTGCGGCAGCGGAAAGAAATATAAGGCGTGTCATCTGGCACTGGATGAGAAACTCGAGGATATGAAGAACAGAGGTTTTAAGATTCCAACACATAAAATGATCAAGAATGCAGAGCAGATAGAGGGAATAAGAGTTGCATCAAAGGTTAACACAGATGTACTTGACTATATCACACCATTTGTAAAGATCGGAGTGTCGACAAGAGAGCTTGATGATCTTATCTATAATTATACCAAGTCTATAAATGCGATACCTGCATGTCTTGGATATGAAGGATATCCAAAGAGTGTATGCATCTCCGTAAACGATGTGGTGTGTCACGGTATTCCAAGTGATGATATCATTCTTCAGGATGGAGATATTGTCAATATAGACTGTACAACAGAGTACAATGGATACTTTGGAGATTCATCAAGAATGTTCATGTTGGGCGATGTTGATCCGGCATGGAAGAAACTTGTAGAGGATACAAAGAGAGCACTTGATATAGGCGTGGAAGTCTGCAGTAAGCCTTATGTGACTATAGGCGATATAGGATATGCCATCAACAAATTTGCACAGGAGCAGGGATACTCAGTTGTAAGGGAAATCGGAGGCCACGGAGTTGGTCTTGCTATACATGAGGATCCATATGTATGCCATATAGGACAGCCTGGCAAGGATTATGTGCTTGCCCCGGGTATGGTGTTCACCATTGAGCCTATGATCAACCTTGGCGGACCTGATGTATATCAGGATGCTGATGACGGCTGGACGATATACACAGAGGATGGATCACCATCTGCACAGTGGGAGTACACACTCGTCATGACAGATCACGGAGTTGAGATCCTCGCACACTAGTTAAAAAAATTTCAGAAAAAAAAAAGAAAGCTCTCCAACAGGAGATATATAAAATAAAGCAGCCGATCGTCAAATGCGATTGGCTGCTTTGTTTTTTATGGATGATCCCTCTGCTATAGAGAGCTTACGTAAGATTATTTTGCAAGTATGCCGAGTATCTCATTGCTCCTTGCTATGAACTTGGTCATTGCATCAGCTGAGAGTGGACGGTTGGCAAGTACAGCCAGATCGTACAGCTGACAGCAGATGGTAGCAGTGTTGTCGTTGTCAGGATTGTCGAGAACATACTTGACAAGTTTGTTGTTGCTGTTCAGTATGAGAGTCTCACCTTCGCCCTGACCGAACATTGAAGGATCCATTCCTGCCATTCCATACATCTTCATCATTTCCTGCATACGCCTTGTCTCTTCAGGCTGTGTGAGGATAGAAGAGGTGTTCTCATCCTTGAGTGATTCTACCTTTACATTGAGGTTCTTCATATCAAGGGCTTTCTCAAATGTAGCAGTGAGTTTATCTTTATATTCTTTTGCAGTCTCTTCAGAGAGTTCTTCGCCGACGAAGTTGTCTGAGAGCTCTGCGTCTATTCTATAGAAGTGAACATTCTCATTCTTCTGCTCAAGCATTGTGATAAATGGACTGTCGATGGTCTGTGTCATGATAAGTGCATCCATGCCCTCGTTCTTGAACATGTTGATATACTGTGATTGAGCCTGCTCATCAGTTACATAGAATACCTTGTTCTCATACTTTTCTTTTCCTGCCTCAAGATACTCAGGAAGAGTGACATATTTGCCCTCAAGGTTCTTGTATATGCAGTAGTCCTTCATCTTGTCGAGGAACTTGAGATCCTTCAGACAGCCAAACTTGATAAATGGATTGATGTCGTCCCAGTACTTCTCGTAGTCTTCTCTGTGTACCTTGTACATACCGGACAGTTTATCAGCAACCTTTTTGGTGATGTAATCGGATATCTTCTTGACAAATCCATCGTTCTGAAGTGCGCTACGCGATACATTCAGTGGAAGGTCAGGGCAGTCGATACATCCCTTTAACAACATAAGAAATTCAGGAATAACTTCCTTGATGTTGTCAGCGACAAATACCTGATTGTTGTACAGTTTGATGATTCCCTCAAGATTGTCATACTGTGTATTGATCTTAGGGAAGTACAGGATACCTTTCAGGTTGAATGGGTAATCCATGTTCAAATGTATCCAGAACAGAGGCTCCTTATAGTCGTGGAATACCTTTCTGTAAAATTCTTTGTACTCCTCATCTGTGCAGTCATTTGGATGCTTAGCCCACAGTGGGGTAGTGGTGTTGAGAGGCTTAGGAGCTTCTGGCTTCTTCTCCTCTTTCTTTTCTTCGTCCTTTGCATCCTTGGTGTCGTCGGCTGAACCTTCGGCATCTGTGGCCTTGCTGTCTGTGGTGCTTTCAGCGTCGTTTGCATTTTCATCGACTTCCTTTGCATCCACATCAACGGTAGCATCCTTAGGATCTTCCTTTGGAGCGTCAGCGTTGGTGTAGTAGATCTCAACAGGCATGAATGAACAGTACTTGTCTATAACTTCCTTGATCCTGTATTCATTTGCAAATTCGTAGCTGTCCTCGTTCAGATAAAGAGTGATAGTAGTTCCACGCTCTGTTCTGAGGCTCTTCTTCATGGAATACTCAAGACCGTCTTCACACTCCCAATATACAGCGTCTGCATCTTCCTTATATGATTTGGTATCTATTGTAACCTTGTCTGCGACCATGAATGCTGAGTAGAAACCGAGTCCAAAGTGACCGATGATCTGCTCCTCAGTTGCCTTATCCTTATACTGTTCAAGGAAAGCTTCAGCTCCTGAAAATGCGATCTGGTTGATATACTTCTCGACCTCTTCCTCTGTCATACCGATACCGTTATCGGTGAAGGTTATGGTCTTGTCGTTTGCACTTGTGGTCACATCGATGCGATAAGGCTCGTCTGGCTCGTCAAACTCGCCCATGAGTGACAGCTTTTTAAGTTTTGTTACGGCATCACAGCCATTTGATATAAGCTCCCTGACAAATATGTCATGGTCTGAATAAAGCCATTTCTTGATGACAGGGAAAATGTTTTCACTATTGATTGATAAATTTCCGTTCTTCATATCGTATACATCTCCTTGAAATTAGTGTGATATTGATTTAAAGATGTGTCATCCCCGATTTGTGTGCGCTATCATAATAGAAATGTACACTGACACATCAAGCTAAAAGGTATGATAAATCAGCCGGGAAATAAAGTCAAGAAAAAATTAGCACTCAAATAAAATGAGTGCTAACAAGGAGCGTAAAAAAAGTCTGAGCAGATAAAAGCTCAGACTTCTTATATATTATATTCATAAATCTACAGTATTTAGTTGTCAGTAAAATATATACCAGATGTCTTCATAAACTCCCGGATCTCTGCGTCCCATACATGTTCAAGGGTTTTGTCCATGGTGAAAATATTCTGGGTCGCCATGGATGTGAGCTGTATGCTCATTCCGTCATAATAAATATTTAGAGTGAGGTTGGCAACGTCAGAGACAGGGATCGTGAGGTGGTTCTTCTCAAGCATATCCATTATATCAGGCTGTGAGAGCACCAGTACGATCTTGAAACTCAGTGGAAGTTTCTTTCCTCGTATCACATTGTATACATGGGTTCTGAGATTTTCCCAGGTTGTATATGATGTGGAAACCATGTCCTCGAGTTCTTCCTTATCATAGAAATCCTTGTTTATCCTTCCGTCAAAGCTGTATGTGATGCCACTTTTTACAAATGCCTCCATGGTGAGAAAGTGGTCAAATGTATTTTCCATGAGAAGTTTCTTTACGAAGTCCCGGGTTTCTGTAATGGTGATATCTAACATTAAAATTCTCCTGTTTTGAATGGGTTATTTCTGGATTGTTATATTGCTGTTCGTATATAGAGTATAACAGTGGGGATATTCAAAATCAATATAGAGGCAAATGAAAACGTTGACAAAGCCCACATCCCCACATATACTAGACTAGAAAGGCTTTGAACAGGGAGAGTAGCTACATTCAGAAGATTCAGAGAGACTGTGCCATCGGCTGTGAGCGCGGTTATCGGAGATGGGGTGAAGTGCATCTGGGAGCTTGCCAGAGGAAATGAATTATATATTTATAATAAGAGTATTCTGGCACGTTTGTGGGACGTTACGCCTATAAAAGTGGGATTGTATGATGATATGAAGAAGATTCATATCTGGATATATCCAATTAGAGTGGAACCGCGGAGATAATACTTCGTCTCTATATGCATATCATATGTATATTGGGACGGAGTTTTTTGTTTACAGTTACATTTGCTTATTGCATCTGCTGGTTATATTTGTCAGGAAATATTTATAGAAAGGACGATATATTTAATGAAGATTTTAAACACACTCACAAGAAGAAAAGAAGAGTTTAAGCCAATCAATGAGGGCAAGGTTGGAATATATGTATGTGGACCTACTGTGTATGACTATATTCATATAGGAAATGCCAGACCTATGATAGTGTTCGATACGCTCAGAAGATATCTTGAGTACAAGGGATATGAGGTCAACTATGTATCAAACTTCACAGACGTTGACGACAAGATCATCAAGCGTGCAAATGCGGAGGGCGTGGATGCCAGCGTTATATCTGAGAGGTATATTGCAGAGGTCAAGAAGGATATGGCAGCACTCAATGTACGCGAGGCAACAACCCATCCAAAGGCTACTGAGGAGATACCTGATATGATAGAGATGGTCAAGACTCTCATAGAGAAGGATTATGCATATGAGGTAAATGGAACAGTATATTTCAGAACAAGAAAGTTCAAGGACTATGGCAAGCTTTCAAAGAAGAACATTGACGATCTTCGTTCAGGCAACAGAGATCTTCTCGTATCTGGAGTTGATGAGAAGGAAGATCCCCTTGATTTCGTTCTCTGGAAACCTAAGAAAGAGGGAGAGCCGTCATGGCCATCACCATGGGGAGACGGAAGACCTGGCTGGCATCTTGAGTGCTCAGTAATGTCCAAGAAGTATATCGGTGATGTCATAGACATACATGCCGGCGGCGAGGATCTGATATTCCCACACCATGAGAATGAGATAGCTCAGAGCGAGGCTGCAAATGGCACAGAATTTGCGAGATATTGGATGCACAACGGTTTCCTCAAGATTAATAACGAGAAGATGTCCAAGTCACTTGGCAATTTCTTTACAGTTAGGGAGATAGCAGAGAAGTATCCTCTTCAGGTCATCAGATTTTTCATGCTTTCAGCACACTACAGAAGTCCTCTCAACTTCTCGGCTGAGCTTGTCGAGGCATCAAAGAACGGTCTTGAGAGAATCCTCACAGCAGTGGACAGACTGAAGTCAATAAACGGCACAGATGGTGAAGTAGATAAGTCAGTGGCTGATGAGATGGATGCATTTGTTAAGAAGTATGAGGATGCCATGGATGATGATCTCAACACTGCGGATGCAATATCAGTTATATTCGAACTTGTAAAGTATGCAAATGTAAATGTTACCGAGGAGTCATCAAAGGCCACAGTGGAGCTTGTACTTAATACAGTAGAAAAACTCTGCGATATACTTGGAATCATCACCGAGAAGAAGGAGGAGATCCTTGACTCAGATATAGAGGCTCTTATCGAGGAGAGACAGGCGGCAAGAAAGGCAAAGAACTTTGCAAGAGCAGATGAGATAAGAGACCAGCTAAACGACATGGGAATCATCCTTGAGGATACAAGAGAGGGAGTAAAATGGAAAAGAGCATAGACAGCTATTTTACCGAGATACTCGGAGTGACGTACACCAATCCTAGAGAGTACTCGCCGCTGTCACTTGCATATATAGGTGACAGTGTGTTTGATCTTCTCATAAAGACACTTGCGGTCACGAAGGACAATAAGCAGGCATACAAATATCACAAAGAAGTCAGTCAGAAGGTTAAGGCTGAGGCACAGGCGGGATATATCATTTATCTGCTCGACAATGGACTTCTCACCGATGAGGAGGAGTGGATATACAAGAGAGGAAGAAATACAAAGACACATTCCACAGCCAAGAATGCCACGGTGGGACAATACCGCATGGCGACTGGATTTGAGTGCCTTATAGGATATCTTTATCTCGATAAGCAGTATGACAGGATGTTTGAGATCACAAAAATGATACTGTCAATGCCAGATCCCGGTGAAAGCAAAGAGAAAACCGCAGAGACATATACGGAAAAAAAGACAGATATGGATACGGGCATAGAGGCAGATAAACACGAAGACACCGCAACGGTGGATGGAGAATAATATGAGCAGAGAATTTGAGAATAATAATAATGTAAATGAAGATGCTGACGAGACATTTGTCATAGAGGGCAGAAATGCAGTGCTTGAGGCTTTCAGATCGGGAAAAACCATAGATAAACTGTATGTCCTTGATGGATGCAGAGATGGGGCGGTTAACAGTATAGTCAGGGAGGCGAAGAAACAGGATACAGTCATCAACTACCTGTCTAAGGATAAGCTCAATCAGATGTCTCAG
Source organism: Coprococcus sp. (assembly GCA_050874325.1). Taxonomy (GTDB): domain Bacteria; phylum Bacillota; class Clostridia; order Lachnospirales; family Lachnospiraceae; genus Coprococcus. The sequence continues at coordinate 4,811 of JBNMKK010000033.1, read as the reverse complement.
TCCGGCAAGCATCAGGGCGTTATAGCTCATGCGGCAGCATATAAGTATGCGGAGATCGAGGATATGTTTGCTCTTGCAGAGAGCAGGGGTGAGGATCCATTTTTCTTTATACTTGATGAGATAGAGGATCCACATAATCTGGGTGCGATCATAAGAACAGCAAATCTGTGTGGCGCACATGGAGTTATCATACCCAAGAGGCGGGCTGTGGGCATAACCGCAACCGTTGTAAAGGCGTCGGCAGGAGCAATCAACTACACACCTGTTGCAAAGGTTACAAATATCAGCAAGACCATAGAGGAACTTAAAGAGAGAGGCATGTGGTTTGCCTGCGCTGACATGGATGGAGAACTCATGTACAAGTGTAATCTTACAGGTTCGCTTGGATTGGTAATAGGCAATGAGGGAAACGGTGTGAGCAGACTTGTGAAGGAGAAATGCGATTATGTTGTATCAGTCCCTATGAAAGGGGATATCGATTCACTTAATGCATCGGTGGCTGCCGGGGTATTAGCATACGAGGTTGTCAGACAGAGAATGGGTAAATAATATTATGTATTCAGAATTATCAGATAATGAGTTGCTTGAACGGATAAATGAGGATAAAGACAATGATGCCATGGAGACTCTTATAAAACGCTATGGACCTATGATAATGGGGCAGAGCAGGAGTCTGTATATCATAGGTGCCGATGAGGAGGATCTCATCCAGGAGGGAATGATAGGTCTTGTAAAGGCTGTGAATAATTACAAACCTGATAGAGGGACCACATTTAAGACATTTGCATTTATGTGCGTGAGGAGACAGCTCATAACTGCGGTGAACAGCTCAAACAATAAGAAGAATGGTCCACTCAATTATTATATTTCAATCTATGGTGACAGTGCCGGAGATTATTCGACGCCGATATATGAATATGATCCCGGTGCGTCGACAAACCCTGAAGATATAATGATGGCGAGATTCAGAGAGTCGGATATGTTAAAGACGATAGAGAGCAAGCTTTCCAAATTGGAGATGGATGTGCTCGATGAATATCTTACGGGTGCATCGTATGAGGAGATCGGGAAGAGACTTGGCAAGCCGGTCAAATCCATAGATAATGCCGTTCAGAGGATCAGGGCAAAGCTCAGGGATATATAAAATTTAACAAATTAGCTAAAAACAGGAAACAGCAACAGCTGTTTCCATTTTTTTGCAAAAAATTAGCTAATAAACCTGTATATTAGCTTGAAAAAAGCTAAAACAACTGTATAATTAGCCTTAAATGAAAGTAAAAAAAGTTAAAAAAGCTTAAAACAACAGCTAAAACGATGATTGAGGAGTGAAATGATGGAAGTTGATAGTAAAGTAAGAGTCGGAAAGAAAAACGTCAAAACAATAATCCTGTTTTTGGCAATACCAGTTATTTTGCTGGTGCTGTTCACATATATCCCGTTTGTGGACATGTTCAAGAACAGTCTTACAGACTGGGACGGTGTGAGTGATACATCGAATTTTGTGGGACTTAAAAATTATGCAAGATTGTTTACAGATCCGCAGTACCTGTTGGTATTCAAAAACACGATCTATTATCTGGTGGGAGCGGTACTCCAGATCGCGCTTGCTCTGTTTCTTGCATATATAGTAAGTGCAAAATATAAGGGCGCGGATTTTTACAAGGGAGTGATATTTTTCCCAGCACTGTTAAACGGTGTTGCGGTCAGCATGATCTTTCTTTTCTTCTATAGAGAAGGAGGTCCGCTGGATGATATACTCATAGCATTTGGACACAGCGCAGATAGCCTGCCACATTGGATCGGTGATTCGCATATGGTAAATCTCTCTCTGGTATTTGCCATGCTTTGGAGATACATAGGACAGAATGTGATCATATTCAGTGGAGCGATACTCTCGGCGGACAAGGGGGCGCTTGAGGCTGCAAAGCTGGACGGTGCCACGGACTGGCAGAGGTTTAGGTATATTGTACTTCCAAGGTTAAAGCCTACTATCACTGTGGGTATGATACTTGCGGTAAAGAATGCGATCAGTATATTTGAGATACCATTTATCATCACAGGTGGTGAAAATGGTTCATCCACATTTGTCGTACAGACTATCAAAACGGCATTTGACAATAGAAAAGCAGGTATGGCATCCGCGATGGGGATTCTGCTTTTGATAATTATTCTTGTGATCTCATTGATTCAGAATAGATACGGCAACGGCGAGGAGGATGAGTAGGATGGCAGCAAACGTTACAAACTGGTTTGAGGTAAAAGAGAAAAAAGAACGCAGAAAGAAAAAGATAAAAAGAAATACACAGACAGTGATAAGACATGTTGTACCTGCGATTGCGGTGATACTTGTAATGCTGCCTATACTGGCGATAGTGATAGCATCGTTTAAGGATCATGACGCATTTCAGAGTACAGGTGCATTTGGATTGTCTAAGGGATTTACATTGAGTAATTACAAAGAGGCTCTTGTGGACGGAAATCTTATAAGAGGATTTTTCAATACCCTTGTAATAAGTGTGATCTCAATATTGGCGACAATATTTATGGGTTCCATGACGGCATACGTGCTGTCGAGATTCAGGTTCATCGGTTCAAGACTTATAAGCACACTGTTTCTTATAGCTTCGTTCATGCCGGGAATAACAATGCAGATCAGTATCTTCCATATAATCAAGATGATGGGAATATATAACACTTTTTTTGCCGTTATACTGATATATGCGGGAACAGATGTCATGTCGATATATATATTCCTCCAGTATCTGAAGGATATACCTAAGGCTGTGGATGAGTCAGCACTCATGGATGGAGCATCATATTTTACGGTTTACAGGAAAGTCATATTGCCGTTGCTAAAGCCTGCTATCGTCACTGTGGTCATACTCAAGGGTATAGCATTTTACAATGATTTCTTCACTGCTTATCTGTATCTGCCGTTTAATAATCATGCGGTCATATCCACTGCACTTTACAGATTCAACAGTAAATTTGGTGGACGCTGGGAGGTGATAGCAGCCGGAATAGTTATCACAATGATCCCTACTCTGATAGCTTTCATTGCATTCCGAAAGCAGATATACAGTGGAGTGTCACAGCAAAATAGTAATAAATAATATATGGATATTGATCTCGGATGAGATTTATGAAATATGTGTCAGGTTTTTATAAAACATGAGAAAGGATAAAGATTATGAAAAAAGGATTTAGAAGAGTGTCATGTGTACTTCTGGCAGCAACTCTGGCATTTGCAATGACCGGATGTGGAAAAGACAAAAAGGATACTGAGAGCGTGACTAAGACCAGCGAAAATGTGCAGAGTGAGTCAAAATATGTGGGGGCAAGTAAGGAATTTGAGGGTGAGATAACAGGTAAGATAACAGTACTCACCAACAGAACAGACCTTGTCGACACAGACCTCAAGCGTTATGCGGAGGTATTTGAGCAGAAGTATCCGGGAACTGAGGTAGAGTACCTTCCTATGGAGGATTATGAGAGTGATACATCGATCTTGTTTACAGTTGGTGAGCTTGGCGACTTGTGTCTCATTCCAGCGTCGATAGCGCCATCGGAGTTCAAGACATATTTTGAGCCGCTTGGAACTGATGACAGTCTTGCAGATGATTACCTTCAGGAGGCGCTTGTGGCTGATACATACGATGGAATCGTGTATGGACTTCCTAGTGGATGTAACGTTTCCGGTATAGCCTACAATAAGAGAGTGTTCCACGATGCAGGGATAGATGAACTTCCTCGGACAGAGGAGGAGTTCCTGGCAGCTCTTCAGCAGATAAAGGACAATACGGATGCAGTTCCGTATTATACAAACTATCATGACACATGGGCTCTCGGACAGTGGCAGGCTTATGTGAGCGGAGTTTCAGGCGACAGTGATTATATCAACAATGAAATGTGCAATGAGGTTGCTCCATTTTCAAAGGACAGACCTTCATACAAGGTATATAAGCTTTTGTATGATATTGTTGAGCAGGGACTTTGCGAATCGGATCCAGCATCAACAAACTGGGAACAGAGCAAGGAAATGATAAACAATGGCAAGATAGCATGTATGGCAGTTGGTTCATGGGCTGTAAGTCAGTTCAAGGCAGCAGGTTCGCATGCAGATGATATTGGCTATATGCCGTTCCCTGTAACATCTGAGGATGGAACATTATATCAGTCATTATCTACAGACTATGCGTATGCCATCCCTACATCGGCAAAGAACAAGCCGACGGCGAGAGCATTTATGGATTTCCTTATAAATGATTCAGATTATGATGAGACACAGGGAATGATATCAATAGTCAGAGGATCTGCGTATCCAGAATCCCTTAAGGCGTTTGAGAGCATTGATCTCATAGCTAACAACGCGGCGAGCGTTGACAACAAGGGTAAGTGGACAAAGGTCAATCAGGCGTCAGAGCTTGATCTTGACAAGGGTTCACAGTACCAGGTAGATCTTATTGACACAGCTCTCGGACAGTCTCACAGAGGTCATAAGTCACTAGAAGGTGTTATGACAGAGTGGAACGAGAAGTGGGCAGATGGAATATATCAGGTTGAGTCGGAGAGCGGAAAGTAGTTTGAATTCTTGTGTGTACGACAGATAGATAAAGAAAACCACCTCAATACTGATATGATACCTCTTAAGTAGACAAGGCAAATAACCAAAATCTACTTAGGAGGTTTTTTATGTCTAAATCATCATATACACCTGAGTTTAGGGCTAAGGTTGCGCAGGAATATTTGAATGGCAATTGTTCCAGAAAAGATTTATCTGAAAAATATAATATACCAGAATCCACAATTAG
>JBNMKK010000032.1:0-28017 GCA_050874325.1 Coprococcus sp. | reverse complement strand
TTAATCACATTCTGTATGTCGATGGTCAAATTCCAAAAGGCTGATATTGTAAGAATGGCTGTTATTCTTTAGGGAGTAGCAGCTTTTTTCTATTTTGAATATAAAATCTGACACCTACACTTGACAATATGCTTATGAGCGAGGCGTGGGTGAGGGTGTGAGAACCTGCGGTATTCCAAGGGAGGAACTGTTCGTGGTCTCAAAGGTTGCGGCAGAGCATAAGTCATACGAGGAAGCTAAAGCCGGAATAGATGGAACGCTTGAGAAGATGGGACTTGACTATCTGGATATGATGATAATACACAGCCCACAGCCATGGGTGAAAGTTAATCAGAGTGATGACAGATATGTTGAGGGAAACAGGGCGGCTTGGAGAGCGCTTGAGGATGCTTATAAAGAGGGTAAACTGAAAGCAATCGGTATATCTAATTTTCAGATAGGTGATATAGAGAGTCTCATGGAGGCGGCGGAGATCAAGCCTATGGTGAATCAGATCCTTCTTCATATCAGCAACACGCCTATGGAGCTTGTAGAGTATTGCCAGAAGAACAATATTCTCGTGGAAGCATATTCTCCTATTGCGCATGGAGAGATACTTGATCAGCCAGAGATCAAGGCTATGGCAGATAAGTACGGAGTGACTGTTCCACAGCTCTGCATCAGATACACTATTCAGCTTGGGACTATATCACTTCCTAAGACGGGCAATCCAGAGCATATGAAGAGTAATGCGGACGTAGATTTTGAGATAAGCGCAGATGATATGGAGAGTCTCAAGAACTTTAAAAAAATTGAAAACTACGGTGCCAGCAGTGGTTTCCCTGTATACGGAGGACGCATATAAAAACAAGTAAAATCAAGGCTTGCAACCATCAGTTGCGAGATCTGCAACCATAAATAGCTTGAGATATACCAGGATTTTTCTATAATGAACTCATTGCTAATTTTTATTTTCAGGAGGAAGTTATTATGAAAAAGGGAACAAGTTATCTTGTGGTTGCAGCAATGATGATGGGACTTATGTTGACAGGATGTGGTGGAAACGATAATTCTGGAAGTTCTGTTACAAAGGCTACAACAGAGGCGGTGACAGAGGATCAGGACACAGAAGATGCATTTGCCGATGATACTGATACAGAGGATGCATTTGCTGATGATACTGACACGGAGGAGAGTTCGGACACCATAGATGAGGAGGAGACAGAGGAATCTGCAGATGACAGTGAGGAGGCTGAGGCAGATCCTTCATTAGTAGGTGTGTACACAGAGAATGGTTACGAGAATTCATTTTTCGGATTCAAGATCAATCTTGATGACAGTTACACACTTCAGACGAGAGGATCAGCTACAGGTTCAACTGACGCCAGTGAGATCGTAGAAGATTCAAACAGTGATGAAGCAATACAGACAGCAATGGATGATGTGGACAGTATGTTCTCAACAGGAACAAATTATGCATTCTGTGCAAATGATGGCACACATTATATTCTGGTCAGAATAAAGTCCCCTAAGGGAGGCGGAAATGTTGGTTATAGTGTGTGGGCTGATGAGGAGACGATCGTAAAGTCAAGTCTCAGTGAACTGGAAAATATTGTGTCAACAACGGCAACTCAGCTTGGTGCCGAAGCAAGCAATATTGAGTCAGATTATTCCGAGTGTGAAATATTTGGAGAGCAGCATTATAAGTGTACGGCAACTGCAGATATGTCCGGAAACGATTACTCTCTTACAAATGTAATCATAAGATCAGATGATGGAAAGTATGAGGCTACTATAGTTATAGAGACTCTTGGTGATACAAATTATCAGGATGTTATAGACAATTGTTTTAGTCCATTATAAATTTTAAAGCTTTACTTTTTCTGGAACAAAAAGTATAATACATGGCGAAAGCGAGTGGCAAAAATTGCGTAAATCCAGTTTTGTCACTCGCTTTTTATGTTTATATAAGTATTTTTAGTGTGTAGCTTTTAGCGTAAGTCCAACTAACTTAGGCTGGGGGCTGCATTTTTTGTTCAGGGAAAGGAGTTTGCAGAGTGAAAGACAAGGATGAAAGCAAAGAGAAGATCAGAGAGAAAAATAAGATGAAAGATATGCCGGTTAGAAAACTGATGATCCAGATGGGGATTCCAATGATACTTTCTATGGCACTTCAGGCAGTGTATAACATTGTGGATAGTGCATTTGTAGGAAATATGAAGGTTGGAAGTGAGGCGGCGTTAAATGCTCTGACGCTGGTATTTCCAGTGCAGATGCTCATGGTTGCTCTGGGTATAGGCACGGGAGTTGGCACAAATGCGTTCATTGCAAGAACCCTTGGGCAGGGCGATAAGGAAAGGGCTGCCAAGGTAGCTGGCAACAGTTTGTTTCTTGGTGCTGTAATATATGCGGTGTGTCTGGTATTTGGAATATTTGGAGTTAGGACGTATATTGTCTCGCAGACAATGGATCCACAGGTCACGGAGATGGCTGTGGATTATCTCAGAATATGCTGTGTGTATTCATTTGGAATAATATTCTTCTCATTGTTTGAGAAATTGCTTCAGGCAACCGGAAGATCTATGTATTCTACCATAGGTCAGGTGATGGGAGCTGTCATTAACATCATACTTGATCCGCTGCTAATATACGGAGTGGGACCATTTCCAGAGATGGGCGTCAGGGGAGCAGCCTATGCGACTATTATAGGTCAGATAGCCTCTGCGGTGTTGTTGTGTGTGTTCCATCTGAGACTTAATAAGGAATTTGAACATGGATTTGCATACATGAAGCCTGACTGGGGAATCATCCGGGGAATATATGCCATAGGACTTCCGGCTATCATTGCCCAGGCTCTCATGTCCATCATGGTATATGCGCTGAATCTTATACTCAAGTTTAACCAGTCGGCGCAGACCGCATATGGTCTGTTCTACAAGGTTCAGCAGTTCGTTCTGTTTCTTGCATTTGGACTAAGGGATGCGATCACCCCGATCACGGCATACAGCTATGGAATGGGAGATAAAAAGAGAATAAATGATGCTATAAAATATGGAATAATCTACACAATAGTGCTGATGGTGTTTGGAATGGCTGTGACAGAGCTGTTCCCTGCTGCATTTGCCGGACTTTTCAATGCGGGACAGTCCAGGGAGTATTTTATAGATGCCATGAGGATAATCTCCATAAGCTTCTTATTTGCCGGGGTTAATGTAGCATTTCAGGGAATATATCAGGCCCTTGAAGGCGGTGTGGAATCGCTTGTGATATCACTGCTCAGACAGTTGATAATCATCCTGCCGCTTGCTGGAGCATTTGCGGCTCTGGTCAGGGGCGGTCAGGCAGATGTATCACTGATATGGTGGGCATTCCCGATCACGGAGATCGTGTCTTGTGCGGTGGGCACGATATTGCTGAGAAGGAAAATGAGGAGGGTTACTTCTTCCCTGCGCCCTTCATCATTGACTTAAATGTCAGCAGGAATGTTGCGCCGCATGAAAATGCGGATACTATGTCGCTGATAGGCTCGGCGTAGTAAATGCTCATGACTGAGTGCGTACAGTATGGAAGGATGATTGCAAGTGGGATTATCAGTATGACCTTCCTCAGCAGTGCAAATATGAGGGATTTGCCTGCCTGTCCCATGGATATGAAGGACTGCTGGCATCCGTTCTGTATGCCGAAGAACATCATTCCAAATATGTATATTGGGAGAACCTTTGCACAGAGTTCTCTAAGAGATTCGTCTGAGGTAAATATTCCGGCTGCTACGGATGGGAACAGGAATGCCGCTCCAGCCAGGACAAATGACACGATGATGGACATGGTTATCAGTATGGTACATGTCTTCTTCACTCTGGCTACGTTGCCCTTGCCGTAGTTGTAGCTGATGATAGGCTGGACTCCCTGTGAGAATCCACTCATAGGGATGAATATCATCTGCATGATGCTCTGAAGTATGGTGAATGATCCCACATACAGGTCATCACCGTATTTCTGGAGTCCATGTGTGAACACGATGGTTATAAGGCTCTCCGTTACCTGCATTATAAAAGGTGACACACCGAGTGCTGCGATGGACAGGATAAGCTTTCCCTGAGGGCGCATCATCTGCGCTGATATGCGAAGGCTTGCCTTATCAGAAGTAAGGAATCTTATCACCCATGCTGCGCTTATAGCCTGGGATATGACGGTTGCTATGGCGGCACCCTTGATACCAAGGTTCAGTGCAAATATAAATATTGGGTCGAGGATGATGTTGCATATTGCACCTATGAGTACCGATGCCATGGCGGTTTTTGCCTGTCCCTGGGCTGTGATGAATGTGTTCAGTCCGGTGGTTATCATGACGAATATCGTGCCTATAAGGTAAATGCTCAGATAGTCATTTGCATGTGGATAGGTGGCATCGCTGGCACCGAAGAAATACAGAAGAGGTTTCTTCAAAACGTAAATGGATGCCATAACTATTATTGTAAATATGATGAGCAGTGTTACACCATTTGACAGGATGCGCTGTGCCTTGTCCCTGTCTCCTTTGCCGAGGGCGATGGATGCCAGAGGTGCTCCGCCCGCGCCCACGAACACGCTGAATGCACTCACAAGGGTGATGATAGGGAGACACAGTCCGATTCCGGTGAGGGACGCTGCACCCACCTCCGGGATGTGTCCTATATATATTCTATCTACTATGTTGTATAAGAGGTTAATGAGCTGTGCCACAAATGTCGGTATGCCCATGGAGAGCATAAGTTTAAATATCGGCGCCGTGCCCATTCTCTCTTCGGAATTTGAAGAAATTGTACTTGTGTTCATAACTGCTCCTTAATGTTGATAACTTTTCGAATTTTGCGGAAAACTTTATTTTCGACATGGGGACGGAGGTGCCTGACCCCTCCGTCCCCATGTCTTAGGATATTTCAGTTGGGAGGGGGAGTCAATCAGTAAATAATAAAGAAAATATAAAATTTAATCTTGACAAATTTACTAGGAAAGAGCATTATAGTTACAGAAATAAGATAAACCGTTGATCAAGAAGAGTAGCGGCATATAACATGTTCAGAGAGTTGCAGGTGGTGTGATTGCAGCGATGGGAGTGCAGGTGAATGGACTTGTGAGGGCGAACCGAAAGATTTGAGAGTCAAGTAGGGGAGACGGAGACCTACCGTTAAAGAAGGTACATATATGATTGTATATGGTCGAGGGCATCGATATATATAAATATATATAGTAATATTTATATATATTTTTTTTTATTTATTGATGAAATTAGGTGGCACCGCAGGAGATTAGATTTCTTGTCCTAATATTAGTAGGATAAGGAATTTTTTTATGTCCTGTGGTGCTTTTTTTCATAAGGAGGGAGTAGATATGATAAGACCAGAACTTAGCGAGGCAAAAAAATATGCGGCGGACGGATACAAGATGGTTCCGGTGTGCTGTGAGATGCTGTCAGATGTGATCACACCGATCAACTTACTCAGAAAACTGAAAGCGGCAAATGAGCACTGTTACATACTTGAGAGTGTTGAGAATCAGGAGGTGTGGGGACGGTACACATTTCTTGGTTACAATCCAAAGCTTGATGTCACATGCATGAATGGACACATACAGCTCAAGGATATAGATGGAAATGTGATCAAAGAGGCGGATGACATACATCCTGAGGTATTCATAAGAGAGATCCTCAAAGACTATAAGAGTCCGAAGATAGAAGGACTTCCGACATTTACGGGTGGTTTTGTAGGTTATTTCTCATATGACTATATAAAGTACAGTGAGAAGAAACTTGTGATAGATGCAAAGGATGACGAAGGATTTCAGGATCTGGATCTGATGTTATTTGATAAGGTCATTGCATTTGACAATTTCAAATCCAAGTTAATACTTATTGCAAATGCTGATACATCTGACATAGAGGCGGGATATGCAAAGGCGCTTGCTGATATAGAAGATATGAAAAAACTCATCCTGGACGGAGAGATGGCAGAGATAGAGCCGGTTAAGATGAAGAGTGATTTCAGACCGCTGTTTGATAAAGAGAAGTATTGCGGTATGGTCGAGAGAGCAAAGAAGTACATATTTGAGGGAGATATATTTCAGGTTGTTCTTTCCAACAGACTTGAAGCTGATATGGAAGGATCTCTGTTCAATACATATAGAGTCCTTAGAAGTACAAATCCTTCGCCGTATATGTTCTATTTCAGCGGTGATCAGATAGAGGTTGCCGGCGCATCGCCAGAGACACTGGTAAAGCTTGAAAATGGAGTACTTCACACATTTCCACTTGCCGGAACAAGACCGAGGGGAAAGACAAAGGAAGAGGACATGAGACTTGAGGCCGGACTCATGGCGGATGAGAAGGAACTGGCAGAGCACAATATGCTGGTGGATCTCGGAAGAAATGATCTTGGAAAGATAAGCAAGTTCGGAACAGTTGAGGTTGAGCAGTACATGAAGGTTCAAAGATACTCACATGTAATGCATATCGGATCTACCGTCAAGGGTGAGATCGATGACAGCAGATATGATGAGCTGTCAGCCGTGGATGCGGTACTTCCGGCAGGAACGCTTTCAGGAGCACCTAAGATAAGAGCATGTCAGATCATCAACGAGCTGGAGGACAACAAGAGAGGAATATATGGCGGGGCCATAGGATATATAGATTTCACTGGAAATCTGGATATGTGTATAGCTATAAGGATCGCATACAAAAAGGGAGATAAGGTATTTGTCAGATCCGGAGCGGGAATCGTCGCAGACAGTGTTCCGGAAAATGAATTCCAGGAATGTATAAACAAGGCAAAGGCAGTTACAACAGCTCTAACCATGAGCCAGGATATTTAAAAATATAAGGAGGACAAAATAGATGACAATACTTATAGACAATTACGACAGTTTCTCCTACAACCTGTACCAGCTTGTGGGGGCGATAGATCCGAATATAAAGGTCATAAGAAATGATGAATATACCTGTGAGGAGATTGAGGCTATGAATCCGGATCACATAATAATCTCACCGGGACCTGGCAGACCGTTTGATGCAGGAATGTGTGAGGATGCTGTGAGATATTTTGCCGGAAAGGTTCCGATACTTGGTGTATGTCTTGGACATCAGGCAATTTGTGAGACATATGGTGCGACAGTCACATATGCGAAGAAACTCATGCATGGCAAGATGTCTCTGGCAGATGTAGATCTGAATTGCAAGCTGTTCAAGGGTCTGCAGGGAAAAATACAGGTTGCCAGATACCATTCACTGGCAGCTGCAAATGAAAACTTTCCGGAATGTCTGGAAGTCACAGCCAGAACGGAGGATGGAGAGATCATGGCAGTTAAACACAGGGACTGTGAAGTGTACGGAGTTCAGTTCCATCCAGAGTCGATACTGACACCGAAGGGAAAAATAATACTCAGGAATTTCCTGGATATATAATTTGGTTCATATTTGCATGACAAAATAAGGAGGATACAGCGATGATACAGGAAGCACTTAAGAAGGTAGCAGCAGGACAGGATCTTACATATGATGAGGCATATGCCAGCATGGATGAGATATTCAGCGGTCAGGTGTCAGGAGAGACAACGGCGGGATATCTTACAGCACTTCATATGAAGGGAGAGTCACTGGATGAGATAACAGCCAGCGCAAATGGAATGAGAGACCATGCGGAGGTTCTTCCACATGATGGAATAGATGTTCTTGAGATCGTGGGAACAGGCGGTGATTGTGCAAATTCATTTAACATCTCGACAACAAGTGGTATAGTTGCAGCAGCGGCTGGAGTTCCGATCGCAAAGCACGGCAACAGAAGCGTATCGAGCAAAAGTGGTGCAGCGGATGTCCTTGAGGCTCTGGGTGTAAACATTTCAATATCACCAGAGAAGATGGGAAAGGTACTCGCTGAGTGCAACATGAGTTTTATGTTTGCTCAGGTTTATCACAAGGCTATGAAGTATGCAGGTCCGGTAAGAAAGGCTCTTGGAATACCGACAGTTTTCAACATTCTTGGACCTCTCACCAACCCTGCAAAGGCTCAGATGCAGATCATGGGAGTATACAAGGAAGAGCTGGTTGATCAGATGGCTCCTGTACTCATCGGTCTTGGAGTGAAACGAGGACTTGTAGTATACGGACAGGATTGTCTGGATGAGATCTCAATGAGCGCACCTACAACGGTGGCAGAGATAAAGGATGGTCAGGTCACAAAGTATGAGATCAAGCCTGAGGACTTTGGATTTGAGAGATGTAATAAGGAAGACCTTGTGGGTGGTGGTCCTGAGGAGAACGCACAGATCACCCGCGATATCCTGTCAGGCAAGATCAAGGGAGCCAAGAGAAATGCGGTTGTCCTGAACGCAGCAGCTTGCATCTACATTGCAGGCAAGGCGGACTCTATAGCAAATGGAATAAAGGTGGCTGAGGATGTGATCGACAGCGGTAAGGCTATGGAGACACTTGAGGCATTTATTCGTTTGACCAATGAGTAGATAGGTTTCGCCGTAGACTATGATAGTAAATCACATAGAGAGGTAAGAGATGATATTAGATGAGATAGCTGCAAAGACAAAGGAACGTGTTGCAGAACAGAAGAAAAAAGTTTCCCTTGAGGAGATACGGAGACAGGCACTCGATATAGTTGCCAGAGAGACTGATAATGGCAGCAGACCATATGCAAAGTTCCCATTTAGGGACAATCTGGCGGCGGATGGAATATCATTCATCTGTGAGGTCAAGAAGGCATCGCCTTCCAAGGGGCTTATCGCACCGGACTTTCCTTATGTTGAGATTGCAAAGGAATATGAGGCAGCGGGAGCTTCGGCTATATCGGTTCTCACCGAGCCATTTTACTTCCAGGGGAGCAATCAGTTCCTGGTGGACATAAAGAAAGAAGTAGATATACCGCTGCTGAGGAAGGATTTCACAGTTGATGAGTATATGATATATGAAGCAAAGGTCATAGGAGCCTCGGCGGTGCTTTTAATTTGCGCCATACTGGATGACGAGCAGCTGGCATCATACCTAAAGCTTGCACATGAACTTGGAATGTCGGCGCTGGTTGAGGCTCACGATGAGGAGGAGGTCAGACGTGCGATAGCCTGCGGAGCCGGAATCATCGGTGTGAACAACAGAGACCTCAGAACATTTACGGTGGACATTATGAACAGTGTAAGGCTCAGAAAGCTTATACCGGACACTGTATCTGTCACCAGTACAGGAGCTGCGGCTGACACTTTAGTACCTCAGAAGATGGTGTATGTGTCTGAGAGCGGAATCAAGACAAAAGAGGACATAGACAGGCTCAAGGCAAATGGAACGGATGCGGTGCTCATAGGTGAGACATTTATGAGAAGTCCCGACAAAAAGAAGTTATTTGCGGAACTTAGGGGTGAGTAAGAAACGCGCTACAAAAGCTTACAAATATATTTGCAGTTTTATTTGAAAAGAACAAACAGGAGGAAAAACATATGTCAAAAGGCAGATTTGGCGTTCATGGCGGCCAGTACATTCCAGAGACACTGATGAATGCGATGCTGGAGCTGGAGGAGGCTTACAAGAAATATAAGGATGATCCGGAGTTCAACAGAGAACTCACAGAGATGCTCAACGAGTATGCTGGAAGACCTAGCAGACTTTACTATGCGGAGAGAATGACAAAGGATCTGGGCGGTGCGAAGATCTACCTCAAGAGAGAGGATCTGAACCACACAGGAGCGCACAAGATCAACAACGTTATCGGACAGATGCTCCTTGCCAAGAGAATGGGCAAGACAAGAGTTATCGCGGAGACCGGTGCAGGACAGCACGGTGTTGCGACAGCTACAGTTGCAGCCATGATGGGCATGGAGTGCGAGATATACATGGGTGAGGAGGACACCATCAGACAGGCCCTCAACGTGTACAGAATGAGACTCTTAGGCGCAAAGGTTCATGCGGTTAAGACTGGAACAGCAACACTTAAGGATGCGGTATCTGAGGCATTCCGTGAGTGGACAAGCAGGATCGATGATACGCACTATGTACTTGGCTCAGTCATGGGACCATATCCTTTCCCTGAGATCGTTCGTGATTTCCAGTCTGTCATCGGCAAGGAGATCAAGGCACAGCTCATGGAGAAGGAGGGAAGACTTCCGGATGTTGTCATGGCATGTGTGGGCGGCGGTTCAAATGCTATCGGAGCTTTCTATGATTTCATACCTGACGAGAGCGTCAGACTGATCGGCTGTGAGGCAGCAGGCAGAGGCGTTGATACATTTGAGACAGCGGCAACTATTGCAACTGGAAAACTTGGTATATTCCACGGTATGAAGTCTTATTTCTGCCAGGATGAATTTGGTCAGATCGCACCTGTATATTCTATCTCAGCGGGACTTGACTATCCGGGAATCGGACCTGAGCATGCATACCTCCACGATATTGGACGCGCGGAGTATGTGGCTATCACAGATGACGAGGCTGTGGATGCATTTGAGTATCTGTCAAGGATCGAGGGAATCATCCCTGCGATAGAGAGCGCACACGCTGTGGCTTACGCTATGAAACTGGCACCTACAATGGACAAGGATAAGATAATAGTAATCAATGTATCAGGTCGTGGCGACAAGGATGTTGCAGCCATCGCAAGATACAGAGGGGAGGATCTTCATGAGTAATATAGCAAAAGCATTTGAAAATGGAAAAGCATTTATACCATTTGTGACATGTGGCGATCCGTCGCTGGATGTGACAGAGGAGATAGTATACGCAATGGTCGAGGCCGGTGCAGACCTCATAGAGCTGGGAATCCCATTCTCAGATCCGACAGCCGAGGGCCCGGTCATCCAGGGTGCAAATATAAGAGCGCTGGCAGGCGGCGTGACGACAGACAAGGTATTTGACCTTGTGAGAAAGCTTCGCAAGAAGGTTAGTATACCTATGGTGTTCATGACATATGCAAATGTCGTGTTCTCCTACGGTTCAGAGAGATTCATCAGCACATGTAAGGAGATCGGCATAGACGGTCTGATCCTTCCTGACATTCCTTACGAGGAGAAGGACGAGTTTGACGGAATCTGTAAGCAGTATGGTCTTGACCTGATATCCCTCATCGCGCCAACATCCCATGAGAGAATATCCATGATCGCAAATGATGCAAATGGATTTGTATACTGTGTATCATCCCTCGGTGTAACTGGAACCAGAACCAAGATCACTACAGACATAGGTGCAATGGTCGATCTGGTGAAGAAGGCGAAGGACATTCCTTGTGCTGTAGGTTTTGGAATATCCACACCAGAGCAGGCAAAGCAGATGGCGGAGAAGGCAGACGGTGTCATCGTCGGATCAGCCATAGTCAAGCTGTGCGCCCAGTACGGCAAGGACTGCGTGCCTTATGTGAGAGATTATGTGAAGAGCATGAAGGATGCGATAAGGTAAATGAAAACCCCTATGTTTCGGCATTTTTTCAGATTATTGCCGAAACGTAGGGGTTTTTAAGTGAAAAACATGCTAAAGTCTGTGCTTATCTGTATAGATCTTCCAGTGTTATCAGATTAACCTCTCCGCGATCATGTGCCTGAAGCAGGCCATCAGTAAATCCTCCCTTGGAAAAGATATAATAGTGATAGCTGTTGCCTTTTCCAAGCACCGATGCATAATCTCTGATAAGATTAAGTTCATCAATACCAATTTTTTCATTTCTGTACTTACATGAACCGATAATATAGTCGTTCCCCTGGACAGGAGTGCCAACAATATCTATTTGGACCTGTTTCTTCTTTTTAGGGTCAGTTCCCCACCATTGACCAATATTGCACAGTTCAATAGGAAGATTGTCACTGTAATATAGTAGATAATCCTGACACATTTTTTCAAATGTTAAGCCCATGTAGTCAGAAAGATGTTGTTTTACAGCATGTGGGTAGAGCTTTGATATTCTACCAGAGTCTATGGCACTCATATTGACAGGTACAAATCTATACCAAAAACGGAAAAAATTATCTGCAAGCAGATAGATAGTTTTTTTGCCTGGCTTTTCCGTTACAGGTGTTTCTTTTTTTACAATTCCAAGATCAATAAGTGTTTTCAGATATTTCGATATGACTGAACTTTCCTCGCCAACCTTCATCTTGATGTCGTTCATTTTGGATGATCCATCTGCAATAGATTTGATGATTGCGTTATAAATGGCTGGCTCCCGGAGTTCCTGTTTCAACAGATTTCCAGGTTCTTCGTAAAGATAGCTGGAGCGGTCGAATAAATTCTCCAGTAAGGCTTCATCAATACTATCTCTTACATCCAGTTTATTAATGTAGTGTGGAACTCCTCCGGTAATCCCATAAATCAGGGCGTTATCCTCTGATGATAAATATGGATGAAATATAGCAGTCTCTCTGTAGTCAAGAGGCTCTATCTTAATTGACCGGTTCTTCTGCCATATAAAGGACTTTCGTTACCAAGAACCTGATTTTCCATTGCGGCATCGTAAGAGCTGAACTCAGGTGCAGATTCCATATCCGGCCGCTCAAAATTCATTGATAAGTGCTGTTTTGCCAACACGCTGCCTGCCATAGATAACAATGCACTCAAACTTATCATCGGCATATCGTTTATTCAGTTTTCTGAGTTCATCCTCACGGCAATAAAACTGACTCATATAAAACCTCCGGACAATAATTTAAAATTTAGTGAATCGTAAGTTACTTTCTTATGAGTATAACAATATATGCAGACTTTAAAATCAAGAATAGATATTCTGAATAGCAATTGACAATAAGACAAAAATATTTAATGATAAAGCAGGCTGAGAATATAGCCAACGCTACATTTGAAACACTTAGGAAGATGGAGGAGGATTACTAATGGCAGAAAACTAACCAATACATCCCCCAACTTACGCTGTTCCCAAGCATTGTTGTAAAGCTGTATACTGAAGATATAGTTAAATTTGATAGTCTGCAAAAATAATTTTGCGCCTAACAGTATCATGTTTTTAAATCATAGTAATAAATCAAGAAGTGTATATTCACCATTTGGAATTTTAGCTGATTTTGTGTATTTATGTATAGCTGTTACAAGTGTATTTACATCTTCAAAATAATTCAATACGTATTGATATGACTTGACATCTTTCATTTTCAAGTCTTGTTTGCAAAAGTCGCTAGGTTTTTTCCCAGATTTTTTGAAGTCTTTATATTTATCTTCACTATGAATGATAAGCATCTCAATTTCAGGAGCGGTTATGACATTTATAACATCTACCTTATGTTGGTATGCCTTGCTTAATTTGAAATTTTCTCTTCTGGAATCAAGAATTCGAATAATCGATATTTTATCATTAAATCCTTTTCTTAAGTATCTTGTTTCGAATGTTTTTGCGTCTCTGCATCGTATTACTTGTTCATCAAGTAGTTGCTCCTTATTAAAAATTAAAAGGTTGTGTTCAAGCAGGAGATCTATGATTGCCTGCTCAGCCGAGCCCTCATATATGCACGCAACATATTTACTCAGTTGTATATCCATAGGCAGCTCCTCCTAAATATAAGCAGAAATGCTTTTTTTGAGTTGTAAATATGCTTCGTATGCAGGGGTCGTTCCGTCAAGGAAACCGCTTTGGTATGCATCACTCTTTTTTATGTCATTTCTTTTAAGAATATTAGAAAGGTTCTCTGCTGTGATTCCATTACGGTTTCTTGCAATAAAAATGCTATCGTTTCTGTCATATTCATCCAAGAGCTCAGGATAGTGTGTTGAAAAGATAAGGCCTGCACCATTTCTGTTAATACGTGTGTCCATGAAAAATCGGATTAAAGTAGTAACTATTTCCTTATTAAAATGGTTTTCTATTTCATCAACAATCATATATCCTCCGTTTTTTAATGTAGCTATGGCCTTCGTAAATGCTATGATTCCTTTAATAGTGCCAGATGAAAGATAATACTCAAGCTCAGCTGGAGTGTTTAGTATTATTTCATCGTGACCATAAAATTTTAGATGAACAAGGCTTTTGGTTTCATTATCTTCGAAAAATAATGCTTCAATTGTAGGATCAAGAAAATTTATTATTTCAAGTGGTATATTATCAGAAATAGGCAAAACATTTACATTTGTAAATGACAACATATCTGTTACAGGAATATGTTCATTAAGTTTTTTGTTTTGGGCAATTATTATACTTATATCATCCGGAAGAAATTCTTCAGTATTGTCTCTTTCTTTAATAAGCATTGTTTCATTAAATACGAATGTATATTTTTTCGTGGCAATATTACTTGTAGGCTTTTTCCACATTTTCTCTTCCTTTATGATATATCTATCGGTGCCTTCATTGTATTTAATTATAGTTTGAAGTTTGCATATTTCATTATCAGATAAATGATAATATATAGTGAATGTAGTCTCCGGAGATTTGCCGAGGATATCTTTACTCTTTATATGGTTTATAGGTTCGTTGTTTACAATACCTAGCGCAAGCAGGATTACATTTAATACAGACGTTTTTCCGGATGCATTAATTCCTATAATTGCTGTTGTAGTATTAATGTATACATTGGAAAAAAGATGAAAAAGAATATCTTTATCATCATTAGAAAATCTTTGTGATGTAGTAAAACTAATATCCAATGGTTCTTTAAATAAAGGAAGTCCGTCTGCTTGTATTCTCAATATCTTCATTAATATTCACCTCCGTAAATTAAAAACGTAAATAACGTTTTTAATTGCATATAATGTTATTATATTCAATGTTTTAAAAATTATCAACGGAAAATATGTTATTATTTTGAAAAATACGGTTTGACATAAACGATATTATAGTAGTTGGTATTTGTGATAAACTTTTTATCTGCAGCAATTTTATTCACATAAATCACTTCCAATTATACGATATATCAACCGTAATAAAAATTAAACTAATTTCGGCAATTAAATTTAATAGCTGCTTTTAATTGAAAAATTAGTCAAGTTCTACTGCATAGCATTTTTCCATCCAGTATTATCATAGTCCTGCATTTCAACATGTATATCAATGAACTCCCTAATTGTTAGCAGATCCATCTCGCTGATATGTATTGATATGATTTGACATATAAGACCCAGAAAAACTTAGCTTTTATAAACTAACTACATTTTTGTATGTAAATTTACAATGATGCTTGGGAACAGCGTAAGCTTAATGAACTTTTAGAAAAATATGAGGATCCTGTAGACACGCCACATGATGGCTATGAAAGAATTGGCATCCGAAGTCATGCAAAGGGCACATAAATAAGAGAGACTTCAATAAACAAACAGTATAACAATAATTTAAAAATATGTTGACATATGTATGTATATCTGATATAACAAGCACATCAGCAAATTGCTGATACCATAATGAAAATTGAATAAAACATATATTAAGTTGAAGAGTTTGAGATTATCAGAAAATTTGTATGCGCTATAATTCTGCGATCATGACTCTTTTTTTGTTGCTTTTGGACCTTGAGTCAGATTGTATTTGACAATTGAATACGCATCTGCCCAGTGGCCGGGGCAGCAAAGAATACGGACACAGCGACTGTCATCGGCTGAAGAATGACAGACCGAGAAGCAGGCACCGTGCGGGTGTGAGTTGGTAAAGCTTTAGATAACACATTGATAGATATATGTAGATTTAATTTTTCATTATGGAGGTAACGATTATGAGATATTCATTTGTAGAGAAAACATCACACAGACAGCAGGAGACAGCATACATGCTTTATATGATCATCAGCAGCTATTTTCACAAGTGCAGCTGTAAGTCAAAGGCTCTTGAGGAGAATCTCTTCCTTTATTATAAGGAGATTCAGAAAGATAGACAGGTTGACAAAGAAAGGCAGATCATCAGAGTCAGCGAGGGCATACTGAAAGACAGTATGACGAAGATCTCAGAGATGAATGCAGAGGCAGTCATCCACAGGACAAATGGGTTGTATGTCATTGACTTCTATACAGGATTCGAGAGAATCGTGGTGACTGTCAAAGAGAATGGCCGCTATGAGATAAGTCTTGAGGAGGCTGAATTAGTGGCATAGAAGGAGCTGTAAGCAGGGTGTTGACTACTGAATTTGGTATAGAATTGGTGCATGATGGCAGTTGTTCAGGGGATAAATAAACTTGGATAACTGCCACGTTTTTACTTGATATAAGAACTAATGTTCGATATAATGTATGCAGGATTTATCATGCATATTGTCAGGCGTTGATGGCAGTCATACTGTTTTTAAGGAGATTTTTATGGATCATTTTGAATTGGTATCGGAATATAAGCCCACCGGAGATCAGCCGGAGGCAATAGAAAAGTTGGTGAATGGATTTAAAGAGGGTAATCAGTTTGAGACATTGCTGGGTGTAACCGGATCCGGCAAGACATTCACCATGGCGAATGTCATACAACAGTTGAATAAACCTACGTTGATACTTGCGCACAACAAGACGCTTGCGGCACAGCTTTACGGGGAGATGAAGGAGTTTTTCCCTAACAATGCGGTGGAATATTTTGTATCATACTACGATTATTATCAGCCTGAGGCGTATGTGGCATCCACGGATACCTATATTGCCAAGGATTCATCTATAAATGATGATATTGACCGAATGAGACATAGTGCCACTGCAGCGCTCATTGACCGAAAGGATGTAATCGTGGTTGCGTCCGTGTCATGTATATATGGTATTGGTGATCCGGATGAGTACAGGAATCAGATGTTGTCATTCAGAGTGGGTATGATAAAGGACAGAGATCAGGTTATCGATGAACTTACAGATATCCAATATGACAGGAATGACATGGATCTACAGAGAGGCACGTTCAGGGTTCGCGGGGATGTATTGGAGATCATCCCGGTGTCCACATTTGATGATGGAATCAGGATAGAGTTTTTTGGAGATGAGATAGACAGAATTACAGAATTTGACCCACTCACAGGAGAAGGGAAAAGAGATCTGACATACACATGTCTGTTCCCGGCATCACACTATGTGGTTGGACAGGAGAAGATGGAGAAGGCACTTAAACGTATCGAGGCAGAACTCAAGGACAGGGTTGCTTACTTCAAGTCAAAGGACAAGCTGATCGAGGCTCAGCGTATTGAGGAGAGAACCAACTTTGATATGGAGATGATGCGTGAGACTGGATTTTGTTCAGGTATAGAGAATTACTCCGGTCCACTGGCTGGCAGATCAGCGGGGGAGACTCCGAGCACACTTTTGGATTTCTTTGATGACGACTTTCTTCTTATTATAGATGAGTCACATATGACGGTGCCTCAGGTTGGTGCGATGTACTCGGGAGACCGCTCACGTAAGATGAATCTGGTGGATTACGGTTTCAGACTTCCGTCGGCACTAGACAACAGACCTCTCAATTTCTCAGAATTTGAACAGAAATTGGATCAGGTGATGTTCGTGTCTGCCACTCCTGGCAAATATGAGGAGGAGCACCAGATGCTTATGGCAGAACAGATCATCAGACCTACAGGACTCCTAGATCCGCCAGTGGAGGTCAGACCGGTTGAGGGACAGATTGATGATCTGTTGAAGGAAGTGCGTAAGGAGACTGAACAGGGACATAAGGTGCTTGTCACTACACTTACAAAGAGGATGGCGGAGGATCTCACCAGTTATATGAGGGACAATGATATAAAGGTGAAGTACCTCCACTCTGACATAGATACTATGGAGAGAGTAGAGATCGTTAGGGATCTTCGTCTTGGAGTATTTGATGTTCTGGTAGGAATCAATCTTCTGAGAGAGGGCCTTGATATACCGGAGATAACATTGGTGGCTATTTTGGACGCTGACAAGGAAGGTTTTCTGAGATCAGAGACTTCTCTCATCCAGACCATAGGAAGGGCAGCTCGTAATGTTGATGGCCATGTTATAATGTACGCAGATACGATCACAGGATCAATGAGGTATGCTCTTGATGAGACGAGCAGACGTCGTGAGATACAGCAGAAGTATAATGAAGAACACGGTATAACTCCAAAGACTATAGAGAAAAGTATAAGAGATCTCATAACTATAGAGGTGAAGAAGGAGGAGCAGCCTGATGACGAGAAGGATGTTGAGTCAATGACCAAGAAGGATCTGCAGAAGGTGATTGCCAAGCTGACGAAAAAGATGAACATGGCGGCTGCGGATCTCAACTTTGAAGTGGCAGCAGAGGTTAGAGATCAGCTTAAGGTGTATAAGGCTGCACTCAGGGATTATGATAAGGACTAGTGAAATTCACAGACTTACATGATACAAGAGACAGATTTAATATATATATATCAATTATAGAAATAATATAGAGAAAAGGTTAGATTGAGATGGAAGATAATAAGAATTATGAACGTGATGAGCATTTGGAAAATCTTACAGATGCGAGCATGAAAGATGATGATTATTTTAATGCCAGTAGAAATATAGATAGAAAGTATATCACGGTTGAAGGGGCACGCGCCCATAATCTGAAGAATATCAATGTCAAGATTCCAAGAGACAAATTCGTGGTAGTGACAGGCCTTTCGGGATCTGGAAAGTCGTCACTGGCATTTGACACTATATACGCTGAGGGACAGAGAAGATACATGGAATCTCTGTCATCATATGCAAGACAGTTCCTTGGTCAGGCTGAAAAACCGGATGTTGACAAGATAGAGGGCCTTTCTCCGGCGATATCCATAGACCAGAAGTCGACCAACAGGAATCCCAGATCTACAGTTGGTACAGTTACTGAGATATATGATTATTTCAGACTTCTCTACGCCAGAGTTGGAATACCTCATTGTCCGAATTGTGGCAAGGTAATAAGCAGACAGACTGTTGACCAGATGGTTGACGAGATCATGAAACTTCCAGAGAGAACCAAGTTCATGGTGCTTGCACCTGTTGTAAGAGGACGAAAAGGAGAACATGTAAAACTCCTTGAGAAGGCAAAGAAGAGTGGATTTGTCAGAGTGATAGTCGATGGCAGTATGTATGAACTCTCAGAGGAGATAAAACTGGATAAGAACAAAAAGCATAATATAGATATAGTGATAGATCGTCTGGTGGTAAGACAGGATGTGGAACGCAGACTTACGGATTCTATAGAGACAGCCCTTCAGCTTGCAGAGGGACTTATGAAGATCGAAGTGATCGGGGCGAGAGATGAGAATGGTGTTCAGAAGGAGGATACCGTTATCAACTTTTCAGATAGTTTTTCGTGTCCGGACTGTGGAATCAGTATAGATGAGATAGAACCGAGAAGTTTCTCGTTCAACAATCCATTTGGTGCATGTCCGACATGTGCAGGTCTTGGTTTCAAGATGGAATTTGATCCTGATCTTATGATACCTGATCAGAGTTTGTCTATAAACGATGGAGCCATAGTGGTACTTGGATGGCAGTCATGCAATGATGGCAAGAGTTACTCAAATGCCATACTCAGGGCATTAAGTGCTGAGTATGGATTTTCTCTGGACACTCCATTTCAGGATTATCCACAGGATATCAAAGATCTCTTATTATATGGAAAGAACTCACGCCCGGTTAAGGTGCACTACAAGGGACAGCGTGGAGAGGGTGTGTACGACATAACATTTGAAGGACTTATAAAGAGTGTTGCCAGGAGATACAGAGAGACATCCGCTGAATCCACAAAGGCCGAATACGAGACATTTATGACTATAACTCCTTGCGAGGATTGTGGTGGTAAGAGGCTTAAACCTACAGCACTTGCGGTGACAGTAGGAGATAAAAACATTGCAGAACTCACAGAGATGCCAGTCACAGAGCTTGCTCAGTTTATGGCGGATCTGCAGCTCACAGACAGGCAGAAGATGATCGGTGCCGCCATCCTCAAGGAGATCAGATCAAGACTGCACTTTTTAATAGACGTAGGACTTGACTATCTGTGTCTCAGCCGGGGAACAAGTACGCTTTCCGGAGGAGAGGCACAGAGAATACGACTTGCCACTCAGATAGGATCAGGACTTGTGGGTGTGGCGTATATTCTTGATGAGCCTAGTATCGGATTACATCAGAGAGATAATGATAAGCTGATAGCTGCTCTGAAGAATTTGAGGGATCTGGGAAATACGCTGATCGTGGTCGAACATGATGAGGATACCATGAGAGCGGCGGATCATATCATAGATATAGGACCTGGAGCCGGTGCAAATGGTGGATATGTGGTGGCGGAGGGAACTGCTGAAGAGATAATGAAGTGCGAGAACTCCATCACAGGTGACTATTTAAGCGGAAGAAAAAAGATTGAGGTTCCGGACGTCAGAAGAAAACCTACAGGATGGCTTACGGTGAAAAATGCCTATGAAAATAACCTTAAGCATATAGATGTGAATATTCCACTGGGAATCATGACCTGTGTTACAGGTGTGTCTGGTTCGGGAAAGAGTTCGCTGGTAAATGAGATTTTGTATAAGAAACTTGCGAGAAGGCTCAATAAGAGCAGAGTAAAGGCGGGAAAGCACGATCATATCATCGGTTATGATGCGCTGGACAAGATCATCAATATAGACCAGTCGCCTATAGGCAGAAGTCCTAGATCAAATCCCGCAACCTATACAGGCACATTTGATCTGATAAGAGATCTTTTTGCCGGCACAAAGGATGCCAAAGCAAGGGGATACGGTAAGGGAAGATTTAGTTTTAATGTGTCTGGTGGACGATGCGAGGCATGTCGTGGAGACGGAATCATAAAGATAGAGATGCATTTCCTGCCAGATATATATGTGCCATGTGAAGTGTGTGGAGGAAAGAGATACAACAGGGAGACGCTGGAGGTCAAGTACAAGGGTAAGAGTATAAATGAAGTTCTTGATATGACTGTTGATGAGGCATGTGAATTCTTTGCCAATGTTCCAAGAATACTCAAGAAGATAGAGACTCTTCGAGATGTCGGACTTGGATATATAAAACTTGGTCAGCCATCCACAACACTTTCGGGCGGAGAGGCGCAGAGGATCAAGCTTGCGACTGAACTTTCCAGACGAGGAACAGGAAAAACGATTTATGTGCTTGATGAGCCTACAACGGGACTTCATTTTGCAGATGTGCATAGACTTGTTGATATACTCAGAAGACTCAGCGAAGGTGGCAACACAGTTGTTGTTATCGAACATAATCTTGACGTTATCAAGACCGCAGATTATATTATTGACATGGGACCTGAAGGAGGTGCTGGAGGTGGAACGGTCATTGCCAGCGGAACTCCGGAGGAAGTAGCGAAGATACCTGAATCATATACAGGACAATACCTGAGGCGGTATCTCGATATGTAAGGGATGTGTCAAACAATTACATCGGAGGTAAATGACAACATGGATGAACAGAACAAGTATACAGAGCAGAATCCACAGTACGGTCAGCCAATGCAGAATCAGTATGCACAGCAGACCCCACAGTACGGTCAGCCAATGCAGAATCAGTATGCGCAGCAGAATCAGCAGTATGATCGGCCAGTGCAAAATCAGTATGCGCAGCAGAATCAGCAGTACGGTCAGCCAATGCAGAATCAGTATGTGCAGCAGATTCCACAGTATAGCCAGCCGGAACAGATGTGGCAGCAGCCATATCAGCAGCAGAACAGTCAGGCATCACAGTGGAGTCAGCCAGTGCCGCAGTATGGCCAGCCACAGAACGGTCAGCCGGGACAGCAGCCATATGACAACCCCATGGGTTATATGGGGTATGAAAACAGACAGGATACCCGTGCTGACGTGAAGAAGGGGTCTACACATATTCCTAATATACTTAATATAGTAGGGATAATCATGGCACTGGTATCAGTATTTCTTCCGTATGCACATATAGGTTCTGATGTTAGAACTATAAGTGGAGTGTTTGGAATAACTGTACTTTCGTTTATAATTGTTCCGATCGTCATATTAGCGGATGTGATATGTGCATTTATAGACAAAGCAGTGTGCTATATAGTAGACCTGATTATATCGATAGCAGTTGGTGGAGCTCTTATACTGGAGTTTGTACTGGCATTGATAGACCTGAAAAAAATGGATCCGTGGGAGGAGATAGGACTTAGTTTTGGTTCATGGTTTAGTGTGGCAGCAGCATTGCTATTACTGGCATCGGTACCTGTGTGGTGGATCATAAGCAGGAAAAAGAAAAATGCTGATGCATCAGAACAAAATTAATATAATAAAGAAATAAGAACCCCATCATGGCTCATATAAGCTGTGATGGGGTTCCTTTAAGTTTACGTGAGCGATACTTGTCTGATGAGTATCAGATAGTTTATCGTTACATTTGTTAATTAGTCTGTCAAAGATTGCTGATTAGTCGTTAGCCTTACCAACTGATCCGAAGAGTTCCATCTTCTCTTTAACAGTAGCCTTGATAGCCTCGAAACCAGGAGCGAGAAGCTTTCTAGGATCAAATCCCTTGCCCTCGAGATCCTTACCAGCCTCGATGTACTTTCTTGTAGCATCTGCAAATGATAACTGGCACTCTGTGTTAACATTGATCTTTGAAACGCCAAGTGAGATAGCCTTCTTGATCATGTCAGCAGGGATACCTGTACCACCGTGAAGAACTAATGGCATAACGCCTGTCTTCTGCTGGATAGCGTCAAGTGTCTCAAAGCTAAGTCCCTTCCAGTTAGCTGGGTACTTACCATGGATGTTACCGATACCAGCAGCAAGCATATCAACGCCGAGATCAGCAATGATCTTGCACTCTTCTGGATCAGCGCACTCGCCCATACCAACAACTCCGTCTTCCTCACCACCGATAGAACCAACCTCACACTCGATTGAGAGTCCAAGCTGATGAGCTACGTTAACGAGCTCTGTTGACTTAGCAAGGTTCTCCTCGAATGGGTAGTGTGAACCATCGAACATGATTGAAGTAAATCCAGCCTTAACACACTTGTAGCATCCTTCGTATGTTCCGTGATCAAGGTGAAGAGCTACAGGAACTGTGATTCCAAGTGACTCATCCATAGCCTTAACCATTGCTGCAACTGTCTCAAATCCTGTCATATACTTTCCAGCGCCCTCTGAAACACCAAGGATAACAGGTGACTGAAGCTCCTGAGCTGTGAGGAGAACAGCCTTTGTCCACTCAAGGTTGTTGATGTTGAACTGTCCTACTGCGTAGTGACCAGCCTTAGCTTTCTTTAACATTTCTGTTGCTGAAACTAACATTTGTAAAATCCTCCGTAAAATTATATTTGGATACGAACGTACCCACTTACGGTGATTATACCCCATATAATAAGAAAATAAAAGAATTTTTAGGTAAAAGTTCAACATAAAGTTAGACGAAACTTATCGATAATGACAAGTCATGAAATGAAGAAAATAAAACATTTATAAAGAATAGACGGCCTCAATTGAAATAGAAAAAAATAAATGCTATGATTTGCCAGTAATATTGACAAAATAAAGGGAGGAAAGAATGCTACAGCTTAAGAATATCGTGAAAGATTATCACACGGGTGATGAAGTTGTTCAGGCTCTCAAGGGTGTGTCTGTAAACTTCAGAAGAAATGAATTTGTATCAATACTAGGGCAATCCGGTTGTGGAAAGACAACTCTTTTGAATATAGTTGGTGGACTGGATCAGTACACCAGCGGAGATCTTGTGATAAATGGCAAATCGACAAAAGATTTCAAGTCAAGAGACTGGGATTCATATAGAAATAATTCTGTCGGTTTTGTGTTTCAGAGTTACAATCTGATACCACATCAGACCGTGCTTTCAAATGTAGAGCTTGCCCTCACTCTGTCAGGTGTATCCAAGTCAGAGAGGCGGAAGAGGGCAAGGGAAGTTCTGGAAAAGGTAGGTCTTGGCAACCAGCTCCATAAGAAACCGAACCAGATGTCAGGTGGACAGATGCAGAGAGTTGCCATCGCCAGAGCACTTATAAATGATCCGGATATTTTGTTGGCAGACGAGCCGACTGGCGCCCTTGATACAGAGACAAGTGTTCAGATCATGGAGCTTCTCAAGGAGATAGCAAAGGACAAGCTTGTCATCATGGTCACGCACAATCCGGAGCTTGCACAACAGTATTCAACCAGAATCGTAAAGCTTCTGGATGGCAATATAATAGATGATTCCAATCCATTCTCAGATGAGGATGAGGCAAAGGAGGATGACGGAAGTTATGAGCCGAGAAAGACTTCGATGAGTATGTTTACAGCATTTTCATTGAGTCTTAATAATCTGATGACTAAGAAGGGAAGAACATTTCTCACAGCATTTGCCGGAAGTATAGGAATAATTGGAATAGCGCTTATCCTTTCGCTCTCATCGGGATTCCAGAAGTATATAAATGACGTTCAGGAGGAGACCCTGGCGACATATCCGGTACAGATCACGAAGAAGGCAATGGATTACAGTGAACTCCTCTCCAAGATGGTCGGCAATAATGAGGAGGATTCAGATCACAATCATGCTGGTGAGGATAAGGTTTATTCAGGGGATATCATGGGTGATATGCTTGTGTCCATGGTGTCGGATGTGAAGGAGAATGACCTTGAATCCTTCAAGAACTATATTGAAGATGATGCAAATGGTTTCACAAAGTATACAAGTGATATAACATACACTTATGATACACCGCTATATGTGTTCAACGAGAACAGTGCAAATGGTGGAGTTGCCCAGGTAAACCCAAGTACCACAATGTCAGACATGGGATTTGGGGGAATGGCAGAGGCACAGGAGTCAACAGCGGATTTCATGTCTGCATTCAGTTACGGCTCATCCTCAATGGATATGTGGACACAGATGTTGGATAATGACACCCTGCTCAAGCAGCAGTATGATGTGTTGGCAGGACATTGGCCTGAGAACAAGAATGAGGTAGTCCTTGTTGTGGATAAGAACAATGAGATAAGTGACTTTACACTGTACACTCTGGGAATTAGGGATTCTAAGGAACTGGGAGATATGGTATCAACTATACTTGCCGGTGGTGATGCCCCTGAGCTTGACCAGATGGTGTTCACATATGACGATCTTTTAAATCTTAAGTTCAAAGTTGTTCTTCCTGGCAATCTGTACAAGAAGAATGACGATGGAACATATACGGATATGAGTGCTGATGCAGATTTTCTCAAGGATGCTGTTGCAAATGGACTTGAGGTCAAGGTGTCTGCGGTTATACGTGCATCGGATACGGCATATGCAACAACCATGCAGCCGGGGTATATAGGTTATACATCAGAGCTTGCTGATTATATAGTTTCAGAGAATGAGAAGACAGATGTGCTCAAGGCTCAGATAGACAATCCTGATACAGATATATTTACAGGAATGCCGTTTTCAGATGGTAAGGAGCTGACTGCGGATGACGTTGATATGGATTCTGTAATGCAGCAGCTTGCAGCGTCAGGTCAGGTGACAGAGGAGATGCAGTCACAGATGGCATCCATGACAAAGGATCAGCTGTTTGATATGCTTAAAGGCTATGGTTTCTTCCAGGAGTCCACGGCAACTTACGAGGACAATATGTCTAAGCTGGGGTATGCAGAGCTTGCAAAGCCTGCATCCATCAATCTCTACTGTGCAGAATTTGCAGATAAGGATGAGATAACAAAGCTCATAGATAAATATAATGAGGACTATCCTGACAAGGAGATCACATACACTGATTATATAGGAATCATGTTGTCATCAGTGACAAAGATAATCAATGCGATCACTTATGTGCTTATTGCATTTGTAGCTATATCACTGATAGTTTCATCCATCATGATTGGAATCATCACGTACATTTCAGTGCTTGAGAGAACAAAGGAGATCGGTATACTTCGAAGCATAGGAGCATCCAAGAAGGATATATCCAGAGTGTTCAATGCTGAGACGTTTATAATAGGACTCTTTTCAGGTCTTATAGGAATAGGTGTGACAATTCTGATCAACATACCGATAAGCAAAGTGATAGAGAGTTTTATCAACGTTGCCGGAGTTGCAGCACTTCCTTGGAAGGGCGGAGTGATCCTTGTCATCATCAGTGTTGTGTTGACATTGCTTGGAGGACTTATACCATCAAGGCTTGCGGCTAAGAAGGATCCTGTTATAGCACTTAGAAGTGAGTAATAAAATAACATAGGATAAAAAGAAAAGGTTGCCATTTCTGGCAACCTCTTCTTTTTTGTATTAAAAGGGAGTGACTGCAACTACATTATGTGAGGGGAGGGTGTTGCAGTCGTTTATGAAAAAGGGGATTGTAAACAACTCGCTTACGCTCTCGCTGTTTACAGTTAATAATATACCGATAAAATGTGTTCTAATTTTGGAGAAGTTGTGTAGAAAATGTGTTTTTACGGCAAAGATATGAAGATAGTGTAAGAACTTTAAAGGAAAGATAAAGATTTGTTTAAAAATATATGCTGCATGTAAATTTGTTAACGGTTCACAATAATGGGTATATACATTATAATAAGAAATGTTTGGGTATGAATTCAGCTCACACTCAAATCGAAAAGACGATTGGGCATGGGGAATTATATGATACCCCAAAATTTAAAAACAGGGAGGAACAAGATGGCAGGAAGTCATATAGCAATACCTACAATACTTAAAATTGGCAAGGGAACTTTGAATGATCTGGGCAAATATATAAGTGCATCGGGAATGAAAAATGCGGTCATTTACTTTGGAAATGGCCTTATAGATATGTTTGGGCAGCAGGTCATGGATTCTCTGAAGAAGGAGAATGTGACTGTTGTGGAATACAGGGAACTGGATTCTACTAATATAGAAGATATAATCAGACTCGCATTTGATATAGATGCGAAGGCGCAGGTGATAGTTGGAATAGGTGGTGGCAAAGTAATAGATGTGGCAAAATATGCAGCATATCTCAGAAAATTGCCGTTTATAAGTATTCCTACATCGGCATCCTCGGATGGATTTTCAAGTGCCAGTGCATCGCTCATGGTAAATGGACGCCGTACGTCAGTGCCGGCAAGGATGGCATATGGGATCATAGCGGATACAGAGATCATAAAGTCTGCTCCTGAGAGATTCCTATATTCTGGAATAGGAGATATGGTGTCCAAGATCACATCTCTCTATGACTGGCTCTTTGAGTCAGAACTGGGATATTCAGAGATGAATGACTTCGCAGTTATGATAGCAAAGAAAGCAGTCAACAGTTTTGTGAGAACTCCGTTTGAGACTATAAAGGATGACCTGTTCCTGAAGGAACTTTTGGATTCACTCGCAATGAGCGGTGTTGCAAATGAGATAGCAGGTGGAAGTACACCGACATCGGGAAGTGAGCATCTTATCTCACATGCACTTGACAAGATGCTTGAGCAGCCTCAGCTCCATGGAATCCAGGTGGGAATCGCAACATATATAATGGCAGTTGTACAGGATCACAGATATGTCAGGGTAAATGCAATATTTGAGAAGACAGGATTCTGGGATTATGTGGCTACACTTGATCTCAAGAGAGAGGATTTTGCAAAGGCAATAGATATGGCACCTCAGATCAAACCTCACAGACACACATATCTACACGAGGAGAAGTACAGGGAGCTTGCCAAGAAAGTATTATATGAGGACGAGGTTCTTAAGAGAGTATTTGACTAGTGGTTTAAAGGGGAATCAGTATGGAGATAAGAGTAGACAAGTGGCACAAGGTGAGTGAGGAAGGCTATCCGAAGGATGGCGACATTTGTTTCATAGCAACGGGCTCGGGAGATGAAACAGATAGTTGGCTTATCGGCGGGTATAACGAGGATGAGAACGCGTTCTATGTGGATTTTGGACTTGGCGGTATGGTTACAGATGTGGGGGATGTGACAGCCTGGGCGCACATTGAGGATGCTGAATTTACTGCCAAATAGAGATAATAAGATATAGTATATTATAAAATGCTCGTGTAAATTAAAGCACTGGTGGATCAGATAGATCTGTCAGTGCTTTTTTTATTTATGGGCTTTAGCCTGTTGAACACGCAAGGCTTAGAAAAATCTTAATATATAAATAAACAGCGTGTGAAACAATAAACCACCTGCTATGCGGGTGGTGTCAATAAGTTATACAAAGAAACACCTTTCCTTGTA
>JBNMKK010000031.1:0-28716 GCA_050874325.1 Coprococcus sp. | reverse complement strand
GTGTCGTCTTTCCCGAACCACTGCTGCCCACTATGAACACGAACTCGCCTTTTTCTATATTGATATTGACATTCTTAAGAGCCTCTATACCACCCGGGTATGTCATGCTCACGTTCTCCAATTCTATCATCTTACGTCTCCTATATTAAGCCCACCTGTATTGCAGGCATACATTTCCTTTTGTCCACGAATCATTATACTACATATCAATACTTTTGTTGTGTTTTGTTTGTGAATTAATATTGCTTTATGTATCCCTGTATATCCCTATTACCTATGTTGTCTTTATATTACACAACGGCAGTCTTCATATATACAATATGCTGGCTGCCGTTGCGTATTCATAGTGATAAACAGCATGTTCTGCACCAGTCTGTTAGACTTCGCCTCATCACGGCTGTTTAATACAATATATGTTTTTTATTTGATATTAGTAATCAAGTTTCTCCATGTACTTCATGTACTTTACAACCATGAGGGCAATCTTAAATGTGATGGCATCCTCGAACACTCTGAGGTCAAGACCTGTACTCTTCTGGAGCTTGTCAAGTCTGTATACAAGTGTATTTCTATGAATGTAAAGCTGTCTTGATGTCTCCGATACATTCAGGCTGTTCTCAAAGAACTTGTTGATGGTTGTGAGTGTCTCCTCGTCAAACTCATCAGGGCTCTTGCCGTCAAATATCTCTCTGATAAACATCTTGCAGAGTGGAAGTGGGAGCTGGTAGATAAGTCTTCCAATTCCAAGATTACCGTATGCTATGATGTCTGTGTTCTCATAGAATATCTTTCCTACATCAAGAGCCATCTTCGCCTCTTTGTATGAACGCGACACTTCCTTTATCTCATTGACTATTGTACCGTATGATACATGAACTGAAGACATAGCCTCTGTATTAAGCATATCAACGATAACCTGTGCTATCTTGTTCATATCGTCATATGTCTCATTTGACTTTACTTCCTTCACAAGGATTATGTTCTTCTCATCCACAGCAGTGATGAAATCCTTTGTCTTTGCGGAGAAAATATTACGAACTGTCTCAAGTGCGTTTGTATCCTTCTCATTCTTTGTCTCTATGATAAATACTATACGTCTGACATCTGTATCAATATGGAGTTTCTTCGCTCTGTTGTAGATATCAACCAGAAGAAGATTGTCAAGAAGAAGATTCTTGATAAAGTTATCCTTGTCAAATCTCTCCTTGTAGGCAACCAGAAGATTCTGAATCTGGAATGCTGCGATCTTACCGACCATGTATGTATCATCTGTCTCACCCTTTGCCATGAGAATATGCTCCAGCTGATTGTCGTCAAATACCTTGAAGAACTGGTATCCTCTTACGACCTGGCTCTCAGCAGGTGAGTCCACAAATGCATGAACTGAATCCTCGCAATCCTCAATATCTTTAAGAGTTGATGCAAGCACCTTTCCCTCTGTGTCGAGCACACACAGATCAGTTCTTGTTATGCTCTTTAATCCGTCTATTGTATCCTGAAGAATCTGGTTTGATATCATTATTCTTTTCACTCCTTCTACTCATTATAGGTTTTGTTCCCGTAATCCAATAACTTTATTTTAAAGCAAAATTGTGGAAAAAAAAAGAGAAAATGCAGATTTTTTATATATAATTTCTGCATTTTCTCAAATTTTTAAGAATTAAACCACTTATTCTGTCATTGATTAGTTAACAAGAATCTCCTCTGTCTCCTTATCGAAGATGTGGATCTTGCTTAAGTCGAATGCGAACTGAACTGTGTCGCCAGGTCTAGCTGTTGTACGAGCATTTACTCTTGCTGTGATATCGAACTGGTCGATTGTGAAGTATAAGTAAACCTCAGCACCAAGCATCTCATAGATGTTGATTCTAGCATCGATTACGCTCTCTGGTGATGACTCAATGAAGAGCTGCTCATCATGAATATCCTCTGGACGGATACCAAGAACAACTTCCTTATCGATTGCATCAAGTGCGATGAGTCTCTCAGCCTTGCTGTCTGGAACCTTGATTGAATGTGAACCAAACATAAGAAGTACATCTGCGCCAGACTTAACAACCTTACAGTCGATGAAGTTCATAGGTGGCATACCCATGAATCCAGCAACGAAGAGGTTACATGGCTTGTCGTAGAGATTCTGAGGAGTATCTACCTGCTGGATGATACCATCCTTCATAACTACGATTCTTGTACCAAGTGTCATAGCCTCTGTCTGGTCATGTGTAACGTAAATGATTGTTGTCTGAAGTCTCTGATGAAGCTTTGAAATCTCAACACGCATCTGAACACGAAGCTTAGCATCAAGGTTTGAAAGAGGCTCGTCCATAAGGAATACCTTTGGCTCACGGACAATAGCACGTCCCATAGCAACTCGCTGTCTCTGACCACCTGATAAAGCCTTTGGCTTTCTATCAAGAAGGTGCTCGATATCAAGGATCTTAGCTGCCTCATGTACTGCCTTGTCGATCTTCTCCTTTGGAACCTTTCTTAACTTAAGTCCGAATGCCATGTTATCATATACTGACATATGTGGATACAGAGCGTAGTTCTGGAATACCATCGCGATATCTCTGTCCTTAGGCTCTACATCGTTTACAAGCTTGTCGCCGATCCATAACTCACCTGAGCTGATATCCTCAAGACCTGCTATCATTCTAAGAGTTGTTGACTTACCACATCCTGATGGTCCAACAAAGATTATGAACTCCTTGTCTTCGATCTCAAGGTTGAAGTCCTTAACTGCGTTGAATCCGTTAGGATATACCTTGTAAATGTTCTTAAGTGATAAACTTGCCATTTGAAATTACCTCCGTAGTGTATATAATCTTGTTTTTGTTCACCCTAAAAACTATTGTTATTCTACATCATCCACATTTTTCATTCTATGTGATTATTGCTCAAAAAAATTTTTGAACTTTTGTCTAAAATGTATACGTTCGCATTTTTTACAACATTTTGACGATTTTCGAGGCATTTTGATGGGCTTTACTCTTTGTTTTTTGTGAAACCTTCACCATTAGGTCAATATTTTCACCGTTTTTTAGTAACGTTTTCAGTATATTTTATGACTTTTGCCTATTCAATTTAACCATATATGTACTTGACAAAAAACAAACCTCTTTACCCACTGCCTCATTTTTTGATTAATTTTCCTTAATAATAACTTTTTTCAATTCAACAGTCAAAAAGCCCCATTTTTCCTCGTCAAAATATGATCATGTTTTTTACTACAGTCAAAAAAGGTCTCACCACAGACGAACGTTCATTCTCTGCGATAAGACCTTTTATCATCTCTTTTTATATCTGAATTTTATATCTGTATATTAATTATTTGCCGCATTGTCGACACCGATGACAACAACAATGTCTGCTCCGCTCATATCCACATCAGCCATAGAATCATCAATATCAGATCTTGCACCTGTAGATGCTGAACCCAGAATAGATGTCAGGGAGCTGACGTCATATTCATCTGAGGTGTACACTGTAGTTGAGGACTGTGTATCCCCCTGATATGTTCCTATATCAACCGATGTGTAACCGTCTGCTGTGAGAGTTGTCTGCCATGTAGCTGCAACTCCTGACACTCCTGATGCGTTAAGCACCATGATTTTTGCGTTCTTTGCGCTTGATGAACTCTCCTCAGATGTGTTATCTGCAGATGTGTCATCAGCTGACGAATCTGTTGTGTCAGATGCATCTCCACCGCCGCCAAATGT
Organism: Coprococcus sp.; assembly: GCA_050874325.1. GTDB lineage: Bacteria > Bacillota > Clostridia > Lachnospirales > Lachnospiraceae > Coprococcus. The sequence goes on along the minus strand of JBNMKK010000031.1, from coordinate 24,997 downwards.
AGGATCGGACGGATCACTCTCCTCCGTGACTATGCTGGACACCTCTTTCTTTGCTGTCGTGTCCGTCTTTTTGCTCTTGCTCATAGTTTTTGCCAGAAGTACCAGCATGACAACTATGGCAACTGCCAGTATTATAACCGCAGCTCTGAGCATGGTATCTAAAAATAACTTCATAACTTTCTTACCCATTGTATAGCCTCCATATTCCTGTTGCTTTTATTTTACTTAAACTACATTTAATTCATTTTTGTATGCCTGTCGGATTATCAACAAAAACAACTAGAGTATACCAAAGTGCATTTTTATTTTCAACATATAATTCGCGTGATATACTATATTTAAATGTTTATTCACAAATTCAGGAGGTACCAATTTGGATACAGCAATAATTATAGGGGCATCTACAGGTATCGGCAGAGCCACAGCATTAAAACTTTCCGGCACCTACAAAAATATAGCGATCACTTCCTTCAGACATTCTGATGAACTTATGTCACTCAGAGATGAGATCCTTGCCAATGGCAGTAACTGCCTGGCAATGAGCGGTGACGCCGGGAATATGGATTTTATGGAAGATTTTATACAGAGTGTCGTAGATACATTTGGCAAAGATATAGAGCTGCTCGTAAATAACGCAGGGATCTCCTACGTGGGTCTGCTCACCGACATGACCGCCGATGACTTTGACCGCACTATGAAATCCAACATCTACTCCGTATTCAACAGTTGCAACAGGGTGGTTCCGCATATGGTACACGCGCACCGCGGTCATATCATAAACGTCTCATCAGTGTGGGGGAACTGCGGAGCATCGTGCGAGGTTGCCTACTCAGCATCAAAGGGCGCTGTAAATTCATTTTCTAAAGCGCTGGGAAAGGAGCTTGCACCTAGCGGCATAACTGTCAACGCGATAGCCTTTGGAGCCGTGGACACTTCAATGAATGGACACCTGTCATCGGATGAGCGCCAAATGCTTGAGGACGAGATACCAGCAGGCCGCATGGCAACAGTTCAGGAGGCTGCCGATTTCATATGCCATATAGCTGACTGCGGGGAATATCTGAATGGACAGGTTATCACCTTTGACGGAGCATGGCAGTAGGCTCTGTGGGCATTGAACATTTTCAACAAAAACATTGTGTAACCTTCCAAATTTCTATTGCTTATTTGTATATATTGCATTAGAATAAACTATATATGTTATAGAAACAGGGGTTATAAAATGGGATTTGGATTTGGGAAAAAGAAGAAAAGCAAACCTGCTGAAGATTCCGGTATGTCTGGCATGCAGACCACTCTTGATGAGAACGGCAATGTTGAGATCGTTTCCAAGAATTTCAAGATGAAACCGACACAGAAACCTTCAGAGGAAACCACCGAAACCGGTGACACATGGATCTGTTGGGGATGCGGGCAGCCCACAAACCAAGACGTGTGTCCGATATGCGGCAAAAAACGAATCAAATAACACACACAGAAAAAAAGGAGATTGCAGAAATGCAATCTCCTTTTTCTATATAATACATTGTAAACAAACCAGTTTAAAATGTTATCCCTGCCGCATTTATGAGGAGTCCCCAGATGAGTCCCGCCATATATAAAACAGCGGCTATCCTTATGTTCTCTGCAGGTCTGTGCCTGTTCATCCTGAAGAGGACCACAAGTCCCACGCCTGCGCTCACCAGAAGTCCCGACATCATTGCGCCTGCACTGAGGATTCCCTGAAGGTACAGTTCCGTTATGATGACTGATGCTGCACAATTTGGTATGAGTCCCACAAGAGCCGCTGCTGCTTCCCCGAGAACCGGAACATCATTGAAAACTCTGGCTATGGCATCCTCGCCCACAGCCTCAATCACCACATTTATCACCAGCGTAAAAATGAATATAAAAACGGCTATCTTTGCCGTATGCACCAGCGCAGATCTAAATACACCGCCCTCACAGTCACAATGTTCCTGTTCGCACACCTCGTGAATATTTTTCTCTCCATAGTGACCGTGATCATGGCTATGTTCGTGCACATAATCATGAACATGACCATCACCGCCTTTGCCGCCATGCATATCCTTGTACACTATATTTTGCGCATGATGACCGCTTTCAGCAACGTTCCTATCATGGCTATGTCCATGTTCATCCTCGTGGTCATGAACGTGATTGTGTTCTATCTTCTTCACTTCCACCGGTTTTCTCATTCTGTCCAGCACAAATCCAACTATATATCCTGTTATGACTGCTATCACAGCCTTCGTCACAAGGATCTTCGCTATCGTTCCTGCACCTATTGAGTCATTTGACAACATTATCGGCAGCATTTCATCCGACGTGGACATAAATACCGCTATGAGCACACCGGCTCCTATCACTCCTCCGCTGTACAGATTGGATGCCATAAGTGAAAATCCACACTGTGGCACTATGCCCAGAACTCCGCCAAGCAGCGGTCCCAGTTTCTCTGCCTTCTTTAATACATTTGCCTGTCTTCCCGCCGTCTTTCTCTCAAGCCATTCCATGATCACGTATGTGATGAACAAAAACGGAATGAGCTTGACTGTGTCAAACAACGCATCTTTAAATGAATCTATAAGCAATTCCATCATATCAATAACACTCCCTTGTCATCAGAACTCGTAGATATTGTACCCACAATTGTCCTGACTGAATCCAAAATACTCTTCGTTGGTCATATCTTTAAAATAGCTGCATATCACACGGCATATTCCATTGTGGCACACAAACAGAACAGACGAATCCGGATATCGCTCCTTTGTCTCTATGATAAGATCGTACGTCCTTCTGGCTATATCCATCATGGATTCTCCACCCGGATATCTATAGGCAAACATACGCTTATTATTGAGAAAATCCTCGTCATCTCTCTGAACGCCCTCATACACACCGTAATCCTGCTCTATGAGCCTGTCGTCCGTAATAACCTGCAAATGCTTTCTCTCAGCAACCGCCTGGGCTGTCTTCTGCGCCCTCGAAAGCGGGGATGCTATTATCACGTCGATAGGGCAGCCATCCAATTTGTCTGCAAGGAGCTGTGCCTGTCTGAGTCCTGTCTCTGTAAGCGGTGAGTCTGTCCTGCCACAGACCTTGTTCAGTCTGTTCCATTCTGTCTCTCCGTGTCTCGCAACATATAACTTCATCTGTACACTCCTTCCAGCTTTATCAGATGCCTGCCCTTTTCATGTGGCTGCTCAATTTCCAACTATGTATCGTCTGCAAAATGTCATGTCTTTATAATATTAAGCATTTTTGCAAATAAATCAACCATTTTGGATAATAAAGTGTCTGGAATTTTATTCTATATACTTATACTTTCTGTGGTTTTGAGCGTTTCTGTGGTCTGGGAGTCACTGTCCGGCCTTTGCATTCCACCGTTATCTGAACCTCCCGGTCTCTGCATGTCGCCGTTATCTGAGCCACCTGGTCCCTGCATACCGCTTGAACCATCACTGTATGTCACTTCATCCATTGTAAATGTGCTTGTCTGATCTCCGACAGTCAGCGTGTATGTCTCTCCCTGTTTCATGTCTGATGTGCTGATCACAACGGAGTTAAATTTCTTGTCCGCTTTGTAGCTGAAAATCTTATTTCCATCGGAGTCAGTTAGTGTGATCGTCTCGCCTGCATCTATCCACTCATCAAAATTGACAAGTGCCGAACACTGTGTGGACTCATCTCCAAATCCCTGTGCCATACCGGAACCTCCTACAGCCACTATATTACCTCCGGTAATAGCTGCATAGATTCCGTAGTCCAGTGCACCATTTCCATTATTTGAAGGACCAAGTACATACACATTGCCACCGGTGATTCCAAGATAACCATTTGAATCGATTCCATCACCATCGGCATTTATATTTATGTTTCCGCCGGTTATTAGAATATATGCATCGTAATCAGCATCCATGTCTACACCACCCATACCCGGTCCGCCTGGCTGTCCGCCATTTCCCGGGAGTTCCGGTCTGTTGGTTTCTGTGTCATCTGTCTCACTCTGGGACGAATCTGTCTGGCTCTGATCATTCGCCGATGATCGTGTGCCATTATTGTCTGCGGCTTGTGTGCTGTCGCCTGAATTGCCTATCTGCCCGCTGTCATCAGGTCTTGCGGGCGAAGTATTTGTGTCTGTGCTGCCATTGTCCGTATCGCTGTCCTGTCCGCTACCGTCTGGTCTTGCGGGCGGCGTGTTGCCGTTCATATCCCCACCGGGACCTCCGCCGAAACCGCCTTTATTATCACCTGCGCCATCAGGGCTGCCGCTCTTGTTGTCGCCTGTGCTGTCGGAACTGCCGCCAGCCGCATTGAAACCGTCATCGCTGGATACCACGTCTATATCTCCGCCGGTCACCAGTATCTTGTGGCCCTCTATGCCCTCGTAGCTCTTGGATATGTCTATATCACCACCGGTTATGATCAAAAGTCCTTCCGCGTGCATCGCGTCGTCTCCAACAGATATGTCTATATCTCCGCCTTCTATATATATATAACCATCCTGCTGATCATCGTTTCCGGCATGTATTCCATCCTCATCACAGGTGAGGGTAAATGTTCCGTCTGCGATCCTTACGCTGTCCTTGCCGTTCAGGCAGTGATCCTGACTGTCTATCGTATATGTTCCACCCGTTACCACCAGGTCGTCCTTGGACACAATTCCATGTCCGGTGGTGTCCTTGACTGTCAGACTTCCACTGCCGTTAAGTGTGAGGTCACATTTTGCAAATATGACAGCATCCACATTGTTATCATCAGTCTGAACATAGTCGCCTGACACCGTAAGGCTGTTCTCCGCATTTTCAGCCAATGTAACGAATACCTTGTCTGCGTTTTTTGCATATATCGCCGCATAATCTGCAGCAGTGATGGACACGCCATCAAGTACAAGCTGCACCTTATCATCATCGCCGGCATCCACCACGATTGTTCCGTCTGTAAGTGTTCCTGACAGAACGTATACACCTGCCGCCTTGATAGTCACCACGCCATCCTCTATCTGTACATTTGAGCTGTCGCATGTGGCAGTCTTTCCAGACAACGTTATCTTCACAGCCTCACTCTCATCGTAGGTTCCCGCCAGATCGCGCTTTGTGAACATATCCGTTATGTCTATATCTGCCTCACTCATGGCGTCATCTATAGCCGCCTGCATCTCCTCAACCGTCATCTCTGTCTTTGTACTAGTATTCTGTGCATCCGCCGTATCTGCACTGTCATTTTTGCTGTCTGTATCAGCATCCGTAGCTGTGCTCACTTCACTTGCCACCTCAGTACCAGAAGTCGAACTTGCACTCTGGCTGGTCGAACATCCAGCTAGCATTGCCATACACATGGCCGCTGTAAGCCCCACAGCCAGGCATTTGCGTATTCCTGCTCTATATCTCATATATTTATTTTTCCTCATACGATCATCTCCTTCTAAATCTTTGCCATATTTCCTGAATTCTCAGTCTGGCACCTTATCCTCAACATAGTTTCTTACTCCATGTCATCTATCACCATCAATAACATTGTATTCTACGAACACACATTAACTTCTACAATGTCATGTCCCCCGAGTCCACCTGCATCAGCATGATCTCCAGGTTGCCATTTCTCACTCTGAGTCTGTCTATCATCTCTTTCTGATTTGTGTCCTTTTTAAGCTTTACCACATATGTAAGCTTGAAAAGACTTCCCATGTTGGTAGTCTTCACATTTGTCAGTCTGTAACTGTCTGTACAGTCGGCAAGTATCTCATCAAATGCCTCTGTATAGTCGAGATTTTCAGGCACGGTGATTTTCAGGGTTCTCTCTTCTTCATCCCTTCCGCCGCCAAATCCCGTAAGGCTGCAAATGAACATTGCTCCGCCAAGTATTATTGCAAATAATACCGCGTATCCGATAAATCCCATTCCGGTTACAAGTCCTGCCCCCATCGCAAGGAATATTGCACATATCTCCTTTGCCGAACCGGGTACCGATCTGAATCTCACCAGACTGAAGGCTCCTGCCACCGCAACGCCCGCGCCAACATTTCCATTTACCATCATGATCACCACGCACACAACCGCCGGGATGAGTGCCAGTGTCACCAGAAAGCTCTGTGTATATTTGCTCCTAAACGCGTACACACTCGCAAGGAATACGCCTATCACAAGGGATACCGCTATGCAGATCAAAAACTCCTGCACCGTTATCGTTGTCGCCGTCCCAAATACACTGTCAAATAATCCTGTCATCTTCTATCTCCTCCTGTTTATGTTTATCACTTTATTATTTTTGTTAATATCATTTATCCTTGATTTATGTCAACCAATCATCTGTTTATAGGCCTCTCCGTATTTGGAAAATGATGTTCTGTACACGTTATACTTCGTGAGTAAATGTGACAGCCACAGCGGAAACCCGCCTGCCATCTTGATCTCCATCAACACCTTGTATTCAGGTATGACCTTGTGCCCATACGGCTCTTTCTGAAGTGTCAGCTCATCATTCTGCCACAGTATATTGTAGTCAAATGTTATCCTGAGTTCCGGATCGTCTATTCCCTTGTAGGAATCTCTCTCGTATGAGAGAACCACCGCAGGCTCCAGATCCTTATACACCTGCATGAAATAATCTATCTCTCTTCCTATCTGGCAATCCTCGTGCAGCGGCTGTCCGCTCACAAGGTAATCCATTGCCTCCTGCTCCGGCACCTCAAGTCTTCTCTTGTACACCACTGATTTGTATTTCTTCTTAAGTTCAATAAATACCTCCGAATCGTCATCCGGGACTCCATAGCTCCTCAGCCTGAGTTTCTCTTTATATACCGGCTTTTCTATGGAGTCTCTGATAAGTCTGTGGGAAGGAGTGTCAAAATATATGTTAATGATCTGGCTTTGTGCGAACCTGTCCGGCTGCATGTACCTTATCATTTCGCTCATTATCTGTTCGTACTGCTCTCTGTCCATCATGTATTTAAGTTCATATCTTTTAAACGTATTGTCTGCCATAAGCATCATCCTTTCGTTATCTTATCTCCTCTTGATGATGCTATAATAACCTGCCAAACTTAAACGAAGTTTAAATATAAAAAAATCTACTGCTTTTCCCGTTGGTGTATGTTCTCTATGTTGTATATCCAATCGGTAGTGCTGGCGACCGAGCTTTGACGTTTCTGTGCCGCCGCAGAAAGCACAGCGCCCTTATCGTGCTTGGCGCGACGTGCACGATAGAAACTAAGTCAAAGTGAGGGTAGACAAACATGATCGGATATACAACATAGGGATAACATCAACGGAAAACGCAGTAGACAGCTACAACACAAAAACGCCCATCTGCGGATCACTCCACAGATGGACGTCTATAGTCTTATATTATAATCTTATGTCTAGTTGATTTGAAGATGTGGCTCTCGCCTTTTACTTAGGATTAGCAAACACCCTGAGCAAGCATAGCGTCAACAACCTTCTCAAAGCCGGCAATGTTAGCACCTGCAACATAGTCTGCATTTCCGCCAACTGTCATGTTGTATCTGTTTGCTGCATCTGAGATGTTAGCGTAGATTGTCTCCATGATTCCCTTAAGCTTGCCGTCAACTTCCTCAAATGTCCATGAAAGTCTCTCGCTGTTCTGGCTCATCTCAAGAGCTGATGTAGCAACACCACCTGCATTTGCAGCCTTACCACCAACGAAGAGAACACCGTTCTCCTGGAGATACTTAGTAGCCTCAAGAGTTGTTGGCATGTTTGCACCCTCTGTTACTGAGATAACGCCGTTAGCTACAAGCATCTTAGCATCGTCAAGGTTAAGCTCGTTCTGTGTAGCACATGGAAGAGCAAGGTCGCACTTGATTGACCATACGCCGTGATCATTTGCATCCTTCTTTACATGGTACTCAGCTGATGGTCTAGCAGCAGCGTAAGCATCAAGACGTGCTCTCTTAACTTCCTTAACTTCCTTAAGGAGCTCAACATCGATTCCCTCTGGATCGTAGATCCAACCTGTAGAATCTGAACATGTAACACACTTAGCACCTAACTGATGAGCCTTCTCGATTGCGTAGATTGCAACGTTACCAGCACCTGATACTGCGCAAGTCTTGCCTGCGATATCAATGTCATGATCCTTGAGAAGTGCATTTGTAAGGTAAAGTAATCCGTAACCTGTAGCCTGTGTACGAGCAAGTGATCCACCATATGTAAGTCCCTTACCTGTGAGAACGCCCTCGAATGATCCGCGGATTCTCTTGTACTGACCGAACATGAAACCGATCTCTCTAGCGCCTGTTCCGATATCTCCAGCTGGAACATCGACATCAGCACCGATATACTTTGAAAGCTCTGTCATAAAGCTCTGGCAGAATGCCATGATCTCTCTGTCTGACTTGCCCTTAGGGTCGAAGTCTGAACCACCCTTACCACCACCGATTGGAAGTGTTGTAAGTGAGTTCTTGAAAATCTGCTCGAAACCAAGGAACTTGATGATACCAAGGTTTACTGATGGGTGAAGTCTGAGACCTCCCTTGTATGGTCCAATGGCATTGTTGAACTGTACACGGAAACCTCTGTTGACCTGTACCTGTCCGTTGTCATCTACCCATGGTACTCTGAACATGAGCTGTCTATCTGGCTCTGTGATTCTCTCGAGGATAGCATTCTTTCTGTAAAGCTCCTCATTTGCCTCGATGCAAGGTCTAAGTGAATCAAGAACCTCTGTTACTGCCTGTAAGAACTCAGGCTGATCTGCATTCTTCTTCTGTACTATCTCGAGTACTTCATCAACATATGACATAGTAAAAATCCTCCTAAACTGATTATATATCGTGATCTGCTAATTATTTCCTGACCACGCTCCCTATTATAGTATAGGAAATTAAGATTGTAAAGCAAAAACTTGCGAAATCTAAGTATTTTTTTGTTTTTGCTTTATTTTCCCCTGTTTTTATCAATTACTCTTATCATTTATAAACATTTTTCTTGTTTTTGGGTATTTCCCACTGAATTAAACATCTGAAGTCTATTCGACACAAACTTCACTTTTTACTTCTTCTCCTCATCGTGGTGAAGATCGTTCTTCCAGTATCTGCATCTGTGCTTTACATTTGTGGAGAATACGATCTGAGTCTTGGTCTTTCCAAATCTCTGAAGCTCTCCGACAAAATGATCGAGATCCGCTGTTGTCTTGAAACGAACCTCTATGAGCATTGAGTAATCTCCAGTCACACAGTTGCACTCCACAACGTTTAACACACTGTCTATATAAGGATAGAACTCTGCCTTCTGCTCTGGTGAAACCTCCAGATTGATGAATGCCTTGATATAATGACCCATGGCCTCCGGATTAAGCTTGGTTGTAAATCCCTCAAGCACGCCCTCGGCAAGCATCCTGTCTATTCTTGTTCCAACCGCTGTAGGTGACATGGACACCTCAGCGCCTATATCCTTGAGTGATACACGTGCATTGTCCTGAAGCATGGCAAGTATCTTCTCATCCACCTCATCCAGTCTGTAGTATATCATTTCTTTCTTTTCCATAAGATATGTTCTCCTTCTCACATTTCTAAGGTAATTGCAAAACATCGCTATAAAAATGCTGTTTTATGATTTCACGATCACCTAATTTTAATAACTTAAGTCACGCACAGCTCCGATGGACAACTTGTGTTTCACAATCATATAGCCATATTTACTTAAGATTTTAAACGTATGGTGTCATTATATACCTTACTTTGCGCAAATTACAACCTGATTTTTATGTATATTTGTCGTCCTATACCTCCAGCTTTTTACTCCTGATCATTTCATGATTTTACGATATAATTGTCTTCAAGCCAGCGCGCTCCCCCATCCTCATCATTTGACAATACCACCGCTGTGGCGCAGCTTTTAAGTTGTTCATCAGCATTTTTTGTACAGGATTTCCACATCACCATCCACAAATCCAGCGGCAATCGCCTCATACTTCTTCAGCTCATTGGCATATTTTCATCCAGTATCCGATCTAACCATTTTGCAAATTCATCGTACATATCGTTCCCCCTGTGTGTCAAATTTCCATTTCTTACCCATCTTTACTATTATTTTTGCAAACTTCTTATTCCTTCTCATATATAAATGTCATATCCCCTATTGTACATTTCAGATATTTTCCATCTATCACGCCGGTTGAGAAATCAAGGGTATCTGTCATCTTGAATCTGTACTGGCCATCCCCTGTCTGTTCCACCTGGAGATCTATCGCTTTATCCCCCATCGCAGCGCCTGTATAATAGAATTTTGCCGTGTCTCCATTTATCTCGTATATTTCACTGGTGTCATCCCCTTTGACCTTATAGGTCTTGCCGTCGGATGTCTCCTTTTTGACAAGCACCCATTTTCCATCCAGTGTCTCTGTCTTTCCACACGCTGCAAATACAAATATACACATCACAACCATCATTGCCGATACTATTTTCTTTATATTCCCCATTTTTATTTTCTCCCTATATGAAACAAAGCTGATGTGAAGTATTACCTTATACACATCAGCCCTGTTTCTATGACTCTATATAATTATTACTTGTTGTTCTTGATGTACTCATCAATTCCCTTTGCACCAGCTCTACCAGCTTCCATTGCAAGGATAACTGTTGCAGCACCTGTTACGGCATCACCACCGGCATATACGCCTTCCTTGGTTGTCTGTCCGTTTGCCTCTTCTGCAACGATACACTTCCACTTGTTTGTCTCAAGTCCCTCTGTTGTCGATGAGATAAGTGGGTTTGGTGAAGTTCCAAGTGACATGATGACTGTGTCAACATCCATTGTGAACTCTGAATCCGGGATCTCAACCGGTCTTCTTCTTCCTGATGCGTCAGGCTCGCCAAGTTCCATCTTCACGCACTTCATACCGCATACCCAGCCGTTCTCGTCCTCAAGGATCTCTGTTGGGTTTGTGAGGAGATCAAATATGATTCCCTCTTCCTTAGCGTGGTGAACCTCCTCAACTCTGGCTGGGAGCTCCTCCTCTGAACGTCTGTACACGATATGTGTCTCAGCGCCAAGTCTGAGTGCTGTTCTTGCTGCATCCATAGCAACATTTCCACCACCGACAACGGCAACCTTCTTGCCTCTCATGATAGGTGTATTTGAATTCTCATCAAATGCCTTCATGAGGTTGCTTCTTGTGAGGTACTCATTTGCTGAGAATACACCGTTGGCATTCTCGCCTGGGATACCCATGAACTTAGGAAGTCCTGCACCTGATCCGATGAACACTGCGTCAAATCCCTCATCCTCAAGGAGTGAGTCGATCGTAACTGACTTTCCTACTACTACATTTGTCTCTATCTTGACACCAAGTGACTTGATGTTCTCGATCTCCTTTGCAACTACCTTCTCCTTTGGAAGACGGAACTCTGGGATTCCGTATACAAGAACTCCGCCCGGCTGGTGAAGTGCCTCGAATATAGTTACATCGTAACCCATCTTTGCAAGATCTCCGGCTGCTGTCACACCTGAAGGACCTGATCCGATGACTGCCACCTTGTGACCGTTCATCTCCTTTGCAGGCTCCGGCTTGATGCCGTTCTCACGAGCCCAGTCAGCGACAAATCTCTCAAGCTTACCGATCGATATCGCCTCACCTTTGATTCCTCTGATACACTTCTGCTCACACTGTGTCTCCTGTGGACATACACGGCCACATACAGCAGGAAGTGCTGATGACTCGCTGATGATCTTGAATGCCTCAGCAAAGTTGCCCTCCTTGACCTGAGCTATAAATCCAGGGATATTGATAGATACAGGACAGCCCTTCATACATGGAGCATTCTTACATCCTATACATCTTGAAGCCTCAGCCATAGCCTCCTCTTCATTATATCCATAACAAACCTCTTCAAAATTCTTTGCACGTACCTGTGGCTCCTGCTCGCGAACCGGCACTCTCTTCCAAACATCTACTTCTATAGCCATTACTTGTCACCTCCACAGTTTCCACATCCGCCATGATGGGTATCGCCCTCTTTTGCCTTAAGGAATGCTCTGCCCTCTGCAGTCTTGTAAAGCTGCTGACGCTGCATAGCCTCCTCAAAGTTCACCTTGTGTCCGTCGAACTCTGGTCCGTCTACACATGCGAACTTGACCTCTCCGCCTACTGTTACACGGCATGCACCACACATACCTGTTCCGTCTACCATGATAGGGTTAAGGCTGACAACTGTAGGAATCTCAAGCTCCTTTGTGAGCTTACATACGAACTTCATCATGATCATAGGTCCAATGGCAACACACACATCATACTTGTTGCCAGCGTCTACAAGTTTCTGGATCTCATTTGTAACAACACCCTTGCTTCCGTATGAACCGTCATCCGTTGTGATATACAGATTGCCGGCTACCTTCTTCATCTTGTCCTCAAGAATGATGAGTGACTTGTTTCTTCCTCCGACGATGACATCAGCATCGATGCCCTGCTCATGGAGCCACTTTACCTGTGGATATACAGGCGCTGTTCCAACACCACCTGCAACGAAGAGGATCTTCTTTTTCTTGAGTTCTTCTATATCCTCCTTGCAGAACTCTGATGGACATCCAAGTGGTCCAACAAAATCCGCAAATGAATCTCCTGCTTTCTTATTCTTCATCATCTCTGTAGCTGCTCCAACAACCTGGAATACTATAGTGATGGTTCCGTCCTCTCTTGAGTAATCGCAGATAGTGAGAGGGATTCTCTCTCCATCCTCTGAACCTCTGACAATTACAAACTGTCCCGGAAGACATTTATTTGCAACTCGTGGTGCAACCACGTCCATGAGGTATATGGTCTCTGTCAACTGTTCAACCTTAGTAATCTTATACACTCTGCGCTCCGTCCTTTCCGACAGCCAAATCTGACTGTTATGATCATTTTATTCTGTAAATGGGTGCAAATGCCCCTATTAATACACGTACGTACTTAATTTATCAAAAAATATCAACAAAATCAAGGTATATGTAAAAATAGACGCCGATACAAAAAAATCCCGCCAAAAGAGATAAATTTCTCTCTGGCAGGGACTATTACGTCTCATATGGTACAAAACTGTGTCCAATGTTATTCCTTTGTCTCATTGCAAAATCTTACCGGAACTATTCAGTCTTCCTATCTCACACTATCTCTTTCTCTTAGCCTTGGCTCTGAGCGCCTCCTCTTTTCTTCTCTCGTTCTCCTGTAAAATGAGTTTCTTCATACCGTCAAGCTTTTTCTGATTCAGCTTTATCTGCTCAAGTTCACTCTCTGCCGCCTGCTGTGCCTCTTCACTCTGGAAACTGACAAACTTGTCAAATGCTCCCGGATAGGCAAATGTCTTCTCTACATTATTGCAGGAAAATATGATTCTGATGTGGGTGCCATCACACTCCATAACACTGCCTTCACCAAACTTTACGTGGTTAACTTTTTCATTTTCAAACATTATACATCCTCCTATCCATTTTTCTTATTATTACTGTAACAAAAAAATCGGCACTTTTTCTAGTTAAAAATGCCGACTTTTTTAATTTCGTGAAAATAGCCACTGCGAGCCATTGTTTTTGTTTATTATTGAATTTTTAAACACATGAGCTCTGCAAAAAGTGCTTATATTTTTACCAAGCTATATTGTGCATTTTTATTTTATCTTGCATTTTCCTTGAGCAGTTCTGCAACCTCTGCCTCTGTCGCAAGTGAGAGTGCCTTTGCTGCCAGCTCGCCAGCATCAGCCTTTGACCACTTTGCTATCGTTCCTCTTGTCGCAAGGACTGATGTTGCGCTCACAGAGAACTCTCCAAGTCCAAATGATATAAGTAGCGGGATGAGCAGCGGATCCGCTGCTGCCTCTCCACACATGCCAACCATGATACCCGCTGCATTTGCCGCCTCAATGATGTTCTTCATGGAACGTAGAACTGCCGGATTATATGCCGAATAGAGGTAAGCAACCTTCGCATTTCCACGGTCAACCGCCATCGTGTACTGTGTCAGGTCATTTGTGCCTATACTGAAGAAATCTGCCTCCTTTGCGAGCAGGTCTGCTATGAGACTTGCCGCAGGTGTCTCTATCATAACTCCAACCTGGATATCCTTATTGTATGCTATATTCTCGGTGTCAAGCTCTGCCATGAGCTCCTTTACAAGAGCCTTAACACTTCTTATCTCATCAACACATGTGACAAGCGGAACCATGATCTTGATATCTCCAAACGCGCTGGCACGAAGGAGCGCCTTAAGCTGTACCCTATAAGAATCACTATTCTGAAGGCAGTATCTTACCGCTCTAAATCCCAAGAATGGATTGTCCTCCTTCTCAAGTCCGAGATATGGGATATCCTTATCACCGCCCACATCAAGGGTTCTTATGATGACCTCTCTGCCCTCCATGGTCTCTGCTGCCGCCTTATATGCCTGGAACTGTTCCTCCTCGGATGGTAGCTCTGATGCACCCATGAAAAGGAACTCAGTCCTAAACAGTCCTACGCCCTCTCCGTCACATGCGACTACCTGCTTCGCATCCTCAGGGTTACCGATATTACCATACAAATGTACCTTCTTGCCATCGGCTGTGACCGTATCCTTGCCTCTGTACACCTCAAGGAGAGCCTTGTCACTTAAGTACTTCTCTCTCTTTGCCTGATACTCATCTATCTCTTCCTGTGATGGATCAAGTATACAGATTCCATCGCATCCATCGACGACTGCAGTCATGCCATCTGAGACCTTTTCTACTATTCCGTCCACACTGAGTACCGCAGGTATCTCAAGCGCTCTTGCAAGGATAGCTGAATGGGATGTCTTGCCGCCAACCGCAGTAATTATTCCTGCCACATTTTCCTTTACGATTCCCGCTGTCATGGATGGAGTGAGATCCTCAGCCACAAGAATTGTTCCGGCTGGAACCTCAGATATGTTCACATCAGGTGTACCTGTGAGTATCTTGAGCATTCTCACCTTGATGTCACCGATATCAGTTGCTCTCTGTCTTGTGAGCTCATCATCAGCCATCTGAAACATTCCTGCAAACATATCGCATGTACTCTCAAACGCAGCCTCTGCACAGGTTCCGCTCATTATGGCGCCCTTTGTTATCTCATCCATACCCGGATCAGTCAGGAGCAGTATGTGTCCCTCTAGTATCTCCGCATTGTGTTCGCCAACGCTTTCCTTCATCGCCTCCGCCATGGCATGTGTCTTTTCCGTAAATGCTGCAACAGCATCATCATATCTCTTTATCTCTGCATCTGTATCTGTGATTGTTCTGTTCTCATATTCCGGCTTTGCGTCAGATATGATCACAACCTTTCCAACGCCGTAGCCGGCTGAACCCGCGATTCCTTTATTCATAAGAAAACCTCCAATTATTCTCTATACAGGCAAATGGTACTCCAGCCGAGTACCATTTGTCTGCAACCTGTACTGAAGTCTGATTTCAGATTTCATATATAAATAGTCCGCTTCGACGTCAGGGCAATGTACTTATATTACTCGCCGAATCCTGACTCGATGAGCTCAACTGCCTTTGCAAGAGCCTCCTTCTCGTCTGCACCGTCACACTCTACTGTAACCTCAGCACCGCACTTGATACATGCTGCGATGATGAGCATTACGCTCTTTGCGTTGATCTTCTTGCCTGCCACATCAAGAGTTACTGCACATGAGAACTTTGTCATCTCCTTTGCAAATACTCCTGCTGGTCTCATGTGAAGTCCCTGTTCATTTACTACCTTTACTGTCTGTGCTACCATAATTTCTTCTCCTTCTTTAAAATCCGGGCCGCGATTCCAGTTATGTCCCTGCAGCGATTGTATATGTCATTTTAGGGTCGCTCCCGCTTATTTCGGCCTACAGCGGTACTAAGATGCCGCTTAAAGCGCCATCTAAGGACCGGTGGCCTCAAATTCCCTTCAAATGACATATACATTCACTTGCAGAAATCCTCTGTCATAAGCGGCCCTTGTATTGTTAAATAAGTCTATGTGATCTGTAATTATATACTATATGGCATCACATCCAGCTGACACTTTCATCTTTTGACTTGAGCCATGTATAGCTATTTTACAAACCCCAATTGTCTAAATTATAACATTTTGTCGTTTTTTGTGCATTACTTTTGTGCAATATTTTATTATATGTTGTCTAATGTTACTCCTGCGCATTCTTCTTGATGAGTCCGAGCATGATACATGTGATCACTGATCCTACCAGCCATGAGATGATGTATGGGAACCAGTTACCTACGGTTGCGAATACGAAGATTCCACCGTGAGGTGCCATCAGTGTACATTTGAATGCCGCTGACATTCCACCTGCAACCGCTGCGCCTACAAGTGTACATGGTATTACGTGGAGTGGATCTGCTGCTGCAAATGGTATCGCACCCTCTGTGATGAATCCACATGCCATTACGATGTTGGATACTGTTGAGTTTCTTTCTGCCTTTGTGAACTTCTTAGGGAAGAAGATACATGCAAGCGCAATTCCAAGTGGAGGTACCATACCACCTACCATAACTGATGCCATTGAAATGTAGCAAGCCTGAACTGCTGGGTCTGTGATCTGAGCGCCGCCTGCAACAAGTTCCGATGCTGTTGCCAGAACCATTGTTCCATATACATATGCTGCCTTGTTTATAGGACCACCCATGTCTATCGCCATCATTCCTCCGAGGATGATTCCAAGTGGGATGAGAAGGTTCTTATTTGCAAGAGCTGTAAGCATGTCTGAAAGTCCTGTATTTACAATACCTATAATTGGATTCAGTATGAACACCATGAGTACTGCCACAATGAACATACCAACAAGCGGATATATAAGTGTAGGCTTGATTCCCTCAAGTGACTGTGGGAACTTTGAGCAAAGTTTCTTCAGAAGAAGGACTACATATCCAGCGAGGAAACCTGCTGCGATACCGCCGAGGAATCCTGATACTGTATTACCGCCGCCATCTGCTACAAAGCCAAATTTTGAGATAAATGACTGGAAACCACCAAGGTTATCTCCTGCCCACACATAGCTTGACAATGCTGCATTTCCGGAAGATGCCAGGATACCGCCGAGGAATCCGACTGCAAGTCCAGGTCTGTCAGCAATCGACTGTGCTATAAATCCGGCAAGCACAGGAACCATAACGCTCATTGCCAGACCACCGGCATATTTGAAGAATGCCGAAAGTGGTGTCATGGAACCAAAGTTTGATCCACCTGTCGCACCGTATCCACATATAGTATCTATGAGAAATGCGAGAGCTGTAAGTATTCCTCCACCTATTACAAATGGGAGCATGTGTGATACACCGTTCATGAGGTGCTTGTAGATCCTGCTGCCCACGCTGCCATTTGCACTGCTGCTTGATTCTTTCTTGCCGCCTTCCTCATGGTATACAGGAACCTCGCCATCAACGATCTTCTGTATAAGTTCTGCCGGCTTGTGGATTCCATCTGCCACCTTTGTGAAGAGAACCGGCTTGCCATCGAATCTGGCTGTCTCAACGTTCTTGTCCGCAGCAACTATGATACCGTCACAATTTGCAATTTCTTCATCCGTGAGCTCGTTCTTCACGCCGCCTGAGCCATTTGTCTCAGCCTTGAGTGGGTATCCCATCTTGGCTCCTTCTTTCTCAAGAGCCTCTGCTGCCATGTAAGTATGTGCGATTCCAGTAGGACATGCTGTTACTGCCAGCACTCTGTATCCCTTCTTCTCAGGTACTTTCTCCTCTGCCCTCTCTTTCGCTTTGTCTGCAGCCTCCTCAGGGAACTTGGCGTTTTCGTATTTGTCGACCACCGCAAGAAATGCATCCTTGTCCGCAGCATTCAGAAGTTCAGCTCTGAAATCCTCGTCCATGAGGAGCATCGACAATCTCGAAAGCACCTCAAGATGTACATCTGACCCACTCTCTGGTGCTGCGATCATGAAGAAAAGATTTGATGGCTGTCCATCCAGTGAGTCATAATCAACTCCATCTGGAACTGTCATTGCTGCAAGTGCCGGTCTCTTGACCGCTTTATTTTTTGAATGAGGGATCGCTATTCCTTCTCCTATAGCTGTCGATCCGTCTGCCTCTCTCTTAAGTATTCCCTCTTTGAAAGTCTTTTTGTCTGAGATATTGCCTGCCTTGTCATGCAGACCAACAAGGTAGTCAATTGCCGCATCCTTTGAGTCTACCTTTACACCCAGAGCAATACTTTCTTTTGATAAAAGCTCTGTGATTCTCATAAGCGTAACCTCCTCTTTGTTCATTATAACTGCTTATATAGTTCCTCTACTTTGTCCGCTGTTGCGAGTCCTTCTGAAAATGCTGTGGCACTTCCGGTTGCCGTTCCTCTCTTAAGTGCCTCCATGTAATCGTGATCCTTCAGATAACTTGCTGTGAATCCTGCAACCATAGAATCACCTGCTCCCACAGAGTTCACGACCGTTCCCTTTGGAACTCCTATCTTGTGAACCTCTCCTGTCTCTGTAATGAGTATTGCTCCGTCCCCCGCCATGGATATGAGCACGTTCCTTGCACCCATAACCTGGAGTTTCTTCGCATACTCAACTATCTCTTCGTCTGTCTTTAATACCACTCCGAACATCTCTCCGAGCTCATGGTTGTTTGGCTTGATGAGGAATGGATGGAACTTCAGAACATTTAACAAAAGATCCTTTGTGGCATCGACTACGATATCTATATTCCTGTTCATCAGTTTCTCCATGATCTGCTCGTATATGTCAGATGGAAGTGAGGCTGGAATAGTTCCCGCAAGGATCAAACAATCTCCTGACTGGAGCTTATCCAGTTTGTCGAACATCTGCTTAAGCTCATCATCTGCAATGTCAGGTCCCTGTCCGTTGATCTCTGTCTCTTTCTCAGCTTTGATCTTTACATTGATCCTGCTGAGACCATTTTTTAAAGTGATGAAATCCGTCTTAACACCCATGGCCTTGACACCGTCCTCAATCTCCCTGCCGGTAAATCCAGCAACAAAACCGAGAGCTACAGAGTCAACTCCTATGTTCTTAAGCACGGTGGAGACATTGATTCCTTTGCCGCCATAGAATATAGTTTCTGATCTACTTCTGTTCACCATTCCCAGCTCCAGACTGTCCATCTTTACTACATAATCAAGTGCCGGATTGAATGTCACCGTATAAATCATTATCTGAGTACCTCCTTTATAACTGTGGCGTCTATGTACTTATCATTTACAAGTCTGTCCGTGATAATACAGGCTTTTTCGATTGCTGCAAATGTCACTGCTGTCACCTTGTCAAACTTACTGCTGTCTGCAAGAACGATACTTGCATACGATCTGTTCACCGCTTCCATCTTTACCATAGCCTCTTCCACATCCACTGTTGTGAATCCGTAATCCATATGGATTCCATTTGTTCCGAGAAAGCATTTGGTGAAGTTAAATTTTTTCATGGAATTCACTGCCTCGGCTCCAATGATCGCCTCTGTTATGGGTTTTACAAGTCCGCCTATCATATACGTTCTGAGGTTCTTCTTGAGAAGTCTCTTGGCATGCGCTATTCCATTGGTGACAAATGTAGCATTTGTGTCGCCGATATAGTCGATCATGAGTTCCGTGCTGGTTCCTGCATCTATAAATATGAAATCTTCATCATTGATCATCGTTGCCGCATATCTTGCAATGGCATTTTTTTCCTCTACGTTGAGCTGTGCCTTGGCTGAAACCGATGCCTCGTTGGTGATGTATTCATGCTCAAGTGCCTTGGCACCACCATGGAATCTCTTGATCTTGCCCATATCGTCCAGAGCTATCAGGTCTCTTCTTATAGTAGATTCTGACGCTCCTGTGATCTCCGTGAACTCTGCAACTGTCATAGACTTTTTCTCTTTCAGTGCATCTAAAATCGCTGTGTATCTGTCCTCTGTCATCATAATAATTGCCTCCTGAACAACTAGTAGTCTCCTGTATGTGTGTTAGTCTGTGTGTTTTCGTAGTAATTTCACTGAAATGTGTTTATTTCCATGAGTGATCTTAATAACTTCGTTTTCTTTAGGATACCATACTTTTTGACCGTTTTCAATTGTTTATGATCGTTTCAAGGTGATTTTCACTTGATTTCAGTCACTTTCAATCAATCTATATGCATAATATCATCGAGTTTGAAGATTGTCAATCACTTTTGTGAATATTTTTGAAGTTTTTTGATTGTTTTTGACCGTTTTGATAGGTTAATAATACAAACTCATACCTTAGCGCATGCCCACGCAAAAAAATCCACGATACAGTATTTATTACTACTGAACCGTGGATCTTAAAAATATTATATCAAAAATCCTTCAAAAAACTGAACTCGATATCTTTGAGATCTAACCCATTCGACTTCACATACAGACGGAGCACATTGAATCTGCTGTAAAACTTGATCTCTTTTTTAATCACCGCATCTTCGCCGCCAGTTCCGTTAAATGTAAAATTGCTCACCGGAAATCCATTGAAGAACAGAGTACATGGCAGCTGGGCAAGTTTCCCGAGTATGGAACTTCCCCTGAGGCTCACCTCATATTCTCCCGGATGTTCGACATCAAGGGCTATGACATAATTCGTGTCTGCCGCGCTGGTCTTTCCTGTCAGATCAATTACTATATCTCTGTCAACATTTATATACTCCACATCATCCATGTCAAAATCATCTGCCTGCTTTGGCCTATTTACTATATCTATATTGACCGGCTCTCCCGCGAGGCGACGAAATGCATTTGTATTCATTGCAAAATCACACACATTTTTTGCAATTCTCTGCAGCTCGGCTCTCTCTATCCTTCCATCCTGCAGCGCCTCCATGACATTGTCTCCGCTCATATTCTTTGAACCATCCGGGCAGCACATATACATGTCATTCTGCGCCTGGATCATGGTCGCAAAATCTGTCTCATTTGGTGCCTCACCCCTTCGGTTGATCGATGCCCACCAATCCGTCATGACCACACCTTTAAATCCCCACTCATTTCTGAGTATAGTCGTGTTCAGATCATAACTTCCGGCAGTATACAGACCATTTACCGCACCATAGGTCGTCATGACAGAGTCAGCGTATCCAGATCTTACCGCCATCTCAAATCCTTTCAAATATATCTCCCTGAGTGCTCTCTGGGAAATGACCGAGTCAGACAGTCTGCGATGATACTCCTGATTATTCCCGCAGAAATGCTTTATCGTTCCAGAAACACCACTGGACTTAAGTCCCTTTAGCTGAGCCGTTGCGATAGAACCTGTGAGGTATGGATCCTCGGAGAAATACTCAAAATTTCGCCCATTCAGCGGATGGCGGTGAATGTTCATGCCCGGTCCAAGAAGGACCTCAACCTTGTTTGCTGTCATCTCAAGTCCGAGAAGTGCATAAAGTCTTGTATTCAGTTTCCTGTTGAATGAGCAGCCACACAGGGTGCCATTTGGAAGTGAAAATGCCTTCATGCCCGAATCAAGTCTCATTCCGGAAGGTCCGTCATCGCAGCACACCGACGGTATCTTATGCGCAATCAAATTTGGTGATACTCCGGCAAATGCAGATGCCGTTCCCGCCGTCACTAGAGAACTTCCCATTCCCTCTCCGCGGACAAAACATGCCAGATCCTCATCGTCAAACTGTGCTATGAACTCGTCCATGGAATGTCTTTTTTCCTTGACATCCAACAGGGAGATTCCCTTATCCCCTGTGGTTGGTATCTCCACCGGAAGTTCCTGCTCTCTCCTATCATACATATCTACTGTGGCAAGAGGTGTCTCCTCGTACTCCATAAGCATCCTGCCATTCTCATCACAGAAAGGCTTCATACGGTCAAATGCCTCATACGGCGCCAACGCCTCATGAAGTTTCTGAAGTTCAACAGTCTCTGCAAGCTCAAAAAACAGACATTCCGTTGTATTTCTTATACTGTTTCCCACATGAATGGTGTAATCTCCCGATTCAAGTACATAACAATTCCTGTGACCGGTGGCTCCTGAATCGTCAAATGATGCCATACGGTCAAGTGGGATCTCAAACTTCAATTCATCGCTGAGTCCCGGGACAAGTTCCTTTGTCTTTTCAAAATCGATCAGTACTCTGACCGGCTTGCCAAGTCTGCCCTGAGGCATCTCACCGTACACCTGGACGACCTCCTTGCCTAGCCTCTTTCCTATATTTGTAACTTTTACACATATATGTGCCACACCATTTTCGAAATCCAGGCTGGCGTGTTTAACACTGATCTTGAAATCTGTATATGATAATCCAAATCCGAACGGATACCTGACCTTATCCTTTGCAAATGTCTCGAAGTAGCGATACCCAACATAGATATCCTCAGCGTAAAAGTTTCTCTCTCCGTCACCAAAATTGTCATAGGCCGGATAGTCCTTGATGTCATATGCTATCGTGTCTGTGAGCTTTCCTGAAGGACTGACATCCCCCATGAGGACATCCACAACCCCATATCCGCCTACCATTCCGCCCTGCCATACATACATGCAGGCATCCGGGGATACAGTGTCTAGAAATGACATATCAATCAGTCCGCCAACATTCAAGAGAACTATCATCTTCTTGAAATTCTCTCTTACAAGCCTCAGCATATTGAATTCAATATCCGTGAGCATATAAGCCCCCTCTTCGAGGGTGTTATCCTTGTCCTCGCCTGCCGTGCGGGCGATTATCACTATGGCTGAATCCGACTTGCCGGCAGCCTCCTGCACAAGCGTCTCTGTCACCGGCATCTCCGTCTGTGACCACGGCTCCTGTCCCCAGCCAAGTCCCAGTTCCACAGGATGTTCCTTATCCCATGCTGCGTAAATCTCAGCCAGTTTCTGATTGACATTCACATCCTTGCACTCATTAAGTGCATCAAGGAGTCCTACCACTCTGGCAACATTTACCATACCGCCTGAACCGGTTCCACTCTTGTAATAATGATTCTGCATACGACCAAATACTGAAACCGTCTCTCCCTGCTTAAGTGGCAGAACTTTGTTCTCGTTCTTTAACAGGACCATTCCCTCAGTAACCATCTCACGGGCTGTCTTCTCGTAGACTGCCCAGTCAAGTACTCTATCTTCCATGTATTAACCTCCGTGGGGTATTTTCACTTTCTTTCGTGTGTTATTTGTATTTTACAATCCATGTTAATTATTTGATATGGAAAAGTTATTCTATTACATTACTGCTGGCGTAACCTTTCTACTGTTTTACATATCTCTGATTTCTGCTGTTAGGTTTATCAGGTAATGTCATCTTTATCAGCCCAAGTTCCATTGCCGGATTGATATAATTTTTCCTAAACGTCTCCTTTGACTTAAGCCCCAACGTTTCCATTATGGCATTTGACGTATATGGCACATCATATTCCATGACCGCCAGCATCCGTTTCACATACTCTGAAATATCTGAATTTGATCTGTTTACCTGCAAGATAACTTCATCAAAGATCTGATTTATCATATTGAGCATAAACTCTATAAACACATCGGAGTTACCCTTTGTATGACATATCGCTATCGCATCATAATATTCATTCTGAAACCGCTCGATCTGGCTCTCCAGTGGTATATATTCAAATACACTTCTCCACCTATATAAGAGAGCAGTATGCCATAATCTTGCCATTCTTCCATTTCCATCCGCAAATGGATGAATGAACACAAATTCATAATGAAATATTGCAGATAAGATAAGTGGATGAATGACTCCCTCATTTTCTTTAACCCACTGCAGAAGATCTCGCATAAGCTCATTTACCATATGTGGTGGGGGAGCAAAAAATATACACTCACCGCCTGAAAACACTCCCTCATTACCTTTTCGGAATACACCGGACTCCTCAACGGTTCTGTATGTCAATATTCCATGAATCCTTTTCAGATCTGATATACTTGTCGGATCTATTTCTGGAATCTCCTCATAGGCTGCGTATGCATTTTTCACTTCCTGTATTTCTTTTTGATCGCCAAGAACCAGATGTCCATTTATTACATCCCTAACATCATTCAATGACAACGAATTTGCCTCTATCTTTAACGAAGAATGAATCGACCTTATTCTGTTGTTTCTACGCAAATGTGGTTTTGATTCTAGTTCTTTATGACTAGTGATTTTCCCAACCTTCTCTGATATCTCAGAAACAAGCTCAAGCATTTTATTTGAGATCGAATATGGTGGTACATAACCGCTCATCAGCTCACCTCCATCTTGCTTATTATCTTGCTTATTATCTTACCAATTTATTACGTGATTTTCAATGAGGATTGTATTCGCAATTTTTAGCTTTGCAAATTGTCAGAAGTTGTTTTCTTATTATTTTTTCTTTTTACTCGTTTGAAAATCCAACCCAATTGCTTTATTAATTTCACATATCATTGCATCACCGCTCTTGTAACTTATCTTTTATGTTACTAATCAATATTTTATGTTATTAAGTCGCCGCCCTCCTGAAGTTGTGTTCGTATTACTTCGACTTTAACCCTTTAAAGGGGTCTCGTATCCCTTCACACTTAATTTGTCCTGCATAATATCATTTTTTCTGGGCCTGAACATATTTCTTTATCGTCGTTTCATTCAGACCTACTGTACTCACATAGTATCCCACTGACCAGAAATGTCTATTTTCAAATTTATATTTGAGATTTGCATGTCTGTCAAATATCATCAATGCCGATTTTCCTTTCAGGTATCCCATAAAGCTCGACACACTCATTTTGGGCGGTATACTCACTAAAATATGAATGTGATCTGGCAATAAATGTCCCTCTATTATTTTCACATCCTTGTATGAACATAACTGCGTAAGTATACCTCTTATATCTGCTTTCAGTTGATTATAAATTATTTTTCGTCTTTACTTTGGAATAAATACAATGTGGTATTTACATACCCATTTTGTACGGGCAAGAGCGTTTGATTTATTTGCCATTTAAACACTTTTTGATATGCCCCCTGTCAAGTAGACAGGTTAAATATCTAAAATGAGGTGCTGATGAACGACCGTACAAAATGTGCGGTCGTTTTTCTATGCACACCATCTTTCTTTGTATTTCTCTAT
>JBNMKK010000030.1:0-29897 GCA_050874325.1 Coprococcus sp. | reverse complement strand
GAAATACAAAGAAAGATGGTGTGCATAGAAAAACGACCGCACATTTTGTACGGTCGTTCATCAGCACCTCATTTTAGATATTTAACCTGTCTACTTGACAGGGGGCATATCATACAAAGAGGTGGTTTTCTTTTTATGATCAGAAAGAGATATAATAAGCAGTGTAATAGTTTTAAACAAAAAAATAAAAGCTACTAACGGGAGTCGGACCCGTGACCTCAACATTACCAATTGTTAGTATCACTTTTCAGGGCGTTTCATAGCGTTCTATAGTGTACCAAAGAAACCATATTTTATGCGGTCTCAGTTCAATATCGTTCAATATTGTAAATTCATATTTCCTAAGTTTTTTTGATAACAGTAGACAAATAGTAGACAGAAAAAGGGCATAAAAAACCCCGGTATATATTGGCTGTAAGCCTACCGGGGAATAGAAAGTTTTAATTTATTGCAAGGAGCTTGTACATGTCATTGCTGGCCTTGACCTCATTTTCTTTGAATGCGTGAGAATATACATCAAGAGTTATTGAGACCTTGGCATGTCCAAGCATTTTCGATATGGTCACAACATCATAGCCCAGAGAGATCATCAGTGTAGCAAACGTGTGCCGTAGTCCGTGCAGGTGTATTTCTGGGAGAAGTAACTTCTCGTCTCTGCAGGTGTCATTGTATCTAAGAATTATCTCCCTGAATTTGTGGGTGGGTGTATCAATATACATCTGTTTTCCATCTTCCTGTATGAACAAGTGGCAGCAGCCGAGGTCTGATAATGGCGCACCTTTCCAGTATGAGCCAAGACTAAATGCATATTCTCTTTCATGCTGTCTCCAGTTCTTTAGCATGGACATACAGTTTGGTGGAAGAGGAACGCACCTTATACCGGCTTTTGATTTAGGATCCTTTTGGATCTGGCCACCCTTGACCTTGGAGCATGATTTATTGACAGATATATAGCCTTTATCAAAGTTTACATCATTCCATGTGAGAGCAATGAGCTCACCACGTCTGAAACCGCCATATATGGCCAGATTGAAATACAATATCATTTGTTCTGGAGTAGTCATAGTTGTGGTATAGCCTGCTGCCACAATGCGCCCATTCCTCATCCGTGGCCGGTATTTCACTTCATATGGTTGTTCTAGGTATTCCAGGAATCGCTTGGCCTGTTCAACATTAAAGCAATTTTCTGCATCATTGTTATCTACAGAAGGAAGTTCCACACGCTTGCAGGGATTGTCCTCTATCAGATTCCATTTATAAGCTTTGGAGAATATGCTTGATGCAATTGCATGAGCTCTTCTGATTGTGGCAGCAGATAATCCACGGTCTTTCATAATGGAGTATATATCCTGAAGGTGCAGGGCGTTGATTTTGCTCAGTTTCATCTTCCCTATGGTGTTCTTAAAATACAGATCTATTACACCCCTATAGCTCTCTATGACAGCCTGAGTGAGATTGTTTTCGGCATATCTTTTTTCCCATTCATCAACAAAGCTGATAAATGTCATGGTTTCGCCATCCAGATATTTGCCGCTTTTGCATCGCTCTTCAAATTCTATAGCGAACTTCTCAACCTCTTTTTTCCTTTTTGCTGGTGTCTGGGCGGTGGGAGTGTATGTAGTAGATTTGGTGATCTTCTGTTTGCCACTTGAATATCCCATGGAAACAGTGACCAGATAACTATTGCCTCTTTGTTTGATACTTGCCATTATAATCACTTTCCTTTCTGTTCTTGAATAGGATAGTGACCTCTGATATAATGAGTTTGCTTTTTATTATGCTCAGAGGTACAATCCTTTGTGATAATATGCTTGGAGTCGCTGATTGCCGTCGGCGGCTCCTTTTATAGGTTTTCTTATATTAGTCAGTACAAATTTTCCCAGAATCCATTAGACTTTTTATATTTAATAGATTTATATATTCCAATGCTTTGTCTTGCAGTTCCTTGATATGGAGCAAATCATTGTGGGTGAAAGCAAGAAATCCCACATCACCAATAGGGCTATCTAACAGTAAAACAAATCTGATTTTTTGATCACTATCAGAGTATGGATATATGTCGTAATATCCTTTTTTTATCCAGTCGGAAAACATAGCATCATATTTTATTCTTTCGTTTATAAGATCCTCTTTATTTCCACCGTGAAATGCATATTTAATGAAAATGTCAGTTGTCCATTCCCTTTTATATTCAAAATTGAACCATTCAAGAAAATCTTTTTTACATAAAAGCCAATTTACAAAATGTGTATCGATGTTGTATGCAGACAAAATCTGAAATGTTTTGGATTTAATGGATTTAGAGATTTCAGTTATATGATCTGCAGTGTTTATTTTATCAAAGGGCATTGGGGTAATATTATCAGATTCGCCATCCAAATAGGCATATTGTATATGTCCATTGGCAAGGGTAATATTTTCCGCAATAGCTTTTTTGACAATGTTGGGGAGAGCTCTGCGGCCTGTTTCCCAGGAGGCAATTGTACGTTCCTTGTATGGCTCTCCGTAATTTCCAGTTATTCCAATTTCGTTGAGCCAATCAGCAAAAGATGCTTGTGTTTTCCCCATGATTTTTCGAACTTCTTTTAATCGTTTTCCTTGTAATAACATAAGTTCTTTATTCATGTAAACTCCTTTCTGTAACATGTATATCAAAATAAGTTACGGTTGCGTTGCTGTATGTGAGATGATAATGTATAAAACAACAACAACCACTACAAAAACAATACACCACAACAACAAAATAGTCAAGAAAGGAAAAAAGAAAATGAAATGTAATGTAAGAGTACGTAAGGAATTAGAGACAAGAAGAATTAGACAGTGGGAACTGGCTAAAAAGATGGAAATTGATGAAGGGACGCTTTGTCGCAAGCTTAGGGTGGAGCTACCAGAAGAGGAACAGGACAGACTTATAGCTATTATCCAGGATATACAGAAAGAAGGGGTGTAATATGCCAAGGATGGTGACGATAAAAGAGGCTGCTGCCATGACGGGTGTTCCCTGTTACCGGCTCCGCAGTTGGTGTAAACAAAATGAGATAGTGCATGTGCGTACTGGTAAAAAGCTGCTTATAAATGCGGATAAGCTGGCGGAGTATTTGAACACAGGTTATGAGAGCTGAGGAGGTGGAATAGTGGCAGCGGAGCATATCAAGACAAATAAGAAAAAGGAAATAAAGACCACACATGATATTGTTCTCAAGATCTTGGTGGAGAATGAGGATGCAAGGAGCAATGACAATAAGCTCTATTATCTTGTGTGTAAGGAGATAGGCAGCAGACAGGGTATAAATATTGCGCATGTCTCATTTGAAAAATTCTTTACAGTTGCACTTGCTGAGTATGGTTTACCGGCATATGAGACAGTGAGGAGAACTAGGCAGAAAATACAGGCAGAGTGTCCAGAACTTGCAGGTGACAGAACTGTTAGATATGCAAGGATGGCTTGTAAGGACGCATTTGTAGAATATGCAAGAAACTAGACAAGGATAAGCAGATTACAGGAAGTAACGAGGTGTGACATGTGAATGAAAACAAAGGAGGCTATGGCATTGTGTATCAGAGAGTAATGGACAGTGATGCACTACGCAGAGACAGCAAAGTGATATATGCGTATCTTTGTAGCTATGCTGATAAAGATGGAGTATGTTACCCGACCAGAGCACGAATAAAAGCAGCTTTACAAATGAAAGATAAGACGTTTAAGAGGTATATGGATCCTCTTATTGACCTTGGAGTTGTAGAAGTTGAAAGAACAACAAATCCAAGGGGGCTATTAGGTAGAAATATATATCACTTAACACATAATATATGCCAAGATACAGCCCATAGGGATGCATCTCAACAGGTTGCATCTCAGCAGGTTGCATCTCGCCGAGTTGCATCTTATCAAGATACATCTCAATCAAGATGCATCTCAGAGGGCAGTATAAACATTAATAATTATAACAGTAATATATTAAACAATAATAATATAAACAGTAATACTATAAACAATACTCTGGATGGGACTTCCCCAAAAGATGCTAAGAGCCATACAAGAAAGTCTGAGTTGGTCAAGTATAGCGATGATCCAGAGCTTAATGATGCCATAGTAGAGTTCATCAAGTTCCGGAAGGGCATCAAAAAGCCTATGAGTGACAGAGCCATAACGCTGATGATAAACAAGCTGGAGTCGCTATCACAGGATAAGCACGAACAGGTACAGATCCTCAATCAGTCGATAATGCAGGGATGGACAGGTATATATGCGCTTAAGGATGACAGGCAGCAGGTTATTGCGCCAGGTTCAAGGAACAAAGTCGCAGATCAGCTAGATGATTTTTACAGGATGGCTGCTGATTGGGCATCAACCTACGATGGTGACAATAAGAAATAAACAAAGGAGAATTAAAGATATGAACAGTACAGAATTTTCAACATTTGCAATGGCATTAAAAACATATTACCCACGGGAGAATCTGCTGCCTAATAGTCAGGCGATGCAGCTTTGGTATAAACAGCTTGAGGATATTCCGTACAAAGTGGCGGAAACAGCTTTAAATAAGTGGGTGGCAACAGAGAAATGGTCACCAACAATAGCGGATATAAGAACTGCCTGTTTATCGGTGACATGCGGAGATTATCCAAGTCCTGGTGAGGCATGGGAAGAAGTTTGGTATGCAATAAGGACATATGGAAATAACAGGGCGTGTGAGGCCATGGAAAAATTAACACCGCTCACGGCGAAAACGGTAAGGCAGGTTGGTGGTTTTGTCGGATTATGTCTGTCCGACAATATAACAGCCGATAGGGCACGATTCCTTGATATGTACAAGGCAAATGTGGAAATGGCAAGAAAAACGGATGCAATATCGCCAAAATTGAGCAATACGATAAAATCACTTACAGAAGAAAATAAGGCAATGATAGGGAAAAGATAGAATGGTGGGCTGTGATGACAAACGAAGAATTGGTTGAACAAATTCAATCAGGTGTGAACATCACAGAGAATATGTACCAGTTATATGAGCATAATAGAGGCATTATATACAAGATGGCAAATAGATATTCGTGGGGGGCACCCGTGGAAGATCTGACACAGGAGGCATATATAAGCTTATGCAAAGCAGTGAAAAAATACGACAAACAGCAGGATATAAAGTTCATTAGTTATTTTTCAGTCTGCCTTGCCAATCATTTTAAAAGATATATACAGGATAGTGGGCGTGTTATTCGGATTCCCGTACATAAACAAGAGCAGATCTGGAAATATAATCAGGTCAGCAACTCATATATGCATAGATTTGGCCGTGAACCATCCACACGAGAATTTGCTATCTGCATGGGGTTGAACGTGAAGCAGGTAGAAGAGCTTGAGCGGTTCATGTTCGCTGGTAGCTGCAGTGAGACGAAAAGCCTCAATCAGCAGCTCAGAGATAGGGATGATGAATGTCTAAATGACTCCATAGGCGTTGAATGTGAGGATTTGGGCAGCGTATTGGATAAGCTGGCATATGAGCAGTTATGGCAGGAAATAGAGCGTAAATTAAAGCCCAGGGAGTATGACATAATGTATTTGCGGTATAGGCTGAATATGAGCCGAGAGGAAACAGGGAGACGACTAGGTATGTCACGGTGGGCGGTGGACAATGCAGAGTACAGAGCAATAAGAAAACTTAAGTATAATACTGTGGTGAAAGATTATGCAGAGTATGCAGGATTTTCAACCGAAAGGCAGCAGACCAAACCTGCAGAAGTATGGTCATGGGATACTAGATCCTGGTGGTGATACTCTATGGATGTTATACGCTAAGGCGGTGAGACTGCTGCCATAGGTTCAAAGCTATATCGAAGCTAGGATTATGTGTATGTTATGAGGAGCTGGGCGAACGCACTAAGTTAGACTTAGGCCGCCAGGGAAAAACAAATTTCAGAACAGTAATAGAGAACGGAGAGCCTTGGTTTGTTGGGAAAGATGTGGCGGAGATACTAGGTTATTCAAATACAAGTAAGGCTGTTATGAATCATGTTGATGAAGAAGATAAGAGATTTCTTATGCTTGATATAGCAGATTCCCAAAACGGGAATCTGCCTGTTGGACAGAGTAAAACAGCACTAGTTAATGAAGGTGGACTTTATTCATTGATTATTGGCAGCAAGCTGCCAAATGCCGGATCATTATTGGGACATACAGAAGGGCAGCAGATACTTGACCTGCTGCCCCTGTGCGATCATGGTTATTCGTATGTCATTTGGCTTATGGTATAATGTAGTTTGTAAATTGAGTACCTATAAGCCTTCGGTTTGTGGGTAACTATCCTCCGGGTGCTGGTAACACCTGGGGATTTTCATTTTGACAAATGCCTAAAATATTGTATAATGTACTTAACAAGACAGCCGAGCGATAGATACTTCCTATCCGTCCGGCAAACATGACTAAATGAAAACACCTCGTATGCTTGTCAGGCCGAGGTGTTTTTCTTATTTTCTATGATTCAGAATTGTCACAATAAGTATCGCAACGGTTAATATAACCATGAATTCCTCATATGTACTCATAAGGCACCACTCCCTTCCAAGACTCGAACGGATATGGTGTAACACCCCTCGGCTGCCCGGTTAAATACATTATTCAATTTTTTAGACACCGTGGATCCTGGAAAGTGAATTGTTTCCAAAAGGGAAAGACCCACATAACATAAAAGTCCCCGCATTTTTGCGAGGCTTAAATTCATAAATAATGACAATTCGTGCCCTATAGGCATAATCAATATAGATGAATTTTATAACAGAATCCGCCCACAATCAAGACAATAATTTGTCTGGTAAAATATTCTCTGTTAGAGTGCACCGCCTTATCTTCTTCCGGTTCCCAGCCGGACAGAAGATAGGATATATAGCGGACATTGATAGTCTGCTATAGTGTAGCTCTCAGTTCTATAACTTTGCCGATCATAAAGGCTTTACCGGCTGCTATGTCCTCATTACTGAGGTGTATGGTGGAATACGAGTTGTTGGTTGCTATAAGCTCTATTCCATCAGTGTGGCACTTTATCTTACGGCAGATGTGCCCCATACCATATACACATATCAGTGCGAGATCTCCATCTGTAAAATCAGCCTGCCTCCGGGCAATCACAATATCACCCGCTGTTATACGTGGCTCCATGGCACTATCAACTATCTTCATAGCCACAATTTTGGTGTTTCCAGCCATCTTCTCCGGGGTATATCCCAGTAATTTACTTATTGTATCCATTTTATCCTTTACCTTTCCGGCAGCAGATGATACAATCCCATTGATTTATTGGTGGGGATGTATCATCTGATACCCTTATCATGAGCCTTTCTGTTGTGTCACCAGCAGAAGGGCTATTTTTATATTGCAACGTCAAGTAATGCTCCGTAGGTCTCTTTGTAACTGTAACCGCCTATAATACCCAGCAGGCGGGCTCTGACATTAACGCCCTGGTCCATAAGTCTGGCAATCTCTGAGCTATACGCCTTTGGCACATAGCCGATCTTGGCTTTCTTCTTCAGATATGGGATATGTACAACTATGCGGATGGCGTTTCTTTCATATGTGTTGTGTGTGTCTCTTTCAAGGGTCACAGTGAGGTTTTCTGGCCTGAATTGTGAGAGGTATTTTAGAACCTCCTGCCGGCCTTCATATGTAACACCTGCTGCCTTAATGGCTGTTCCCTTGGCGGTTCTCCATGCTTTCTTGAATGCTCTGGATAAGCTATAACCGGCTTTGTGCAATTCATTGGCCATTATACAAACGGCTCTACGGATATTAACAATGTGCTTTTTCATAGGATCCTTCCTTTCTGAGCTCTTCGGTGAGCTCTATAAATGTTTCAGCAAAATGCTGGTTTATTGTTTTGTTTTCCCTGAGCTGTGCCTTTGCCTCTTCGTAGCTCTCATCTGATAATGAGAGAGCAAGGATTATAGATCTCATTAACATGTTGTGTGTTGCTCCTTTCTGTATCTTATGGGTATATTATAATGTATATGGTCGTATCTATCTAGTGGCATTTCATACAAAGATACGACCATATATTTAGTAATTATGTATATGGTCGTACATAAACAGCAATGGTATAATATATCTAAGGATAGTAATTTATAGGAAGGAGCTGAGATTATGGGAGATGAAAAAAAGAGCGAATATAGAGGTTTTACACCAGCGCAAGCAGAAGCGCATAAAAGATATATGAAGAATTTTGTTGAAATAAAAGTTAGAATGACTGCTGAAAAAAGAGGATTGGTACAGGGGCATGCCACGGAGATGGGAGAGAGTACAACTGCATTTATAAATCGAGCCATAGACGAGACTATGGAGAGGGACAAAGGCAAGTAATATATGCGTATGCCAAGTGATAAAATAAAACAGTGATTGAATGGGCACAGATAGCGTGTTATTATGGTGTAAATAATTGATAGTAGCTTAATAAAAGCGGCGACTAACAAACGCATGGATCCTTGGTGTGACTCCAGGGCTATTCATTATCAGCAGGTTATAACTCAGGAGGAGAGTCCCTTGATGGAGGGAGACCCCGTGTGCAAGTCCGGGTGCTTGCGAATCGTTAAAAAATGGAGCTTTTGCTATTATGGCAGGGCTCCATTTTACTACACAGACAAAGGAGGGAGAGCATGTTAAAAAGTACGTTTTTGCATAAACTGAAACAGGATAAAGTTCTTCGCATAGATGACTATATTATATCTTACAAGCCGGCAGAGATAAGCCGCTGTGATACAGAGGAGCGATATAGGTTCAAGAATATAGATGATCTGTATGAGAATGGAATGCTTGGATCTGAAAGCCTGAAGGATAAGCTGACCGGTGCGGATATGACAATATTACACAAGGATTATGGAGAAATTATAACTATAGACGATGGCGGCATCATGTTCTCTCCTTATGGCGATTATGACGAGATGGACGAACAGGAGATTAGAGCTCTGTGGATGGAAGTATACCAGGATGCAGGGAACGAGGATCATATATATTTCAAGAACTTTGATATAATGCCATCGGAGCAGGTACAGGACATATTTATAGATGACCTTAAGGCAGCAGGCTATATTGTCGGTGAACGGCAGAGATCATTAGTCGGTCCATTGGAGCAATCTTTTCATTGTCAAGGCAGTGTGGGAGAGTTTGATATAGTGTTCAATGATGACGAGGGAGCATTTATTTATTCGGATGATCCAAAAGTGATAGATAAGCTCATGGGTTGGTTCAACAGGGATAACAGTTGAGTGTATCATGTGAAAGATATATTGACTGCTGCCATATGAGCAAAACAATAAGAGCTATTCCACTCCCGGCAACTCTACAAGGTAGAGGCAAATGGGGGAACAGAACGCTCTTATTTCTTAGTAGTATATAGCGTGATGGCAGAAAAAGCAATAATTCAATGGTGTTTATTTGACGTCTCTATACACGAGCTATATACTGGTGTGCAAAATGATATGGCTGAGAGCCCTATATAGCAAACATGGTTATAAAGACGTGAAAGTCTATGGATTAAACAACAAAATGGCTTATACGGCAAATAAACAAGCTGTTATGCTTGCGCTTGCTGATTTGCAATAGAGAGTCTAACGTACTCCGCAGGGGTGCGTGAGGCTCTCTGAATATATGTGGGAGGTTCAGGATGATATACAAAGAGAATGATAATCTAAATTATGAAAACATAGAGAAATACATGAAACTTCCTCCAGAAGAATTAGATCGGCTTATAGAGGAAGAGAAAGAAAAAATCAAGAATGCAGAAGTAGTAAAAAAAAATTAACAGGCACTCCGCAAGCAGCAGGGTGCTTTTTATTTGGAATAACACTAGCTGGCGTTACATAGGCGGCAGGGAATACTACAAATTACTAGATTCAGATATGCATAGGCGAATAATGAGGCATATTTGGTACAGAAAACAGAATAAAACATGCAGATATTGGCATAAAATCCACATATTATCACACGAAATTTACATAAAACTGCAGATTTGAAATACCCCAATATATGATCTGCTGCCAAGGGAATATGAGTAGATAGCTGGTAGGGTGTGTCACATTTGGTACACCCTTATAATGCTCCGTATCTATAGGTGTACAGCAACTATAGGGCATCTGGCAGCAGGTGAGGGATGTAATGGCGATGAGGTTCGGGCGTGGTGTGATCTTCCAGGGTTTTCCGTGTATAGGGTGTTAATAAATGTTAAGGTTGGAGAGTATAGAACCTTACAAAACTTGATATATGGGAATATATACAACTTGGCAAAACCCAACATTTAGAGGATATATAGGCCAAGAAAAACCAATATACACATGGAATATTCAAAAAGAACATTTGCAGACCTGTAGGGGCTTTTGATGTGCTGAAGGGGTGAACGTTTTGTACACTCCCCCTGAATCAGGGTAGGTGTATTGAAGCACTCCCCTAAATTGGGGTAGTGCTAGGTAGTGTTGCATATGTGCTCCTTGTGTGTTCTGACCGTATTCCCATTTGGGGAATACGAATGTATCGTCCTGGATGGAGTCCTGAATCAGGATCTCAAGTACCGTTTTGGTATCTGAGGTATGAGGTCGGTACTGGCGAGGTCATCGGTGTATGGGGTTATTATTAGTACCCCCATCGGTGTATGGGGTAACGATTCGTGACTCCATCTGTATATAGCGTAACGATTCGTGACGCTATTCATAAACAACTACAGGTTAGATGTTATTGACAAAGCCTAAAGCAAACATAGGGTGTCACATTTTGTTACCCCCTTGTTGCTGCCACATTTGGCGACATTGGCAACAATAGAAAACATGTCAAAACATGACATTAGAGAATATATACAGGGCTCCCTAACGAATAGTTGTGGAGATTACAAGGGTACTTTGGGGTACGGTTGTTCTAAGGTGTCATTAAAGCGATGACCCCTTGACAGCAATAGGAACATGACTAAAGTTGACCTGCAGGAATATATAAAACCTGAAAAAAACTGAAATTGAAAAAATATACAGAGCTCCCAAAACGAATCGTTCTGTCAGGGGACAAGTGTACCCCAGGTACGGTTGTTTAGGGAGTAGCAAAATGCGACACCCTTAATTGCTAACAAATGCTAACGTCAAAGTCGGTAAAACGCCGACCTTGAACTGTTAACTAATGTTAACCTCTGATAAGGTGAAACACCGCCCCGGGTGTTAACTAATCTTAAAGAAGATGGGGTCATTACTAATGAGGTCAGGGTACAGACAGGCACTGTTAACCTTATGATGGCATGAGATGTTGACAAATGTTGACATTGTGGAGCAGGTATGTATAATAAAATACATAGGGAAGTGATACGTGACCCCCGCATTTTGGGTTGCGCCATCATTTCCCTTTTTTATGGGTGTCCATAGTATGGACACCCTTTTCTTATAAACGGAGAGTGTATACAAAAGGTAAAAAACATGGCAAACTCAGCGATAAAATGTCGCCGAGCTTGGAACAGCGTGGTGACAATGGCAGCAGCGGAGGAGAGCGGTGTAAGCCTAACTTACATCGCCAAGGATAGCGATGGATCCGGCGCATGACCGATTGATAGATATTATCTGGACTGCTGCCGATGGAAAAAACATGCTGATTAAGGCAGCAGATCATAAAAAATTGGAAATAGTAGACAAATAGTAGACAAAAACAGATTTTTGCATGATTTATATAGAAGTTTAGGCAATAAAAAAAACGCTCAAAGCGGCATAAACACTGAAGATTTTATAAAAGCTACTAACGGGAGTCGGACCCGTGACCTCAACATTACCAATGTTGCGCTCTACCACCTGAGCTATAGTAGCTTGCTTTTCAAAAACAATAATAACTATACCAAAATAGGTGACAAAAATCAAGCGGAATATTTACATTTGCTGTGAAAATTATTGCAAATGAAAAGATAATTGTGGTACAAGCAGCAAAAGTATGGTAAACTAACTATAATCGCGTGCAAAAATCGGGTGTAACCTGATTGAACACGGGAAAATATGATACATACAGACGCTGTACGCAAGTATGTTGATGCGTCTTTATATTATAAGCGGGAGGCAATAAAAATGGCTGAAGAGATGACAGGTAAGAATTTCATTGAACAGATAATCGAGAAGGATATCGAGGAGGGAAAGGTTACGAAGATCGTCACCAGATTCCCACCGGAGCCAAATGGATATTTACATATAGGACATGCCAAGTCAATCCTTCTGAATTACGGACTGGCAAAGCAGTATGGCGGACAGTTCAATCTCAGATTTGACGACACAAACCCTACAAAGGAAAAGACAGAGTTCGTAGAGTCCATACTTGCGGATGTCAAGTGGCTTGGAGCAGACTTTGGAGACAGAGTTTTCTTTGCTTCAAACTATTTTGATCAGATGTACGAGGCTGCAATAAAACTTATCAAGAAGGGCAAGGCATATGTGTGTGATCTCACTGCCGATGA
Organism: Coprococcus sp.; assembly: GCA_050874325.1. Classification (GTDB taxonomy): domain Bacteria; phylum Bacillota; class Clostridia; order Lachnospirales; family Lachnospiraceae; genus Coprococcus. Next base: position 17,454 of record JBNMKK010000030.1, on the reverse strand, counting down.
GATAAGAGAGTACAGAGGAACACTCACAGAGCCGGGTAAGAACAGCCCATACAGAGACAGAAGTGTTGAGGAGAATCTTGATCTGTTCGAGAGAATGAAGAACGGGGAGTTCCCTGATGGAAGTAAGGTACTCCGTGCCAAGATCGATATGGCAAGCCCAAACATCAACATGAGAGATCCGATCATCTACAGAATAGCAAGAATGAACCATCACAATACAGGTGACAAGTGGTGCATCTATCCAATGTATGACTTTGCTCATCCTATTGAGGATGCCATAGAGGGTGTCACACACTCCATATGTACACTTGAGTTTGAAGATCATAGACCTCTTTATGATTGGGTCGTTATGGAACTTGGTTACAAGGATACACCGGATGGCACGCCAAAGCAGATCGAGTTTGCAAAACTTTATCTGACAAATGTTATAACAGGTAAGAGATATATCAAGAAACTTGTTGAGGATGGAATCGTGGACGGATGGGATGATCCACGTCTTGTGTCTATAGCTGCCCTCAGAAGAAGAGGATTTACGCCATCAGCTATCAAGAAGTTCATGGAGCTGGTTGGAATATCAAAGAGCCAGTCATCTGTAGACTATGCTATGCTTGAGTACTGTGTTCGTGATGACTTAAAACTCACAGCAAAGAGATATATGGCTGTTGTTGATCCAGTGAAACTTGTCATAGACAATTACCCTGAGGATCAGGTTGAGTATCTTGATGTTGAGAACAATCAGGAGAATGAGGAGCTTGGAAGCAGAAAGGTTGCTTTCAGCAAGTACCTGTATATAGAGAGAGACGATTTCATGGAGGAGCCGCCTAAGAAGTATTTCAGACTGTTCCCTGGCAATGAGGTTCGTCTTAAGAACGCATATTTTGTAAAGTGTGTTGGATTTGAGAAGGATGAGGATGGAAATGTGACAACAGTTCACTGTACCTACGATCCAGAGACAAGAAGTGGTTCAGGCTTTGAAGGCAGAAAGGTAAAGGGAACCATACACTGGGTATCAGCCGAGAGCGCGATAGATGCAGAGGTTCGTCTGTACGAGAATATCATCGATGAGGAGAAGGGAAAGCTTAACGATGACGGTACACTAAATCTCAATCCGAATTCACTTGTCATCAAGCAGGGATGTAAGCTTGAGAAGGCATTTGAGGAGGCTCAGCCGGGAGAGGCATTCCAGTTCCTCAGAAACGGTTTCTTCTGTGTGGATTCAAAGGACTCTACAGCAGAGCATCCTGTATATAACAGGATCGTATCCCTCAAGAGTTCTTACAAGCCGGGCAAGTAATTTGTAAAGACTCATGCAAGAGTTAAATATTGCTGAGGTATAAATTGATTTGTGATGTGGGGGATTGGCGTGTGCCTGTGGGGGAGGCATGCGTACATCAAAATAGGTGATTGGAAACAAAGATATGGAAGATGAAAGCAAGAGGGTATACATACTTTTGTCAAAGACAAAGACTGTTCCGTCTAATCTCATCAAGATTATGACAAGAGAGCCGTATTGTCATACGTCGTTGGCACTGGACATAAGTCTAAATGAAATGTACAGCTTTGCAAGAAAGGGTGTATATAACCCATTTAACAGTGGGTTTATAAGTGAGAACATCGAAAAGGGAATATTTGGAAAACACAAGGGAACCAGATGTGCTGTATATGAGCTTAAAGTGACAAAGAAACAGTACGATAGAATTCAGCAGGAGCTTGCAAGATTCAAGAAACATCCTGACAGATATGGATACAACTTTATGGGAGTGTTCAGTGTATTTTTTCATCTCGCGTATGAGAGAGAGTACAATTTTTTCTGTTCCCAGTTTGTGGCATCGGTTTTAAAGAATGCAGGGGTGGATATATTCCACAAGAAACCAGGACTTGTAAAGCCGGGAGATTTTAGAAAATGTCCGATGCTGAGACCGATATTTACCGGACTTCTCACGGAGTATAGGGCGTATCTCCACGAACGGATGAAGCAGGCACATGGAATAGAGCGTGCCGATAACCGAAATGGAAGAAATAAACCCGCTCTGGCAGACAGTCTCATGGCATGGAGAGTCAGCTAGGGATTTGTAACAGATATTTTTAGAATAATAAAAAGATAAGCCGTTTGAAAGCTTTAGAGATGGGGAATCTCGATGTAAGCTGTCAGACGGCTTTTGATTTTTATGAAAACTATTCAACAAATATGTGTCCGATCTTGGTGATACCTCTTGGAAGGGCATCTTTGGAATTTTTCCATGGTTCATTTTTGTACCTGTAATCAAATTTATCTATGAACCAGCTCAGATCACCATTTACTCGTTCCATATTCTCAAAGTAGACTTTATTTAGGACGTCCAGAAATTGAGAGTACTGATCCTTGTTCAGCTTGCTCTGACCAGTCTTGTAGAGAATGCCATAGTGATATGTGCAAAACCCCTTACATCCGGCAAATTTATCTCTGAATTCCGGATCTCTTTTCCACATGTGGAATATAGTGTCGACATAGCGGACAAACATATCATCCATTCGTCCGCATATAAAGCAGCTTTTTTCCATGTTCTCTATGTAGTCGACTATAGGTGCGTTTGGGGTGTTTTTGCCAAAAAGACCGGCTTTTGCTGCGGGACCTTTAGCCGCGAGTTCCTTCATGTCTTTTATAGTCTTATTCATATGGGTGTTCATCATGAGAGCCAGTCCCAGACGGTTCTTCTCCTGGTAGAGAAGTCTCAGGTGGTGGCTGCAAAATCCAAGCTTGTCAGTCAGGGCGCGGTTGTCGTCCTCCATGTAGCTTGGTCCCATAGTGTATTCGATTGCGTTTCTTTCAAGCTCCCTTTGCATCTGGCACATAGGACATTCACACTCGCTGTCAAATGCGTCGTTTACAGGGATGGTATATATCTGTTCTGCCATAAGTCCTCCTGTGGATTTAAATATAGGTAATTATTTCCGCTCACCGTAAGTGACGTTGAAAATAATATACGTGTATTATACAATAGTCTGGTGTGTTTTATAAGGGCAATTTACAAAGAAGTATTATAAGACAGATGATGTGAGGTATTCATAAAGCGGATAAAGATGTAGCGCAACGCGTAAGATTGGAGATACAGGAAATGGCAGGTGTACAGAAGATGAATATTAGTTGTGATAACAATATAGTTACGGTTGATGGTGTAAATGACTTTATACTCTCTCAGATACTTGAGTGTGGTCAGTGCTTTCATTTTGATAAGTTGGATGACGAGGTTTATGAAGTTGTGGCATTTGGCAGAGCGGTGAAGATGGAGCAGACAGAGAATGTTCTCAAGATATATGGTTCATCCATGGAGGATTATGAAGAAATATGGAAGTCGTATCTTGATATGGACAATGATTACAGACTCATCAAGGAAAGTGTCATAAAGGCAGATGGAGCATTGAAGACTGCAGTCGATGAAAAAAGTGGGATACGAATATTAAATCAGGATTTTTTTGAGACACTCATATCTTTCATCATTTCACAGAATAAGAACATACCGCAGATCAAGCAGTGTGTAAAAAATATATCGCATAGATTTGGTGATGAAGTCATAGGATATAATGGTGAGGCATTTTATGTGTTCCCGGATGTCCAGAAACTTCACGAAGTAACGGAGGATGAACTCAGGGAGTGTAAAGTTGGATTTCGGGCTCCGTATATCAAAAATGCCACGGAGGCGGTATATTCGGGCACAGTGACGAGGGAGAAACTGGATACTCTGGATATAGCGCAGGCGAGGGAGCTTCTCATGACGATAAAGGGCGTTGGAGAGAAGGTTGCAAACTGTGTTCTATTGTTCGGCCTTGGCAGACGGGAGGCATTTCCTGTTGATGTGTGGATGAAGAGGATAATGGAGCAGATGTATTTTGATGGAAAGGACACAAAGAAACCGGACATAGAGGCTTTTGCGGTGAAGAAATTTGGAAATCTCGGAGGATATGCACAGCAGTATCTGTTTGACTATGCAAGGACAACGTTGTTTAAGTAGAAGGTGTTATATCAGGTGGCAGAAGTCATCTTTTTATATATTTTTTAGAAAATAAGGGTTGATTTTTTTATAGAAATGGATAGAATATAAAACAGTGTTAGCACTCACATAAATTGAGTGCTAAGAACAAAGGCGAGAAAAGAATAAGAAATAATAAATCAGGAGGTATATATCATGAAGTTAAGACCACTTGGAGACAGAGTAGTATTAAAGCAGTCAGTAGCAGAGGAGACAACAAAGTCCGGAATCGTTTTACCAGGTCAGGCAAAGGAAAAGCCACAGTACGCAGAGGTAATAGAAGTTGGTCCTGGAGCAGTTGTGGACGGCAAGCTTGTTCCTATGGATGTTAAGGTTGGAGACACAGTAATATATCAGAAGTTCGCAGGTTCAGAGGTTAAGCTTGACGATGAAGAGTACATAGTTATCAAGCAGGACAGTATCCTTGCAATCGTTGAGAAATAATATTTGACCAGTATAAAAATTAAGACCAAAATGACAGATTAAGATATGGAGGTAGACAGAAATGGCAAAGGAAATTAAGTACGGTGCCGAGGCTAGAAAGGCACTTGAGGCAGGAGTTAATCAGTTAGCAGATACAGTAAGAGTTACACTTGGACCTAAAGGAAGAAACGTAGTACTTGCAAAGTCATACGGTTCACCACTCATCACAAATGATGGTGTTACTATTGCAAAGGATATCGAGCTTGAGGATGCATTTGAGAACATGGGTGCTCAGATCGTCAAGGAAGTTGCAACAAAGACAAATGATGTTGCTGGTGATGGTACAACAACAGCTACAGTTCTTGCACAGGCTATGATCAACGAAGGAATGAAGAACCTGGCAGCGGGCGCTAACCCAATCGTTCTCAGAAAGGGAATGAAGAAGGCTTGTGATAAGGCTGTTGAGGCTATTCTTGATATGAGCGAGACTATCAGCGGAAAGGATCAGATCGCGAGAGTTGCATCTATCTCAGCTGGTGACGATGAGGTTGGACAGATGGTTGCCGATGCTATGGAGAAAGTGTCAAAGGATGGCGTCATCACAATCGAGGAGTCAAAGTCAATGAAGACAGAGCTCGACCTTGTAGAAGGTATGCAGTTCGACAGAGGTTATATTTCAGCTTACATGGCAACAGATATGGAGAAGATGGTTGCAGAGCTTGATAACCCATATATATTGATAACAGATAAGAAGATATCAAATATCCAGGAGATCCTTCCACTTCTTGAGCAGATCGTTCAGAGCGGATCAAAGCTGCTGATCATCGCTGAGGATATCGAGGGAGAGGCACTCACAACACTTATCGTCAACAAGCTGCGTGGTACATTCCAGGTAGTAGCAGTAAAGGCTCCTGGCTATGGCGACAGAAGAAAGGATATGCTTCAGGATATCGCTATTCTTACAGGTGGTAAGGTTATATCAGAGGAACTTGGATATGAGCTTAAGGATGCTACTCTTGATGACCTTGGTCGTGCAAAGAGCGCTAAGATCACAAAGGAGAACACAGTCATCGTTGATGGTATGGGTGCTAAGGAAGATATCGCAGGTCGTGTAAATGTCATCAAGGCTCAGCTTGAGGAGACAACATCAGAGTTCGACAAGGAGAAACTCCAGGAGAGACTTGCAAAGCTTGCCGGTGGTGTTGCAGTTATCAGAGTCGGTGCAGCTACAGAGACAGAGATGAAGGAAGCTAAGCTCCGTATGGAGGATGCACTCAATGCAACAAGAGCAGCAGTTGAGGAAGGAATCATCTCAGGTGGTGGTTCAGCATATATCCACGCTGCAAAGAAGGTTGCTGAGCTCGTCAAGGATCTTGAGGGCGATGAGAAGACAGGTGCCAAGGTTGTTCTCAAGGCTATGGAAGCTCCACTGTTCCACATCGCAGCCAATGCAGGACTTGAGGGATCAGTTATCATCAATAAGATCAAGGAGTCTGAGGTTGGTGTAGGTTTCGATGCTTACAATGAGACATATGTAAACATGATCGAGGCAGGAATCATTGATCCTGTTAAGGTCACAAGAAGTGCTCTTCAGAACGCTACATCAGTTGCATCTACAATGCTCACAACAGAGTCAGTAGTTGCAGATATAAGGGAAGATGCTCCAGCTATGCCAGCAGGAGGCGCTGGTATGGGCGGCGGAATGGGATTCTAAAACAGAGTTTCACAGATAGATATAACATAATAAAAAGCTGCATTGCCGGTTTGCCCGACGGTGCAGCTTTTGCATTATAAAACAAAACAGGTTAATTGACACTAATCGTCATGTGTGAGATAATCTAAACATGTATTTTCGGTTGTAGAAAATATGGGGCGTGTATAATATAAAGCAATAAATGAAAGGCAGGAAGAGATGGGAGAAGATAACAACTTTGGCGGATATCAGCCAACAGAAGGCAACGGACAAGAGAATCAGCAGAATCCATATACAGGCGGTCAATATGGACAGCCGGGCGGACAGTACGATCAGAATTATGGACAGCCGGGCGGACAGTACGATCAGAATTATGGACAGCCGGGCGGACAGTACGATCAGAATTACGGACAGCCGAATGGACAGTATGGACAGAATTACGGACAGCCGGGTGGACAGTATGATCAGAATTACGGACAGCCGAATGGACAGTATGGACAGAATTATGGTCAGCCAGGTGATCCGTATGGACAGAACTATGCCAATCAGAATATGAATATGGGTGGCGGCTCTGCATATCCACAGAATAATATGCAGCCGCAGCCGCAGGAGAGCAAGGGAGTATCGATAGCATCTATGGTGCTTGGTATTTTCTCACTCACGTTTGGATGCTGTATCACTTATGTTGGAATAGCCACAGCGATTGCCGGTATAATAACAGGTATAATCAGTCTCAAGGACAAAAAGCCGGGCAAGGGCATGGCGATCGCCGGTATAATCATGAGTTCGATAGCGCTCGTATTCCTTGTTGCAGCAATAATATTTGTATTGACATCAGACACATACAGAGAGATGATAAATGACATAATCAATCAGGTTCAGTCGGGTAGTTATTATTAATTGATTACTGCAGTTATATGGTCATAAATGTAAAAAGTATGATAGTGATAGATAAGAGGTCGTCATATTGTGGCGACCTCTTGCTATGTATATCAAGGTGATAATAATAGAACATTTAATAGTACGGGAAAGATTGAATCAGAAGGTGTATTAGTGTTATTATTATGAAAGCGTGGATATGATATCAAGATGGAGGATTCAGATTTATGGATGGTGGCTGCGTTATTGATGATAACGATATCAGACGTCTAATCAGAGAGGCGATAAAAGCAAGAAACATGGCTTATGCCAGATATTCTGGGTTTAAGGTCGGAGCAGCACTTTTGGCGGGACGCGGTGATACCGATCTGAAAGATGCTGATTCGGAAAAATTACAGGAATATCGCGTGTTCCCAGGCTGCAATATAGAGAATTCTTCGTATGGAGCTACGATATGTGCAGAGAGAACAGCTGTGTGTAATGCTATAAGCAGTGGATATACTGATTTTAAAGCGATAGCGATAGTCGGTGGATTGAATAGTACAGGTATAAATGGAATAACATATCCGTGTGGGATATGCAGACAGGTGTTGTCGGAATTTTCTACAGACATGTATGTTATAGCTGCGCGTTCAGAGGATGATTATGATATGAGAAGATTGTCAGAATTTCTGCCTGCGTCATTTGGCGCTGCACAGATAAAATAAATTTAGAAGGAGAATATGAATTGGGAAATATCAAGGATGTTAAAGCTTACAGAATAGTTGAGGAGAAAGATCTCCCTGAGATGCATGGAAAGGGCTATGTGCTTGAACATATAAAGACTAGGGCGAGGGTCCTCATAATTGAGAATGACGATGTGAACAAGGTGTTCAATATCGGTTTTAGAACACCACCTTATGATGATTCTGGAATACCACACATAATCGAGCATTCCGTGCTCTGCGGTTCAAAGAAGTATCCGGTCAAGGATCCATTTGTCGAACTGGCAAAGGGATCACTGAATACATTCCTTAATGCCATGACATATTCGGATAAGACAGTGTACCCTATAGCAAGTTTCAATCAGAAGGATTTTGAAAATATCATGAGTGTGTATCTGGACGCTGTATTTTATCCGGATATCTACATCCATGACGAGATAATGAAACAGGAAGGCTGGCACTATGAACTTGACTCCGTGGATGGTGAGCTGAAATATAATGGAGTTGTATACAATGAGATGAAGGGGGTGTACTCAAGCCCTGAGTCGGTAATGTACAGAGTTATAGAGTCTACACTTATGCCGGACACTCCATACGGCAACGATTCAGGCGGAAATCCGGCGTCAATACCAACACTTACCCTTGAGAGATTCAGAGATTTCCATAGGACGTATTATCATCCGTCAAACAGTTATATATATCTGTATGGTGATTGTGATATGGCAAAGGAACTCACGTTTATAGATGAGGAGTACCTGTCCCATTATGATTACAAGGAGATAGATTCTGCTATCCCACTTCAGAAACCATTTGATGAGATGAAGGATATAACTATGGATTATTCTATAGCTGACACTGATTCGGAGGAGAACAATTCCATACTGACATATAGCAAGATAATGGGACTCAGCACTGAGAAGAAGAAGGTAACGGCCCTTGGTATACTTGAGTATGTGCTCATGGATGCACCTGGTGCAGTGTTAAAGAAGGCTCTGACAGATGCAGGGATAGGTGAGGAAGTTTACAGTTCATATGACAATGGCTGTCAGCAGACCACATTCTCCATAATAGCAAGGGGAGCAGACAAAAACGATAAGGATAAGTTCATCAAAGTTATAGATGACACCATGGAGAAACTTAGCCATGGCATGGATAAGGCGGCGATCGAAGCAGCGATCAACAAGTTTGAATTCAAGCATAAAGAGGCAAATTTCGGAAGATTTCCAAAGGGGCTTATGTATGGCCTGGATGCGTTTAACAGTTGGCTGTATGATGACACCAAAGCACTTATGTTTTTCGAGATGAATGATGTGTATAAGGAGCTTAGGGAAGATCTGCAGAGTGGATATTTTGAGCAGCTTATCAAGGAGTGTTTCATAGACAATACGTTTGGTGCTTATATAACCATGAATCCAAAGAAGGGACTTGACCAGGAGAACGAGAAGAAGATCGCCGATGAGCTTGCAGCATACAAGGCTACACTTAGCCGAGAAGAACTTGAGAAGATAGTGGAGGAGACACAGGCACTTAAGGAGTATCAGGCTACACCTTCATCTGCTGAGGATCTTGCAAAGGTTCCATTGCTGGCGATAGAAGATATTGATAAGGATGCGGAAAAACTCAAGAATGTTGAGTCGGTGATCGGTGGACTGCCGGTTGTCTCACATGATATATTTACAAATGGAATAGGATATTTAAGGTTCTATTTTAATATCAACGATATAGATAATGAGCTTGTCCCATATCTTGCAGTGCTCTCGTGTCTGTTCAAATATATAGACACAGAAAAGCACACCTATGGACAGTTGTCAAATGAGATCGACAGTAATATAGGCGGAATAGAATTTGATATGGTTGGATATGCAAGTGACACAGATATCAAGAAATTCTTCTATGTATCAATGAAGGCGCTCTATGAGAAACTTCCATATGCTGTTGAACTCGTGAAGGAGATCCTGTTCTCATCGAAGATAGATGATAAGAAGAGACTCAGAGAGCTTATAACAGAGGAAAAGTCCAGCATGAAGAATGGAATGGCTGCGTCAGGACATGTGACGGCATACACCAGAGCTATGTCATATATAGATGAAGGCGCCAGATTTACGGATGAGACATGCGGAGTCGCATATTATGAGTTCCTGTGCGATATAGTTGATCACTTTGACGAAAAGTATGATGAATTTATAGAGAAACTTAGATATGCTCTTGCCGAGGTCCTCAGAAAAGGTGCGCTTACGGTTTCGTATACAGGAAATGAAGATGTTACGGATCTGCTTGCTGATTCATTTGAGGATTTTGGAAAAGCGCTTTCTACAAGACCGGCGCATAAGGATGTGAAACCATTTGAGAAGAATCTTAAGAATGAGGGATTCAAGACTGCAAGTCAGGTTCAGTATGTTGCCATAGCGGGTAATTTTGAGGAGGCAGGATATAAGTATGACAGTTCACTCAGTGTTCTCAAGGTGATATTTGCCTATGGATATCTGTGGGAAAATGTCCGAGTGAAAGGTGGAGCATATGGTGCGATGTGTTCATTCCTCAGAAATGGAACCTGTTATATGAGTTCGTACAGAGATCCGAACCTTATGGAGACGTATGATATATTTAAGAATGCATATAAGTTTGTTGAGAACTTCGAGTGCTCAGATAGAGATATGACGAAGTATATCATCGGAACAATGGCTCAGATAGATGCACCTACAACACCTGTTGCGGAGGGAATAAGCCACATGGCAAGATATTTTATGAATGTTACGGATGAGGACATACAGAAGGAGAGAGACAAGATCCTTTCAACTGACAGAGATGCGATCAGAGCACTCGCTCCTCTTGTAAAGGCAGTTACGGATTCTGGAATTATCTGTGCCATAGGCGGAGAGACCAAGATAGAGGAGAATAAGGATAGTTTCAAGGATGTTCTTGCAATATTCTGATAGAGTATGATCGAAGACGTGTAATTGGTTTTTAGATACGCGGATGCCCTTATTTGGGCATCCATGGGATAAAGGAGATATATGAATAAAGAATACAAGTCAGGTTTTGTGTCGATAATAGGCAGGCCAAATGTTGGAAAATCAACACTTATGAACAGGATTATTGGACAGAAGATCGCGATAACCAGCAACAAGGCCCAGACCACGAGAAACAGGATACAGACGGTGTATACCAGCGATAAGGGACAGATAATATTCCTTGATACGCCGGGGATAAACAGGGCAAAAAACAAGCTTGGGGAATATATGCTCAAGGTTGCTGAGAGCACATTGGATGAGGTGGATGTAGTTCTCTGGATAGTTGAGGCAACCACATTTATCGGCGCTGGAGAGCGATATATCATAGAACAGCTGCAGAGGGTTAAGACTCCGATCATTGTCGTTGTGAACAAGATAGATAACGTGGAGGAGGGCAAGGTATTTGAGGCGATAAACACCTACAAGGATGCCTGTGATTTTGCTGAGATAGTTCCTGTGTCAGCTTTGAAGGGTAAAAATACGGATGAACTCATTGACACGATCATGAAATATCTGCCATATGGTCCTCAATACTATGATGAGGATACAGTCACAGACCAGCCAGAGAGGCAGATAGTTGCAGAGCTTATAAGAGAGCAGGCACTCCGTCAGCTTGATAAGGAAGTGCCGCATGGTATAGCGGTTGTCATTGATTCCATGAAGGAGAGACCTGATGGAGGCATCATAGATATAGACGCCACCATCATATGTGAGAGGGATTCTCACAAGGGTATCATCATAGGAAAGCAGGGGGCAATGCTTAAGAAGATAGGAACCCATGCTCGATATGGCATAGAGAGACTTCTCGATACAAAGGTCAATCTGAAACTTTGGGTAAAAGTTAAGAAGGATTGGAGAGATACGGATACGCTGCTCAGGAATTTTGGATTTAGAGACGAGTAGAGGATGCTATATTGAATTTATTATGGAGGTGGATCGTACATTATGAGAGAAGAAGTTATACTGCACGGAATTGTACTGTCCAGCAGCCTCCAGAGCGAGTATGACAGGCGAATGGTGGTTTTGACAAAGGAACGAGGCAGGATCACGGTATTCGCAACGGGGGTAAGACGTGGCACGAACCCACTTCAGTCAAAGACGCAGATGTTCGTGATGGGAAGTTTTACTCTGATACCTGGCAGAGATTCGTACAGACTGGTGAATATTGATGTCGATGAGTATTTTCACCAGCTTACACTGGATATTGACGCGTATTGTTACGCGTCATATTTCTGTGAGGTCATGAGTTTTATGACGCATGAGGGGGACAGGGCGGCAGATTATCTAAACCTTTTATATGTGAGTCTCAAAGCACTTGAGAAAGGTCAGATGCCGGCAAAATTAATAAGATGTGTGTATGAGATAAAATTGATGGATGTGTTCGGACAGGGGCTGCAGAGCTTTCACTGCCCTATATGTGGAAAGGCGGAGGTCACAAATGTGTTTGATGCGGCATCCGGAGGCTTGCTGTGTGACAGCTGTCGGTCAAAAGCGAGACATCCTGTACATATTTCTGATGATGCTGTTTACACAATACAGTACATAAACGGAGCGCAGCTCGGAAAAATGTATAATTTCAATGTATCTGATGCTGTGCTGGCTGAGGTACAGGTTGTGGCAAGACAGTTCATGGACATGTATGTGGACAGAAAATTTAAATCTGTTGAGATTATAGATTCACTGCCCACTTAGTTTATAGGTTCTTAATTACTTCGGATACTGCATCCATTGCCCCTGAAAGTTTTTCGTATGGTATGGAACTGAAACCAAATAGTAATTGGTTTTGGGGACAGAGGTCCTTCCTTATCCAGAATGGTTCGGTGGAGAAAAATCTTATGCTTTTTTTCTGGAATTTTAATATGAGTTCGGACTGACTCAGCTGTGAATCTGATATTTCAATTACAAAGTGAAGTCCGGCGCCCGCACCATACAGGGTGACTCTATCGTCAAGATTCTGTTTGACGTAGTTAAGTATGTAATCGTGTTTCTTCTTATAATGATTCTTCATGGCACCTATATGCCGCTGAAAATTTCCGTTCTGTATAAATTGAATAAGCGCAAGCTGCAGCACTGTTGGAACGGTACAGTTTGTGTGTGAATATCGCATTTCGTAGACTTTCATAAGGTCTGCGGGTAGAACCATATATGATATTCTCAGATCAGGTGACATGGATTTGGAGAATGTCCCCAGATATATAGTCCTGTCGCTGCTGTCGATGGATTGGAGTGACGGTATAGGTCTGCTTTGGTACCGAAGTTCACTGTCGTAATCATCTTCGATTATGAAACTTCCGGATTGTTCTGCCCAATCTATAAGCTCAAGTCTTTTGCTGATCGGCAGTATTCCACCCATAGGAAATTGATGGGATGGGGTTACATATAACAGTGTATCTTTCAGACTTTGTACATGGTCTATGGATACACCGTCACCATCGAGTGGAATCGGGATTATTTGGAATGGACTTTGGCTGACAATCTCCCATGTACCATTGTATCCGGGATCCTCCATGGCAAATGTCCAGTTGGAAGGATCGAATATATGAGTTATGATATCTATGGATTTTTGATGCCCGCTGGTTAGAATTATCTGTTCAGGTGAACATTTCACTCCTCTTGACATATACAGGTAATCGGTTATGAGACAGCGAAGAGTGTAACTTCCCTGTGACATTTGGTATGATGCGGCATCAGCAAGAGAGATCATATCACAGGCATTTGAAAGGCATTTGCGCCATGCTCCGGAGTGGTAGCAATTGTAATCCAGATTGCCATAGCTGAAAGTGTAGCGGAAACCTTGATTAGTTGGTCTGACCGGAAGTGGTACAGCCTCATTTCGAGGCTTTTTTTTATCGGTTGAAAAGATATTGATATTTTCAACATAGTATCCGGATCCTGTGACCGAGTGTATATAACCTTCTAGTTCAAGCTGGTTATATGCATTGACGACAGTGTTCCTGCTCAGATTGTGTTCTGCGGCAAGCTGTCTTGTGGCTGGAAGCTTTTCACCAGCAGAGAAATGCTCGCTCAATATTTCATTTTTTATCTGTTCATATAATTGTTCATACAGAGATTTTTTTGATGATTTATCTATTGATATCATACTGTTCCTCCTGCTTTCCAATAAATAAGTAAAGATACGCTGAATTGGCACCATAAAATAATGTGTAATTGGAACTTTTGAAAGAACCAATCCGATGCTATTATACAAGAGTCATAGCGAGTAAGCAATATGAAGTGCTCGGGTGTAACAACAAATTCTTGTACACTGCATAAATAATATTACAAAATATGTTGTGAACCTTGCAAAAATATTTGAATGAGTATAAAATAAGGCGGATAGAGCGAAGAAAATTCGAATATGATTTGGAGGATTACGATGGAAAAGACATTAGACAAGATCGTTGCATTGGCAAAGAGCAGAGGATTTGTTTATCCAGGTTCAGAGATTTACGGTGGTCTCGCAAACACATGGGACTATGGTAATCTCGGTGTTGAACTCAAGAACAACGTAAAGAGAGCATGGTGGAAGAAATTCATCCAGGAGAACCCTTACAATGTAGGAGTTGACTGTGCGATCCTTATGAACCCACAGACATGGGTTGCCTCAGGCCACCTTGGAGGATTTGCTGATCCTCTTATGGATTGCAAAGAGTGTCATGAGAGATTCCGTGCAGATAAACTTATAGAGGATTTTATGGCTGAGAACGGAGTTGTTCCTGAGGGCGCAGTAGACGGATGGAGCAACGAGCAGATGGAAGAGTATGTTGAGAAGAACAATATCTGCTGTCCAACATGTGGCAAGCATAACTTCACAGGTATCAGACAGTTCAACCTTATGTTCAAGACATTTCAGGGTGTAACAGAGGATGCCAAGAATACTGTATACCTCAGACCGGAGACAGCACAGGGTATATTTGTCAACTTCAAGAATGTACAGAGAACTTCAAGAAAGAAGGTTCCATTTGGAATCGGTCAGATAGGAAAGTCATTTAGAAATGAGATAACACCTGGTAACTTCACATTCAGAACAAGAGAGTTCGAGCAGATGGAGCTTGAGTTCTTCTGCAAGCCGGGTACAGATATGGAGTGGTTTGAGTACTGGAGAAGTTTCTGTATCAACTGGCTCAAAGATCTCGGAATCAAGGATGATGAGATGAGAGCCCGTGACCATTCACCTGAAGAACTGTGTTTCTATTCCAAGGGAACAACAGATATAGAGTACTTATTCCCATTTGGATGGGGTGAGCTCTGGGGAATCGCTGACAGAACAGATTATGATCTGACACAGCACCAGAACACATCGGGAGAGTCCATGGAGTACTTCGACGATGAGACAAAGGAAAAATACATACCATATGTAATCGAGCCATCACTTGGCGCTGACCGTGTCACACTGGCATTCCTGTGTGCTGCATATGATGAGGAGAACATCGGAACAGAGGAGAAACCGGATGTTCGTACAGTACTTCACTTTCATCCACAGCTTGCACCTGTCAAGATCGGTGTACTTCCACTCTCAAAGAAACTCAACGAGGGTGCAGAGAAGATATACGCAGAACTTTCAAAGTACTATAATTGTGAGTTTGATGACAGAGGCAACATAGGTAAGAGATATAGAAGACAGGATGAGATAGGAACACCTTTCTGTGTAACATATGATTTCGATTCTGTTGAAGATGGAGCAGTCACGGTTCGCGATAGAGATACCATGGAGCAGGAGAGAATCAAGATCGAGGATCTGAAAGCTTACTTTGAGAAGAAATTTGAATATTAATTGATGGTGTGACCGGAGATAAGCCGGGACACTGAATTTACAGGAGGCATTGAGATGCATAGTAAAGAGTTATTTTCAGAATACGAGGCAAATGTAAGATCATACAGCAGAAGTTTCCCGGAGATATTTACAAAGGCTAAGGGAGCTAAGATGTATGATGAGAATGGTAAGGAGTATATAGACTTCTTTGCAGGAGCAGGCGCTCTGAATTACGGTCACAACAATGACTATATAAAAGAGAAGGTTATAGATTACATTCAGAGTGATGGAATCATGCATTCACTTGATATGATGACAGCACCAAAGGCTGAATTCATCGAGTTCTTTGAGAAGAAAGTTCTGGAGCCTAGAGGACTTGATTATAAGATCATGTTTGCTGGTCCTACAGGTACAAACGCAGTAGAGTCACTCTTAAAGCTTGCACGTAAGGTCAAGAAGAGAGAGATGATCTGGGCATACATGGGATGTTTCCATGGTATGACACTTGGCTCAATATCACTTACAAGTGATGCAGCAAGCCGTGCAGGCGCAGGTGTGGGACTTGACAATGTATACCATATCCCAGCTCCATACATGTTCCCAGAGCTTGATACGATCAAGTTCATGCAGACACTTCTTGATGACGATCATTCAGGAGTTGAAAAGCCGGCAGCGATATTTATCGAGACAGTACAGGCAGACGGTGGTGTAAATGTATTCTCAGTAGAGTATCTCAAGGCACTCCGTGAGTTCTGTGATAAGAATGATATCCTTATGGTAGTCGATGATGTTCAGGTTGGATGTGCAAGAACAGGTACATTCTTCTCATTTGAGAGAGCAGGAATCAAGCCGGATATGTTCTCACTTTCAAAGTCGATAGGTGGATATCCATTCCCAATGGGACTTGCAATGTTCAAGCCGGAGTATGATCTCTGGAAACCAGGTGAGCATTCAGGCACATTCCGTGGAATTCAGCTCTCAATGGTAGCTGCAAAGGCAGGACTTGAGTTCATGCTTGACAACAACATCGAGGCAGAGACAAGACGTAAGGGCGAGATAGTAAGAGAGTATCTTGAGAAGAATATAGATGGCGATCCAAATGTAATCGCAACTCGTGGTATCGGACTCCTCTGGGGCGTAGAGGTTAAGGATGACGCAACAGCAGGTGCGATCACAGCAAGAGCATTCAAGAAGGGACTTGTAATAGAGAGAGCAGGTCGTGACAATGCAGTTATCAAGATCATGCCACCACTTATCATCTCAGATGAGGATCTGATCGCAGGACTTGACATTCTCAAGGCAGCTATCGATGGAGAGTAAGCAAATATGCCGGCACGATTGGTACGTGGCGAATTATGATATAATGAAGTGTGCTGAGGCGCGTGCAGGTCATCATGCTTACGAATGACGACATAAGATATATTGATAAACAGAGGCTATGGAGATATCCGTGGCCTCTGTTTTTATATGTATAAACAGTGATTGTGGGGTGAATTCAAATATATGTAAAAATGGGGTGGATTATACACAAAATATAGAAAAAAGAGTTTGCTAATGTTGACATATATGTTATAATCAGTCTAGCGCGTGTGGAGACTTCACGGGGACTCCACACCATGAAAATTAATATAGTTTACGTAGGAGGTAACAAACAAATGGCAAACAAGTGGGTTTATATGTTTAGCGAAGGCGACATGACCATGCGTAATCTTCTCGGTGGTAAGGGTGCAAACCTTGCAGAGATGACAGCAATTGGTCTTCCAGTTCCACAGGGTTTCACAATTACAACAGAGGCTTGTACTCAGTACTATGAGGATGGCCGTAAGATCAACGATGAGATCATGGCTCAGGCTATGGAGGGCGTTAAGAAGATGGAGGAGATCAACGGCAAGAAGTTCGGAGATCTTGAGAATCCATTACTTGTATCAGTTCGTTCAGGTGCAAGAGCATCTATGCCAGGTATGATGGATACAATCCTTAACCT